>JAJFKJ010000001.1 GCA_021773275.1 Gammaproteobacteria bacterium
ATTGCCAGAACAGGATCCCAATGTTAAGCATGCTTACTGGATGTACAATATATTCCTCAAAGAAGGCGTAAACGTTTCTAGAGACGTGTTTATGGAAACTTTACAAGAACATGGCATAGAGACACGACCGGTTTTCTATCCCCTTCATATTATGCCCCCTTATTTTGAAGATTCAATTTATCCTGTTGCCAATAAATGGGCGCAGCAAGGCGTTAACCTGCCAACCCATCTTGGTGTAAGTAAAGAACATGTTGATCAAATTACGCAGGCTATGCAAAAGGTATTGGCATGAAGATTGCTTTGTGTACCTCTTTTTCGCCTTTCTGCCTGGGTGGTGCGCGCAATATTGTAGATTGGCTTGAGCTGACCCTGCTTGAGCGCGGGCATCAAGTTGAAAAAATATGTTTGCCTCATGTGGACGACCCAAAACTTCTTTTTAATCAAATGGCAAGTTACCGCTGGGTTAACTTGCCAGACTCTATTGATAAGGTAATTTGTTTTCGTCCCCCCGCTCATGTGATTCCACATCCAAATAAAGTTCTTTGGTTTATTCATCATATTCGAGCCATGTATGATTTGTGGGGCAGTAAATATTGTCCGATGCCAAATACAGAGGAGGCGCGACGCTTCCGTAAGGCACTAATTTCCGCTGATACTGCCGCTTTGAATGAGGCAAAAAAAGTTTTTACTAATTCAAAGGTTGTTTCGCAAAGGCTGGGAAAGTACAACAATGTACAGAGCAAGGTTTTATATCCCCCGTTGTTTCAGGCTGAAAAATTTCACTACGCGAGGCAAAATGATGAGATTTTATATTTATGCCGGGTTGAAGACCACAAGAGACAACATCTTTTGGTCGAGGCTATGGCGCATACACGCACAGCAGTAAAACTACGAATCGCTGGAGTTTCTGGAAGCCCCCGATATGTAAAGAGGCTGAGGAGTTTAATTAAAAAACATGGTTTATCTGATAGGGTTGTCTTTAACAATTGCTATGTGTCAGAAGAAGAAAAAATAGAACTGTATGCAAGCTGCTTGGCTGTGGCTTATCTTCCTTTAGATGAAGATTCCTATGGTTACCCAAGTTTAGAGGCAAGTTACTCCTGCAAGCCTATTATTACAACAACAGATGCAGGCGGGGTACTTGAGCTTGTGCAACACAATACTAATGGTTATGTATGTGAGCCAGACCCAAAAGCTTTAGCTGCAGCAATGGATGAACTATATAGTGACCGAGATGCTGCAAAAAAACAAGGCGTAAACGCGCGGCAGCGTATAGAAGAGCTCGACATCAGTTGGGATAATGTAGTGGAGAGCTTGCTTTCATGAAGGTGTTGATTGTAAACAATATGGAGCCTTTTGTGTGGGGCGGTGGCGAAGAGTTGGCAGTTAACTTGCAGCGAAACATTATTGCGGCAGGCCATAGTGCCGAACTGCTCAGAATACCTTTTGCATACAACCCACCAGAAAATATTGTCTCGCAAATGCTGATGTGCCAGAATTTATGTTTAAATAATGTTGACAAAGTAATTGCCTTAAAATTTCCAGCATACATGATTCCACACCCTAACAAAACCTTCTGGATTTTGCATCAGTTTCGCCAAGTATATGACTTGTTTGATGGGCGGCCAGAGATGCAAGAGCTTAAAAAACTGATAACAAAAGCAGATAATATGACGTTTTCAGGTGCAAGCCGTCTTTTTACTAACTCAAATATTACAAAAGATAGGTTAGAGAAATACAATGGCATAAAAAGTAAAGTTTTATTGCCTCCTGTAAATCAGCCGGAGTTGTTTACAGGGGGTGATTCGCAAGCCTACATTTTTGCAGGCGGTAGAATAAATGAGATGAAACGACAATATCTGCTTATCGAGGCCTTGGCAAAAACACCGAGCAATGTTCGTTTGATTATTGCAGGACCTCCTGATACAGAGAAAGACAAAGACCAATTACTGAGCTTGGCAGAAAAACTGGAAGTAGGTGATCGCTTAAAGTTAGACCTGGGCTTTTTACCAAGAGAAAAAATAGCAGATTACGTTAATGGGGCACAGGCTTGTGCTTACCTGCCTTTGGATGAAGATTCGCTCGGTTACGTTTCAATGGAAGCTGCTACTGCCGGGAAGGCCATTATAACAGGAGCCGATAGCGGAGGTTTACTAAATCTTGTCAAAAATGACATCACAGGCTGGGTGGTTCAGCCGGATGCTTTTGAGCTGGCAAGTGTAATGACGGAAGCTATTTGTAATAAACAAAGGACATTAGAAAAAGGTATTGCTGCACGCAGCTTATGGAATAGTTTCGGTGCCACATGGCCCAAGACTGTGGAGAGATTGCTGGCATGAATTTTGTCCTAGTTACTCCCGCTTCACAGAGCTCGGCAATTGCAACAACAAGCGATTTGCTTAAGTTGCACCTTGAAAAACTGGGCCACCGTGTTGGTGTTGTTTGTTCAGAAGCTGAAGGCCAGCTGGAATCGAGACGTCAAGATTTTGCGGGTAATGCTGTAAACTGGGACGATTACATTCGTGTGCCAAAAATAATGACCAGCAATGATATGATTATTTATCAGATTGGCAATTATTACGATTATCACAAAGGGGTGTTGGAGCTTATGCAAAAGTACCCGGGCATAGTGATTTTTCATGATTACATGCTCACCAACCTTTTTCTTGATTTTTGTAAGCTCACATCATCTGCAGAAAAATCACAAGTTATTGACGATTGTTATGGAGAAGGTGCAACTAAACATTTTGAACAAATGGTTCACAATAAAAACTATATTTCTATAGCTGCCAAGGACTTCCCCATGACAGAATGGATAGCTAGATCAGCTTTAGGTTCGCTCGTCCATTCAGATATTGCAAACGATAGATTTTTGCGCTCATGCCCGGGCCCCATCGCGGTAACGCCATTACTTTATAAAACCACTTTGCCCTACGATGGTAAGCCAAAGCTAAGCTCGCAAAGCAATAAGCATACGCTGCTAACCTTTGGCCATATCAACGTAAATAAGCGTTGTAAAAGTATAATTACAGCCTTAGGGAAAAATCCAAGTCTAGCCAAGCAGTGGTCATATCGCCTAGTCGGCTTTGTTGAAGAACGGCAAAGAAAAATTTTACAGGAACATGCAAACAAACTGGGTGTTGAGATTAGTTTTACGGGTCAAGTGAGCAATGAGGTATTGCATCATGAAATTAACAATGCAGATCTTGTGTCGTGCCTAAGATTCCCCGTGCTTGAAATGGCATCAGCCTCGACGATTGAAGCGATGCTGTATGGTAAGGTGACAATGGTTAGCAATGTGTCGCACTATAAAAATCTACCGGATACGGTGGCAATTAAAATAGATATAAGCAACGAGATTGATGACTTGCAAAGAGTCTTGCAGAAATTCTGCGACGACCCCTTAAAGCATCAGAGCTATGGAGTCCAGGCACGTGCATGGGTTAAGCAAACGCATGATCCAGCAAGCTATGCAGCTACGGTAGTCGAGCTTGCAGTGCAGGTTAAAAAACTGGAAGAGGGCCGCAAGCTGGTATCTGGTATCAATGTGCAACTACAAAAATGGGGCGTTTCAGCTGACTCGAGTTTTATAGCTCGCACGGCAGAACCACTCAATATATTTTTTGAATAATACTTTTAAGGAGGCTTTATGAAAGTAGCAATGCTTACAGGAATTACAGGACAGGATGGGGCTTATTTGGCCGAATATCTTTTAGATATGAACTATAAAGTTATTGCTTTGGTGCGCCGTACAAGTTCGGTCAATGATTGGAGATTACGTGAACTCAATTTACTAGGTCGAAAGAACCTGGTTCTACAGCCTGCAGATGTAACGGATTTAAGTGATATAATTCGTTCATTAGAAAAATATGAACCTGAAGAATTCTATAATCTTGCCGCGCAAAGCTTTGTTGCAGCCTCATTTACACAGCCTTTCACTACAGCCGATATAACGGCATTAGGCCCACATCGAATATTAGAAGCGATTAGAATTGTTAATGATAAAATAAAATTCTACCAAGCGTCTTCTTCTGAAATGTTTGGTAAGGTGCAGGAAATACCACAAAATGAGAACACTTCATTTTATCCGCGTAGTCCTTATGCTGTATCTAAGTTGTATGCTCATTGGATAACAGTAAATTATAGAGAGTCATACAACATATTTGCATCCAGCGGCATTTTATTCAACCATGAATCACCACTGCGCGGTATTGAATTTGTAACTCGAAAAATCACTGATGCCGTTGCAAGAATCAAACTGGGCCAGCAGGAAGTGCTAGAGTTGGGGAATATGGGTGCACAGCGTGACTGGGGTTATGCAAAAGATTACGTTACCTGTATGCATAAAATGCTGCAGATTGATACTCCAGATACTTTTGTGCTTGCAACAAATAAAACGTATACAGTACGCTCTTTTGTAGAGATGGCATTTCTTGCCGCTGGCATCTTTGTTAAGTGGAGCGGGCAGGGTAAAGATGAAGTTGGGATTGATGAAAGCACGGGCAAGATTGTTACGAGAGTGAACCCGGAATTTTATCGACCAGCAGAAGTAGACCTGCTTATCGGCGACTATAGCAAAGCAAAAACAATGCTTGGCTGGGAGCCTCAAATGGATGTCGAAGAATTGTGCAAAATTATGGTCATGAGCGATATCAAACGTGTTGAAAAGGAGCTCAGAATTGAAGATTATGAAAAAACACAAAAACCAGCGGCTGTTAATGAGTAGCACTACAGACAAGTTGCAGTGAAATGCGAGAA
>JAJFKJ010000002.1 GCA_021773275.1 Gammaproteobacteria bacterium
TAACGACTATCAGTGGCCCGTGCTGATGGATAACGATGCGCAGAACCCCCGAACCATACTGATGCAGCCTTTTTCATGTGTTTTCAATTTTGTCCCAGCACAAGCAAGATTGTTTGGCATGGATATGCAAAACCTCAGTCAAAACGGAACAACGTCTTTGGTATTAAATCGCTCACGGCCATCACTTTTCGACACCGAAGTTAATTTGGCTGCGCCAGGTGGCCCAAGAATGCAATGGCGTTGATTTATCAGTAGGTAATCAGCGCGGAGCTGATCTTGGATTTTTTAGCTGTGGGAGCGTTATTGTTATTGCTGCCACAAAAATCATCATGTGCTGTCTTGTGTGAGTTTTCAGCTGCGTTATTCAAAGACATCTGATAATAATGCAGGGAAAGATTCTGATTTGGAGGTATAGTTTCACGTCCAATTTTGCCTGTTGCAAAAATGTCGCATAAGTTTTCTGCGGCAGATCGGCTACCAAGATTCGCTGCGTAGTCATAGAGGCAAAGGGACCTGATACTATCTGTTTCCACACCATGCCCAAGCTCATGGCTAATTGCCAAGCTATTTAGCGCGGGGGCATAGCCTTGCTTTGCTGCACAGCGGTGCCAATAGGCAGCTTTTTTGAAATCTTTTTGGTTAGCGTTGCGACCACCGGTACCTTTTAAATAGCAGTTACCATAGGCATGCTGGGCGCTGGGGATTCCCTGGCTGATAGCTGCATCGCGTAGGTTTTCATGCAGTAGTTTTTTGAAACCAGCTTCGTCTGTCATGCCATTTAAAAAGCTACTTGCTGCATCGGAGAGCATATCTTCTTCCAGGTAGTGTTGGTTAGGTCACTTTATCGTATTTTAAGGCTATTGTCAATATTGACTTCTTCTTAAAATACGTTATAATTAAGTTATAACATATCTGGAGAGGCAACATGACAGCTTTACGTACAATAGGCAATTCAAAAGGCATACTTATCCCCAAAGCGCTCGTTCAACAAGCCGATCTAGAAGGGCGTGAGCTTGAATTTGAGCTACATGAAAATGGTCTTCTTATAAAACCGGTTAAGGCACCTCGCGCTAACTGGGCGCAAGAAATCGAAGCTGAGTTGCAAGCACACAAACATGATATTGATGTAGAATGGTTAGACAGCGATTTAGTCGATGATTGGGAAGAATAATGAATAAAAATAAATCTCAAGAGCCGCCAATGCGGCATGATGTATGGTTGGTTTGTCTTGATCCAACGGTGGGGCGTGAAGTCAAAAAGACACGACCCTGCGTAGTCATTTCACCTAATGAAATTTCAGCGTTATCTACGGTGATTGTTGCGCCATTAAGCAGTAAAGGCTTTGATTTCCCCATTCGTGTTAAAAGTAAATTTCAATCTAAATATGGCTTGATTTTACTTGATCAGATCAGGGCCGTTGATAAACAACGCTTGACGAAAAAACTAGGGGTTTTAGACAAGCGTACAGCGCGAAAAGTTTCTGACACGCTTGTCGAAATGTTTGTTTATGATTAGCGATGCATATTTAAAACATTACCCAAAAAGCCTGAAAGCTTTTCGCTCAGTGGTTTTTTGCTGACATATTCCAGCTTGAAGATATTGTGTGTATCCAGCTTGCTGAGAATATAATCATCACTGGTGGCCAGCTCATCAACAAGCTTGTATTTTAAGGCATCGCTGCCATACCAGTGTTTGCCGGTGGCCACTTCATTGATATCAACTTGATGGCGATGGGTTTTAACAAAGTCTTTAAACAGTACCTGTGTTTCTTCGAGCTCTTCTTGAAAGCGCTTGCGGTCTTCGTTGGTGTTTTTGCCAAACATCGTTAATGTACGTTTGTATTCGCCAGCGGTGTGTTGCTCAAAATCGATATTATGTTTGTCTAAAAAACGATGGAAGTTTGGCATCTGTGCCACGACACCAATAGAACCCAATATTGCGAAAGGGGCGGCGATAATCTTGTTGGCGACGCAGGCCATCATATAACCACCACTGGCTGCGACTTTATCGATAGCAACAGTAAGCGGGATGCCACGTTGGCGGATGCGGTCAAGCTGTGATGCCGCTAAGCCATAGCTGTGTACCATGCCGCCAGGGCTTTCAACCATGACAAGCACTTCATCTTTGCTGTTAGCTTTACTCAGTACGGCAGTGACTTCTTCACGTAGCGAGTCAACGGCGCTAGCACGGATATCGCCATCAAATTCAAGAAGAAATAAGTTGGGTTTTGTTTGCGCTTCAATTTTCTTTTCTGCTTTTAGGGCTTTCTTTTTATTTTTGCATAATTTTTTATATTCGTCTTTTTCGAGCACGACTTGTTCCATGGTGTCTTTGACGGAGTCGTAGTTATCGTTGATCTTGCTGATATCGAGGTGCTCTTCATGTTTCTTGCCCTTGCCAATCAGGCTGGCAATGAAAGCAGTAATGATGATGAACGCTACCACCAAGGTTGCTGTTTTGACAAGAAAAAGTATGAAGTTAAATAACAGTTCTAGCATTGGTTTTGCGCCTTAGTTAATGGTAAAATAGCCACGAAAATAGGATTATATCGTATATAGCAGAGATTGACATGCTGCAAGCAACAAATTTGGTTTTACAACGCCATGGGCGCAGGCTAAATAAGCCTTCTTTCTTAACGGCAACAGCCGGAGAGCTAGTATGGTTACGCGGCGATAACGGTGTTGGTAAGTCCACTCTCTTAAAAATGTTGCTCGGCATGATCAAGCCATCAACTGGGGATGTCCAATGGCAAAATCCAAAACCCCAGATTTTTTACCTTGCCCATGAACTTGCCATCAAGCCGCAGCTAACCGCGGCAGAACAATGCCGTTGGCACCCAGCTGTGTCAAAAACATCAGACGAAGTTATCGACATAGCGCTAAGCACCGTGCGACTCAAAAAACAAAAGCATTTACCCTGCTCACAATTATCGCGCGGGCAACAACAACGCCTTGCGTTAGCCTGTGCTTTGCTGAGTAAAGCAAGGCTTTGGTTGCTCGATGAGCCTTTTACTGCACTTGATCAAGAAAGCCAAAAAATTATCAAACAAGTATTGCAAGCCCATCAACAAAGCGGTGGTGCTGCTGTTATTGCATCGCATAATTGTCTTGCGGATATTGCAAGCCATAGCATTTTGCTGGAGGCAGCATGATTCTAAGCTTGCAGAGTGAATGGATGAGCCTCTGGCGCAACAAAGCCAGTTGGGCGATGCCCTGCTTATTTTACGCGCTTGTTTTAACGCTCATGATGTTTGCCATTGGGCCCTTTGACCCAGCTTTGCAAGCCATTCTGCCTAGATTATTTTTAGTGGCTGTGTTGTTGGCAATGTTTTTACAAACCGAGCAGCTATTCAAGCAAGATGCAGATACCGGGTATCTCGCGCAATACATATTATCTAGGCTTGGTTTTGCAAATGCTATTTTGATTAAATTGTTTGTACAGTTTTGCTTGCAAGCGCTGCCGTTAATTTTGATTGCCGGTTTTGCAGCCTTGCTTGGCAATATTGCAAGCGATGTTAGCATTGCACTGCTCATCAGTATTGCTTTAAGTTTGCCGATATTGTTTTTGCTGAGTGCCTTCAGCGCATCGTTGACATTATCGCTGCAACAAACAGGCCTACTGAACGCGATTATTCTGGTACCATTGTTTTTACCTGTTTTATTGTTTGCTGAAAGCATCGTGTTGCGTGCGCAATGGCAAGAACCGTATATGGCTTATGTTTATTTGCTGTTGGCCTTGTTGCTCGTCAGCCTGTGCACTTTACCGTTTTTGATAATCCGCTGCTTGAGAATGAGTTTACAATGAAAAAACTATTAGCCCCTAAATATCTTGATGCATTGTTGGCGATAATCATTCCGGTTTTCGCTATTACTGGGCTCGTGCTTCTTGCTATCGGTTTGTATTGGGGTTTATTTGTGGCGCCGGCTGATTACCAGCAGCAAGATGCTTTTCGTATTATTTATGTGCATGTGCCTGCGGCATTTTTATCTCTGGGTATTTATGTCGGTATGGCTACTGCTGCTGCGATGGCATTAATATTTCGCATTAGAGTATTTGATTACTGGGCAGCGGCTAGTGCACCTGTAGGTGCTGTATTTACCTTTTTAGCGTTGGTCACCGGGGCTATCTGGGGTAAACCGATGTGGGGCACGTGGTGGGTGTGGGATGCGCGTTTGACATCCGAGCTTATTTTGTTGTTTATTTACTTTGGTATTATTCTATTGCGTGATGCTCTAAACAATGCGCAACAACCCGCCACGGCAGCACAAGTGCTTACTTTAGTGGGTTTGGTGAACATTCCGATTGTACATTTTTCTGTGAACTGGTGGTACACCCTCCATCAGGGCGCAACACTGTCTAAGTTTGCAAAACCTGAGATGCACCCTAGCATGTTGTGGCCTTTATTAATTTGCATCGTTGGCTTTGGATTTGTGTATCTGTTTTTAACTTGCCTTAAAACACGTACCTTATTGTGGCGATCGCAAAGCGGCACACATTGGCTTGCAGAAAAACTAGGGGTTAAGCATGGCTAGTTACAGTATTTACATTTATTCATCGGTCGGTATCGTGTTGGGCTTATTGGCGCAGCAGTCATGGCAGGCCTGCCGAACATTCAAACGTACAAAGCATGAGATTAAAGCGCAATATGATGAACGCTAAACAGAAAAAACGTTGTTACATCACCGTTGGAATAATCTTGGCCAGTGCTGCTGTGGTTGCTTTAGTTTTATTGGCACTCAACGAGAACATTCATTTGTATTACACACCAACAGAAATTGCGCAGGAGCAAGCGCCAGTAAATAGACCGATCCGTATGGGGGGTATTGTGGTGCCAGGCTCGGTGCAACGTCAAGGCGAAGGCCTGTTAGTTGCTTTTGACTTAACAGATGGTCTTAATGAAATAACGGTATCTTACGATGGCATCTTGCCCGATTTATTTCGTGAAGGACAGGGTATAGTCGCGACAGGGCAGCTGGATAATAATTACAAACTGGTTGCTAGCCAGGTACTGGCTAAACACGATGAAAGCTATATGCCAAAAGAAGTAGAACAATCAATGCGAGCACAATACAATGATTCCTGAAGCCGGCCACTTTATTTTATTACTGGCTGCCATGTTGGCATTGCTTAGTGCTGGTGCAGCGTCGTATGCCTACAACAAGCACAGCAATGTTGCTGCATTATTGGCGCAACGTTCCGCCTTGGCGATGTCGGGGTTTGTGATCGTTAGCCTAGGTATATTGCTGTACTCTTTTTACAAAGTTGATTTGACGGTAACCACAGTTTACCAACACGCACATGCAACATTGCCCTGGTATTATCGTCTTACTGCTGCCTGGGGCAGCCATGAAGGGTCTATGCTTTTGTGGCTCAGCATATTAAGCCTGTGGAGCCTGGTGTTTTTAATTAACACCGATTACAGCAATCGACTTTTGTTAATTAGCAGGGTAGCGTTAGGTATTATCTTTTTTGGCCTGCTTGCCTTTGTGATTTTTACCTCGAATCCTTTTACAAGGCATCTGCCTGTTACACCGTTACAAGGCTTAGATCTTAACCCCTTGTTGCAAGACCCAGGGATGATTCTGCACCCGCCATTGTTATACATCGGTTATGTTGGTTTTGCATTGCCATTTGTGATGGCAATAGCTGTGCTTTGGCAGGGTGAGTTTCCAGAAGATATCAAACGTTTAATGCGCAAGTATATTTTGTTTGCCTGGGCATTTTTAACTCTGGGAATTACTCTAGGTAGTTTCTGGGCCTATTACGAATTGGGTTGGGGCGGCTGGTGGTTTTGGGACCCAGTAGAAAATGCATCATTACTGCCATGGCTTGCCGGCGCCGCATTATTGCATTCCATTAATGTCAGTAATAACCGCAAAATATTTTACGGCTGGACCTTATTGCTATGCATACTTGCTTTTGCTTTGAGCTTGCTGGGTACATTTTTAGTGCGCTCGGGCGTGCTGACTTCTGTGCACAGCTTTGCGAATGATCCAGAGCGAGGCATGTTCATACTATTGTTGCTAGCGCTGTATACTTTGCCAGCTTTGCTATTGTTTGCAGTACGTGCCGGGAGATTTGCACAAAAATCAAGCTTTCCATCGACATCACGTGAAGGTTTTTTGTTGCTCAACAATATATTATTTATCGTGATGATGGCTACGGTATTGCTGGGTACGGTTTACCCCTTATTGATCGAAGGTCTTGGTTTAGGTTTTATTTCAGTTGGCGCGCCGTATTTTAATACAGTAATCGTGCCTATTGTTTTAATCTTGGCATTTGCCTTGGGCTTTGCGCCACTATCGACCTGGTTAAAGCCTTACAAAAAGAACACCAAAATAATGGTATCGCTGTTGTTGGTGGCTGTAATGTTAATAGGTTTAGCATTGCTTATTAATATGCCGTTTTTAGTGACCCTAACAGTATTGCTGTCTTTATGGATCGTATCGCACAGCCTTATTGAAATAGCAAACAAGAAAAACAAAGCCAAGGCGCCACTAAGCTATTGGGGCATGCACATTGCTCATGTGGGTGTTGTTGTTACGATGTTGGGTGTTGCTGTGAGCAGCCATTACAAAGTCGAGCGCGATGTCAGTATGGGTGTTGGCGATACGGTGACAATACACGATTACCGTTTTACTTTGGCATCGTTACAGCCTATAAAAGGACCCAACTACGCTGGCGAGCAAGCCTTGTTCGATGTGCAATACAAAGATAAAGCCTTAGCGCTTATGAAGCCCGAAAAGCGTTTGTATTCACCCAGAGACATGGCCTTAAGCCAAACTGCAATAAAAGACCATCGTGGTCGCGATTTGTACATTGCACTTTCTGAGCCGCTAGATAATGGCCGCTGGGCTGTACGGATCCATTACAAGCCGATGGTGCGTTGGATTTGGTACGGCGGTGTCTTGATCGCATTGGGCGCATTATTGGCATGGTTTGACAAAAAGTATTTAGCGAGGAGACGTTATGAAAAAGTTTAATATAGCTTGGTTTCCATTGGCATTATTTTTAATGTTAGTAGTTGTTTTGGGCATGATGCTGCCAAGAGATCGAAATCAAGTCGATCTTAGCTTGAACGATGGTCTTTTGCCTGGCTTTGTGTTGCCAGGTTTATACGATGGTGAGCTGTATACGCAAGAAGATATTTTTGGTGATTGGATGGTGGTTAATGTTTGGGCCAGTTGGTGTGCACCTTGCCGTTTAGAACACCCTGTTCTTGTTGATATCTCAGAACAATACGATATTCCTATTTTGGGCGTGAACTTTCGCGACGATCATGATGATGCACTTGCATGGCTAGAAGAACACAAAAATCCTTTCACTTGGACGCTTGCAGATTACCATGGCAAATTGGCTTTTGATTGGGGGATATTTGGTGTGCCGACAACTTATTTGATTTCACCCGAGGGCGAGATCGCGTTCCAATTCCCAGGCATATTGACGACGAAGATTTGGGAGCAAGAGTTTTTGCCGATTATAGAGGCTAGCAATGAATCTTAGGAAAATCATCATCGCTGGTTTGTTGTGGTTAACTGTGTTTGCAGCGCTGGCTGCAGACGAGCGTTACCCATTTAACAATGATGTTGATCAACAGCGTTTTCAAAGCCAGATATACCAGATTCGCTGTTTGGTTTGCCAAGGGCAAAGCATTGGTGACAGCGATTCATATTTTGCACAAAATATGCGCGAATGGTTGCACGAAGCTATCACTGATGGCTATTCAGATTATGAAATCCGCCAGCAATTAATCCAGCGCTTTGGTGAAAAGATTTTCTATGTACCAAACTTTGGCATCAATACATTTATGTTGTGGGGCTTGCCTATTATATTTCTGTTATTTGGATTAGTGTTTTACTTTAGGCGGGGTCGCTGATGTTACATGTATTACTTCTCACAATTGCTGTTGCAACCTTGGCTTGGATTTTACCCTGGCGAGATTTGAAACTATGGCGGGCAGCAATTATATTAGTTGTCTGTACAGCGATTCCATTCATTGTTTATGAGAAACGTGGCTTCTCTGATGGCTTGGCAGCAAAGCAAGCTTTGCATGATTTTGACTATAATACTGATGAGCTGCATTTGGTTCGTGCGCAAGAACATTTAGATAAACATATAGGCAAACACCCCGACGATGCCTTAGCTTATGTTATATTAGGCCGATTGCATTTTTCAGCACATGATTATGCTGATTCTGCAGATGCTTTTGCAGTTGCTTATGAAACATATGAGCATGATCAAGATTTATGGGTAGAATATGCTGCGGCTTTATACTTAGCGCAGTCCGAAGATGAAGTATTAGGCGATTTGCTGAAAAAAATCGCAAAAGCACAAGGAGCAAAGAACAAACATGAATGACGAAATAGCACATCAAATAACACCTGAATTATCAGAAGCAGCAGTGGCAGAATTAATCACTGTGCGCGATATGTTACGTTGGGCTGCCAGCCAATTTGAAACAGCCGATCTGTTTTACGGTCACGGCACAGACAACCCCTGGGATGAAGCAGTAGCTGTTGTAATACCTGCGATCGAATTGCCGCTTGAGATTAACCCGCATATACTTGATGCGCGCCTTTTAACAGAAGAACGTGAAGAAGTCGTTGATGCTATCACACGGCGTGTGAACGAAGGCATTCCATCTGCCTATATACATAATCAAGCGTACTTCAATAAAATTCCTTTTTATATTGATGAGCGCGTGATCGTGCCACGTTCACCGATTGCGGAACTGATTGAGCAAGCGTTTGAGCCATTTATCGAAGAGCCCATGCAGATTTTGGATATGTGTACAGGTAGTGCCTGCATCGCGGTTGCAACAGCATTGCAATTTGAAGATGCGCAGGTCGATGCTGTTGATATTTCGCCTGAAGCTTTAGAGGTTGCGAAGATCAATGTTGATGCATACGGTGTTGATGATCGCGTCAAGCTTATTAAATCAGACTTGTTTAAATCTTTGCCGAAAAAACAATACGATTTGATTATTGCAAACCCGCCCTACGTGAGTGCCGATAGCGTTGCGGAATTGCCTGAAGAATTTTTATCTGAACCTGAACTAGCTTTGTTAGCAGGGGAAGAGGGCTTGGATTGCGTGATTCCAATTTTAAAACAGGCTGCAGATTATCTTAACATTGAAGGCGTGTTAATCATGGAAGTCGGTGAGGCGCAAGATGCACTCGAAGCGATGTACCCAGAGGTTCCGTTTACATGGTTAGAGTTCGATAATGGTGGCGAAGGTGTTTTTGTAATGACTAAAGAACAGTTATTAGCAGCAAAAGACATGTTCTGATGTCTAACACCCTTGGCAAAAATTTTAGATTAACCAGTGCAGGGGAGTCGCATGGCCCTGCATATGTCGGTATTCTCGATGGTTGCCCTGCAAATCTTGCGTTATCTGAAGCGGATATTCAACCGTTTCTTGATGCGCGAAAACCGGGTGCGGATAAAACAACATCGCAACGTCGTGAGCAAGATAAAGTTGAAATTTTATCGGGTGTTTTTGAAGGAAAAACCACGGGTGCGCCGATTGCGTTTATTATTCGCAATCAAGATGCGCGCAGCGGTGATTACGAAGCCTACAAAGATGTTTATCGACCGGGGCATGCAGATTATACTTACCAGATAAAGTACGGCATTCGCGATCATCGCGGTGGTGGCAGGGCATCTGCGCGCGAAACCTGTTTGCGCGTAGTGGCAGGCGCCATTGCAGAAAAATATTTGCAACAAAAAAACATATATTTTGAAGCTTATTTAACGCAGATAGGCGAGCACATCATACAAAAAGATGATCAGCAGCAAATTGAAAAAATAATTCAAGAAGTTCGCAAAGATAAAAACTCCTTGGGTGCAAAAGTAAAAGTACGCGCCATTAATGTGCCAGCGGGTGTCGGCGAACCTATTTTCAATAAACTTGATGCTGTTATTGCGCATACCATGATGGGTATACCCGCCGTCAAAGCGGTAGAGATTGGCAGTGGTGTTGCCAGCGCCCAGCAATACGGCAGTGAGCACCGCGATGCCATCACGCCAACCGGGTTTGCCAGTAATAATGCCGGCGGTATTTTAGGTGGTATCAGCACAGGGCAAGCTATCGAAATAACTGTTACCTTTAAACCAACATCGAGCATTCCCCAGCCGATTGAGACAATTAATCATGAAAATCTAGCGACTACGGTCGAAGTATTAGGGCGGCATGACCCTTGTGTTGGCATTCGTGGTGTACCCGTGGTGCGCGCCGCCTTAGCGATGCTAATCATGGATCAGTTGGCTATTAGTTGCATATAGGTCATTTTTTAGCTAAACTGCTAGTTAATTATTGAGTACCGAGCAAAATATGTCTATAAAAACCTCTAATCAAATAATCGAAGATTTAATAGCAAAAATTGAGAATGAAAAGAGCGCCATGCTTTTGTATACCTATGTGCTCGATCAATTGCCCACTTGGCTAGGTGATGGGACTTATAAAGCGAAATTAAACCATGTAGATGCCACGGGTAGCGATACACTGTCGAACACATTTCGTACGGATGCAAGTTTAATATTGGCACAGCTGTATGATCATAATCGTTTTTCACGTCATGCGGCGTGGTCTGGTTACGTATGCCTTGCCGCGATAGGATTTTTCTTTCTTTGTGTTGAGCTCATAGAAGGCGGAGACTTTAATTACGGCGACGAATTATTTACTATTCTTGCAACAGTAGTGGGTGTATGTATCTTCATGATAGGCTTGGGTTCATTCTATACACTTAAAAACCAATCTGCAAATATAGATCAAAGCACAAATAATTTGTTTGATTTGATGAATGATAAATTAACCGCTGGTTTAAAAGAAGTATTGCATGAGCCTGCAATTCCTGCTAAACCAAAGCCTGTTGTTCCTAGTGGCAATGAGCACGTGGATGCATTGGCACGTGCTCAAAAACGAGCTGCCGATAATCCTGGTGCTGAAAATGTTGCAACAGCGGTAACCGAAACTTTGTTTGCGCAATATGTGCGGGTTAACGCATCAGTTATTAAGGTAAGCGAAATACCTGATGCTAATAATTTGCAGAAAGTATTAGCCAGCAAAATGGAAGTCAGCAAAGAAGCACTGGTCAGCAATTTGCGGCAAATGAAAACCCCATAGGTTTCTTGGCTTATTGCCGTTTTCCTCATTTCATGAAAGAATTAGACCTTCACTATTATAAGGACTTTTCCCATGCGAAAATTCAATATTGCCATTGTTGGTGCCACTGGCGCGGTAGGCGAGACCATTTTACAGATTTTGGCGGAACGCAAATTCCCAATAGAGTCCTTGCACTGTTTTGCCAGTGAGAACTCGGTTGGCGATACGGTGTCATTTGAAGGCAGGCCTGTTGCCTTGGGTGCACTCAAAGATTTTGATTTTCGCGACATTGATATTGCATTTTTCTCTGCTGGCCGTGAAGTGTCACTTGAATATGCGCCGATTGCTGCAGCTGCGGGTGCAGTCGTGATCGATAACACCACCGCGTATCGCTTAGACCCTGATGTGCCATTAGTTGTGCCGGAAGTAAATGCCGAAAAAATCGCGGAATATACCAAGAAGAACATCGTCGCCAATCCAAATTGTTCGACCATCCAATTGATGGTGGCTTTAAAACCTATCTACGATGCGGTGGGTATTACCCGCGTTAATGTGGCTACTTACCAAGCGGTGTCGGGCACGGGCAAGCCCGCCATTGAAGAGTTGGCAGCACAAACAGCAGCATTGTTAAATGCACAACCGATAAAAATAGAGGTTTACCCTAAACAAATTGCTTTTAATGCGATACCGCAGATCGATGACTTCCAAGAAAATGGCTATACCAAAGAAGAAATGAAAATTGTGGATGAGACACGAAAGATTTTAGGTGACGACAAGATTCAGGTGAACCCAACCGCGGTGCGTATATCCGCGTTTTATGGGCATAGCGAAGCCGTGCATCTAGAAACCAAAGAGAAGATAACAGCTGAGAAAGTTAAAAAACTAATGAGGAAGGCGCCTGGCGTTCAGCTGATGGATGAACACAAAGATGGTGGCTACCCAACTGCAGTTGGTGATGCCGCAGGTACAGACCCTGTGTTCGTGGGCCGCATCCGAGAAGACATCTCGCATCCGCTAGGTATCAACCTATGGATTGTTGCGGATAACATCCGTAAGGGCGCAGCACTCAATAGTATACAAATTGCCGAACACCTCGCGCAGGACTATCTATAATTTGTCTAAGAGGGTAGAATAAAACACACTCTAAGGGCCAGGAGTTTCGCAGCTTGCGTCATACGGCGTTGAAAATCACACTCGGGAATGCTCATGTACGGGTGTACACTGCGCTTCCCTCGGCGACTTCGCCTTGTCTGACACAAGCTGCGAAGACTCCTGAAAGTTTAAGGTATTCACAAAATGTGAAATACCTAAAGGGCATAACATGAGAAAACTGCTTGCAACATCGCTGCTAATTTTCGCCTCGATTGTGTGGGCGCAACAAGCGTTATCGCTTGTTTACGGCCCTGTTGAGCCAGGTGACAACCTTTGGCATGTCGCAGAACAATTCTCTGAACATTATGATCTCACCCCTGAACAAGCTATTGGCATGTTGTTTGAAAATAACATCCGTGCTTTTGTTGGCGGTGACCCGAACAATTTAATGGCCGGTACTTATCTTGTTTTACCCGAAAACACCCCGCGACGCATGCCGACAACTATTGAGCATGTTGAGCCTGAAATTGCTGCCGAGATTGGCGAGTTAATTGCAGATTTAAACGTGCCTACTATAGAGGCGCAAAAAGAAGATCTTAGTTTGCACGAAACGGTTGCCGAACTTGTATTTGAACCTGAATTAGAGCTGCCCGAAGTCAATGAGGGTACACAGCTGGCTAGTTTAGAATTATTGGCGCCTGCGACGAAACTCACGGCGCCGCTGAATGATGCTATGGATGTCTTGCTAGGTGTAGATGAAACAGCGTTTGTAAAATTTTTGGATGGTATAAAAAGTGATCTTTCGATTGCGCAAGAGGCGATAGAAACAGAGCGCCGTTCAAAAGACCTTTTGCAATCACAGCTGCAGGATTTACAAATACAAATTAATGCCTTAACAGAATTGGTGGCGCTCAAAGACCAAGAGATTTCCAGTATGTTGCAACCGCATGTGCAACGTCTTAACGAAGCTGCTTCAAGAAGTACGTCCGGTTTAGCCGCCGGCTTGCCAACAGAGTTACTTATTTTGTTACAACAGGCGGGTGAAAATCAGATGGTGCTACTACTCATTGCTGTCGTCATAGCCTCAATGACGATGTATTTTTGGGATTTATTTGCCAGGAAGAGAGTTGCACCAGCAGCGCTGGAGCAACCTACACCAGATGTTGTGCTGCAATCATTGCAAGATATCGATACGCAAATTGCTTTAGGGAACTATGAGCAGGCGACTTCACATTTAGAAAAAATGCTGAGCTTATACCCGCAAAACTTTAATGTATTGTATAAACTTTGCCAGGTTTACGTTAAAGATAACCAGCAAGCCACTTATCGGCAACGTTTAGAAAAAATCAGCAAACAATGGCAGCAAAAACATCCAAAACGTTGGAGCCAGCTCAGCGATCTGTATGAATTAGCTTGGCCAATGTGTTTTGAAGGTGCTGATAATAGCGATGGCACATATGAGGGTGACCCGCCATCTGACCCGATCCAAACAAAACTTGACCTTGCACGAGCCTATTTAGATATCGGTGACCATGAAAACGCCGCATTGATATTGCAAGAAGTTTTAACAGAAGGCAACGATCAGCAAAGCACAACAGCACAAATGTTATTGGATAATATTAAACAATGAGGCAAGATAAACCGCAAGCAGTTTATTTAAAAGATTATACACCGCCACCTTATCTTATTGATGACGTTCATCTTACTTTTGCCATTTTCCAGAAATACACGCAGGTCACGGCGGTTCTAAATATTCACAAAAACCCAGATGTGCAAGATCAGCAAGCTTTGATGCTTGATGGCGATGAACTGGAGCTAAAATCCGTTTGGGTGGATGGCAAGCTATTACCCGAAGCAGAATATGCTCAAGAAGGTAAAAAGCTCATCATTACAAACTTGCCGGACAAATGTGAGCTCACAACCGAGGTTGTCATTAAGCCGCATGAAAATACAGCGCTTTCTGGTCTTTATGTTTCAAAAGATAATTATTGCACGCAATGTGAATCGCATGGTTTTCAACGCATAACGTATTACTTAGACCGCCCCGATGTGATGGCTACTTTTACCACGCGCATTGAAGCCGATAAACATGCATACCCTAATTTGCTTTCAAATGGTAACCCGGTGGAAAAGGGTGATATTGGTTTGGACCGCCATTATATTGTTTGGGAAGACCCTTTTAAAAAACCTGCCTATTTATTTGCTTTGGTAGCCGGTGATTTTGCATGTGAGCACGATAGTTTTATTACCATGACAGGCCGGCAAATCGACCTGCAAATCTATGTCGAAAAACAAAATGCAGATAAAAGTGCTTACGCCATGCATGCTTTAAAAGAAGCGATGGCCTGGGATGAAGAAAACTACGCTCGCGAATACGATCTTGATATTTACATGATCGTAGCAGTAAGTGATTTCAATATGGGCGCCATGGAAAACAAAGGGCTTAATATCTTCAATGATAAATATATTCTTGCGGATGAGGAAACGGCGACAGATGCTGATTACCAAAATATTCTCGCTGTTGTTGGGCATGAGTATTTCCATAATTGGTCTGGTAATCGTGTCACGTTGCGTGATTGGTTCCAGCTTAGCTTAAAAGAAGGCTTTACGGTATTCCGAGAGCAGGCATTCACGCAAGATAAAACATCAAAAGCGATACGCCGCATAGAAGAAGCGAAAGGGATTATGCTTTCGCAATTTCCTGAAGACGCAAGCCCGATGGCGCACCCGGTACGCCCGCAGTCATACATTGAAATGAACAATTTTTATACTGCAACAGTGTATTCAAAAGGTTCTGAAGTGATTGGCATGATGCACACTTTGTTAGGGCCAACAAAATTCCGAAAAGCATGCGAGGTTTATTTTGAGCGTTTCGATGGCCATGCAGCAACAACAGATGATTTTGCTGACTGCATGCAAGAGATCGGCGGCATTGATCTAACACAGTTCAAACGATGGTATTCGCAGTCCGGAACACCAAATGTTACGGTTAATTGGGATTTTGATGAACGGCATCATAAATTAAACTTAAATTTTACTCAAAAAACTGCGCCCACAGCCGATCAAACTGAAAAACAAGACTTACATATTCCGATTCGCTTGGCATTGCTGGGCGAGCAGGGCAAGCTGATGGGTGAGGAGCAAGTATTTTCATTAACGCAGGCGCAGCAAACATTGTCGCTTGACTGCAAAGAACGAGCTGTGCCCTCTTTGCTCCGGCATTTTAGTGCGCCGGTTAAGCTGCAAGCAAAATATACCGCAGATGAATTATTATTTTTAGCTGTGCACGATAACGATGCTGTAGCGCGCTATGAGGCATCACAATCTTTATATGTGCATGAAATTTTTCACATGATTGATGAGCAAACAGACAAGCCCAATACAAAACGTATTTCTACATTGTTTTCGACATTGCTCGCTGACGACCACAGTGACCTAGCATTACTTGCGTATATGTTAAGATTAGCGAGTGAAAATTATTTGGCCGAGCAACGGCGCCCGGTCCCAGTCGACGCCATCGCCAGCACCCGCCAAGCATTACAGCAAGCGCTTGCGATAGAACATGCTAATAGTTTTAAGCAGCACTATTTGGCCTTGCAACAAGCGAAATACAGCAATGAGCCGGCCGCGGTAGCAAAAAGGTCATTCCGCAATGCATGTTTATATTACCTAGTTGCCAGCGGTGAGACTGAATATTTAGAACTCGCGCAGCAGCAGTACTACAGTGCCAATAATATGACGGATAAAATGGCTGCATTACAGGCCATGAACGACACCCGAAGTGAGCAACGCGAGGCTTGCTTAACTGATTTCTACGAGACTTGGCAAAATGATGCGCTGGTTATCGACAAATGGCTGGTCTTACAGGCAACTTCTAGGCGCTCAGAGACGATTATGAACATCGAACAGCTAGCCAAACATCAAACATTTAGTTATCATAACCCCAACAAGGTTTATAGCCTGTTTGCACAGTTTGGGCACCAGAATTTCCAGTGTTTTCATGAAGCTACAGGTAAAGGTTACAGTTTAATTGCCGATACTGTTATTAAGTTGGATAGCATCAATCCGCAAGTGGCAGCACGAGTGATTAGGCCGCTGATTAGTTATCGGCACCATGAAGAACAACGACAAGAGCTGATGCGTGAAGCAATGCATCGGGTGCAGGCAAAAAAAGATTTGTCTGCAGATGTATATGAGATCGTGAATAAGTCGCTATCTGAGTAAGTTTAGGGAAGGTATATGTATTACGTTAATGCTGAATTGCAACAACAAATTATCGCTGAGGTTGTGGCGCTGGTTAAAAAGAACTTCTCGAAAGAGGAAGCCGTATTAATTACTGAATTTGCTACATACTATTACAGCAAAGTCTCTGATGAAGATCTGGCTGCACGTGATGTCAATAATTTGTATGGCGCCATGCTTTCAATGTGGAAGTTCCTGATTGAACGTAAGGAAGCGCAGCAGCGCGCTATACGTGTTTATAATCCAGAGTTTGAACAAGACGGTTGGGATTCGAATCATACCGTGATCGAAATTGCCATGCTTAATATGCCATTTTTGCTTGATTCATTACGTTTAGAATTAACGCGCCTAGGGCATACAATTTACTTGATGGTTTGTCCTGGTGGTGTTGTGTTAGAACGCAACAAAAAGCATACCGTTACACAGGTACGAGCAGAAACTGAAGCAGATGTTAAGTCAGGTGAGGTTGCTGGAGAAGTTACTATTTTTGTCGAGATCAATCGCCAGCCTGATGTTAATGATCTCAATGAGATTCAACATAGAATCGAATATATTCTTGATGATGTTGCAACAGCCGTTGTTGATTGGGATAAAATGTATCACGCAGGAAAAGAACTGTTAGAACAACTTAATAACGACAAAATCAATACAACAACAAGTGATTTGCATGAAGCTAAAGCCTTTGTGAAATGGGTGACAGATAATAACTTCACATTTTTAGGAACAGCCGATTATTACCTTGATGCAGAGGGAAAACTACTGCACGATGAAAATACGAATTTAGGCTTGGCGCGTACTAAAAAGTATACTATACGCAAGCTTAGCAATGCTGATCATGTATGTGAATCGGACCTGTGTGACACAAATACATTGATTTGGCTGCAACAATTAACAAATATCTCCAATGTTCATCGTTCATCTAGGCCCTATTGCATAGCGGTAAAACTTTTCGACAAAGAAGGCAGTCATATTGGTGAGCGTCGTCTTTATGGTTTATTTACTTCGGTCGCCTATCATAGCAATCCTAAAAATATTCCTTTGTTGCGTAACAAGGTTAACAACACGATTAAACGTGCTGGTTTTGACATCGATGACCATAACGGCAGAATTTTATTCAATATTCTAGAAACATACCCGCGCGATGAATTATTCCAAATTAATGAAAGCGATTTGCTCGACATCAGTCTGGGTATCATGCACATGCAAGAACGGCCACAAGTCCGTATGTTCATACGTAAAGACTATTATGACCGCTATTTTTCTTGTTTGATTTATGTGCCACGTGAGCGCTTCAATTCGAAGTTACGCGAGAAAATGAGCACCATTCTGATGGAAGCCTTTGGCGGCGAGCGTGTTGACTTCATGACGTACTTTTCAGAGTCAATTCTGGCGCGTATTCATTTGATGATCTACCTGCCACCCGAGACACCGCTATTAGAGTACGATGCTAAAACCTTAGAGGAAAAAATTGTCGCATGCAGCAGAACCTGGATCGACGATTTGCACAAGGCAATCATTGAACACTTCGGCGAGGCGCATGGTGTTACCTTGTTTGAGAAATATAAAAATGGTTTTCTTGCGGGCTACCAAGAATCATATGAGCCTAAAGTCGCAGTACATGATATCGAGCATATGGAGGCGCTACAATCAAACGATGATATCCAAATGAGTTTCTATCGCCCTTTAGAGCAAGAAACAGACCATGTTAATTTCAGATTATTTGTTAAAGGCAATAGCTTGCCGCTATCCGATGTGTTGCCCTTACTTGAAAACATGGGCTTTAAGGTTATGGCCGAACGTAACAGCCGTATCAATGCAAAAACACAACATACCTATTGGATCAGTGAATTTGAACTGTCTTTAAAAAATGGAAGCGAACTTGATGTTGTGAAAGCTAAAGATAATTTCCAAAATGCATTTAAGCATACATGGCAGGGCAGGGCGGAAAGTGACGGCTTTAATACCTTGGTTATTAAAGCTGATCTAGATTGGCGAGAAACTGCATTGCTTCGTGCTTATGCAAAATATTTTAGGCAAATCGGCTTGCATTTCAGCCAGCTTTATCTGGAAGAAACGTTAGTACTTTACCCGAATATTGCCAGAGCCTTGGTTAAGCTTTTTCATGGTAATTTTAATGTGCATGAGCAGAAATCTGAAGACCAAATTGCCGCGATAGAAGAAGATTTATTAAAACTGATTGATGAGGTCAGCAACCTTGATCAAGACAGAATTTTCCGCTGTTATTTAGCAGCAATTAAAGCAACGCTGCGTACAAATTTTTATCAAAAAGGTGATGGCGACGACTATAAATCGTATATCAGTTTCAAGATTAGATCAGCTGATATTCCCGAGGTACCCCAACCTTACCCTCAGTACGAAATTTTTGTTTACTCGCCTAGGGTCGAAGGCGTGCATTTGCGCGGTGCAAAAGTTGCGCGCGGCGGCCTGCGTTGGTCGGACAGGCGTGAAGACTTCCGTACTGAAATTCTTGGCTTAATGAAAGCGCAGCAAGTCAAAAATTCCGTGATTGTTCCTGCAGGCGCTAAGGGTGGCTTTGTTGTTAAACAAATGCCTACAGGTACGCGCGAAGAGATGATGAATGAAGGTATTGCTTGTTATAAAATTTTCATCAGTGCATTACTGGATATTACCGATAATTTAGAAGGTGATGAAGTCATACCGCCAGTTGATGTTGTGCGACGCGATGAAGACGACCCTTACTTAGTAGTGGCCGCCGACAAAGGCACAGCAACATTTTCTGATATCGCAAACCAAGTTGCAGCAGAATATAATTTCTGGTTAGGTGATGCCTTTGCATCAGGTGGCTCGCAAGGTTATGACCATAAAAAAATGGGTATCACAGCGCGTGGCGGTTGGGAATCAGTAAAGCGCCACTTTAGAGAACTAGGCAAAGACATTCAAAACGAAGATTTTACTGTGGTGGGTATTGGCGATATGGCTGGTGATGTATTCGGTAACGGTATGTTGCTATCCAAGCATATACGTTTAGTTGCTGCATTTAACCATCAGCATATCTTTTTAGACCCAGACCCCGATACTGATACGAGCTACAAAGAACGCAAGCGTTTGTTCAGTTTGCCACGTTCGAGCTGGTCCGACTATAATGCTGATACGCTTTCAAAAGGCGGTGGTATTTACCGCCGTACTGCCAAGTCAATACCTATTACGGCTGAAGTAAAAGCATTACTGAACATCAATGATGATCAACTTGCGCCCAATGATTTAATACGCAAAATACTTAAAGCGCCAGTTGATTTGCTATGGAACGGTGGTATCGGAACCTATGTTAAAGCTAAAAGTGAGCGCAACACGGAAGTAGGTGACCGCGCCAATGACCCTCTGCGCATTAATGGCGATGAGCTTCGCTGTA
Source organism: Gammaproteobacteria bacterium (assembly GCA_021773275.1). Classification (GTDB taxonomy): domain Bacteria; phylum Pseudomonadota; class Gammaproteobacteria; order JABCZS01; family JABCZS01; genus JAJFKJ01. The sequence goes on from JAJFKJ010000002.1 coordinate 19,830, forward strand.
AAGTCGTAGGCGAGGGTGGTAATCTAGGTCTTACGCAATTAGGCCGAATCGAATACGCGCTTAATGATGGCATTATATATACCGACTTTATCGACAATGCCGGTGGTGTAGATTGCTCCGATCATGAGGTTAATATTAAAATTCTGTTAGATAGTGTTGTCAAAAACGGCGACATGACAGAAAAACAGCGAAATGAATTGTTGGCTCTCATGACCGATGAGATTTCAGACTTGGTTCTGGAAAATAATTACCAGCAGACCCAGGCTTTAAGTATTTCTACGCTACGTTCTAATATTACGTTTGACGAGTATATTCGTTTCATGAATGAGTTGGAGCGCAGCAACGGCTTAAACCGTAAGCTAGAATTTTTGCCAACAGATAAAACTATTATCAAACGGAGAGCTGATGGTTTTGGATTCACGCGCCCTGAGTTAGCAGTTTTGCTGTCTTACAGCAAAATATACACAAAAACTGCATTGGCCGGATCTGATTTGCTTGAGGACGAGGCCATGCTGCCATATCTCAAGCAAGCATTCCCGCAGCGACTCAGTAAACGTTTCATGCCGCAAATGATGCAGCATCGTCTACGTAAAGAGATTATTGCGACACAGTTGGCCAATGCGATTACCAATCGTATGGGTGCGACATTTATCAAGCGTGTTTATGACGAGACAGGAGCTGACCCAGCCGATGTTGCGCGCGCCTACATCGTTGCTAATGAAGTGTTTGGCATGGATAAAGTATGGGCTAGCATTCAGGCGCTTGATAATAAAGTATCTGCACAAACCCAGATTAAAATGATGGTGCGATTAGTGCGTCTAATTCGTCGCGGCACACGTTGGTTCTTGCGTAATCGCAGGGCTGGCATCGATGTTGCTCAATCGATTAACGATTTTAAACCAAAAATTGATGAGTTGTATAAAGGAATTGCTGATGTACTAGCCGGTGAAGAACTCGAAAAGCTTTATGAAAATACTGCAAATTTTGAAGCTGAAGGTGTGCCGCATGATGTCGCTTTAAGCGTTGCAAGTACCCGCGGCTTGATATCTGCATTAGATATCGTCGATGCAGCGCTTTGTAATAAACAGGAAGTTAAAGATGTCGCGAAAGTTTATTTCACCGTAGGTGCACGCTTGCATTTAGATTGGTTCCGCGCGCGTATTGCTGCGCATGACGTCAGCGATAACTGGGATGCATTGGCCCGAGCAGCCTGCCGCGATGATGTCGATCGCCAGCAACGCAGCATCACCGAAAGTATTTTGCATTTTTGCACAGCACAAGATGACGTAGTTCTAGCTATGGATGAATGGGAAGCTGGCTTGACACGGCTTGTGGAGCGCTGGATGGCAATGCTAGCTGATCTGAAGGCATCAACGTCAGAAGATTTTACAATGTATGCGGTAGCGCTGCGCGAATTGCTCGACTTAGCACAAACAAGTGCGAGTGTTGCTCCTAAAAATGAATAGTGATGGTATATGTATAAACTAATCAGAGCTATTTTGTTCATGCTGCCACCTGAGGCAGCACACGCAGTGACATTGCAGCTGATAAAATTACGCAGTCTATTTTTTCCGTTTAAAATTAAACCCAGCAAAATTACAGTTAAAGTGATGGGCATTGAATTTCCCAACAACATCGGCTTGGCCGCAGGGCTAGATAAAAATGGTGATTGCATTGCTGGTTTGGCCTCGCTAGGTTTTGGTTTTGTAGAGATCGGCACGCTCACGCCATTGCCACAGCGGGGCAACCCCAAGCCACGTATTTTCCGCCTGATAAAACAAAAAGCCATTATCAATCGCATGGGATTCCCGAATAAAGGGATTGATCATGCAATTAAGCAAATTCAAAAGCTTAAAGTAAAACCCATTATCGGCATTAATATAGGGAAAAATAAAGATACAGAGATCGAAGATGCCGCTGACGATTACATGCTCTGCATGCAAAAGGCATACCCTTTTGCTGATTACATTACGGTTAATATATCGTCACCCAATACAGAAAGCCTGCGCGAGCTACAAAATGAAGAGCACCTACATGCATTGCTGGCCACTTTGAAAAATATGCAAAACCTGCTTAACCATCAATACGATCGTTATGTGCCATTAGTCGTCAAAATTGCTCCGGATTTATCATCAGAGCAAATCAAGCACATCGCTGACGTTTTAATAGCCACAGAGGTCGATGGCGTGATCGCCACGAATACGACAGTGCAACGCACTGAAGGTATTTCTAAAGAACAGGGCGGCCTCTCCGGCGCACCACTCACCGCTATTTCTACAGATATCATCAAACAGCTATATCAACATATAGGCCCTAAAATCCCTATCATTGCCGCTGGTGGCATTATGAACAAGGCCGACATCCAAGATAAACTAGATGCCGGCGCTAGCTTGGTACAAGTTTATACCGGCCTCATTTACGAAGGCCCGGGCCTGCTTAAATAGTCATATTTGATGCTGATGTTGGCGCTCATGCCTTGGCTCAGCTTGTGTCACGACCGGCTCAGCAAAGCGGAAAACGTTGGGCACCGCATTCCTTGCAGCATCTATCATATCTGGACCATATTTGTGGCCTAGCCGTGTGATATTTACACACGTTGCTACAGAGGCTAAAGATACAATAGCGTACTGTGTAGCTGTGGCGGGCATATTTCCTTGTGCAATCTCATAGGCTAGCTTGCCGCAAAACACAAGCGTGCCAATAGCGAGAACACCATCATACATATGCGTACTCAAGGCATCTATATCTATATCATCAAGATTTCTAGGCATTAGGGCCTCCTATTTTTGCGGGAACAGCCATATTATCAAGTTCTAAAGTATCACCAGAGGCATCATTATTCAATGCCTGAACCACGGGTTTGGCCGTGCTACTACTCTGGCTAATAAAGTAGATCGTGGCAGCAGCGACCACTAGAAAAGCAGCTATGCCAATGACAAGCCCCAAGGCTTCACTGGAACTGAATAGCGCCTCGCTTGTTGAGTTGCCGCAATCTTCAAAAACAGCATTGGTATTTGTTCCACTGGTACTACTTTTCTCTGCGCCCTGGACAATGGCATAACTGATGCCGAGCGAGGCTAACATTGCCAAGGTGATTCCACCGGCGGGCGACCATTTTCTTACATCGAATAACATAACTTCTCCCCTATATATTTACGTGTCATTGTGTCAGGGCGAAACATATCAAAAAAATAGATAGCACAACAACTAAACTTTAAAAAATTAACCCTTATAAATCAAAAGCTTAACAATTGGTTACATTTTATGACGTTTTCTTACATTTAAAATAACGGTTTTTTTATCAATTCCGGAGCTTATATCAGGCAAAAATACAGCAAAACTAAGAGATCGCCTATCCTTCGTGTGAGACATTAGCTATACTTGGCCATCTTTTTAGCTAAAGTTGGCAACCTGTATTGCGCTTCGATTTTACCTATGGTATTTCTAGTACTCGTTGCTTAGGAAGCTTTACTACTAATGCTTTTTAAGTAAAGAAGGGAGAATTGCCTGTACAACTATTGAGCTAAATAAGTGCTTGCATTATTGATTCATTTCAATAAGATAGGGGTCGGGTAAGGGAGCAAAAAAAGTTTCAGATAGGGGGTTGTATTAGTTACCCTATTAGCTTATAATGGCTTCCAGCAAGGTAGATTTCATAGTTTATCTTGCACCAGGTGCTGCGAAGCCTTCGGGTCGAAGCAGTAAATTTTAGATTCAACTAGATGGATTTATGCTATGCCACGGACAACTGACAAACGCGATCGCCTTATTAAGGCTGCAAAAATACTAATCCGCAAGCAGGGGTTTCATTTAACTACGCTTGCAGACATTGCTCAAGAAGCTGATGTGCCTCTTGGTAATGTTTACTATTACTTTAAAACTAAGGAAGCTATTGGGGAAGCTGTCATTGAAAGTCGTTCACGCGAGCTTCATGAGAGCATGGCTAACTGGGAAGAGCAGTCTACGCCGGCTGAACGCTTATTTGCGTTTGTTCAGCAAGAGGTTGATCATTCTGAAGATACAGCTCGTAGCGGTTGCCCAATCGGTGGTTTATGCCAAGAATTGGCGAAACAAGGTGGCACCTTAGCTGATGCTGCTGCTAAATTGATGAACGACATGATCGAATGGTCTGAGAAACAGTTGAAAGCAGCTGGCTTAGGCGATTCTTCTCGCGAAGTTGCTAATCAATTTGTAGCGCTAGTGCAAGGTATGTCTTTACTGACAAACACTTTCAAAGAGCCTAAGTTAATGGTTAACTTTAGCCAATCCATTCGTGGATGGTTAGACAAAACTGTTGCTAAAGGCAAGGCTGCAACGCCTATCGCTGAAGAAATTGCTTAATTAATATTTCGCAATGCTAAAAAAGCCGGGTATACCCCGGCTTTTTTATTGCTTCTGATATAGTGCTTGAGCGATGTGAGCTTTTATACGTCTTGCAATAAACTGCTGTAGGGGCTGACTTTCTACATCGTTCGCTTCCGCTCACGCTCACTTACAAGGTTAATCGCATAAGAGAGCGCGAACGGCAGTGAGCGATGTGAGCTTTTATACGCCTTGCAATAAACTTGAGTCAGAGCCGCGCACGCCAGTAAGCGGTTTAATGGCATGCAAAACGTATAGGCCTGGGTCTCGCAATAATCTACTATCAGAGCCCCGAGGTGAAGGAGGGGTGATCACCCATCGCTTACGCTCTGGGCTCTGATAATAAGATCGCCTTACTAACCAGCCAAATAGCTTGACCTCTTTCCCTATACCAAGTAATATGCCTTAAGTTGTAACAAATACAGGAATTCACCATGTTCAGAAGTACAAGCCCAGATTTAGATGAAAAGCTAAAGGAAGCCAGAACCATAGCTAATAACGCCGAGGCAGAGCTCAACGCTTTAATGCAAATTAAGAAAGACCAAGCCAAAGCTAAAGCTCAAGTCGAAGGCAAAAATTACGCCAAAGCCCAAGCTCCCGTTCCTCCAGTCCATGCCGAAGATTTTAAGCAATTTTTGACATATGCATCTGAAGGCAAAATAAACGCTATGGAAGCGCTACTAAAAAAATACCCTGATTTTGCTAAAAACAATGATAGCGAAGGCACCACTGCTTTGGCAGTTGCTGCGCGTGAGAACAAACCTGATGTTGTTGAGTTTTTAGTTAAGAAAGGCTGCAGTACAAAAGTAATAGACGGCTCTGGCATGACTGCTATGATGATTGCTGCAAAAAAAGATAATGTGGAAGTTATTAACGCCCTGTTGAAAATGGGCGCCAAGGCCGGCTTTAAACCTTCTGTTGGCCCGCATAAAGGCGAGACAGCATATGGTCTTGCTGACATACTTAACACATATAACCTCCTATATAAGCAGGAAGAATTTGAAAATAGTAACGCGCGACCGGCACGTAATAATAATGCGAATGCTAATAACAATAATGCAGCGCCGCCGCCGCAGCAAGCAGGTTTATCTAACGAAGCACGGCTTGCTGAAAAACAAGCAGCGCTGAAAAAGCTTGATAAAGATATAGAGAAAACGCAAGTAGCGTTAGCTGCACAACAAGCGTCTCGCCCTGGGCTAGTTGCAGAAATTTATGGTATTAAGCAAGAAATAAGAAATAAAATGGCTGCGGATTTAGAAAAATTCGATAAAGAACTTGAGGCAGCGCCGAGAAATGGAGTAGCGCAAAATTCAGGTGGTGCTCTGACAGTGTTATATGCAGCAGCCATGGCGCAAGAAGAGCCTCATAGTGCTCCAGCTGCATTGTCTACAAATGACAATAACAACGATGATGATAGCGATGCTGACGATGGTCTGGAAAATACCCCACGTGAGGTGGGTGAGAAGCAGCCGCCGCCTCCATCTGAAAATTTAAGCCCTGCGAAAAAGCCCAGAATACGATCTATTTTACGTTAGCCTGATATTTGAGATAATGTTTTTCCACATCGCTCACTTACAAGGTTAATCGCATAAGAGAGCGCGAACGGCAGTGAGCGATGTGAGATTTTATACGTCTCGAAATAAACTTGCTGTAGGGGCTGACTTTCTACATCGCTCGCTTCCGCTCACGCTCACTTACAAGGTTAATCGCATAAGAGAGCGCGAACGACAGTGAGCGATGTGAGGTTTTATAAACCATACAATAAACTTGCTGTAGGGGCTGACTTTCTACATCGTTCGCTTCCGCTCACGCTCACTTACAAGGTTAATCGCATAAGAGAGCGCGAACGGCAGTGAGCGATGTTAGGTTTTATAAACCATACAATAAACTTGAGTCAGAGCCGCGCACGCCAGTAAGCGGTTGTATCGCATGCAAAACGTATAGGCCTGGGTCTCGCAATAATCTACTATCAGAGCCCCGACTGTGAAGGAGAAGTGATCACCCATCGCTTACGCTCTGGGCTCTGATAATAAGATCGCCTTACTAACCAGCCAAATAGCTTGATTGTGTATCTCATGCAATGTAAAATGCTTTAAGTTGTAACAAATACAGGAATTACTGATGCCTAAACCTAAAAAACAAACAGCAGCCCAAGCAGCCGCAGTAGCCGCACTAGCCCAAGCAGTTAACAATCAAGCGGCAAGTAATAATAATGCAGCCGCGTTTGCCCAAGTCCAGGGAGCACCAACCCAGGCGGCAAGCCCAGTAGCTGCTCACACCACTGCCGTTCAGGCCACCCCGAACACGGCCTTGCAAGCAAATGAAGCCAAACTACATGAGTATGCAAAAACAGGCAATCTTAGTGCTCTTAAAGCTTTGCTGACAGAGAACCCTTCATTAAATAAAGATGCAGCAAACAAGCTCGGCGCCACTGCTCTGATGTTTGCTGCAGCAAAGGGCCATCTTGATGTTGTTAAACTTTTAGTTGAAAACGGCTGTAATAAAGATGCAACAAAAACTGATGGCAAAACTGCTTTGATGTCTGCTGCGCAATTTGGTCGTATTGAAGTTGTCAGGTATTTAGTTAAAAAGGGCTGTAATAAAGATGCAAAAAAACTTGATGGCTGGACTGCTTTGCTATGGGCTGCGCGCAATAGTCATCTTGAAGTTGTTAATTTTTTAGTTGAAGCTGGCTGCAATAAAAATGCAAAAGACACTAATGGCTGGACTGCTTTGATTCTTGCTACGCACTACGGTGATTATTTTGACGTTGTTAAGTTTTTAGTTGAAAAAGGCGCCAAGGCCAGCATTAAAATCACAGAAAAAGGCTCCTTTCAAGGCAAAAAAGCATCTGATCTAGCTAGAACTGATGAAATAAAAAACTTATTACTTGCTAAGGAAAAAGAAGAGGAGCAAGCGGCACGTAATAATAATGTGAATGCTAATAACAATAATGCAGCGCCGCCGCCGCCGCAAGCAGGTTTATCTAACGAAGCACGGCTTGCTGAAAAACAAGCAGCGCTAGCTGCACTACAAGCGTCTCACCCTGGGCTAGTTGCAGAGATTTTTGGTATTAAGCAAAAAATAAGAAATGAATTGGCTGCAGCTTTAGCCGATTTGGATAAAGAACTTGAGGCAGCGCCGAGAAATGGAGTAACGCAAGTTTCAGGTGGTGCTCTGGGAGCGTTATATGCAGCAGCCAAGGTAAAAGAAGAGCTTCAAAATCCTCGAGTTACATCGATTGCAAGTGGCGACAATAACAAAGATGATGACGACGACGAGGTTGTTGTTGTGGGCGCAAAACGGTCGGTAGCAGAAGATGCAAGGTCTGCAAAAAGGCCTAAGCAACAATCCTAATGTAGGGGCGGCACCCTGTGCCGCCCGCGCGGGCAAAGCCCGCGAATAAGCATTGCTGCGCAATGCCGGGTCGAACAGGGTTCGACCCCTACATTAACTTTCGAAAATTTCATAAGAGAGCGCGAACGGCAGTGAGCGATGTGAGCTTTTATACGCCTTGCAATAAACTGCTGTAGGGGCTGGCTTTCTACATCGCTCGCTTCCGCTCACGCTCACTTACAAGGTTAATCGCATAAGAGAGCGCGAACGGCAGTGAGCGATGTGAGGTTTTATA
>JAJFKJ010000011.1 GCA_021773275.1 Gammaproteobacteria bacterium
AGTTTTTGTTGACTCGGGTATTGCACTTTTCAGCATAAGCGGGCTCCTAAATTGAATATCAGGTCTCTATATTTTTAACACACACAAGCAAGCTATACAAGACCTTGTTACTTAAAAAGTGAAATTAAGGAATAATTAAGGCGAGCCAGGTTTTACTGCTTGATCTTGATCAAACTCTTTAATTTTCTCGCGTTTGCTTGTAGTTGACGGGAAGCGTACCTGCAGGCATGGTTTTTTGGTATCGTTGCCTGAGTTGTCAGCCGCTCCGCGTTTTACAGCGGTGATGTTCTGCATTGCCGCATCATATGCTTTGCTTATTCTATCATCGAGCGAAACTTGGCTATCTCTTGCTTCTGGCGCATGCGAATCTTTTTTGTTTGCATTCTTTCGTTCAGCCTTGATGAAATCAAGCCCATCTAAAAATGCTTTAAAGGCTACTATTTTTTCAGGCTTGATCGCCTCTGCGCTTATTGAGCTCGATGAAAAACGTGCGATAAACCCTTCTTCGTAACTAAATTTCACCAAGGCAGATTGCGATGTCAGCGTTTTGATACCTTGAAATGTTTTATTATCGTAACGTTCTAAAACAATCGCAAGGCCCACTTGCGTTCTTAGGTCTTTTACCAAGTAACGATTAAATTGTGCAGCAAGTGCATCACGATCACATGAGTCTTGCGTAACACGGGGCGGCCTTGCCTCTTCGTCTTCGTCTACATCTGTATCATCATCATTATTATTATTATCAACAGCGGTTTCAGCATCCGACTCGGGGAACTCCACAGCATATCTAGCATGGCGTCTACGCATAATGTTAAACCGTTTCTGTTTCTGCTAGTCGTAACCAAGTACTGACTACCGTGTCAGGGTTAAGTGAAATGCTGCTGATCTTTTGCTTTAGCAACCACTGCGCAAAATCAGGGTAATCGGATGGGCCTTGGCCACAAATACCGATGTACTTGCCCATTTTATTGCAGGTATGAATCGCGTTAGCGACCAGTGCTTTTACAGCTGGATCACGCTCATCGAAGCGGTGTGCCACTAATGCGGAGTCACGATCTAAACCTAGTGTTAATTGTGTTAAATCGTTGGAACCGATTGAAAAGCCATCAAAATACTGCAAGAACTTATCCGCTAAAATAGCATTTGATGGAATCTCACACATCATAATTAACTTTAAGCCATCTTTGCCGCGCTCAATGCCGTTATAGGCAAGTACATCAACCACTTCCTTTGCTTCTTCAAGCGTACGCACGAATGGCACCATGATCTGAATATTGTCCAAACCCATATCCAGGCGGACTTTACGCATCGCAGCGCACTCCAGTGCAAAGCATTGTGCAAAGCTGCTTGCAGTATAACGTGATGCACCCCGGAACCCGATCATCGGGTTTTCTTCATCAGGCTCAAACTGTTTGCCGCCCACTAGATGTGCATATTCATTTGATTTAAAATCTGACATGCGAACGATAACTGGCTTAGGGTAAAATGCAGCAGCAATGGTTGCCACCCCTTCCGCTACTTTATCGATAAAAAACTGTTTTGGATTGTCGTAACCCTGAATACGTTTTGACATTTCTGCTTGCAAAGGTGCATCGCATTTATCAAAGTCGAGCAGTGCTTGCGGGTGAATCCCAACCATGCGGTTAATAATAAATTCTAGGCGGGCTAAACCCACCCCCGCATTCGGTAGCTTTTGAAAATCAAAAGCGCGATCCGGGTTGGCAACATTCAACATGATCTTCACAGGGATATCTGGCATTTTTGCGACATCAACATTCTGCTGTTGATAGCTCAGTTTATCGGCATAGATAAACCCGGTATCACCCTGCGCACAGGAAACCGTAACAACCTGACCATCTTTAATAATCTTACTGGCATTGCCACAACCAACAACCGCTGGAATGCCCAGCTCACGGGCAATGATCGCCGCATGGCAAGTTCGGCCACCACGATTGGTAACAATCGCTGCTGCTTTTTTCATGACCGGTTCCCAGTCTGGGTCGGTCATGTCGGTTACCAGTACATCGCCGGCTTGCACTTCATGCATCTGCGCTGCGCTTTTGATGATACGCGCGACACCAACACCAATCTTTTGGCCAATCGCACGACCTTCACACAAAACCGTACCTTCCTCTTCAAGCTCATAACGCTCGATGGTTTGCCCGCCTTGCGAGATCACTGTTTCGGGGCGTGCTTGCACGATGTAAAGCTCACCTGATTTACCATCTTTGGCCCACTCAATGTCCATTGGGCGGCCGTAGTGCTTTTCAATATCGACAGCATAACGCGCAAGTTGCATGGCATCTTCGTTACTAATGCAGAATTGTGCTTGCTGCTCAGCTTCGACATCGATGGTTTTGACCCGTTCGACATCATCATAAATCATCTTGATATGTTTACTGCCGATAGTCTTACGCAATACGGCGTCGAAGCCCTGCTGCAAGCCGGGCTTAAAGACATAGAATTCATCTGGGTTCACGGCTCCCTGAACGATTGTCTCACCTAGGCCATAGCTCGCTGTGATAAACACGACCTGGTCAAAACCAGATTCGGTATCAACACTGAACATCACGCCACTGGTAGCGAGATCACTGCGCACCATTTGTTGTACACCGGCAGACAAAGCTACATTTTCATGTTCAAAATTTTGGTGTTCGCGGTAGGCAATGGCGCGATCATTAAATAATGAGGCGAACACTTCCTTCATGGTATGCAGAACATCATCGATACTATTTACATTTAAAAAGGTTTCTTGTTGACCTGCAAACGAGGCATCGGGCAGGTCTTCGGCCGTAGCAGAGGAGCGTACTGCTACTGAGAAATCACTACCGAGTTCATCTGCAAGTACTTGATAGGCATCACGAATATCTTTTTCAAGATCTGCTGGCATGGGGGCAGCTTGCACCCAACTGCGAATCGCTTTGCCACTTTCTTGCAGCTGCGCGATATTCTCAATATCGGTATCTTTAAGGCGTTTATAAATCTTTTGGTCAAGGCCATCTTGGCTTAAGAACTTGCGGAATGCTTCAGAAGTGGTGGCAAAGCCATTAGGCACTTTCACGTTCGCTTTGGCGAGGTTTTGCACCATCTCACCCAGGGAGGCATTCTTACCACCTACCTGCTCTACGTCGTTCATGTCTATGTCTTTGAACCAGCGAATATTCGTCATCGTTTATCCTTTCCCTACGGTACACAAGCGAGCCTATATGATACACTAAACCCCATGGCGAGACACATATTTTTTATATCAGATGGCACAGGGATCACTGCTGAAACAGTAGGGATGAGCCTGCTTACGCAGTTTGATCTCTACGACTTCGAATATAGCACACTGCCCTACATCGACACCCCCGAGAAGGCTGAGATGGTCCTGGGGCAGATTGCCGGCGCCTTTCACAAGGATGGCGAACAGCCTATCGTCTTTAGCACCCTGATGAACCCAGAGGTCTCTAAGGTCATTGCTAAATGCCCAGGGGTGATTATCGATGCCTTTGCGCACTTTATCCCACGCTTGGAAGAAGCCCTGGGTCTAAAGGCAAGTGGCCAGGCAGGCAAATCACACAGTGTTAAAAGCCCCGATCAGTACCACGCACGCATCGATGCCGTGAACTTCACCATCAACACTGACGATGGCCTGCACCCTGATTACTATAAAATAGCTGAGATTATACTCGTAGGTGTATCGCGTAGCGGCAAGACGCCTACTTCCATCTATATGGCACTGAACTTCGGCATCAAGTGCGCGAACTACCCTATCACACAAGATGACTTAGACCACGATGAGATACCCAAGGTGCTCAAAGATTACACCGGCAAATGTTTTGGTTTGACCATCGACCCTGTGCGTCTGAACCAGATCCGCACCCAACGTATGGCTGATACAAACTATGCCACCCTCAAGCAGTGTGAAAAAGAAGTCCGAGCCACAGAAGCTATTTTCCGGGAATATAAAATCCCGATGCTCAACACCACCCAGCTCTCTGTAGAAGAAATTGCTACCCGCATCGTCTCTGAAAAAGGCCTGCAACGTAGTCCGCGGTAAGAGGTAACAACCATGGCAGACAAGGTTAAATTGGCTTTTAGCAAGGAATTAAAAGCGCTCATTACTGCAAACAATCCTGAAGGCGTGAAAGCCTTCATTGAAGCGAACCAAGACAACCCAGATTTTGATCCGGCCTACATGGCAGGTTCTCCTTTCCCATCACCCCTTGGCCTGGCTGTAACTAATGGAAGTTTTGCCAGTGTTAAATTATTGCATGCTCTGTACATCAGAAAAGGTATTGTTATTTTAGATAGCACATATGTGTCTAGTGATAATCACACACTTATGATGAGGGCTTTAAAAAGCAATAATGTAGAACTCTTCGTGTATATGTACGAAGAAATGCGCTTGTCTCTTCGCGATAATCATTACCATAAGATAAGTGATATTCCCTGCTCACCCCCTATGAAAGCCAAGCTAGCCAGCTATTTAGCAAAAGAACAGGAATATCTACTGCTGGTTAAAAAAGGAAACCTTCAAGAAGTAAAAACATTTTTTGAAACCAATCCAAATATTAAGCATAATAAAAGATGGGCTACCGACGATACCCCCTTGTTGACCGCCATAGAACACGGCTACATGCGGCTAGTTCATCATTATAGTAAGCTTGGAGTGTATAACCGTTTCAAGGTCCAAGAAAGCGCTATAAAATATGGCAGCGTTAATCTGGTCAAGTACCTGCGGAAAAATACAATATGTGATTTTGAACCCAATAACTGGAGTTTACCTGCTCTTGCACTAGCAGCCAAGCATGGACACCTACCACTTGCCCGATTTTTTATTGAAATTGAACAGGAACAGGAACAGAAAAAGAATTTCGTCCCCCGCTCTACTATACATCGCGTTGAAATTTTGTGGGAAGCTGTAGCGAGTGGGAATATATTACTCGTTAGGTATTTGTATGAAGAACTAAGGTTTGAACTCACTTATCTAAAAGGGGAAATCAATTCAAGGGGAATCGTTACCACCCTGTCTGTGCACAATACACCCTGCACACCCGAGATGAAAACACTGCTTGAAGGCTATCAAAAAAATGAAACTGAGTACCTCCGCTTTGTTGCAGAGGGTGACCATCAAAAGGTAGAAGCATTCCTGCGAGACAACCCAAGCGTTAACCCTAATGCAAGAACCGCAGCCGGTGATACTCCCTTGTCAATTGCTGCAAAACGCGGCCACATACCGCTTGTTAACTATTTTGCTACGGATGAAAAATTCCGTCATGAAGAAATGCGTGCAGACGTAAATTTACGAGCCCAGGTGTTTGGAAGCGGAAATCTTGTTATGGTTAAGCATCTCATTAAGAAAAAAATACTCGGATTATGGCATGCCGAAGGACGCGGTGGTGTTATATATTTAATGGATGCCGCAAAAAGCGGGAGCGTACCACTTGTAAGATATCTTATCGAGGAAAAAAAATGCAACTTTTCCGATGACCCATGGAAAAGTACGGCAGTTCTTATGCACGGTGTAAAAAGTGGAAGTGTTGAGCTGGTACAATATTTATACTCAAAGCGTTTTTTCTTGTTAGCATTCTGCTCACCTAGCAACGAGAAGCTTCTTAATGCTGCCGAAACACCTGAAATGAAGAAACTATTAACCGACTACACAAAGCAAGAAAAAGAGTATTTATCTATTATTGAAAATGGCACGCTTGACGATGTACTTAAATATATACAGGAGCATCCAGGCCTGAATCTTTTAGCTAAAAATGCTGAAGGTGATACTGCTGACCAAGTCGCTTCCGATAAGCGGAAATATGATATTGTTGGCTATTTAAGACCGCTAAGAGCTACCTATATTAAGCCTACGCCAACACCGGGAGCATTGTCATATCACATGCCCGGACCACGCCCAGCTCCTGTAACTAACAACAATGCTAATACTAATGCGGGGACAACTCATGCACACAGTACTATGGCTCAGGCAAGCTTATCTAGTGTAAGGAATCTGCATCGCGGTGCCGGTAATCTGCTACGTCTAAGTCGTGCACATGCACCCCCGCGAGCACAAGCACAGACAAAGCCACAAGCCGCTGACTGTGATTCCGATGATGATGATAGTGATAATCATCAGCAGCGTATACCAGGCGAAAAAGATAGCTCTCGTGTACTCGCTGCTCGACCACAGGGGCCCAAGAGGCCAAAAAAATAGGCTGTTATTTTTAAACATAAATCTCGCACGTGAGCTTCAGATATTGACTATAGCCTTGAGCCTAAAATCGTGATAACTGCATGTTATTCATGCGTTTTTATGCTCTTGCGAGCATCCATCAGAAATCTCGATTTTGGCCTAGCACTGCAAATTGGGTCTGTTTTTGAGATCATATACCACAGGTAGTATTATAAAAAGTATTTATGCGAAGCATCAGTTTCATGCCATTTGACGGGCCTGGTCCAGTGCCTATAATCAATCTTACCTCGATATGAAAACATAATAAATACATGACGAGGCAATAATAAAAACAGTTAAATAATAACAATAAGACGTATGGAGATGACTATGAAACTTCACGGATGCTCACGTCATTCACGTGCCGAAGGCAATGACAACACCCATAACTGGGATGTTATGTTCATTGTGAAAAAGATTAAAGGAAGCAATAAAAAGGCGATTAAACAAGATAAACTTGATTTTATCTGTTTAAAAAGCTGTACGGAATTATAATAATACTAAGACACCGCAACACACTAGCTGACACCTGGTGTCCCGAAAGGGGCACCAGATTTTTTTTGTCAAAATTATGATTACTACGTAATGCTTGCTGATCACCCCTCCTTCACAGTCGGGGCTCTGATAGCACGTTTAATCCTGATATCAGAGCCCAGAGCGTAAGCGATGGGTGATCAACACAAACCTAGGTAAAGACATCAATTTGTCAAAATTATGATTACTACGTAATGCTTGCTGGTCACCCCTCCTTCACAGTCGGGGCTCTGATAGCACGTTTAATCCTGATATCAGAGCCCAGAGCGTAAGCGATGGGTGATCAGCACAAACCTAGGTAA
>JAJFKJ010000012.1 GCA_021773275.1 Gammaproteobacteria bacterium
GAGACATCTGCTCATAGCGTTTTAATTCTAAGTAGCTTTGAAAAGCAATCATATTAGCAATTTCACGCAACAACGCTTCATTTGTTGCTGTATTCATTTGTTTATACCAGTCTTCGTTCATGTAGCGACGCTCAACTTCGTAATACAACATTTCCATCATACTGGCCTTGCCATCTTTGCCGACAGGCAAATCTTTACCAAAGTCTTGTAAACGCGCACGATCGGACCAGATCGCCAAAAATGAATTTTGTGCCAAGGTGAGTTGCGGTATTTTTTTATAGAGAGTCGCAAAAAATGACACCCCTTTCTCGGTTAAACCACCCTTACTATTAAAAAGTTCTTTTTCATCGGGAAATGCACCAGGCACAGGGTTGGTCACATTTTTAATGTATTGGTATGCGGCAGCCGCGTCTTTGTCAGTTTCGTAAGCGCGGGTATCTATAAAGGTGCTTGCCAAAACATCATCACCCACACCTGCTTGCGTGTATTTACAATAGGGCAAGGCATTGCCGCGGTCGTCTTTACAGTACTTTAAACGCTCTATTACGTAGCCCGAATTGGTAATCGAAGGTGAATAGGCATCGTAATCTGCCAAGTTGCGCACCAGCTCTTCTTGCCATTGTTCTAAGGCTTCTTCTGCTTGTGGCATGCGCTTACCAATCGTGATAGTCACACCCATGTTCGGTGGCTCGGTCAGTGTAGGGGGCACTTCTGTCGCTGCGGCAGTATTTTTTGCCATCGCCAATGATGCATAACTCAACACGCCGATAACCAACATAATAATTGTTAATAATTTTGAACCTTGCTTCATGCCTGATTTTTCTCCAAAATTTTATAAGCTCTATGGCTCAAGATAACTTAATTCTTATTTGAGCTACTACCATTTTTATATTGGCGATGGGCTATTGTTCGGCTTTTTCCATTGCACCCATCACTAAGCGAAACCGTTCTGGTGCGAATATTCTTCCAAGTAGTTGTAATCGCTCGAAAACTAGGTTTCTATTCAAAAAGAAGCCTGGTGTATCTTCCTTGCTACTGCTGGCCACCTCTGCAAAAACCAATAACTTAGAGGCCGAGCCGGGCATCATTTGGTCCACATGCTGCAAAAAGCGCAGGGCACGAGAGGCCTTAATGCTTGTTAAGGTCTTAATAAAGCTATCTTCTTCGCCCAACTGGAACTTATCCAGGCCTTCTGCTGCCTCACAGAGCTGAAGTAGCTTCTCTTCAACTTCAGCATCACCATCAAGCACCCAGTCTTCTACTGCTTCCATGGTGGCAATGATGCGATACAGCGCGTAATCATGTTTTTCTTGCCAATACTGGGCAACGACATCTTTATCTAGATCTGGCATAGCTCTACTCCTTATCTATACATTTTAGCACTGATAAAAGATTATTGTGAGGTGAGTGAATGCTGAGCCAACACGATAAATTTATTATCAGAGCCCAGAGCATAAGCGATGGGTACGATGATGTGCTTGCTGATCACCCCTCCTTCACAGTCGGGGCTCTGATAGTAGGATTTTTGCGAGATAAGGTTAAGCCCTTAGGCCTGCTAGGTTTAGCTCAGCAGTGTCGGCGTCGTATTCATTGATTTGCTCACGACCGAAAGCTTTTTGCATTTGTACGACACCTGATATTGCAGGGCCATAAGCACTCGCATGCTTGACAATAGTAGCCACCGGGCTGCGACGCGGGGCGGCGCTAGCGGCTGATGTAAACGTTGATGGACTTTTTGCTGTATCTGTCATTTTTAACCCCCATCATTCTTATTATTCTGCTGGCTCTTCGCCAATAAACTGTTTAAACAACGACTCCGAACGCGATAAAGTTCCGGGATGAATATACGACTCGATATCTTCTTTGCGCCGCTTTGCTACACGCATGGTTGCTTCCACATTATAGGCATCCCAACGCTCAAAATTCACCTCATTACCCGCAGCCTGGTCTTGCTCCAGCTCCCAGTGCACACGCTCAGGTATCGCTAAGCCTTCTGCACTCAGCTTATCTGCTATCTCAGCAAAAGATAAACCGCTGTTTTCATATTCTAGCATACGTGGGTAATTTTCAAGTACAAATTGATTAAACGCCAAGGTATCGCGAATAGTATGCAGGCGCTCAATCACCTTATGTAGGTTACGCTCATCCCAGCCATCTTTGTTGGGTGGTTTGATATTCATCGCCTTCAAGCCTTTAGCCATTTGCTCAGGGCTATAGCCCTTTTCGGTAAACCCATCTAAGGTTTCGCATAAATCCAAAGCCAAATTGTTTAAATCAACGCGCTCAAGTACTTTTTGCAACTGACTTAGAACCCAGGAGCCACCTTCGGGTGCCAGATAACCGTCCTCGTTCAATGCTTCTACCATTTTACGTTGCGAATACCCATGAATGCGATAATAGGCAATAATCGGCGCCAAAATCAGTGCGAATAACACTGCGCTCTCGGTTTTAGGTTTATTCACCTTAGTAATTTCTTGTAAGGCGTGAGGATTCCCCAGCTGCGATAAAGTCTTATCTAAACCTTCGCGAATACTCTCGCTATGGCGGTCACGCAGGTAGCGTAAGTTGCCAACCACTGCAGGCAAAGACTGGTCATTTACCAAGGGTTGGTCTAGGCAATGCAGTTTTACCCCAGAGCTCAGCAGTGGGTCAGTAAAATGTGTATAACGGGTTAAGTTTTGTAGCTGAGCGATTATCAGTGTGGCATTTTCACGTTTTGCATGCTCAATCGCCTTCAGTAACTCTGGCATGCTTTTATGCTTGCGGTCGTGCAACTCTATATAATGTTGCAATAAGTTTTTATCTTCACCACAATATTCAAAAATGACCTGTTTTTGTTCATCTATCGACATACCCGGGCTTTGTGCTTGCACATCATCTGTTTGCCAACAATACCCTACAACCTTCACTTCATTCATGTACACTCCACAGACCTAAGACCTATTATCAGCAATAATATTACATTTTCAAGATTTGTCCAACAAGCTCTTGAACTCTTCTAAACACTCCGGATTCAATAAGGCTTGCGCATTACTGATCGGTTCACCATGAATCACATGCTTGACTGCCAACTCAGAAAGCTTGCCATTGACCGTACGCGGCAGCTCTTTCACCTGAATGATTTTTGCAGGCACATGACGAGGTGACGCTTGTGTTTTGATGGTTGTTTTTATTTTGGCTATTAAACCCTCATCTAAGCTTAGATTGGGTTTTAGGACAACAAAAAGAATAATACGTTCATCGCCTTGCACATCTTGGCCGACAGCCAGAGATTCAAGTACTTCAGAAAGGGATTCTGTAGGTTGGTATATCTCGGCCGTTCCAATACGTATCCCGCCCGGGTTTAACACAGCATCGGAACGACCGAAAATCATGATACCACTACCTCTAGTAAGCATAGCATAATCTCCGTGCGACCACGTATTTTCAAACTTTGTAAAATACGCTTGCCGATATTTTTTATTATCGGTGTCGTCCCAAAAACAAATAGGCATCGATGGAAAGGGCTGAACGCAAACCAATTCGCCTTTTTGCTCGACAATCGCCTCTGCCTTTTCATCAAATACCAAAACAGCCATGCCTAAACCGCGACACTGCAGCTCACCGGCATGTACCGGCAAAATAGGGCAACCCAAAGCGAAACAAGAAATAATATCGGTACCGCCAGAAATAGAAGCCAAACACAGCTCAGCTTTTATATTTTGATAAACATAAGTAAATGTCTCGCTAGCCAGTGGCGAACCGGTCGAGAGAATAGTACGCAGTTCCGGCAGCGCATCAGCTTTAATAGCTGCCTGCTCCAGGCTATGCAAGTACTTGGCGCTGGTACCAAAAACAGTCACTTTTGCCTGCGCCAATATAGAAAATAAACTGTCTATTTTGGGGAAAACCGGGCTGCCCTCAAATAGTACTACTGTTGAACCCAACGCCAAGGCAGATACCATCCAATTCCACATCATCCAACCACAGGTGGTAATGTACATCAGGGTATCTTCACGTTTGAGATCAGTGTGCAAGCTCAGTTCTTTTAGATGTTGTAGCAGCGTACCACCATGCCCATGCACGATACATTTAGGTTTGCCCGTTGTACCTGATGAGTACAAAATAAACCCAGGGTGTTCAAATGCAAGGGCCTCAAAGCTAGGCGCTGTTGCATCTGGCACAATAAAATCTTGCCAAGCGATGGTGTTTTCTAATTGATTACCCTGCTTACCTTGCCAAGAAACTTCTATGGTTTGCTGCAAGGAAGGCAGGTTTTGCTGTAAAACGGACATTTTGTCGATGCAATCGATTGTTTTGCCTTTGAATACATAGCTCGAACATGCAAACAGTATTTTGGGTTCAATTTGACTGACACGCTCAATAATTCCTTGCGCACCAAAATCGGGAGAGCAGCTAGACCATATTGCACCTAAACTGGTCGTTGCCAACATAGCGATGATGGTTTCTGGCATATTAGGCAAAACGGCTGCAACGCGATCGCCTTTTTTTACACCCAATTGCTTTAAACCTGCCTGGCATTGTGCGACAGCAAGGTTTAGTGCTTGGTAGGTAAGTGTTTGTTGCAAACCTTCTTCGGTATAAAATACAATAGCCTCACGATCATCGTTGTGACGAAGGCAATGTTCTGCATAGTTTAAGGTCGCCCCTAAAAACCATTGGCTACCCAGCATCTGTTTTGAGGCCCGCAACACCACATCTGCCGGCTGATGAAACTTCACATCACAAAATTCAGCCAGTGTTTGCCAAAAATCTTCTGGCTGCTGAATAGACCAATCATAAAGATCAGGATACGCTTTAATAGCCAAGTGATACTTTGCATTGACTTTCTTGATGAAATGGGTGATTTGCGCGGATTCGATTTGTTGCTGCGAGGGTTTCCACAGTATCGGGTTCATGCTTTGCTCGCTAAAAATGCGGTTCCTGCTTTAGCATAATTTTCTTTGCCTAATGCCTTGCTGATAAAATCACCTACCGCACAAAGCGCAGTAAAATCAATGCCTGTTTCTATGCCCATGCCTTGCAAACAAAAAACCACATCTTCCGTTGCAACATTACCCGTTGCACCTTTCGCATAAGGGCAACCGCCCAAACCTGCAACGCTGGCATCAACCGTCGTTATACCTTGTTGCATTGCGGCAACAATATTTGCCAGCGCTTGCCCGTAAGTGTCATGAAAATGCACTGCAATTTTCTCTTTAGGCACCACTTGCATTACGATATCCAGCAGGGCTTGCACTTGTGCGGGCGAACCTATGCCGATAGTGTCACCCAGTGAGACTTCATAAGCGCCCATCTGTAATAATGCTGCTGCGACTTCCACTACTTTCTCTGGTTTAACTTCACCCTCATAAGGGCAACCGCACACACAAGAAACATAGGCACGGACTTGCAAACCTTGTTGCAACGCGGCGCTACACACTGCCTGGTAGTTTTCTAAACTTTCAGCAATGCTGCAATTAATGTTTTTTTGTGAAAATGTTTCAGAAGCAGATGCAAATACAGCGATTTCTTGCGCACCTGCAGCTATTGCTCGTTGTAAACCCTTTTCGTTTGGAACCAACACAGGGTATGCAACACCGGATTTTTTCGTTATGCCAGCAAGTACTTGCTCAGCATCTTGCAATTGCGGAATAGCTTTGGCTGATACAAAACTCGTGGCTTCGATTACCCGCAAGCCCGTTGCGCTCAGGCGATCGATAAGTTGTATTTTAATATCTGTAGCGACGGTCTGCGCTTCATTTTGCAAACCGTCACGCGGGCTTACCTCAACAATTTTTACTTGTTTAGGCAGATGCATTACGTTTCTTTTTCCTCTTTCAGCTCTTTGTACTTCGGCGCCCATGCTGGCTGGCGTTTTTCCAAAAAGGCTGCCATGCCTTCTTCCGCCTCTTTGCTAACACGGATTTCAGCGATAAGATCGGCACCTGCTTTATCATTCACTTCAACTTCATAGTTGCGAATAAAGTCTTTGACTCTTGCTAAGGCTTCTGGACCATTGCGCAGTAGTTTGCGTACAGTCGCTTCTAGAGCTTCATCAGCTTTACCTTGATCGTAAAGCTCGTGCACCAAACCTTGCTCAAGAGCATCAGCAATATTAAATGGCGTTGCCAATAGCATATAACGTTTCGCCTGACGAATACCTAAGGATTGCACCACGTAAGGGCCGATCACTGCAGGTATAAGCCCCAAGCGTGTTTCCGATAAACAGAAAACTGTTGTTCTATCACCCAATACGATATCACTACAAGCAGCCAGACCTACCGCTCCACCGTATACATGACCCTGCAACACAGAAACAACAGGTGTGCGGGTGTTTGCGATGATCGCCATGAGGTTTGCAAGTTTCATCGCATCGTTATGGTTTTCTTTTTTCGAGCGCTCTTTAGCTGCTGCCATCCAGTTCACATCAGCGCCTGCGCAAAAATCTTTGCCTTTACCGCGCAGTACAATAACCCGCGCTTTTTTATCAGCTTCAGCCTGAATAAATGCTTCCGTTAGTTCAGCAATCATTTCTTCATTTAAAGCATTGCACTTTTCTGTGCGGTCTAATAAAATCGTTGCCACTTCATCTTTAACGGTAACTTTCACCGTTTCGTTCTTACATGCGGAATATGCCAAAATGTGTCTCCTCTATGCTGGCGTGATTTACTATTTGTAAAGCGTGAATAAGTGTGGTTCTTGTCTCCATAGGGCTTATGATACCATCATCCCAGAGTCTTGCGCTAGAATAATAGCTACTGGCCTCGTATTGGTATTTAGCAATCATTTCTTGCTCAAATTTTTCTTGCTCTGATTTAGGCCATTCTTGCCCTGTTTTTTTCATTTTTGCAGCTTTCACCGTGCTTAGCACTTGTGCTGCCTGAGGCCCGCCCATCACACTGATGCGTGCATTAGGCCATGACCACAAAAAACGCGGATCATAGGCGCGGCCACACATCCCGTAGTTGCCAGCACCAAAACTACCACCGATAATAACGGTGAGCTTGGGTACTTTGGCCGTTGCCACAGCATGCACCAATTTGGCGCCATCTTTGGCAATACCACCGGCCTCTGCTTGCCTACCCACCATAAAGCCCGAGACATTTTGCAAAAATAATAGGGGTATTTTACGTTGCGCACATATTTCAATAAAGTGTGTAGCCTTAAGCGCAGACTCAGAAAACAGTATCCCATTATTGGCAATGATGCCAACCGGGTAAGCACCTATTGTGGCAAAGCAGCACACCAAAGTTTTTGCATACTCTTTTTTGAATTCCTGGAACTGTGATGCATCAGTAATACGGCAAATCACTTCACGCACATCAAAGGGAATACGAATATCAGATGGCACAATGCCATTAAGTTCTTCAGCCGGATACACAGGTGGCTTATATTTCTGTTTGATATCTTCTTTGGGCTGGTTTAAATGGGTGACGATATCTCGGGCTGTTTTTAAAGCTTGCTTGTCATTTTCTGCTAAATAATCGGCTACCCCAGATTTACGGCAATGCAAATCGGCACCGCCTAGTTCTTCCGCTGTTGTGATTTCACCCGTAGCTGCTTTGACCAAAGGTGGGCCTGCTAAAAATATGGTGGCTTGCTCTTGCACCATGACAACTTCATCACTCATCGCTGGCACATAGGCGCCACCGGCAGTGCATGAACCCATTACAATCGCAATTTGCGGAATACCCAATGATGACATCTGCGCTTGATTATAAAAAATGCGCCCAAAATGCTCGCGGTCAGGGAACACCTCGGCTTGGTGTGGCAAATTTGCGCCACCGGAATCAACCAAATAGATGCAAGGTAAATTGTTTTCTAAAGCGATCTGCTGGGCTCGTAAATGTTTTTTAACCGTAAGTGGGTAATAGGTTCCGCCTTTAACCGTAGCATCGTTGGCGATGATCATGCAAAAATGCCCTTCAACCGTGCCAACACCCGCAACCACACCCGCCGCAGGTACAGATTCTTCATAAACCTCATAGGCTGCGAACGCTGATATTTCTAAAAACGGAGTATTTTTATCTAGCAGTTTTTTAATGCGCTCGCGTGCTGTTAATTTGCCACGCTTTTTATGCCTGTTAATGGCATGTTCACCACCACCTTGGCTAATGGTTTCTAATTTGTTTTGCAGATCTATTAATAAAACCTGCATATGCTTGCTGTTTGCTTTGTAGCTAGCGTCATTGACATCGAGTTTTGATTGATAAGCAGCCATACATCTACACCATTTCTACCGCTAATGCGACTGCTTCACCGCCACCTAAACACAATGATGCAATGCCGCGTTGTTTTTTATTGTTCTGCAAAGCATACAGCAGGGTGGTTAAGATTCTGGCACCCGTGGCGCCAATAGGATGCCCTAAGGCACAGCCACCTCCGTTAATATTCATTTTATCTTCTGGAATATCGAGATCGCGCATGGTCGCCATGGTGACGCAGGCAAAAGCTTCGTTTACTTCAAATAAATCAACATCGCCTACCTGCCAGTTAATATTTTTAAGCAAAGCAGCAATGGCTTTTGCAGGTGCTGTGGTAAACCATGCCGGCTCTTGTGCAAAAACACTGTGCGCAATAATTCGCGCAATAGGTTTTATATGCAACGCTTTGGCGGTAGATTCACGCATCAACAACAATGCTGCTGCACCATCAGCGATGCTGCTACTGTTTGCTGCAGTAACAGTGCCGTCTTTTTTAAAAGCTGGTTTAAGTGTTGGTATTTTTTCAGGCTTGAGTCGCATTGGCACTTCATCTTCTGATGTCTCACCAACAGGCACTATTTCTGCTTTAAAGCTTCCTGCTTGCACCGCAGCTTGCGCACGTTGCAAAGACAAGGTGGCATAAGCATCTTGTTGTTCGCGAGTGAAGCCATATTTTTCGGCTGTGGCTTCAGCATACTCACCCATGTGTTGCGTAGTCTGCGGGTCTTGCAAGCCATCAAAAATCATATGGTCGTAAAGCTCGCTATTACCCAAGCGATAACCACTACGGGCTTTTAATAATAAATAGGGTGCACGGGACATGTTTTCCATACCGCCTGCCGCTACAATTTGATGCCGACCGGCAACAATAAAATCGTGTGCCATGATCACAGCTTCCAGCCCTGAACCACAGACTTTGTTAATCGTGGTGCATGCACTTGCCGTCGCTAGACCTGCTGCAATGGCTGCTTGCCGTGCGGGTGCTTGCCCAAGCCCAGCGGACAAAACATTGCCCATGATTACGGCCTCGATTTTTTCTACTGCAAGTTTGCTTTGCGCAATAAGCCCTTGCAATGCCGCCGCGCCTAGCGCTGTCGCGGACGTGCCATTAAATGCACCTTGCATCGCACCCATCGGTGTGCGCTTAGCCGCAACAATAACAATTGGATCATTTTGCATTACTTCGTCTCATTGAAAATTTCACGCCCGATCAGCATCCGGCGAATTTCTGATGTGCCCGCGCCAATTTCATATAACTTGGCATCACGCAGCAATCTGCCGGTTGGGTACTCGTTGATATAACCATTGCCACCTAAGCATTGTATGGCTTCGCTTGCGACCCAAGTCGCATTTTCCGCACAATACAAAATAACACTGGCAGCATCTTTGCGGGTAGCTAAGCCCATATCGGCAAGCTTTGCAATGGCATATAAATAATGACGGCTAGCGTTGATGCGCGTGTAAATATCTGCTATTTTTCCTTGCATTAATTCAAATTCGCCAATCGCTTTACCAAACTGTTTGCGTTCATGAACATACGGAATGATGACATCTAAGCAGGCTTGCATGATGCCAACGGGGCCAGCTGCCAGCACAAGGCGTTCATAGTCTAAACCATTCATCAGCACTTTCATGCCGCCACCGACTTCACCCAGTACATTCTCTGCCGGCACTTTGCAGTCTTGAAATACGAGCTCGCACGTGTCCGAGCCGCGCATACCTAATTTATCAAGCTTTTGCGCCGTACTGAAACCCGAAAAGCTTTTTTCAATGATGAAAGCGGTAATCGAACGATTATCATAGGGTTCTGTTTTGCCGTAAACAACTAGGGTATCTGCTTCGGGGCCATTGGTAATCCACATTTTATTACCGTTTAAAACGTAGCTATCGCCTTGCTTTTCGGCTTTAAGTTGCATCGCTGCAACATCCGAACCTGCAGCTACCTCACTCATCGCGAGCGCACCTAAATGTTCACCACTAATCAATTTCGGCAGGTATTTTTGTTTTTGTGCATCGCTGCCATTCAATACAATCTGATTAACGCAAAGATTACTATGCGCGCCATAGCTTAAACCGACCGAGGCACTGGCGCGGGAAATTTCTTCCATGGCCATCACATGCGCGACATAACCCATATCGGCACCGCCGTACGCTTCAGGTGCAGTAATACCTAAGAGGCCTAACTGGCCCATTTTTGGCCAAAGGTCCCGAGGAAACTGGTTAGTCGTGTCAATTTCGTGCGCACGCGGGGCGATCTGCGCCTGTGCGAAATCATGCACAGTGTTTTGCAGTAGTTGCTGGGTCTCATCCATGAGCGCTAGGTGTGGCATTTATACTCCTGAGTTCCCCCATTATAGTCTAAATCCCTTAGAATTTCAGCTAGGCCTAGCTTTCTGGGCTCCTGTCAAACTTTGTCGTGTTCGGATCAAGAATATCCCAGTCTTGTAAATGCTCTACCCAAATATCAGCATCAGGCTTGTAGTCTTCAGGATTATCTAGCGTTGCACCCGAAACTGTACGCAATCCTTCGAGTATACTTGGCTCGCCAAAAACATAACTGCCACATTGAGGACAAAAGGTTCGCGTGACATCTTTACCACTGCTGCCTTTCATCGTGTAATCAATACTAGCGCCAGATATTTTTAATGTGTCTGGGCTTACTAAAATATACGGGAAATACGCTGAACCCGTTGCCTTTTGGCAATCGCGACAGTGGCATTTGCCCATAGCTATAGGTTCTTGCGTTATTTCATAACGCACTTCACCACACAGACATCCACCTTTTAATGTTTTACTCATAATTTTTCCTCCAGTTCGGGTAGCACTTTAAATAGATCCGCTACTAAACTATAGTCGGCAATTTCAAAAATGGGTGCATCTGGGTCTTTGTTGATGGCAACAATGGTTTTTGAATCTTTCATACCCGCCAGATGCTGAATCGCACCACTGATGCCAACAGCTATGTAAAGCTTGGGCGCAACAATTTTACCGGTTTGACCCACCTGGTAATCGTTCGGCACAAAACCAGCGTCAACGGCGGCACGGCTAGCGCCGACAGCGGCATTAAGTTTATCGGCAATGCGCTCGAGCATCGCGAAATTTTCTTTGCTTTGCAGGCCGCGGCCACCTGAAATCACGATATCCGCTGTCGTTAGATCTGGGCGATCGGAGGTGTGCGCCTCAAGCTTCACAAATTTTGATAAACCTAAATCTTCTGTTATTTGTATTTTTTCTACCTCGGGCTCAGTTTTGTCTGCTTCAAAAGCTGTCGGCCTAATAGTCAATAGCACCTGTTTGCTTTTTATTTTTACTTTTGTGAAGGCATTGCCCGCATAAATGGGGCGAGAAAACGTTGCGGCATCATGAATTTCCGTAATGTCTGACAGCATGGGAGCATCAAGTAGACCGCTGAGGCGAGGCAATATATTTTTACCAAAGGTATTTGCCGGAGCAAGAATATGTGTGTAACCGTTTGCAAGCTTTGCAATGTATGCGGCAGCATTTTCTGCTGTTACATTTGCCTCCACGGCAAGTACTTTAATATCATCGCCCAATTGTTTTGCAGCCATTACACAATGGTATACCGCCGGCTGGCGTTGCCCATTTACGTGCTCTGCGATGATCAGTATTTTGCTCATGTTATTTCCTAATATTTTGTGATGCTTTGCATCACCGGGTGCACTTCGGTGCGACCCCTACATTAAATCTCTTAGCTTTTCTAAAAGCTCATCCACCGAGCCCACCATCTGACCTTTTGCACGTGGCTTGGGTGGTGTGGTTTCAAGTATCTCGATCTGCTCAGGCAGATCTATGCCCAAATCAGAAACGGGTATTATTTCAATCGTTTTGCTTTTCGCCTTCATGATATCAGGCAGCTTAGCCAAGCGTGGTTCATTAAGGCGCAAATCCGTAGTAATAACCGCAGGGAGCTGCAATTTTAATGTTTCCAAACCACCATCAACTTCGCGCACAACAGTTGCAGAGTCGCCTTCTATATTGACTTCAGAAGCAAAGCAAGCTTGAGCCCAGCCAAGCTTTGCTGCCAATATTTGCCCCGCTTGATTATTGTCATCATCGATGGCTTGTTTTCCCATGATGATCAATTGTGCATCTGTTTTATCCGCGATGGCTTTTAAAATATTGCCAATAGCCAGTGGCTCAAGGCTTTTATCTGTCTCAAGCAGCATGGCCTGGTCGACACCTAGCGCATAAGCGTGGCGTAAAATATCTTGGCAAGCTTGTGTGCCAATTGTTACAGCTGTTAATTGACTGGCAATGCCTTTTTCCTTCAGGCGAATGGCTTCTTCCAAGGCGATCTCATCGAAAGGGTTCATCGACATTTTTATATTTTCGGTCACGACACCCGAGTGATCGGGTTTTACGCGTACAGGGACTTTGTAATCGATCACGCGTTTAATAGGAATCAAGATGTTCATTTGTTGCCCTTCATAAAAGATACCGCTATGCTACTAAGTATGATGGAGTTAGAGCAAGCGCTTGTCAACCGCGAGCAAATGGAATTTGATGTTGTTATTGTTGGCGCAGGACCTGCGGGCTTGTCTGCGGCAATACGTTTGAAGCAGTTATGTAAGCAACACGAAACCGAGCTTAGCGTTTGTGTGCTTGAAAAAGGCAGCGAAGTCGGCGCACATATCTTATCTGGCGCAGTGCTAGAGCCACGCGCATTAAACGAACTACTCCCCGATTGGCAAAGCAGCGGCGCACCCATCACACAAAAAGTCAGCAATGATAAATTTTGTTTTTTAAGCCAACATAAAAGTTTTTCACTGCCAACACCACCGCAAATGAAAAACGATGGTAATTATATCATCAGTTTAGGTTTGTTTTGCCGTTGGTTGGCAAAGCAAGCGGAAGCACTGGGCGTCTCGATCTTTCCTGGTTTTCCTGCTGCCGATGTCGTAAGCGAAAACAATAAAGTTGTAGGCGTCATCACCAGCGAACAAGATGGACAGCCTGGCGTATTATTAAAATCAAAACATTTGATGCTTGCAGAAGGTGCGCGCGGCTCATTAACGCGGCAACTTGTAAAACATTTTAACTTGCAAGGCGAGTGTGAACAAACCTATGGTCTTGGCATTAAAGAAATTTGGCAAGTTGATAGCAAGCAGCATAAACCGGGTTCTGTCATGCATACCGTCGGCTGGCCACTTGATCAAAACACTTACGGCGGCTCTTTTATTTATCACTTAGAAAATAACAAGGTGGCCGTGGGTTTTGTGGTTGGCTTAGATTATGCAAACCCCTACCTAAGTCCTTTTGAAGAACTGCAAAAATTTAAAACACACCCAAGCATTAAACCCCTATTTGAAAACGGCGAGCGTATTGCCTACGGCGCTCGTGCGCTCACAGAAGGTGGCTGGCAATCGATTCCAACATTAAGTTTCCCGGGTGGTTTTTTGATCGGTTGCGCCGCCGGCTTTATGAATGTACCGAAGATAAAAGGCAACCATACCGCGATGAAGTCTGGCATGCTTGCTGCCGAGTGTATTTTCAATAAAGCTGATTTCGATAAAACCCTGCGCGAAAGCTGGGTGGGCAAAGAGTTACATGAAGTGCGCAATATCCGCCCGGGCTTTAAATTTGGATTAGCACCAGGCTTATGCAATGCCGCTATAGAAAGTATCACTCACGGCAACAGCCCATGGACCTTAAAACACAAAGTAGATTACAAAACCTTAAAACCCGCGAAACAATGCAAAAAAATTAACTACCCCAAGCCTGATAATAAAATCACTTTCGACCGCCTAACTTCCGTACGCTTAACAGCGGTATCGCATCGCGAAGGTGAGCTGTCTCATTTGGTTTTAAGTAACCCTGAAAAAGCAATTTCATTAAACTATAAAGTCTATGATTCACCCGAACAGTATTATTGCCCCGCAGCGGTGTATGAAATTATTGAAACCGGTGAGCAGGCACGTCTGCAGATAAATGCAAGCAATTGCATCCACTGCAAAACCTGCGACATCAAAGATCCATCACAAAACATCACTTGGGAAACGCCCGAAGGCGGCGATGGGCCCAACTACGGAGAAATGTAAATGTTACTTCAAGCAAAAGATAGTGCCGTCATGCTAATTGATGCACAAGAGAAACTTATGCCGCTTGTACATCACCATGAAGAAGTTGAAAAAAATTGCGCCTGGATTTTACAAGTTGCGCAGCGCATGCAAGTGCCTATTGTGACCAGCGAACAATACTCCAAAGGCTTGGGCAAAACCTTGGCTTCCTTAAAACCGCATATCGATGAAAACCAAGTTTATGAGAAAATTACCTTTTCAAGCATGGGTAGCCCCGACATCGTTGCGCATATTCACGAAATGGACAGAAAGCAGTGGGTACTTATCGGCATTGAAACCCACGTCTGTGTACTGCAAACGGCCGTCGCCCTACAAGAAAACGGGCATCAGGTGTTTGTCGTCGCTGAAGCGACCTCGTCACGCAGTATCCACGATAAAGCACTGGCATTTGGGCGAATGGAGCAAATTGGCATTCAACTTGTTTCAAAAGAGATGGTATTATACGAATGGCTGGCACAAGCTGGCACAGATTTATTTAAAGAACTAAATACGGAATTTGTGATTAATGCCTAACGCTCAACGCTCAGCAATTGTAACTGGTGGTAGCTCCGGTCTTGGCGCTGCCACTGCACAACATTTAGCAAAACAAGGTTTTGCTGTGCTTATTGCGGATGTGCAAGACGGCGAGGCACTTGCCAAACAAATAGACGGGCAATACATTAGCTGTGATGTCACGCAGACAGATCAAGTAAACGCCGTTATCGAGGCGGCACAAGCCATAGCGCCATTACACTGTGTAGTAAACTGTGCTGGCATATTAGCCGGCGCACGTATTGTTGGCAAAGAAGGTCCGCATGATTTAAGCGTTTTTGAAAAAGTGATACAGGTCAATCTTATTGGCACATTCAATATGTTGCGGCTGGCTGCAAATGCGATGAGCACACAAGAGGCTTACGGCAAAGATGACGAACGCGGCGTGATCATCAATACCGCCAGCGTTGCTGCATTCGAAGGGCAGATTGGCCAAGCTGCTTACAGTGCGTCAAAAGCGGGTGTTGCAGGTTTGACATTGCCCGCCGCGCGCGAATTTTCACGCTTTGGGATTCGTGTTGTGACTATTGCACCGGGTTTATTCGAAACACCCATGATGAGCGATATGCCAGCGAAAGCTTTAGATGCTTTAAATAATGCCACGCAGTACCCCAAGCGTTTAGGCACACCCCATGAGTATGCAAAACTTGTACTCAGCATTATCGACAACCCATTATTAAACGGCTGCACTATTCGCTTAGATGGCGCCGTTAGACTAACTGCCTGAAGGAGTACCATGAACAACAATAAAAAATCCGTAGCTTCATTTGAAATTTTTTATTACGAATATCTCAATGAAAAAGGCGAGCTGATAGGGGAGCTTCCCGGCGCATTACAAAACAACCCCGAGCTATGGCAGAAATTTTACCGATATTTAGTACTGAACCGTATCTATGATGAAACTGCCATAAAACTGCAACGCACGGGCCAACTTGGCACTTACCCACCCACACAAGGCCAAGAAGCCATTGGCGTTGGCATGGGAATGGCGATGCATGAAGACGATATTTTTGTACCCTACTATCGCGAACCTGGCACCCATTTAACGCGCGGCGTTAAAATGGAAGAGCTGTATACTTTTTGGGGTGGTGATGAACGCGGCAATAACTTCACTAAAGGCACGCGCGACCTACCTGATTGTATCCCCATCGGCACACAAAGCCTACACGGCGCCGGTATTGCAATGGCAATGAAACTACGTAAAGAAAAGCGTGCGGTAGTTGTAAGTATTGGCGATGGCGGTACATCACAGGGTAATTTCTACGAGGCGATCAATTTTGCTGGCGTACATCAATTGCCACTGATTTTTGTGATCAACAATAACCACTGGGCCATTTCGGTTCCCACCGAACTACAAACGCATGCGCAAACCTTTGCACAAAAGGGTATTGCAGCTGGCGTGCCAGGTGAGCAAATCGATGGCAACGACATTTTTGCGGTCTATCATCATGTCCGCCAAGCCATCGATGCGGCGCATCAAGGCAAGGGACCTTACATCATCGAAGCGATCACTTATCGTATGGGCGACCATACCACGGCCGATGATGCATCGCGTTATCGTCCCGGTAACGAGCTTGATGAAAACAAAGACAAAGATCCTATCAAACGTTTACGCACCTTCATGGCTGCGCAAAACCTGTGGAATGAAGCAAAAGAAAAAGCGCTTTACGCAGAAGTTAAAGCAGAGGTTGATGCCGCCGTGCAAAAATACCTCAGCAATACCGCTGCACCCGCTACAGACATTTTTGATTACATGTATGACACTTGGCCGGAGTCTTACCATGAACAACGCGACGAAGTCATCGCTTATCATGGAGGTGAAGCATGAGCGCCATTACTTTAGTAGAAGCTGTCACTCAAGCCTTGGCTTATGAACTGAAGCATGATAAAAATGTTGTATTGATGGGCGAAGACGTCGGCGTTAACGGTGGCGTGTTTCGTGCCACTGCTGGCTTGCAAGAAAAATTTGGAAGCGATCGGGTTATGGACACGCCCTTGGCAGAATCGATGATCGCCGGAGTCGGCATCGGTATGGCAACACAAGGCATGCGCCCTGTATGCGAAATTCAATTCATGGGCTTTATTTACCCCTGCGTTGATCAAATCATTAATCATGCTGCGCGCTTACGCAACCGTACCCGTGGCCGCCTTACATGCCCCATGGTTATTCGCGCACCTTTTGGTGGTGGTATTCACGCACCAGAACATCACTCTGAAAGCACTGAAGCCATTTTTGCGCACATGCCAGGTGTGCGTGTTGTGATACCTAGTTCACCCGCACGCGCTTATGGTTTATTGCTTGCCGCGATACGCGACCCAGACCCAGTGATTTTCCTAGAACCCAAACGTATTTACCGTTTGGTAAAACAAGAAGTGCCAGACGATGGTAAAGCTCTACCGCTCGATACTTGTTTTGTATTGCGTGAAGGCACAGACATCACCTTGATTACTTGGGGCGCAATGACGCATGAAACCATGCAAGTTGCTGAACAATTAGCCCATGATGGCATCAGTGCTGAAGTCATTGATGTTGCAACCATTAAACCCTTAGACACCGATAGTATTTTGCAATCGGTTGCGAAAACAGGTCGCTGCGTGATCATACACGAAGCCGCCCGAACCTGTGGTGTTGGTGCTGAAATTGCAGCTCAGATTTCTGAAAAAGCGCTCGACCGTTTGCATGCACCTGTATTGCGCGTAACCGGCTATGACACTGTCATGCCTTATTACAAACAAGAAGATATTTTTATGCCCAGCGTTCAACGTATTCGCGACAGCGTTGATGTGGCGCTAGCTTATTAAGGAAGTTTACAATGAAAAAATTTAATTTACCCGACCTAGGCGAAGGTCTACCCGATGCAGAGATCCGCGAATGGTTCGTAAAAGAAGGCGACACCGTTGCTATGCATGACAATATTGTTTCGATGGAAACTGCAAAAGCTATTGTTGACGTGCCCACCCCTATTGCAGGCAAAATTGTTAAATTGTTTGGCCAGCCTGGCGACGTTATTTTAACTGGCTCACCATTAATCGGTTTTGAAGGTGAAGGCGTCATTGATACAAAAACACGTGAAGACACTGGCACCGTAGCAGGCAAGCTTGAAACAGGCAGCGATGTGTTACAAGAATCTGTCAAAATTATCAAATCGACAAGCTCGGCTGCTGGTCACAAAAAAGCACCGCCGGTCGTTGTCGGTTTAGCGCATCACCTGGGTGTTGATTTAAACACTGTGCAAGGCACGGGTACAGGTGGCATGATTACCGCAAACGATGTTAAGCAAGCCCACGTTACTAACGTTGCTTCGACAACCGTCACCAGCGAAGGTTTTGAGCCTCTGAAAGGTTCACGCCGCATGATGGCACAAGCGATGCAAACATCGCATGCACAAATTACGCCCGTGACTGTCTTTGACGATGCCGATATCGGCGCCTGGGATGCAGAACAAGATATCAGTGTACGAATCGTACGCGCCATTGTTAAAGCCTGTGCAGCGGAACCTTCGCTAAATGCACATTTTGAAACAGCCTCACAAGCACGCAAATTATTTTCGGAAGTTAATTTAGGTATTGCCGTTGATAGCCCTGAAGGCCTGTTTGTACCGGTGATACACCATGCTGAAAAGCTTGTACAAGACCCGCAGCAGCTGCGCGCAAAACTCAACACAATGAAGCAGCAAGTACGTGATCGTTCTATTCCTGCTGAGCAGCTCAAAGGTGCAACAATAACTTTTTCAAACTTTGGTACATTCGCTGGCCGTTATGCGACGCCAATTATTGTGCCACCACAAGTAGCGATTATTGCTTGTGGCAAAAAACATGATGGTGTAGTTGCCAAAGATGGTCAGGCTGTGGTGCACCCGATTTTGCCAATCTCGATTACCACCGATCATTGTGCAGTGACCGGCGGTGAAGCGACACGATTTTTAGGTGCGCTGATTCAAGATCTAGAGCTTGGCATCTGAGCAAAAGCTGCAAAGTTTTTAGAAAGGCCATCCCCTTCGGCTTGTGGCCGGACTCCTCTCAGCCATACATTATCGGTTGACTGCTGCGCTTTCGGCCATGCGTAAGCGACTGCCCCGTTTTGTACTTGCTGCCCGTTAGCCACATTTTCCTTCTGACCATCAACGCCTAGCGCTGGCAAAAGACTAGAATGCACGGGTGTTTCTTGCAAGCGTTTTACATTAATCAGATTGCGCAAGGCTATCGCATTATCAACTGGCATTGATCTTGTTTGCATTGAAGCCACTTGCTCTAGCACATCGGTTAATTTACTGGAGTCGCGTAGCTTTATTTTTAAAAATCTGCATCTATTAGTAAAATCAACTGCTTTAATTTCTGGCATGCTTTCAAAAACATCTTTCAGTACCATTGCAATTTCATCTGGTTTAAGCGCTCTACTAATACCAAAGAAAGAAAGCATCAGTCTCAGCTCAGATGGTGGCCGCCATTGTTCATGCTTGGTTATGAAATAATGCAAAGCAATACCCAGCGCACTCTTTGCTTCACCTTTTTCTACCTTACGGCTCATTTCAACTTGCTCAGGCAGAACACTGTTTGCAACCATTGCCATTTCTTTCAATTTTTCTTCTAAAGTGCATTCCTTATTAGCACTAATATCTTGAACCATTTTAAAAAGCTGCGAAAGAGGGGTCTTAACTTTCCCGTCAGGGCTTGCTGTTTGAAATATAAGATCACTAATATTATGTGCCGAACTTGCTGTTGTAGCTGGAGGACTACTAACAGCATGCACCGGGCCTGCTGACATTACCCCACCTAGTGCCGGGCTCCACAGCCTGAATAAACGGCTGCTAGTAGGGCTGCCAATCTCTGCCATGCCTGGTGTCGGCAACTGATTATTTTCAGCCACTTCATGCAATACAGTTCCAGCATTTTGCTCTTCATCTTTTTTCGTATTAATTTGATTATGTAATACGATTGCTTTTGCTACTGGTTTTGATGTTGTTGGCATTAAAGTCACTTGTTCTAACACATCGGTTAAACCATTACTGCAAGATAGCTTTGATCTTAGATGTTCACACCTTACTAGAAAATCACCTGCTTTAATGTGTGACATGCTTACAAAAACATCCTGCAACGCCCTTGCTGCATCGACAGGTGAAAGATCATCAGAAATAGTCAATAAAAAATTTATTTTTTCTAGACCGGCTTCCGGCCTTACAATCTCATGCTTGTTTAAAAAATAATGCAAAGCAACACTTAGTAATGCGATCTTTTCTTTTGTATTATATTGCTTACCGTACATTACACTTTGCTCAGGTAAATTCAAGAGCACAGTGTTTTCCATTATTTTCAGCTTTTGTTCATCTGTGTAATTTTCATTAGCACTGATTCTCTTAATGAAATCGTAAACCCCTGAAATGGAATAACTACTTCCCTCATCAGTTGAATCAAGCTTAAGAGCTTCAGATTTTAATTTTTGTTTTAATATGCTTTCACCGCGTAAAAAACCCACAATAAAAAGCAATCTTTCTTTTAAATCTGGCACGCCTCGTGAAGCAGCATCAGCAATTAACTCTCTTATCATGTCTGTTGTTTCTGCATCACTGAGATTAATAGAGTTGCCCAAATTCTTTAAAACGAATGTTACCCTTACTTTTTCTACCACTACTTCGTACTTGGTTAAAAAATACTGCAGTGCGATACTGGCTTTTAATTTTTTTTCATCTGCAGTCCACGGAATTATAGGAAAAGATATTTGCATAATCTGTTCTAGCGCTTGCAGATTAGACAATATTAATGGGTAATCACTTCCGCCATCAGCGGCAGGACCATGAGGTGCAACAAACCATATCTGTCTGGCTACATCACGCAGCTCTTGTAAAGACCAGCCCAGTGGCCCAGGGCTAAAAACCTGGCCATTATAGAAAATTTTATCTTGACGATTAGAAGGTTGAACCAACATCATTTATCTCCAAAAAATACAACAATGGAAGTGTGCATCCTACCTTAAGTTAGCCTTAAAATCAACTTATTGTGAGCTAATGTCTCATATTTTGGTATAATGAGTGGAATCTTTCAAATAGTGAGACCCATATGGAAACCTGGATTTTTATCGGCATTATCGCCCTCATCGCTGCTCTATTCGTCGTCCTGTATAACCGGCTGGTCGCTCTACGCCAGAGCCGCAAAAATGCCTTTGCAGACATCGATGTACAGTTGAAATTACGCTATGATTTGGTGCCCAATTTGGTCAATACCGTCAAAGGCTATGCCAAGCACGAACGTGAAGTATTTGAGCAAGTGACCGAGGCCCGCTCACAGGTAGGCCGTTCGCACTCAGTGAAAGACCGCGCCCAGGCCGAAGGCATGCTGTCTTCCGCATTGATGGGATTGCTGGCGGTTGCTGAAGCCTACCCCGATCTGAAGGCCAATGAGAACTTCATGGGCCTGCAAAAAGAGCTGGCTGATATTGAGAACAAAGTCGCTGCATCACGCCGCTTCTTTAACAATGCCACCAATGAGCTTAATACCAAAGTGCAACAATTCCCGAGCAATATCATTGCGAAGATGTTTGGCTTCCATACGGAAGAATTTTTTGACCTGGGTGGTGAGCGCGAGGAAACCGCCAAACCCGTTGACGTTAAATTTGATTAGGACTTTGCTGTGTTAAGTGCTGTTGGTTTAAAAACGCATATCTGGAACAATAATCTTCGTAGCATTTTTTTGCTGTTGGGCTTCCCGGTATTACTGATACTCATGCTCTGGGGCTTTTATGCCCTGACCACCTTAATGAGCGCTGTGCCACCACGCGGTGTATCGCCCGGTGCCTTTGCCGCTGAGCAAGGTTGGCTCTGGGTACAACAAGTTTGGTATTGGGGTGTTGCTGCAGCGATCGCATGGTTTGTAATTGCATTTTTCTTTCATCAACGCATGATCAATAAAGCCGTACATGCAAACGCAGTTACCCGTAAAGATATGCCGGAGCTTTACAACCTTTTAGAGAATCTGTGCATCTCGCGCGGTATTCCTATGCCAAAATTGTCCGTTATTGAAACCAATGCCTTGAATGCTTTTGCCAGCGGCATTAACCAAAAAACCTACACTATCACGGTTACTCGCGGCTTGCTGAATAAGCTTGATGAAAACGAACTGCGCGCAGTATTGGCACATGAGCTTACCCATATACTTAACAGCGACGTTCGCCTATTGATTGTCAGTATTATTTTTGTAGGCATGATCAGCTTTTTTGCAGAAATCACCGCAAGGCGCATGTTCTTTAGCATGCACATGTCACGCCGCAGCAGCAATGGGCGCAATCAAGGTTTGGCTACCGTCGCTGCGTTTATTATTTTAGCGATCGGTTATGTGTTTGCCATTTTGATCCGCTTTGCACTGTCTCGCAAACGTGAATACCTGGCCGATGCCGGCGCGGTAGAGCTTACCAAAAACCCCGATGCGATGGTCTCAGCACTGCAAAAAATCTCCGGGCATGATGAAATCCCCGATGTCGCTGATGATGTAAAAGGCATGTTCATTGAAAACTCCAGCAAGTTTATGGGTATGTTTGCCACTCACCCACCGATCGGCAAACGCATTGAAGCATTGCAGAAATTTGCGGGTGCCACTAAAACCTAACGCGTAAGCCGCCACCAACGTGGAAAATAGAATCTGCTACTACTGAGAGGTATACATGTTTGTGCAGTTCATAGGCCAGAGTAAAACGATAGTCGCCATCAGTATCCCAAAACCACATAAAACTAGCTTTGTTTGTTAATTGGAAACCTGAGTTTAACTCCAATTTGTGGCTACCGGTAAAATCTACGCGATACAGCGCATCGATCATCAATGGCAACATGTAGCGTAAACCAAAAAACCCTTCGTTTTCTATTTCTTGATGCGTGGTGCTGTCTCGCTCGAACTCCACACCTATTGTTCCTTTTAATTGTTCAACAATACGTTTGTTGAACATAAAAATGGCATCGTGTTGATGGTTGTAGTTGTAAGCAGCATAAGCAGAAAAACTATTTGTTGCATCTTCGCCACTAAACCTGCCCGTCACCATTTGGCTTAAGACACTGATGTCTTCCACAAAATGCCAGTCTTCGTGAACTATGATCTCCCTGCGATAGAATGCATCACTTAAACGACAGTCCAGGGCTTCTCTACCTTCCAGCGCGGTCGTGAGCCATGGCTGCGTAGAAGATATATCTAAGTCACCAGCCTCAGAAAAGGCCTGCTGGCTCAACAAAAAGAGTATTATACCTGTCAGGAATTTATAGAACATATGCTAGAATATAGGCCATGACAGAAGAAAAACCTAAAATTGAATTCCCATGCCAATACCCGATCAAGGTTATTGGAAAAGTCGACGAGAATTTTGACGCAACCGTTGTTGAGATCATCAACCCATTTTTATCGCAGCCTTACGAGGGCACAGTTGAAAGTCGCGACAGCGAAAAGGGCAATTATACTGCGGTCACCGTTGAAATTAATGCCACTAGTGAGCAGCAACTCAAAGATATTTTTGCAGCATTGAAAAAATGCGAATCGGTTATTATGGTATTGTGATTTGAATGCTGTTTCACAGGCTGACGCCTGTGCGGGTCGCGTGCCTCGACCCCTACAAACAACTTGCGAAAATATTATAAGAGAGCGCTAGCGCGCGAGTAGATAGACTGAAAAACTTGCAGCTAATGTGCTTGAATCATCAGCTCAACTGATCGTTCGCTGGCACTCACGCTCGCCCATAAATTTAACGCACATTTATGCAAAAAAGCCTTCAAAAAGGGGCCGAACAACGTTCGCCCCCTACACTAGGCTATTTTCAAAACCCTGCCTTTAATAAACCACCATCCTCACGCAACCCTTGCTGATCACCGCTTACTTGCGTGCGCGGCTCTGACACAGGGTTACCACCCTTACCTGAGAACCTCAGCGGAGGCTTGGCTTCTGCAGCAGGTTTAGCACTGACGGCTTCTGTCAACGCTGGTTTATCGTTTGCTGCATCAGGCATTAGCCTTTCATGCTTTGTTTGCTCTGGCGCTTCTCTATAAGCCCGAACAATCACCACAATAACCGCTATAAGCGCTAGCACAGCGAATGCTGAGGCTGCAAAGAGTGGCGCATAGGCTGCTAGCCCTTCACTGCTCGCGCTTGCGACCGCCATGGTAGCCTCGGGCGCAGCATCAGAACTGTTACTCGATGAAGGTGATAATACGCCTAATGTTATCATCGTAGCGAGTGTTGTTAGACCTGCCCAACCAAAGCCTCTACTGTCTTCTTCGCTATCCGTCATTAACTGAAAGCCAGCAACTACCCCATAGATCGATCCGAACGCTAAAGAGCTGAAAAACGCTGCGAATAGTGAATTTGTCACACCCCCAATAATCGCCACCGGGGCGATGAATAACCACAAAAGCATGTGGAATTGTTTAGCACTCATCATTGTCATTTCCTCCTATAAAAGTTATGTGCTAATCATACGAGCTCATGATTGATATGTGAAATTGATTAAAGATATAGAATTGATAGATTTTGACTATTTGTGTTTCACGGTAAGATTATTGCAAGTATAAAATCCCCCGTCGCAGATGTTGCAGCTTCGCTGCGCTGGGTCGAACAGGGTTCGACCCCTACATTTAACTTCCCCCTTCACAAAGGGGGCGTATATAAAGCATGCCCTGTTACAATAAATACGAGCGCGCTGTGGTATATGGGGATATTTTTTTGAGCAGTTAACGAGCAACGCGAGGCGCAGCAAAAGCATTCTCATTTACCCAACAGCGAGTACAAAAACAGGGCATTCCTTTAAAGCATTAAACTTTTTCGAATATCAAAAATGTATAATCGAAGCTGTTTTTGTCATCGGCTGGGTGGGCTTGGCAAGATGTTTCTTGCCATTGTGCTTTATCCCATTGCGGGAAGAAAGCATCAGCGCCTGCAACTTGCGTGTCGACCTGGGTGATATAAAGTTTATCGGCAAGAGCGAGAGCTTGTTCATAAATCTGTGCGCCACCCATGATGAATATTTCGTCTTCATGTC
Source organism: Gammaproteobacteria bacterium (assembly GCA_021773275.1). Taxonomy (GTDB): domain Bacteria; phylum Pseudomonadota; class Gammaproteobacteria; order JABCZS01; family JABCZS01; genus JAJFKJ01. The sequence continues at coordinate 24,819 of JAJFKJ010000012.1, forward strand.
TACAAGCCGCTAATGCTGTTTCTAAGCTGGTAAATACTTCGCAACCCTCGGCAGCATACTCTGCATTGCGTGAAATAATAATATTACGACGATTGGGCAGTGGTCTGCCAATCGACTCGTAGGTTTTGCGGCCCATAATAACGGTGTGGCCGCTGGTGGTACGTTTGAAAAATGCTAAATCAGCTGGCAAATGCCAGGGCAGTTGATTACCCTTGCCGATTTCGTGATTGCGACCAATGGCCACAATCAAAGACACGGTTGTCATACAGCCACCGGCGCCGAAATATGCGGATGCGATTCATAGTTATGCAAAGCAAAATCTTCGAATTTAAAATCAAAAATATTATCTACTGCTGGGTTTAATTGCATTTGTGGTAAAGGCAATGGGTCGCGCGATAATTGTAATTTTGTCTGCTCTAAGTGGTTTAGGTATAAATGTGCATCACCAAAAGTATGTACAAACTCGCCTAAACCCAGGCCTGTTACCTGTGCAATCATCATCGTTAATAAAGCATACGATGCAATATTAAATGGTACACCTAAAAAGATATCTGCAGAACGTTGATAAAGTTGGCACGATAATTTCCCGTCAGCAACATAAAACTGGAATAAGCAATGGCAAGGTGGTAATGCCATTTGCTCTATACAACCCACATTCCAGGCGCAAACCAATAAACGACGCGAGTCTGGTGTTTGTTTGATTTCATTAATAAGCTGAGTGATCTGATCAACGTGCCTGCCATCTGCTGTTGGCCATGAGCGCCATTGATGGCCGTAAACGGGGCCAAGGCTACCGTCTTCATCTGCCCATTCATTCCAAATAGAAACACCATTGTCATTTAAATATTTAACATTGGTATCGCCTTTCAAAAACCAAAGCAACTCTTGAATTACTGATTTTGTATGTATTTTTTTTGTTGTGACTAAAGGGAAGCCTTCATTCAGATCAAAGCGCATTTGATGCCCAAAGATACTTAAAGTACCTACACCTGTGCGGTCCATTTTTTTACTACCAAAATCTTTAACGGTTTTCATCAGGTCTAGATATGCTTGCATAAAAACTCCTATTTTTTCTTGTAAGCGAAAATCATAAAGGCGATGCCCACCATAATCATCGGTATTGACAACAGCTGACCCATCGTAAGTGAGTCATATAATACAAAACCAAGGTGGTCATCAGGCTCTCGGTAATATTCTAGCAGAAAACGTATCAGCCCATAAGCTAACAAGAACAAACCTGAGACGGCATACGGCGGGCGCGGTTTTGCCGAGTAGGCCCACAGCACCACGAATAACAACAAACCTTCTAAACCTGCTTCGTAAAGCTGCGTGGCATGCCTTGCCTGTTCGCCTGCATACGGAAAAACCATACCCCAAGCCACATCCGTAGTACGACCCCATAATTCGCCGTTAATAAAGTTGCCGAGCCGCCCGAAAAATAAACCCAGTGGCACCAGAGGTGCAATAAAATCAAACACCTCACCCATGGGCTTATGATGCTTACGCGCGTACAGCACGATGGCAAGAATGCCACCCACCAAGCCACCATGAAACGACATTCCGCCTTCCCAGATCTTGAGCAAATAGGCAGGGTTTTGCAGAAAATAATTAAACTGATAAAACAGCACATAGCCTAGGCGACCGCCAATAATAACACCGAGCACGCCCCAGAATAAAAGTAGATCCCCGAGTTGTTCACGATTTAATATCGTGTGCCCTTGTTTAATGCGGTAACAACCCAATCCATAAGCCGTTAAAAATGCCAGCAAATACATCACGCCGTACCAATGCAGCTGGATAAAGCCAAGATCTAATGCAATGGGATTAATGTTTGGGTATGTCAGCATTTATTGCCCTGTTATAACAGTGTAAAACATCGATATGCTAATTAAACAAATAAAGATACCGAAAATACGCTTGATCGTATTCTGCGGTAAGCGATGCACCAATTTAACACCCAGCGGTGTAAATATAATCGCCATCAGTGCTAGTGGAATTACAGCGGGCCAATATACGTAGCCCAAACTGTGCGCTGGCAAATTAGGTTCGTTCCAGCCTAAAACCATATAAGCAATGGAAGCAACAAAACTCACGGATATCAAGCATACCGCGGAGATGGCCACAACTTCACGCATCTGAACTATATAACGTTTTAATATAGGCACGATGAACACACCCCCACCTAAACCCATCAGTGCAGATAATACGCCGATGACCATACCGTAAAACAACAATAGTGGCTTACGCAGCGGGCGCGCCTTGTCTTGACCGTTTTTGCTGAGCAAAAACTTCAGGCCCACATAGGCTAAAAATATGCCAAAGATAATCATCAGCAAATTAGTTTTCAACATGCTGGCAAGCCAAGCACCGCCGATGCTACCCAAGATCAAACCGGGTACCATCGTGCCAACAATATGCCACTGAATCTTAATATGCTTTTGATGCGCACGCATCGCGATAATCGATGTGAAAAATACTGTTGCCAATGATGTGCCTAATGCCAGGTGCATCAAGTGGGCGTAAGATACGCCTTGTGCATGAAAAATGGCCACTAGGCCTGGGATGATCAGTACGCCCCCGCCCATACCAAGCAAGCCCGCAAGAAAAGTCGCGGCGACGCCAAGCAGGAGTGTCCATAATATAAAAATGGGTAAAGTCATGCTGTAATATTAACGTTAAGCTGGCACAAAAGCCAGCTAAGCTAGACAAATAATAAGAAAATACGGTTGCTTACCACACCGAATGCTTTAAAATAGTACATTATGAAGCAGAACATACAACAACTATTACAAGAGACGGTCAGCAGACTACAAGCGCAAGGCGTTATCCCTACTGATTTCCAAGCAGATATTCAGCTGGACCACAGCAAAGACAAAACCCATGGTGACTTTGCGACCAATTTAGCTTTAATGCTCGCCAAGCCCTGCCAAAAAAAACCACGCGAACTGGCAGAACTCATTAGCCAAAACCTGCCGGAAAACCCAAACATCAGCAAAGTTGAAATTGCGGGCCCAGGGTTTCTTAACTTTTTTGTGACCGAAAGCGCGCAAGCAAATGTCATTAGCGAAATCCTGCAAGCTAAAGAAAACTTTGGCAGTTGTGATATCGGAAAAGGCACACGCGTATTTTTAGAATATGTTTCAGCCAACCCAACAGGGCCTTTGCATGTTGGCCATGGTCGCGGCGCCACCTTTGGTGCTTCGCTGGCGAATCTGTTGAAAACTGCTGGCTACGATATTCACAGCGAATATTATGTAAACGATGCTGGCCGCCAAATGAATATTTTGGCCGTTAGCCTATGGTTGCGCTATTTGGCTATGCATGGTTTGAATTTTGAGTTCCCGCGCAATGGCTACAAAGGTGATTATGTTAACGATATGGCGCAAACTTTAAGCGCAAAAGTTAATAAAGATTTTATGCGTGATATCGCTGATGTGTTTAAAGATGTGCCACTTGATGAACAAGCCGATAAAACAGGCGATAAAGAAGCACACATCGATGCCCTGATCAACAACTGCAAAACGCTGCTAGGCAAGGACAATTTCGCCATTGTGTTTGATATTGGTCTAGATACTATCGTTGCTGATATCCGTGAAGATCTACAGGAATTTGGTGTTGTTTTTGACGAATGGTTTTCTGAAAAACGTTTGATCACTTCAGAAGCGGTGCAACATGCTTTTGATGTGCTGCAAAAAGCTGATATGCTTTTTGAAGAAAAAGGCGCATTGTGGTTTAAATCCACAAAATTTGGCGATGACAAAGACCGCGTCGTGCGCAGAGAAAATGGCGAGACAACGTATTTTGCATCTGACATTGCTTACATGCTCAACAAGTTCGACCGCGGTGCACAGCAACTCGTTTATATTTTTGGGTCTGACCACCACGGCTACTTACCTCGCCTGCGTGCCAGTGTTGCAGCGTTGGGGCATAACAACGAAGATGTTCTATTTGAACTTGTGCAATTCGCGGTATTATACCGTGGCAAAGAACAAGTAAAAATGTCGACCCGCAGCGGTGAGTTCGTCACACTACGTGAACTACGCCATGAAGTTGGCAACGATGCGGCACGATTCTTTTACATCATGCGCAAAGCCGACCAGCATATGGATTTCGATTTAGAGCTTGCTAAATCAAAATCAAATGAGAACCCGGTTTATTACATCCAATATGCACACGCACGTGTTTGCAGTGTCTTTAAGCAGCTAGAAGAAAAGGGCTTTGACTACGATGCAGCACAGGGCTTAAGTAATCTAGCTTTATTAACCGAAGAACACGAACAAGCGCTTATTCGTTTATTATCACGCTACCAAGAAACCATTATCGGTGCTGCACAAACAAAAGAACCACACCGTATCGCTACCTATCTGCGAGAACTGGCCAATGCTTTGCATAGCTACTACAATGCACATATATTCTTAGTAGATGATGAAAATCTGCGAAACGCCCGCTTAAGCTTATGCGCGGCAACCAAGCAAGTCTTGGTTAACGCTTTGAAGCTCCTCGGAGTCAGTGCACCTAACAGTATGTGATAAAATTATGGCCAGAGATTACGCAAAACGACCGAAAAAACGCAAGAAAGCCAAAAAAACAATCGGCAGTTGGGTTTGGTTACTAACAGGCCTGATGATCGGCTTGGTACTTGCTGCGGTCGCTTATTTAAAGCTTATTGTGCCCACCAGCACTGGACCAAGTAAATCAATTTTCATATCGTCAAGCAAAGACAACGCTGCAAAGCAAGCTACAGGCAAAAGCCAAAGCAGCAAGCCTAAGTTCGATTTCTATACTTTATTGCCTGAAATGCAGGTAGAAGTACCTGAGGCAGAAATAGCGCCGAGTAAGGACAAGCCACAAGTCGCGCAAAGCCCGGCTTCGAAAGCCATTGATGCCGCAAAATACCGCCTGCAGCTGGCCTCATTTAAAAAGTTTGATGAGGCAGATAGCATGAAAGCGCGCCTTGCCTTAGAAGGTATATTTGTTGAAATTCAAACAGTTAAGCTCGACTCAGGACAAACCTGGTATCGCGTACGTACAACCCAATTCAATGATCGTGATGACGCGCTTGATTTACAAAAAAACTTGCAACGCCAAGCTATTAGCTCGATGCTGTTAAAGGATAATGGCTGAATCTTGTTCAGCTCGCGTACCCGCTCCTAAGATATCTGCAATTTGATGCCCAACAGGGTATAATACCCCTCACAAAGGGGGCATATTATGGAACAGTTTCGTGGTACAACGATCGTCTCAGTCCGCAGGGGCAAAAAAGTTGCCATAGCAGGTGATGGCCAAGTCTCAATGGGCAATACCATCATGAAAGGTAATGCCAAGAAAGTGCGTACACTGCACGGTGGCAAGATTTTAGCAGGCTTTGCCGGTGGCACCGCCGATGCCTTCACACTCTTCGAGCGCTTTGAAGCAAAGCTCGACAAACACCAAGGTCATCTTACACGTTCCGCTGTTGAACTTGCCAAAGACTGGCGTACTGATAAATTTTTACGTCGCTTAGAAGCATTGCTCGCTGTTGCTGATGAAACAGCTTCACTTGTTATTACCGGTAATGGTGATGTAATCGAACCGGAAGATAGCTTGATTGCCATTGGCTCAGGCGGCCCTTTTGCACAAGCTGCAGCCAAAGCACTGTTAGAAAATACCAAGCTTTCTGCCGAAAAAATTGCTGAGAAAGCCTTGAATATTGCGGGTGGCATCTGCATTTATACAAATACAAACATTACACTTGAAACCCTGGATTTCTAAGAGGACACCATGTCAAAAGAGTTAACGCCACAACAAATCGTCACCGAGCTGGATAATTACATTGTCGGGCAGCAGGACGCTAAGCGCGCAGTCGCCATCGCATTACGCAACCGCTGGCGCCGTATGCAAGTCGATGAAAAGCTACGCAACGAAATTTCGCCTAAAAATATTTTAATGATTGGGCCAACGGGTTGTGGTAAAACCGAAATTGCACGTCGCTTAGCAAAATTAGCGAATGCGCCCTTTGTGAAAGTTGAAGCCACCAAGTTTACCGAGGTGGGTTTTGTGGGCCGTGATGTTGATTCCATTATTCGTGACTTGGTCGATATGTCGATAAAAATTACGCGCGAATCTGAAATGGAAAAAGTGCGTGATAAAACCGAGGTGGCTGTTGAAAATCGCATCCTTGATGCATTGATTCCCCCAGCTCGCAGTACTTTTGATGATGAGCCATCACCACCTGAATCTGAAGATTCTGCAGCACGACAGTTATTCCGACAAAAATTGCGCCGCGGGAAAATCGATGATGAAATGATTGAGCTTGATGTTTCAGCTGGCATGGGTGGTATGGATATCATGGCACCTCCTGGCATGGAAGAAATGACTAGCCAACTGCAAGACATGTTCCAAAACATGTCACAAGGCCGTACTAAAAAACGCAAGATGACGGTTGCTGCAGCAAAGAAGATGCTACAAGAAGAAGAAGCCGCAAAATTCATCAATGAAGATGATATCAAAGCACGTGCTGTCATGAATGCAGAACAAAACGGTATTGTGTTTATCGATGAAATCGACA
>JAJFKJ010000013.1 GCA_021773275.1 Gammaproteobacteria bacterium
ATCGTGCCTTGGTCTTCTGCGACGACGGCGACGTTGCCCAGAAAAATCATCATCCTCACCGGTAATATCCATTTTATGTACAGGTTTTGCGTCATTCCTGCCACGTGATTTGCCGGCAACTTTTCCGCGTGATTTTTTATCGCGAGACTTATCGTCTTTAGGTGGTGCTTTTTTGGGCTCTTCCTTAGTTTGCCTTTTTGCCTCAGGTTTTTCTTCTTTTGATCTTGCTTCAGCTTCAGGCTTTTTAGCTTCGGCCGTAGTAGCATCTTGTTTTTTGGCTTCTTCTTCGTGCGCTTCTTCTAAGCGTTCATCAATGGCGGTCTCTTCTTCTTCAGGTTCCAATTTAGCGCGTGGTACATAAGTTTTGGTTTTGCGGTACTCAACTTTTACCGAACGACTCGTGCCTGAAGCTTTCACTTTGCCAACACTGCGACGTTTTAACGTGATTTTAGGAGAGGAATCTTTACGTAAGTAAGCTAGTAATTCTTTTTGCTGATCGTCAGACAGAGGTTCATCTGCTTTAATATCAACATCTTTGCCCAATGCTTTGCGCATTAACTCTTGGAGGTCTTTTGCCTCGCGACCTGTCATCTCGGCTATCTCTGTGATAGTCTTCGCCATACCATTGCTCCCTAAAGCCGCGCACCTTAATTCTCTTCAAACCAAGGCTTGCGTGCGGTCATAATAAGTTCGCCCGCCACTGCCTTGTCTAAAGTGTTATCAATTTCCAGCAAGTCATCCGTAGCTAACTCCGCTAAATCTTCCTGTGTAATAATGTCATGTTGCGCTAATTTATTAGCCAGTGCTTCTGTCATACCTTCAAGTTGCAATAAGTCTTCGGCCGGTTGTTTATCACCGTCAGCCGACAAAGCATCGCTCAACAAAATATCTTTTGCACGTGCACGCAAAGCATCAACCATGTCTTCATCAAAACCTTCAATGTTTTGCATTTCATGTTTTGGTACATAAGCAATTTCTTCAACTGAAGAGAAACCTTCCTCAACCAACACTTGCGCTAACTCTTCATCAACATCAAGTTTTTCAACAAATTTTTCAACTAACGACTGCGCTTCTTTCTCAGTTTTTTCTTGCGCTTGCTCTTCGCTCATGACGTTGAGCTCCCAGCCGGTCAGCTGTGAGGCCAAACGTACATTTTGGCCGCTGCGACCAATCGCTTGTGATAGCTGCTCTTCTTTAACTGCGATGTCCATAGTGCGTGTGTCTTCATCAACCAAAATCGATGCGACTTCAGCAGGCGCCATCGCGTTAATGACAAATTGCACGGGCTCAGCTTCCCACACAACAATATCAATGCGCTCGCCGCCCAATTCACCAGACACTGCTTGTACGCGTGAACCACGCATACCTACGCAAGCGCCTACGGGGTCGATACGACCGTCATTGGTTTTAACTGCGATTTTTGCACGGGAACCAGGGTCGCGTGCCACACTTTTAAGTTCGATAAGCTCTTCGCCAATCTCTGGCACTTCGATTTTAAATAATTCAATCAGCATTTCAGGGCAAGCACGACTCAATTTTACTTGCGGGCCGCGAGGTTCTGCTTGTACTTCTTTTAAATAAGCACGAATACGATCACCGTTGCGCAATGCTTCGCGTGGCAATAAGTCTTCACGCTGTAAAATACCTTCAACATTACTACCCAAATCAACAATCACGAAATCGCGTGTTGCTTTTTTAACCACACCAGTTAATAGCTCACCTACACGTTTTTGGTATGCATTTAACACTTTACTACGCTCAGCTTCACGCATTTTTTGTACGATTACTTGCTTCGCTGTTTGTGCCGCAATACGACCAAAGGCTATAGACTCCATCGGTGCTTCAATCACATCACCTAGCTGCGCATCCGCTTTCTTTTCTTTTGCTTCTTCTAAAGTAATCTCGCACTCTGGGTTAAGCTCTTCTTCGCGCTCTTCATCGTTGGCAATGGCTTCTGGGTCTACAACTGTCCAGCGACGAACGGTATCGTAGCTGCCCGTTTCTCTGTCGATAGTGACAGTCACATCGATATCGTTGCCATGACGTTTGCGCGTTGCCATAGCAAGCGCGGCCTCAATCGCCTCAAAAATAATATTTTTATCGACATCTAACTCGTTAGATACCGCATCAGCTACTAGTAAAATTTCTTTATCCATCGCTTGCCTCGATTTTGCTCTTGCCTGGGGACGACACTTCTAAACGTGTTTTTTCCATATCAACCCCCACGACGCGTAATTCTGATTGTATTTGGCGGCTGACTTTAGCCAGCTCGTCAATCGTAATCCCGCCAGTTTTATCTACGTAAACGCATAGAGCGGTATTCCGCCCCAAACCCGACCGTTCAACGCCGCAGCATTGATAGCCCATGCCCTCAATAATTGGGGTAATAACCTCTTTTATATCAACATGTTGCATACCTTACCGCCTTTCACCACAAAAAAAGGGCCCACAGGACCCTTATACTTAAACTTTGGTAGCGGGGGTAGGATTTGAACCTACGACCTTCGGGTTATGAGCCCGACGAGCTGCCAGACTGCTCCACCCCGCAGTGGTGGGGACAGTATACAGAAGATGAATTCCCAGTGCAAGGGGTGATATATAGTGTAGGGGTCGCACCCAGTGCGACCCGAAAAATCCCCCGCCCGCCGGTGGCGGCCTGCCCCCTTTAAAAAGGGGGCGAATATAGAGTGCCGCCCCTACTAGAAAAAGAAGTTCTGATGGCTGTGAACTTCGGTCGCGGTTTTATCTGCAATGGACGGTTCGACGACAGGCGCTGGCAATCTTCCTATAAAGCCTGCACCCGCAAGCACGGGGCTAGATGTTGCTGATGATGCTACAGATGCGGGTGCAGAAGCTGGCTCTGGCTCCGCCTCTGGCGCTGGCGAATTTTTATTGTCAGCGTCCAGCTTTAATGATTTATTAATTTCATTACTAAGAGCATATTTTTGCTCTGTGAACTCACTACGAGAATAACAAGCAATGCCGAACAACGCTAGCAAAGTGATAATACCGCCAATAAACATAACAACACCTAGCGAGCCGCCTTGGCTAAAGCCAAATATTGCGTCATCCACAAAGGGATTTAAAACAAAACCGATGCTAGCTAGGGTAATGCTTGTCATGGCTGCAGCTGTGTACCCATTAACACTGCATGTAAGCAAGGCCTTGTTATTATCCCCAAGCTGCTCCCGCAGGCCTTCTAATTTTTTTCGTGCGTCTTCCAAGCTAATCCGATCTTTAGGTTTCTGCTGCAACAAATCCACAACCACAGCACGCATTTGTGATTCTACTTCAAGCTCCCAAAGCCAGGGGCGCTTTATATAGGCTGTAACATGGCCTGGCAGATTAAACTGGTCTTTATCAATCCAAACCCTATTGCTAAAAATAGTAGCAAGCACAATACCCAGACTGTACCTGTCTGCCGCCTGTGTTGCTTTGTTAAGCTCCGGCGCACGGTAGCAAGCTGGAAGTGCTATTATCAAATCGGCTTCAATTTTTTCTTTTGCTTGCTCGGCTTGTTTAAAAACATCGGTAACAGCCCTTTTCAATGCATTTTTGTCACCCTCAATTAACGCTTCCTTTCTTGTTAATTTGTTTTTTAATGCAGCATGCTCAAGATCTTCAGAAATTTCACTTAAAACCTTGCTTAATAACTCATGATTGGCATCAGTAAATGCTAAATTTATTCTGTGTACAAGATTAGTCTTTAAATACCCCAGATGATTATCCAACACCTTGCCAAAAAATTTTATTGTGTGCCGGTTAGACTTAGGATGGCCCTCTTTAAGTGCTTTGAGCAAGCTAAATATACCTTCAAAATTCCTGCCTTTTTCCAACGGTATACCAACAGCCTTGGCCAACGCTTCTAATCTAAGTAAGGCTTGAGCCTGTGGCAAATCCAACATTTTCACTAGGCTTGTTTTTTTATTATTTTCATTTAAGAACAGCAAAGGAGTAGCTTCATCATGCATTGATGCGTAATCAATGATGGTAACTTTTTCGCCTGTTGGTTTTTCATTGTTTACAATGAAATTGTTTGGCCCCAGATCACCATGTACATAATGCTTGTCATGCTTAGGTGCATGCAATTTCTCTAGCGCAGCAACATACTCCAACGCCAAATCAATTTTTTCAATGACTGTTTGTTTCTTGTGGGTTCTCTTGCCTGCTTGAGGGCTATAGGGGTGGAGTAAACCCTGTAAATTTGTGCCGGCCACCCAAGACATAATTAGATAAGTTTTTGAGGCATCTGTTTTTACCTTTTCCTGCTGGCCATAGTATTCTTGAGGGGTTTGAAGGCCGTCGTTTCTATTATAAGCTTTATAGTGCTCATCATTGCTTTTACTGGTTTTCCAGAAAAGTGCAAACGGATCTGCTATTTTTTCATCTCTGCGATGCACTGTGCCAATCTTTTCTTCACCCTCTACCACTTTGATGTTTTGTATTTCTATGTCATGGCTAGCATCGATTACTGAATCATAAAACACTTTAACGGCAACAAATTCTTTTGTATTTAAATTTTGGCCCAGCTTTACCCGCCCAAAAGACCCCCTGCCTAGTTCAACATCGGTGATGGCAATACACTCACCTTTTGTTGTGGAAAGTAATGAATAAGGGAGTGCACGCGCATCGATATTATCTGCATCGAGCCCGAATATTAATTCATCAATATTATCTAGGCTGCGCTGGCTTTTATCTTCAAACTTTCTTGTCGTACGCTCAAGCTTGCTGTTTTTATTTTTGTCAGCCCAGGCTAAAGCCTGTGTTCGTGCGTCTTTCGGTAATAGATAGCCTTCTGAAAGCCGGTTTATCTTTTCTCCACCCGAACGATTGAACGTATAGCGGATATAGGAATGCTCCCCATGAAAACGAGGGGCATCCAAGCTGTATTCACGCTGCATCACCAGCTGCGGTGGCACCTGTTGACTATTTGCCTTGTTGTTGTCTTTATCGCCACCCATGCATGACCTTTAATATAATATGTGCGAGTTACCAAGCTCATTCTACCTAAGACTCACTTAAAATACAATGCTTGCTAAGCGTAAGTATATGATTTTCAATAAAATAAGGCATGAATTAAGTGTCTGATTTTGTAACAAAATGTAAAGCTTGTGAACTTTGATAAATATCCATATAGATCAATGGCTTATCTATTTACCCCTGCGTGCTTTTGGTATCGCGCAATGGTATACTTACTTTATAGTATGTTGTTTAACTACTTTTGAGTAGAGAAGTATGAATCCTATCATTGAGAAAATATTGGCACTACGCACTGGCCGCCCTGATTTGGGTGATAAAGCTGGATTTAAGCCTATTGAGGGTGCGAAAGCGCATTTTGAGGCTGTGCGGTATCCGGTTAGCCCTGAACTATCGCCTGACTTAGAAGACACACAAGTAGAATATGCGCGTGGCTCAAAACAAACCATGGAGTTAATTGATGGCTCGACAAAACATGCTAAATCAATAGCTGATGCCAATGAAAATGATTTTACTAAATTCAAGCTAAAAGAATATGACATAGCAGACCTGAGTATGTTTACCACTAGCATGCAAGCCTATTACGGTGACAGCTATGACAAAAAGTTTGATGCGAGAAAACGACAGTTTTTTGCCTACAAAGAAGCTGGTGTTGTCTATTGGTTAGCGATAGAGTCAGACTTCGCTTATTACAGTATGGAAGGCAAAGTAACAAGTGAGCGAAAAAATGAAAGCGTTATGACGCTATTCAAAGCAACTGATAATGGCATTGAGGTAGTTGCAGTAGAAACAAATTCTGATGCTTTAAAGCAAGACTTTGTATCACTGTTGAAACATCCATCGACAAAAGAACGCGTGAGAGAAGCTAAAGAAGAGAAAGACAAATATGAAAGGAAGCTGCAAGAAGCGAGCACTGTAAATGGTGCAAGCCTTATTATCACTGCTGCCCAAAAAGCAGTTAAAGATGCCACAGTTAAAATAGATGACGGTACAGAATTGAGCCACAATGTCTCTTGGAGTGCTAACGACAACGAAACAATCAACGCTGGCAGAAAGCTAGGCGACATGGTTTTTCAAGCGCAAGAACGGGCAGAGAACGCTCGCCTTGCTGCAGAAGATTTGAAAAACCTATCTAGCGACGCAGATAAGGCTACTACTAGAAAAGCAGTAATAAATGCACAATCAGCAACAGGCCTCCTGCAAAGAACTCTGGGCCGAATTGATCGCTGTATGGACAAAATTAGCCCCCCTTCAACACCAAAATTATCGCATGCCCAAATGAGTACAGCGCATGCTTTTAACAAACCCAAGGACAAAGCAGAAGAACTCAAACCTACAAAAAAAGGGTACAGCAAGAAAGAAGTTGCAAGCGCTATTTTTGGCGTTGCACTTGCCTACGGTGTAATAGATATGTCTCTTAGGAGTGCTGGTGAAAGCTCTTCTATTTCCAGCGCTCTTGAGCTTTCCAGTGATTTTTTAGAAGCTGCTATTCCTGCTGTTGGTGCTGTGTTGGCTGTACTTGTGTTTGGTGCCTTCGGCCTAAGTGCCTACAACAAACATATGGCTGCAAATATGCAAAAGCATAACGAAGCTGATGGTGTAACACCAAAAGCTGGTAACACACCTAGTTTGCAACCGTAAAGATTATCCCAAATATCAATATTGCAACCGCCTCTTCGCTCAATGCGAGATGTTATTGTAGGGGTCGCACACTGTGCGACCCGGTCGAGCTTAGCTCGACAGTATCCAAGTGCTACGCATTTGCGGGCGGCACAGGGTGCCGCCCCTACGGTAAGATTATCGCAAGCGAATATAAAGCATGCCCTGTTACAAAATACGCGAGCACAAAAACACGGCGTTCCTTTTAAGATTATTACAAGTGCGATCACACGGCCTGGTACATTGCCAATAATTGTTTTGGGGTGATGATATGTGTTTTTACTTTTCGCTGCGTTTTGTGCTTTAGTAGCGCGGCATCACGAGTTACGATAAAATCGCATTCTGCTTTACGTGCTGCAATGTATTTTATGGCATCTTCTAAATCATCAATATTTTCAGCTATAGCATCCCTAAACTGCTGTTTCTCAAGTGTGACAATATCAAATACGTCTAGCAACAATGATATGGCTTCTTTAGGATCTAATGTTTTCTGCTTGCTATATAGGTAATACAGTGTAGGAATACTATCAGAAGAGAGGTAAGCTTTAAACTTCCCTGTTACAGCAAGATCAAATAACAATGTGGCTTCTTCAAAGAAGCCTTCGCGTTTTGCTAAAAAGTCCAAAACGACATTAATATCAAACAGCACACCCCGCAACGCACTACTCCTTTATTTTTCTTTTTTTTCACTGCCTTCTGACAAATATTTATCTTCTAAATGTTGTTTATAAGTATCGGTAGAAACCTCACTTTTTAGACTGCCCAGCAGCTGCTTTGTGACACTAGATAATTGTTTTTTCGACATTTCTACACCTCCATCCAGGGCCCGAAAATAATCTGAAACCAATTCCGAAACAGACTTCCCACTATGTTTACCATATGCCTTGGCTTTGTCGATCAGTCCTTCGTCTATCCACAGGGTCAATTTTTTTGTCCTAGGGCCTTTTGGGCACATGCCGCACCATACGTATAATATATATAAAAGTATACGTCACATTAGGAAGGATTGCAAGGCTGTACTGCAATATAGAGGTCAATCTCTCCGCTCAGTTCTTTCTCATTAAATCGCGTATAATCATAATACTCAAAATCGGGGGAGCCATCATACTCGTACCCAGAACGCGGGAACCAAGTGGTCCAAATATATTTTGATGTCTTGGCTAAATCCCATACCGCCCCCTTGTGTGTAAATACTGCATAACCACGTTGCGGCAAAGTGAAACCTATTAACCCATCGGGCACTTCATCTAAATGCTCTACTTCTTTTGCGGCAGTATAAGTAAATACTCCACTGTTTAAGTCACCGCCCTTAACACGCCAAATGCCGAAGGAACGTCCTGCAACCTTATTTTCAATTTTATCTATATATTCATTTAATTTTCCCCATACCTCAGGAATATTATTGCCAATTGGAGAATCTTCTTGGCTTACAATCTCTTCTTCGCAGCCCACCACACTAACAGGACCCATGGTGATAATTTTTGGTTGCATAGTAATATCTTGCTGTAAAAGAGTGACTGTCTCAACATCAATCGGGTCTTTAAAATATGTTTTTAGAGGAGTTTTTAAATTATAAAACTTACCTGGAGTAATGTGAAACTGCCGTTTAAAGGCTCTTGTGAAAACCTCCTGTGAAGCAAACTGATACTGCATACCTATTTCAAGCAGGTTGCCACCATTTTTTTGCATTTCTTTTGCACATTCGGTAAGACGACGTTTACGGACGTAGTCCATCGGTGACTCCCCAGTGAGCTCACGAAACATACGTGCAAAATGATACGATGATTGAGCTGCTTGTTTTGCAATATCTGGCAAATTTAAAGGCTGCTGCAGATTAGCCTCAATGTAACGAATAGCGCGATTTAATGTATCCATATTTACCTCCAATGAAAATCACTATAACGTATTTTCTTGTGGCGGTTTTGATGTTTTTTGCTGTTATTCAACATGTGCTGTTGCGTGTAGAAATTTTCTGGCTCAGCCCACTTGCTGACCATTTTTGCGAGCATTCAACGAGCCTGCGAGGCGAGCAAAAAATCGGTCAGCGGACGCCGTATCAGCAGAGGTTACAATCAATACAACAGCAGGCAGATGGCCATCAAGCCGCCGGGTAAGATGCCGAGCACCCAAGTAGCGAGGGTGTTGATGCTGAGCAAGACATTGGTGCCGTGCGGGATGGTGATTTCACGTGTTTGCGTGGGTTCGTCAAAATACATGACTTTCACGACGCGCAAATAGTAGAACGCGGCGATGGCCGACATTACTAAACCAAACACGGCGAGGTAAGCTACGTGCGCATCAACTAATGCGCTGAGCACCACGAATTTTGCGTAAAAACCAATCGATGGTGGTACGCCAGCCAATGAGAAAATCACCAGTAACATCATTACCGCTAACCAACGGTGCTGTTTATCTAAACCTGCCAAATCTGTAATGTCTTCGATTTCAATACCGCGTTGCGACAGCACGACGAGAATGCCGAAAGCGGCGAGCGTCATCAGTGCGTAGGCCAGTACATAAAACGCGCCTGCAGCAAAATTTCCGGCGTAGATGGCTAAGAAAATAAAACCTACATGACCAATCGTTGAATAACCCAGCAGACGTTTGATGTTGGTTTGTGCAATCGCTGCAATGTTGCCGAGCAACAATGACAACACCGCCATGATCAAAATGAAACTTTGCCAGGTTTCAGGGGCGGCACCAAACATATCCCAGAGAAAACGGCTGAGCATGCCAAAGGCAGCTATTTTAGGTGCGGTGGCAACGAATAAAACGATGGGGCTAAGCGAACCCTGATAAACGTCTGGAATCCACATATGAAACGGCACAGCGCCAAATTTAAAGCCGATGCCAATCACTACAAATACTACGCCTAGCAGCAATAACATATCAGGTTGCTCGGCCATGTTGATGGCAACAGGCAAGGCATCGAGGTGGATTTGCCCCGTGCTGCCGTAAATCAAAGAAATACCGAACAGCAACATGCCCGAGGCTAAAGCGCCCATCACAAAGTATTTCATGGCTGCTTCAGAGGCTGTGTTCTGGCGTTGGATCATCGCGACCATGGCATACAATGGCAATGATAATAATTCCAAGCCGAGATACAAGGTTAATAAGCTACCCGCTGAGATCAATATGCTCATGCCTAGCATCGAGAATAAGGCCAAAATATAGTATTCGCTGATGCGAATATCGCGTTCACGCAGGTAATCATAAACGTAAGTAAAGATACAAAAACCAACGATGAACACACTCGTTTTAAGCACCACTGCCAGTTTGTCGCTAACAAAGTGGCCACCCATCAGCACAAAATGGTTGTCCCATAATGCGATAGCAAATACAGCCGCAAACACTAAGGTGACTTGCGACAATAGATAAGTAACGCGGCGAAAGCGATCACTGAGGTACAAATCAAGTACCAAGATCACGCAGGTCATGGTAGCTAAAAATATTTCAGGCAGCATCGCTTTTAATGAAAAATCCATTGTATTACCTCACTACCATTTGCAAATGTAAAACCCAATGCTCTATCGTCGTGCGCATCATCGCAAGTAATGGCTCAGGCCACACACCTAAACCGATAACGAACAGCGCACTAGCTGTTAAGAATGTGGCTTCGCGCAAACTGATGTCTTTTAATGCCGCGACCTTGTCATTGGCTACTTCTCCGAACATCACGCGTTTGACCATCCATAATGTGTAGGCGGGTGCGAGCAGCAACGTTGCTGCCGCAAAAGCAGCAAACAAGAAGCTTAGTTTAAAGGCACTTAAAATAACCAAGAACTCACCGACAAAACCTGATGTACCTGGCAGACCAACATTGGCCATCGCAAACAGCATCATGAAGGCAGCAAAAACGGGCATCACGTTCGCAACACCACCAAAATCTGCAATCTGGCGGGTATGCATGCGATCGTAAAGTACGCCTACGCAGAGGAACATCGCTGCAGAAATAAAACCGTGGGAAATCATTTGCACCATGGCGCCTTCAACACCCATGATGGCATGTGTATTGCTACCATCAAGTAACAGTGGTATTGCCATGAATATACCCAGGGTTACAAAACCCATGTGTGCAATCGATGAATAGGCGATCAGTTTTTTCAAATCTTTTTGTACAACGGCAACAAAGCCAATGTAAATAACGGCAATCAGCGACAGCGCGATCATAAAGTTCGCCAGCGTTAAACTCGCTTCTGGCAGAATCGGCACACTGAAGCGTAAAAAGCCGTAACCGCCGAGCTTCAACATAATGGCTGCTAGAATCACTGAACCACCTGTCGGCGCTTCAACGTGTGCATCGGGCAACCAAGTGTGCACTGGGAACATCGGAATCTTCACCGCAAAGGCAAACAAGAAACCTAGGAATAACCAAATTTGTACATTGTGCGGTATGTCTAGATTATAAAAGCTGCTAATTGAGTAATCGCCGCTTTGCATAAATAGATAGATAAGCGCGACCAGCATAAAGACTGAACCCAAAAATGTATACAAGAAAAACTTGATTGTAGCGTACACGCGATTCGGGCCACCCCAAATGCCGATTATCAAGAACATCGGAATGAGCATCACTTCCCAGAACACGTAGAACAACAAGCCATCCGTTGCGGAGAAGACACCGATCATAATACCTTGCATCATTAGGAATGAAGCAAAGTAGGCTGCAACACGATCTTGTATCACTTGCCAGCCGGCAATACACACCAATACTGTGCAGAAACAGGTAAGTAGAATTAAAGGTAAGGCGATACCGTCGATGCCGAGGGCATAATAGGCGTTTAGCGCTGGAATCCACTGCGCGGTTTCGACAAACTGCATGTCTGCTGTGCTGTTGTCGAACATACACCAAAGTACGCCGGATAAAGCCAAGGTTACTAGGCTAATGCCCAATGCGCCCCAACGTACTGCATTTTTTTGGCAGTCTTTATTCCATGGCAATAGCAACAGCCCACCGATGATCGGCAACCAAATTAAAATACTGAGTAAAGGCCAGCTATCCATTATTTATCCCACCCACGCGTATAACCACCACGACATCAAGCCCAATAGGCCGATAATCATGATTTGGACATATTGATTTAAGAAACCGCTTTGCACATAACGTGAAAGCTTTGCGATGCGCCCCACTAAGTGCGCCGAACCATTAACCATGGCGCCATCGATGATTTTAATATCACCGACCTTCCAAGCCACGTTGCCGACACCCCGTGTGCCCTTGCCAAAAAACCAATCGTTAAAGATATCAAAACCGTATTTTTCAACAAGGATTTTGTAGATGATCGAAAAATGGTTTTTGATTTTTTCAGGTATACCCGGCCATTTAATATAAAGCGCCCACATCAGGGCAATGCCGCCTACGGCTAACCAGAACACTAAGGTCATCGGTGCATGCAAAGTAAATGCCAAGGCACCATGAAAGTGCTCACCCAGCTTTGCTAATACATCGTTTTGTGGCAGCACGTATAAGCTCGGGTTCAAGAATGCATGCTCAGCAAACAACATTGGGCCAATTAAGATATACCCGATAACCAGCGAGGGGATCGCTAATAAAATCAGTGGCACGGTCACTACCCACGGCGATTCTTTTAAGTGTGATTTTGTTTTATCGTCCATTCTTGGTTTTGTATGGAAAACCATAAAGAACAAACGGAAGGTATAAATTGCTGTTACTAATACACCGGCAACCGCAGCAAAGTACGCATAGCCTGCGCCTGGTATTGTCGAAAGCTTTACGGCTTCGATAATCGAATCTTTTGAGTAGAAACCTGCAAATGGCGGAATACCTGATAATGCCAAAGAACCTATCAACATCGTAATATAAGTGATCGGCATGTAACGCCACAAACCACCCATCTTACGCATGTCTTGCTCGTGATGCATCGCGATAATCACCGAACCCGCACCCAAGAACAATAATGCTTTAAAGAACGCATGTGTCATGAGGTGGAAAACACCGGCTGCGTAGGCCGACGCACCGACCGCAATCATCATATATCCGAGCTGCGACAAGGTTGAATATGCAATGACGCGCTTGATATCGTTTTGCACAATACCTACTAAGCCCATAAATAAAGCGGTGGTACCACCAATCACCAAGATAAACGTCAGCGCTGCTGTCGACTGCTCAAACAGCGGCGACATCCGTGCGACCATAAACACACCTGCCGTTACCATCGTGGCGGCATGGATAAGTGCTGAAATAGGTGTGGGGCCTTCCATTGAATCCGGTAGCCAGACATGCAGCGGCACTTGCGCTGATTTACCCATCGCGCCGATGAACAATAAAATACAGGCTGCGGTTGCCATTGAAACCGTGGTACCAGACCATAAGGTTAAGGTTTCGTTAGAAAGTAATTCCGCATGACCAAACACTTCGCCGTAGTTAAGCGAGCCGAACACCAAGAACACGGCCGCGATACCTAATAAGAAACCAAAGTCGCCGACGCGGTTAACGATAAATGCTTTAAGGTTGGCATAAATTGCTGTTGGGCGTTTAAACCAAAAACCGATCAGCAAGTACGATGTCACACCTACAGCTTCCCAGCCAAAGAACAGCTGCATAAAGTTATTCGACATCACCAGCATTAACATCGAGAATGTAAAAAACGCGATATAAGCGAAGAAACGTTGATAACCTGGGTCATCACACATATAACCAATCGTGTAGATATGCACCATCAAAGATACAAAAGTGACTACGCACATCATTGCAATCGTCAGGCTGTCGATGTAAACGCCGACTTCTATCGGTATACCGGCACTCTGCCCCCAGATGTATAAGGTTTTTTCAAAGACTTCGAAAGGTTGCGCGATGTAGATGCCCAGTATCCACACTGATGCTGCAAATGAAATAGCAACGGATGTAATCGTGATCCAATGCGCTGGCGGGCGGCCCATCACTCTACCCAATAGGCCAACGCTGATAGCGCCCGCTAGAGGTGCCAAAATAATAATTATACTTAGCCAGGTTAACATAGGTTCTACCCTTTCAATTCATCAAGTTCTTCAACATTAATCGTATTGCGCTGACGGTACAAGACCACCAATATTGCCAAACCGATCGCTGCTTCTGCTGCAGCCACCGTTAAAATAAAGAATACAAAAATCTCACCCGTGGTTTGGTCCAAAAAGCGCGAGAAGGCCACAAAGTTGGTGTTCACGGCCAATAAGATCAGCTCGATGCACATCAACAGTACAATGACATTTTTGCGGTTAATCGCAATGCCCATGGTGCCGATGCCAAACATCAAACCTGAAAATATTAAATAATCTACTATGCTCAACATAATTTATGCCTTTAAGTCTGAATCTGGGCCAACATCTTTTATCACCCGCAAACGGTCATCTTTGCGTGTCGCCACCTGAACGGCAATGTTCTGGCTACGACGGTTTTGCGGGCCACGGAACGTCAATGCTATCGCCGCAATAATTGCTACCAGCAAAATCACACCCGCGATTTCAAATGGATATAAATAATCGGTATACAATGCCAAACCCAGCTCCGTGATGTTGCTATAATCCGCTGGTTTTTGTGCAAGCTCACCCAGATGCAATGCTGCCATGTCTGTATTCTTGTAAACCCAAACGAGCTGCGCAACAATCGTAGCCGCAATCAGAATACCTAAAGGCAAATAGCGCACAAAGCCCTCTTTTAAAGGTGAGAGGTTCATATTCAGCATCATTACCACAAACAAGAACAGTACCATCACCGCCCCGACATACACCAATATCAGTATCAGCGCTAAGAACTCGGCTTGCAACAACATCCAAAGCCCTGCGCTTGCCACAAAGGTTAATACCAAAAATAATACTGCACGTACGGAGTTACGAGAAAATATCACCATCGTAGCGCCAAAGAGCGCTAGTGCTGCGTAGCAGTAAAAAAAGAATTTTAACCAATCAATTTCCATCGCTTCCTACCTGTAAGGTGCATCTGCTGCACGATCTTTCGCAATTTGCTTCTCGTATTTGTCGCCTATTTCTAGCAGCTTCTCTTTGTTTATAATCTGCTCACCGCGGTTCTCAAAATGAAATTCTGCAATGTTTGTCTCCACGATTGAATCCACTGGGCAAGACTCTTCACAAAATCCGCAATAAATACATTTAAATAAATCGATATCGTAGCGTGTAGTACGGCGCGTGCCATCTGCACGTGGCGCAGACTCAATGGTAATAGCCAATGCTGGGCAGACCGCTTCGCACAGTTTACAAGCAATGCAACGTTCTTCGCCATTAGGGTAACGGCGCAAAGCATGCAAGCCGCGAAAGCGTGGTGACTTCGGTGCTTTTTGGCGCGGGTACATCAGCGTCATCTTTCGCTTAAAAAAATATTTACCGGTCACGCCCAGCCCTTGGAACAACTCCCAAAGCAAGAAACTTCTAATGTAGAACTTCAGTTTTTTCATGAGAACCATGGTCCTATTTTAAATTGTACCAACAGTGCGACGACAACAATCCATACCAGCGTCACAGGGATATAAACCTTCCAACCTAAACGCATTACTTGGTCGTACCGGAAACGTGGGAATGTCGCGCGGAACCACAAGTACAGGAATAAGAACAAGCATGTTTTTAGAATCAACCAGATTGGCCCTGGTACAAATGCGAACCACTGACCTAGGTAAGGGATGCCTTCGAAAGGCGATAACCAACCACCCATGTAAAAAATAGCGGCTAACAATGCTAGCAGGATCATGTTTGCATATTCTGCCAAGAAGAAAACCGCAAAAGCCATACCTGAGTATTCTACATGGAAGCCAGCAACAATTTCAGATTCACCTTCAGCGATATCAAAGGGTGCGCGGTTAGTTTCGGCAACCGATGAAACCCAATGCACAACAAATAAAGGCAATAATGGTATCCAGTACCAATGCCAGAAGCCGCCCTGCTGCGCCATAACGATTTCAGTTAAATTTAAAGAGCCTGCTGCCATCAAGACCCCGACTAAAGCAAAGCCCATCGCAATTTCGTAAGAAATCATTTGTGCTGAACAACGCAAGGCGCCCAAGAAAGCGTATTTCGAATTACTAGCCCAGCCAGCAATGATCACGCCGTACACGCCTAAAGACATAACCGCTAATATATATAACACGCCGGCATTGATGTTTGCTAACACCAAGCCCGTACCAAATGGCACAACCGCCCAAGCTGCCATTGCCGCAGCCATAGTGATCATAGGCGCCACTATAAAAAGATATTTATTTGAACTGCTAGGCACTAATACTTCTTTAAAAAGCAGTTTGATACCATCCGCCCAGGGTTGTAGCAAACCGCGGTAACCCACGCGGTTCGGCCCAACACGGGCCTGCATAAAACCGATGACCTTACGCTCAAAATACATCAGGTACACAATCGTCAAAATCACCGGCACAATAATTGCGACGATTTTTACTAAAATCCAGCCTATTGTTTTGATCAGCTCTAAATCCATAAACTATGCTCGCTTAATTTCAATGGGGGCATAAGCCGCGCCCAAGGTTTTATGTTCAGCTAAACCTTGTGCAATATAAACCGTGTTGTCTGCCAGGCAGTCATTAATAACCACTGACAAAGTAATCTCGTTGTCATTTTGTGAAACAATCACTGCATCACCTGTGTTCACTTGCAAACCACTGGCTGTTGCTTTGTTAATGTGCGCGCCCTGAACTTTTGTTGCATCGTGCGTTTCTTGCAATGGCTTGGCCCGGCGTACTATTGGATCAATGGCATAAATTGGCATCTCGGCAATGCGTATTGTGCCTCTTGGTGCTGTGTTTTTAGAATCAGCCGTCCATTTAGCTGCTTCGGGTTCGGCGATGTGCTGCTGCGCTGCTTCAAATACATCGGCAATCGTCATGAACTTCGCGATTTCGTCGATTTGACAAAGTTGTGCCAAGATGCGGAAGATCTTCCACGCTGGGCGAGACTCACCTTTAGGTGGAATCGCTGCATTAAACTGTTGGCAATCGCCTTGCGCATTAATCATATGACCGCTGATTTCATTAAACGGCGCCGCTGGCAAAATCACATTAGCATATTGCAACATGTCATCTGTCGTAAACGTATTTACCGCTAGTACAAATTCAGCATTATTCATTGCTTGCAAAGCTTGGCCTGTATTGGCGCAATCAAATTCTGGCTCAACGTTCAACAACACATAAGCTTGTTTTTGGTCTTGCAACATGGCTTGTGCATCTTGGCCTTCATTGCTGGCTGCTTGCTTGCCTGGCAAGCGATGCGGAACCACGCCCGTCAGCCAAGCACCGGCGCTATTACTACCGCTAGTAACCAAACCCAGCGTAGCACCAATTTTATCTGCGAGCTTTTGTGCCAAGCTGCGCAATGTTGCCGCTTGCGGATGATTCATCGCTAAAGCACCTAATAAAATCACTGGCTTAGTTGCCGATTGCAAACCTTCAGGAATATGCTCGAGAAGCTGTGTTAAACCAGCAACCAGGTCGCCACTTTCTGGGACGATGTTTTTTTCAAAAGCAAAAATTAAATTAAAATCCACCGGGTTCACGGCAAACATTTTTGCGCCATTCTGGCTGGCTTTGTGTAAACGGTGCCATAACATGGGTTGTTCTTTGCGCGTGTGTGAACCTATCAGCACAACGGCATCTGATTCTTCTATTTTCTCAAATGTCGTACCCATGTGTGGGTAAGCCGGGAATGCGCTCTGATCAGAAAAATCTTGCTGCTGCAAACGGTGGTCAATGTTGTTGATGCCCAAGCTGCGCAAGAAATACTGGAACATATAATAGTTTTCGACCGTCTCGCTTTGCGATGCTAATGCACCGACAGCTTTCTCGCCGTGTTTATGAATAACAGTTTGCAGGCCAGCAACCGTATGCTCTAGCGCTGTCGCCCAATCAACTGTTTGCCATGTATCATTAACTTTAATCATGGGCTGTGTTACACGATCAGGCGTATACAAAGCAAAGTGGCTATAACGATCGCGATCGGCAATCCAAGTTTCGTTAATCGCTTCGTTCTCTGCAGGCACAACGCGCATCACTTCATTGCGGCGCTCGTGCATCATCAAATTGGAGCCCACACAATCGTGCGGTGCAATTGTTGCATGCTGCTTCATTTCCCATGTGCGGGCTTTAAAGCGAAACGGTTTATTGGTTAATGCGCCTACCGGGCAAATATCGATTATATTACCTGATAGTTCTGATTCAATATTCTTTTCTACGTAAGTCGTAATCTGGCTCTTCTCGCCGCGGTTTACGAGTCCAAGTTCGCGCATGCCTGAAATTTCATCGCCAAAACGTACGCAGCGTGTGCAGTGTATGCAGCGCGTCATAAACGTTTCAATAAGCGGGCCAACATCTTGGTCAGCAACGCTACGCTTACCTTGGTTGTAACGCGATACATCTTCGCCATAACCCATCGAGATGTCTTGCAACTCACACTCACCACCTTGGTCACACACAGGGCAATCAAGCGGGTGATTAATCAGTAAAAATTCCATCACTGCTTTTTGTGCTTGCAATGCTATTGGTGAACGGGTTTTTACAACCATGCCATCTGTGATCGGCGTAGCACAGGCCGGTAAAGGCTTTGGTGCTTTTTCCACCTCAACCAAACACATGCGGCAATTTGCAGCAATCGATAAATTTTTGTGATAGCAAAAACGTGGAATGCGAATGTTTTCGCGATCAGCCACTTCAATGACCATCTCACCTTGTTCAGCGGCTACTTCTTTACCATCAATTGTAATCGTTGTATCGTTCACTTTTTCACCAATGCATCAAATTCGCTGCGGAAATGCTTAATAAAACTTAACACCGGCATTGCTGCCGCATCTGCCAAAGCACAAATCGTGCGGCCCATCATATTGTTGGACACATCTTGTAATAAATCTAAATCGGCTGGCGTGCCTTGCCCGTGTAAAACTTTGTGTACCGTGCGTGACAGCCAACCCGTACCTTCGCGGCAAGGCGTGCATTGTCCGCACGACTCTTCATCGTAAAACTCTGAAATGCGTGCCAAGATTTTTACCATATCAGTGGTTTCATCCATCACGATCACTGAGCCTGCACCTAACATGCTGCCTGCTTTACCTATAGATTCATAATCCATATTAGTTTCCATCATGATGTCTGCAGGAACAACAGGCACCGATGAGCCACCAGGAATGACTGCTTTCAGCTTGCGGCCATCTAACATGCCGCCGGCAAGTTCTAATAAATCTTTAAATGGTGTGCCCATCGGCACTTCGTAGTTGCCGGGTTTATTGACATGACCTGACACCGAAAATATTTTTGTGCCGCCACTTCTTTCTGTACCCACATTTAAAAACCAATCAGCACCCTTTTCTAAAATCACCGGTACTGATGCAAAGCTTTCGGTGTTGTTGATGATTGTCGGGCGGCCATACAGACCAAAATTAGCTGGGAAGGGTGGCTTGAAGCGCGGAAACCCTTTTTTACCTTCAAGCGATTCTAGTAGTGCCGTTTCTTCGCCACATATATAGGCGCCGGCTCCAATCATATTGTGCAATTCAAAATCAACACCTGAACCCAAGATGTTGCTGCCCAATAACCCTGCTGCACGTGCCTCGGCAACTGCTTTCTCGCAGGCTTGGAAAGGTTCCCAATATTCACCACGGGTATAGTTGTAACCTGTAGTTGCACCTAATATATAACTTGCAATGGCCATGCCTTCGATCATTTGATGCGGGTTGTAACGCATGATGTCGCGATCTTTAAAGGTGCCAGGTTCACTTTCATCAGAATTACACACCACATATTTTGGGCCGTCCAGATGACGTGGCATAAAGCTCCACTTCAAACCTGTCGGAAAGCCTGCACCACCACGGCCACGCAATACGGATTTTTTAAGCTCTTCAATTAGATCTTCAGGCGATGGTTTTTCTTTTAAAATTTTACGCCATACTTTATAGCCACCGACTTTTTCTTCGTAAGTCTTCAGTGATGCTGGGTCATCAAATTCGAGTGAGCGAAAGCATACTTGGTTTAATTTCATGCTTCACCCTTCAGTTTGTCTAAAATTTCATCCACTTTTTTTGGTGTAAGGTTCTCATGGTAGTCTTTGCCAATTTGCATCATCGGTGCTGTGCCACATGAACCTAAACATTCAACGCTGCGCAAGGCAAACATATCATCTTTCGACGTTTCACCCACATCAACCCCTAAACGATTTTTCAAGTGGCCCATAATCTCATCGCTGCCACGCAACATGCATGACACATTAGTACAAACATCGATGCGATGTTTGCCACGTGGTTTCAAGTCATACATCGTGTAAAAAGTACCGACTTCATATACAGCGATACGTGGAACACCTAAATAATCAGCAATGGCGTCCATCATCGGTTCAGACACATGTTGTTCAAGATCTTGTACCATGTTCATCGCGGGAATGACCGCAGATAATTTACGATCGATTGGAAACTTCGCGACCCAGTGGTCGATTTCTTTTTTCAGTTCATCGCTGAGTAGATATGCATCAGACATTAGCGGTCTATCTCCCCAAAAACAATATCTTGTGTACCAATCAGTGCTACTACGTCGGCCAACATATGGCCACGCGCCATTTCATCCAAGGCAGACAAATGCGCAAAACCAGCCGCACGTACTTTTAAGCGATACGGTTTATTTGCGCCGTCAGAAACCAAGTACACACCAAACTCCCCTTTCGGATGTTCGATTGCGGCATAAGCTTCACCTGCAGGAATACACATGCCTTCTGTAAATAGTTTAAAGTGGTGGATCAGCGCTTCCATGCTGTTCTTCATGACGTCACGCTTAGGTGGCACGACTTTATGATCGTTGATCATGACTGGGCCCGGGTTTTCACGCAACCACTTTACGCACTGGCGAATAATTTTGTTAGATTGACGCATTTCTTCAACGCGTACCAGATAGCGATCATAACTGTCGCCGTTTTTACCAACAGGAATGTCGAATTCCATTTGGTCGTAAGCCGCATAAGGTTGCTTCTTGCGTAAATCCCAAGCAATGCCGGAGCCTCGCAACATCGGGCCTGTAAAACCTAACGCTACTGCGCGTTCAGGTGAAACAACACCGATACCCACGGTACGTTGCTTCCAGATACGGTTATCACTTAATAAGGTTTCATATTCATCAACACATTTCGGGAAGCGTTCAGTGAAGTCCCAAATAAAATCTAATACGGAACCTTGGCGATTTGCGTTGCGCCATTTTTCTTGGCTTTTGGTAAATTGTTTAGGATCGTATTGCGGCATCTGATCAGGAATGTCACGATGCACACCCCCAGGGCGATAATACGTCGCATGCATACGCGCGCCAGATACAGCTTCGTAGATATCCATTAGATCTTCGCGCTCGCGGAAGGTATAAAGCAATACCGTCATCGCGCCTATATCAAGGCCGTGTGCGCCTAGCCATAACAGATGATTTAATATGCGCGTGATTTCATCGAACATGGTACGAATGTATTGCGCGCGAATCGGCGCCTCGATGCCCAGCAATTTTTCCATCGCTAAAACATAACCATGTTCATTACACATCATTGATACGTAATCAAGGCGGTCCATGTAACCAATGCTTTGATTGTAAGGTTTGGTTTCTGCTAATTTTTCTGTGCCACGATGCAATAAGCCCACGTGTGGATCGGCGCGCACCACTGTCTCACCATCAAGCTCTAATACCAAACGCAATACACCGTGTGCCGCAGGGTGCTGCGGGCCAAAGTTCATGGTGTAAGTCTTAATCTCAGCCATTAGCTTTTACCTTCTTCTTTTTCGATCAAATAACGGTGATCGTCGCGAATCACTTTCGGCACTAAAACACGTGGCTCTATTGTAATGGGCTGATAGATCACCCGCTTTTGCTCTGGGTCATAACGCACTTCTACATGCCCAGATAAGGGGAAGTCTTTGCGGAATGGATGCCCCATAAAACCATAGTCGGTTAAAATACGACGTAAATCAGGGTGTTTGCGGAATAAAATGCCAAACAAATCGAATGCTTCTCGCTCGTACCAGTTTGCCACCGGCCAAACATCTACAACAGAGTCAACAATAGGTGGCTCATCTGTTGTGTAAGTCTTAACGCGTAAACGATGGTTGTGCTCTAAAGAAAGCAAATGATACACCACCGCAAAACGACGATTCGGATCAGGTTTTTCATTATCTGCAAAGCTGTCTTCGCGTACTTGCCGGCCTTCAACGCCGCGGCTAAAACCAGAGTCGGTTGCGCTGTCAGTTTTCCATTCTGTTTTACCGTAAGCTAAATAATCAACACCGCAAACATCGATCAGTTGTGCAAAGCCAAATTTTTGTGTGTCGCGTAGCGCAAGCAAAACGGCGTGGCAATCGTGCGCAGACACTTCGATGGTTAATTCACCCACGTGAACAGCATCAGCGACGATCTTGTCACCAAAATGTTCTTTTATCTGTTTTGCTAAGCTTGCCACATCTGTCATGGCACTTCCTTATGTTCTAGCAATTGTTTCTGTTTGCTTGATTTTATTTTGCAACTGTAAAATACCCCATATCAACGCTTCCGCTGTCGGTGGGCAACCAGGCACATAAATATCAACCGGTACAATGCGGTCACAACCGCGCGTCACCGAATAAGAGTAATGGTAATAGCCGCCGCCGTTGGCGCAAGACCCCATCGAAATCACCCATTTTGGATCAGCCATTTGGTCATAAACTTTGCGCAATGCTGGCGCCATTTTATTGCACAGTGTACCGGCAACAATCATCACATCGGATTGCCGCGGGCTGGGGCGAAACACAACACCGAAACGATCAAGATCGTAACG
Source organism: Gammaproteobacteria bacterium (assembly GCA_021773275.1). GTDB lineage: Bacteria > Pseudomonadota > Gammaproteobacteria > JABCZS01 > JABCZS01 > JAJFKJ01. Next base: position 22,399 of record JAJFKJ010000013.1, read on the forward strand.
CGGCGCGGCCGCTTGCATCATTTCAACGGCGCAACAGGCTAAACCAAAAGAAACGGGCCATAATGAACTGGTGCGCGCCCAATTAATCAGCTGGTCCGCCGAGGTGGTGACAAAACCTTTTTTTAGTAAACCTTCTATTCCCATTCTAAGGCTCCTTTCTTCCACTCATATATAAAGCCGACGGTTAGCAATAATAAAAATACACCCATGGCAAAAATGGCAGGCCAACCCAGTTGTTGAAAGACTACTGCCCAAGGAAATAAAAATGCGATCTCTAAATCGAAGATAATAAATAAAATAGCGACGAGGTAAAAACGTACATCGAACTGTGCACGCGCGTCTTCAAAAGCTTCAAAGCCACATTCGTAAGGCGAGAGTTTTGCGGTATTGGGTTTGTTAGGGCCGAGCAACTTACCTAACACGATAGGTGCAACGCCGATGACCATGCCAACTGCAATGAATACCACGATAGGAAGATAGTTTTCCAACATTTACTTAGCGCCCCCAACTGATGCGCGCAAATTATAGCATTGTATTGCCATCGGAGACAATAAGTAAGTTTTATAGGGTAAACACTGGCGGACCGTTATATTTTTATGCTAGAATTTGAGCACATTGGAGATATGTCAGATGAGTCTTGCAGAATCACGTATTGATAACAGTAAAACCAAAAATGAAGAAAACTTCATACTTGCTTCTATCTATGCTTCGATCACTGCTTTCCCCTATTGGCTCATCGCTCGCCCTGCTTGGATCAAGAAAAACCCGAAAGAAACCGCTGGCGGTATGGTTGCAGCAGCTGGTGTATTATACGCCGTTAGCCACTTAGCAGGCTGGTTTTATGATATGAAAGATATCGACACCGACCGAGGCTGGAGCCCACCTGATGATTGGGAACCCCCTGTTTGGCCTGGCCCTGGCAAACCACCCGATTGGTGGCCATGGGAAGGCGCACCTACTGAAAATACAGGTGACAACGATTTTGGCACTTACAACGAAAGTCACAGCTACGATATTTTTAGTGGTATGGATGAGACAGAGATATTCGTAACGCTTGTTCTCTTTGCAGTGGCCTTGGCTGCACTATTCAAAGCTTTCCAGTGGTGGAACAATAAAGAAAATGATGCCACAAGCACTGCGGCGCCGAAGCTGTTTAGCAACAGTAATGCAGATGATGATTTAAGTGTTGATACTCCGGGTCTTGTTACAGATAGAACACCTAGGTTGTAGGGGTCGCATTGCATGCGACCCGGGTGGCATACAATGCCACCCCTACAATACCGCTCTCTGACGTTCGCGGCTCTCGTATTAAATCATTGCGAGATTAATAGCATATACGGTCTACATGCCATACAACCGCTTGCTCACGCGCGCGGCTCTGACATAAGACAAGCGCAAGCAAATCTAGCAGATCATTTGCAAGCATCCCCCCTCCTAAATCTATGATAAAATCATCGCTCTAGCCGAAGTGGTGGAATTGGTAGACACGCCATCTTGAGGGGGTGGTGGGCTTTGCCTGTGCGGGTTCGAATCCCGCCTTCGGCAGATTTCCTCAAACCCCACACATTTGATCTCAGAACGCACACAGTGAATCTCCTAACAAAAGCCACCTAGTCGGCTGAAATCGCTAGGTAATTAACTAGATTCGTGGTAGTATGGTAACTATGTTAAGTAGTACCGTATTACAGCAGTTTCGTAATATTTCTGGCTACGCCTATACCGCCACTTTAGCAGTAATGGCAGGCCTGGAAGTCTGGTCTACGTATGCAAGAAACGCAGAAGAGTTCGATAACCAAATCGGTATTATCGATGAAGATACACCTGAAGCTGCACACCTTGTTGAAGTTGCACCAGCTGCTGAAGAAAAACCTGAAGTTGCGCAACTTGCTGAAGTTGCCCCAGCCGTTGAAACTACGCCACTTTTCGAATCAAATGAAAACTTACCTGTTACACCTGAAGTAAGAGAACGTTTTAATACGTGGTTGCGGGAAGCGATTAAAAAAGATATTAACATCAGCGAAGCTTATAAAATATGGAAAAAAGAAGACAAACCCGCTCACCATATATTTGCTTATGATCGTTGGCATGCGCTCCAGCAGCTAAGATTAGAAGAAGATTCAGCATATACTGACGCCTTTGAAATAAGCCAAGAAGCTATCGTTGCGCTTGCTACAAAACCAGGAGAAATCACTACGCAAGAAATAGCTAATGCACGCATGCAAAGACACGAAGACCGTCAAAGAATACATCCAAAAAATATTATTCAAAAAAATGAATCCGGATTCTTTTCAGATCGTGAAAAGTTTAGCTTGTCTGTATTTGGTTTTCTTTTGACCCTAGTAGCCGCTGGCTTCGGCATAGCTGCAGCAGAAGATGCATTTAATAACAACAGCTCCCAAATAGATGAATCGGGTGACTGCGTTAGCTTGCCTTACGAACCCGTTCGCCCTGGACCCGGGCCTGATCGCCCTGATCAAGATTTCTCTGATTTTGCTGTTGAGCAAGAAGGTTCTAGCGAAGGCTTTGAACTTGCAATGAACACCGAACTTGGTATTGCCTTGATTGCGGTTGTTAGCTTGATTGCATTACTGGCTGCTGCGGGCTTTGCGGCGTATCAAAATAATTCAAGTGCGACAACAAGCCCCGTTCGTGCTTCTGTTGATAGCAGTGGTGTTGATGTGCTTGATTCTGCAAATGTACAACCGTCTGCTTTGCGCCTCACTTAAGATTCAAAAAACCCTTGGCAATTACATTGCTGCGCAATGTCGGGTCGCACAGGGTGCGACCCCTACGTTAAGATCATTGCGAGATAACAGCAGATACGTCTTGCATACCATGCAACCGCTTACTAGCGTGCGCGGCTCTGATAGCTACTGTGGAATAGCAGGCTCATCTACTTCGATGATGACTTCAGGTGCAGTTTGTTGCTGCTGCATCTGTACAGGTGCAACAGGAATTTCCGAAATACGTGCTGCTTTGCTACGCTGCACAGCAATACCGCTTAAGGTTAAGCTGGTGATAAAAAACGCTGTAGCAAGAATCGCTGTAACGCGGGTAAAAAAGTTACCGGAACCTTGGCTACCAAATAGTGTTTGAGAACCACCGGCACCGCCGCCGCTGCCGCCTAAAGCACCCATGCCGCCTTTACCTTGTTGCATTAACACCATCACGATCAGTGAACCGGCAATAACAACGTGAATCATCAAAATTATTTCATACATGTCTTAACTCGCTGCTTGTACGATAGCGGCAAAGGCTTCTGGCTGCAGTGCAGCACCACCAATTAAACCACCATCAATATCTTTCTGTGAAAACAATGCTGCTGCATTATCAGGCTTAACACTGCCGCCATACAATATTTGTAGGCCTTCGGCAACTTCAGCATCTTGCTTGTGCAACCACTGGCGCAAGCTCTGATGCACTTCTTGCGCTTGCTCTGTGCTAGCAGCTTTGCCTGTACCTATCGCCCAAACAGGCTCATAGGCGAGCACAGCCTTGGCTAATGCCTTGATGCCACAACGCGCAACCACCGCCTTGAGCTGGCCCACAACCACGTCTTGGGTTTGCCCTTGCTCACGCTGGAACAGCGTCTCACCAACGCACAGTACGGGAATTAAGCCCTTAGCCTGCACTTGCACAAATTTCTCAGCTACGTCTTCACTCGTTTCCGCACACATGGCGCGGCGCTCAGAATGGCCAATGATAACATATTTGCAGCCCTGCTCGTGTAACATTTGGGCAGAAATCTGGCCTGTATAGGCACCTTCGGCATGGTCGCTGGCGTCCTGTGCGCCCAAGGCTACATTCGTATCAGCCAGATGGTGCTGCGCGGCGTGCAGGTACACAAATGGCGGGCAGATAGCAACCTCTGCTGTAAACGCTGTATCCGCAAGCTGCTCGCGATGAGCCACAACCAAATCAGCATTGCCGTTCATCTTCCAATTTCCGATAACCAGTTTTTGTCTCATGACTCCCTCATCTTGTTTTCATCTGAAAAGCATCCAACGTTGCATTGTTTTTATTATCGGTATACATCGCGTAATCATCGCCTGCACTCGGGTAGCACACGTATATCGTATTAACAGGTACGCCACTGTACTCCCTGGGCTGCGATGAACAAAAACCAAACGCTGCTCGAATAGTGCTATCAATGCGACGCGAATAGTTATCGCTAAAATCTGGTCTAGCAATAACATTGAGCACCACAATGCCATCAGGCTGCAATACTTTTTCGATATCTTTAAAATATTCTATTGTTACCAGATGCTGGGGTATCGCTAGCGGGCTGTTGTAAGCATCGACGACAACCACATCAAAACGTTTTTGGGTTGTTTGCAGATACTGCCTTGCATCTTGGGCAACAAACTCGCCGTGCACTGGGCCTGAAAAATGTTCTTCAGATATATCTTTGATATCTGGGTCAATATCGATGTATACAAAGCGATTGTTGTCTTGCGCATTTATGGTTAGGGTAAAGCCTCCTGCGCCGAGAATTAGAATATCTGCATCATTCATATTTAAATCATTGAACAAGATACTTTTGATGGCTTCCACATAAGGATAACCGCGACCATACGTATCGAGCATGGAGCTATAGCTGTTATTAATCTCGAGCTGTTTCACCAGATTATTTTCTGTTAGAAAGTTAGTGACACGATAATTCGCATAGTTATTGGTTTTCAAAAAATATGATTTTTCAGTCGATGCATTGAGCATGACGGTAGCTGGCAGGACAAGCACCAAGGCCAAACCACAAACGATGGCATCGGCCCGTTTGCGAATTAAGAACGCGGCCAGGAATATCAGCAAAAAGGTATTAATGATCACGGTAGCCGCAACACCTAATAAAGTAAACAAGACTATGCTTGTCACTACTGCGCCCAAAAACGAACCCAGGGTGCTCATGTGCATAATGCGGCCACCAAGCAAACCCGTTTCGATTTCTTTACTGCCTGGGAATAAATGCAAAGTCAAAGGTACTGTTTGCCCCAAAAAATACACAAGAGGCGCCGTGATAAGCAATAAATAACTTAACAAGGGGATCATGTCATGAATAGGTAAGTAACGATAAGCCAGCACAAACCATTGATGAATAAAAAAGTAAGACAAACCAAAGCCGATCAACACGGCTGAAATAAGAAGGTTACGCGCGAGTATTCTGGCATGATTTTCTTTGATCATGCCGCCTTTGCGATAACCGTAAGCCAAAAACAACAAAAATATACCAATGATGATGCTGGTCACAACAACACTGTTACCAACGAAAGGGATCAGCTGCCTGATCGTTAAGATCTCCGCTGAGATAGTGACAAACCCTTCGATTAACACGATGGCGAGCAAAATGAATGCTTGAAGCTTCGTCCCTGAAATGTTGCGCATGCTTCCTTCCTTTTACATTCTATACTGGTTCGTGCGTCAGCACGTTTTTCACAATGCCGGCAAGTACAGTGGCATTGTGACGCACTTGCTTGTTATCGCGGCCTTCGACCATCACGCGCACCACAGGTTCGGTGCCAGAGCGGCGCAATAGCACCCGGCCATCACTGCCCATTTGTTTTTCTATATCTTCTATAGCTTTAACAATATCAGGCTGTTTTAGTGGGTCTTGCGAACACTTAACGGCAATGTTAATCATCACCTGCGGGTGCATCACTAATTCTGTTAGTGCATCGCGAAGTGATATTTTCCAAAACTGTAATGCCTCTAGCACTTGCAAGGCTGCCATGATGCCATCACCTGTAGAGTTACGTTGCATTTGAATAATATGGCCTGAAGATTCGCCACCCAGTTGCCAACCCGCTTCTTGCAGAGCAGCCAAAACAAATTTGTCACCCACATTTGTGCGGGTAAACTTTAAGCCCATTTTTTTAATGGCTTGTTCAAGTCCGAGGTTACTCATCTGGGTGCCTACAACACCTTTTTTAACTGTCTTTTTCTCAGCGCCATATTTGGCCATAATATACACAAGTTGATCGCCATCGATCACTTCGCCAGTGTGGTCAACCATAATTACGCGATCGCCATCACCATCGAAAGCGATGCCAACATCTGCTTTTTGCTTAACGACAGCTTGTTGAAGATTTGTTGTATATGTCGAACCACAATGGTCGTTGATATTCAGGCCGTTAGGTGAAACACCCAAGGTTTCGATTTGCGCACCGAACTGTGCAAACAATTGTGGCGCAATATGATAATTTGCACCATTCGCGCAATCGACAATAATTTTTAAGCCATGCAGCGATAAGTTTTTAAATTGTTGTTTGCAAAAATCAATATAGCGTTGCTGCGCATTTTCGATGCGGTAAGCTTTACCCAAGTGATCGGGCGCAACCGTCACCAAAGGTATCGCTAAATGTTGTTCTATAAGTTGTTCAGTATCCGCATCCAACTTTTCACCTTTGCTGGAGAAAAACTTAAAGCCATTATCCGTGTAAGGATTATGAGAAGCGCTGATGACAATACCTGCATCGGCTTTCAATTCTCGGGTTAAGTAAGCGATGCCTGGCGTTGGCATAGGGCCTAATAAACAAACATCAACGCCCGCTGCAGACAAACCTGCTTCCAGTGCTGACTCGAACATGTAACCCGAGATACGTGTATCTTTACCGATCACAACTTTGCTGGTGCCTTGTTTTGCCAATACTCGCCCTGCAGCCCAGCCTAGCTTTAAAATATAATCTACGGTAATGGGTGCTTCACCTACGCGACCGCGTATGCCATCGGTGCCAAATTTTGTTTTGAAAGTCATTGTCATCTTAAGCTGTCTCCAGATGATTTAAAGCCGAAACAACTTTTATAGCGTCGAGCGTGCCCGCAACATCGTGCGTGCGAACAATGTCAACACCTTGTAGTAATGCAACAACGGTTGCCGCTAAACTACCTGCAAAGCGTTCTTCCACAGGCTTACCCGTAATATTTCCAAACATCGACTTGCGTGACAAGCCAATTAGAATACGACAGCCTAGTTGCTGAAAATGTTTCAAGCTTTTTAATAATTTTAAATTGTGTTGCAGTGTTTTGCCAAAACCAAAACCCGGATCAATTATGATGCGAGACTTATTGATGCCTTGTTGTTCGCAAGCTTGTACGCGTTGTTCTAAAAAATCGAATACGTCCTTGACCACGTCGCTATACTCAGGGTTTTCTTGCATTGTGTGAGGTTGCCCTTGCATATGCATGATGCAAACATCAGCATTGCTGCTTGCCACTGTCTCTAGCGCTTGCTCATCTTGCAATGCATCAACATCGTTAATCGTCTGCACACCCAGCTGCAACACTGCTTGCATGACTTGTGTACGACGCGTATCAACTGAGATAGGTTTACCTAATGATTTAATTGCTTCGATTACCGGTAAAATACGATCGAGTTCTTCTTGCACTGAAACCGGCTGCGCACCCGGGCGTGTTGATTCACCCCCAACATCAAAGATATCGACGCCTTCATGCAACATTTGTTCGGCACGCATATAACCACCCGCAACAGTATTGTACTGCCCGCCGTCAGAAAATGAATCGGGCGTGATATTAAGCACGCCCATAATTTGTGTGTTTTTCATCTTGTTACTAGCCCAAATCCCCCGATAATGACTGCGTCATTATCTGCCCGCCTTACAAAAGGGGGGCGATTAAAATAAATATTACGCCGTCCCCCCGAGTGAATCAGGGTTCTTCATCGAGCTCGTCTTTTTTACGGGGTCGGGTTCCAAAGCTGTGGGAGCAGTGGGTGTTGTGTTATTGTCATCTTCTTCTTCAAAGTGCTCTGGCGGCTGTGGTTCACGGCCTTCCATAATATCTTGAATCTGTTCTGCATCTAAGGTTTCGTATTTGATAAGCGCTTCAGACATCGCATGCAAAATATGAATATTATCTTTAAGAATTTTTTCTGCGGTAGCATAAGCCTTGTCGATAATAGCGCGCACTTCTTCATCAATTGCTTTTGCTGTTTCGCCTGAAACCGCTTTATGTTGGGTAACGGAACGGCCTAAGAATACCTCGCCTTCGTCTTCACCATAAGCCAATGGGCCTAAGCGCTCAGACAAGCCCCATTTTGTAACCATATTATGTGCTAGCTCTGTTGCCTTTTCAATATCGTTTGATGCACCCGTTGTGATCGCATCTTTGCCAAAAATTATTTCCTCGGCAATACGGCCACCATACAGTGATGCCAATTGGCTGCGCAAACGTTGCACTGAATAACTGTAGCGATCCCTTTCTGGCATATGCATGGTTACACCCAATGCGCGACCACGCGGGATAATTGTTACTTTATAAACTGGGTCATGTTCTGGCACCAAACGACCAACAATTGTGTGCCCTGCTTCATGGTAGGCTGTGAGTTTTCTCTCGTCTTCATCCATTACCATCGACTTACGCTCAGCACCCATCATGATTTTATCTTTGGCTAACTCCATTTCATGCATCGTGATTTCTTCTTTGCCACCACGCGCCGCCAGCAAGGCTGCTTCATTCACAAGATTTGCTAAATCAGCACCAGAAAACCCGGGTGTACCTCGAGCAATCACTTCTGGTTTAAGAGAATCGGCAAATGTAACCTTCCTCAAGTGCACTTTTAAAATTGCTTCGCGGCCACGGATATCTGGCAAACCCACCACAACCTGGCGATCAAAACGACCCGGGCGCAATAAAGCGGGGTCTAATACATCTGGGCGGTTAGTAGCTGCAATAACAATCACACCTTCGCCACCTTCAAAGCCATCCATCTCGACGAGTAATTGATTAAGCGTTTGTTCACGCTCATCATGCCCACCACCTACACCGGCGCCACGATGGCGGCCCACGGCATCGATTTCATCGATGAAAATAATACAAGGCGCTTGTTTTTTAGCTTGTTCAAACATGTCACGAACACGTGAAGCACCAACACCGACGAACATTTCAACAAAATCGGAACCGGAAATTGTAAAGAATGGTACTTTCGCTTCACCCGCGATTGCACGCGCTAATAAAGTTTTACCGGTACCTGGTTGGCCAACCATCAAAATACCGCGCGGAATACGTCCGCCTAAGGTTTGAAACTTGCTTGGGTCACGCAAGAAATCAACAAGTTCAACTACATCTTCTTTGGCTTCCTCAGCACCGGCAACATCTTTGAATGTTACTTTCACTTCATTCTCACCTAACAGTTTCGCGCGACTCTTACCAAATGACATCGCGCCGCCTTTGCCGCCGCCTTGCATTTGTCGCATGAAGAAAATCCAAACACCGATGAATAATAATATCGGGAACCAGTTAATAAAAATTTGCATCAATAGGCTGGTTTGCTCGGGCGCTTTGCCCTCGATTGCAACATCGTTGCTTAATAAATCGCTGATCAGGCCTGGGTCTTCCATTGGCATGTAAGTAGTAAAACGTTGATTGTCACGGGTGAGGCCACTGATTGATTGCTTCTCGATAACTACAGACTGCACATAGCCATTATTTACCATGCCCAAGAACTGCGAATAATCGTAGTTATTGCCCGCTGAGGTACGTTGGCTAAAGTTGCTGAACACCGACATCAGTACAGCAGCGATGATTAACCATAAAAACAAATTCTTCAGCATATCGTTCAAGTTGTCGTCCTCAGTATTTTTCTAGAGCTATCAAGTATACCTCTCTTGAGCGCGCTCTTGAAGCTTTAGGCTTATAAATCTTCACTTTTGTATACTTTTTTCGTATATCTAACACAAAAGCATCAAAACCGACCCCGTGAAACAGCTTAATACACAGGCTACCACCTGGCCTTAATACCCTGTCAGCCGTATCCTGTGCTATCTGGGCTAAATTAAGGGCTCTCAAGACATCTGTGTCCTTGTGACCCATCATGTTCGGCGCCATGTCAGATAATACAACATCAATGCCACCTCCCGTAGTACTCAAGATATCGGCCAGAAGCGCATCATCTTGAATATCACCTTGCCAAATGGTGGCGTTATTAATGGGGTCCATCTCTAGTAAATCAATGGCATAGACATGGCCCGAGTTACCTATCTCTTGCACCAATACCTGCGTCCAGCCGCCGGGTGCCGCACCGAGCTCAAGCACGCGCATACCAGATTCGATAAGCTTATGTTTTTCTTGGATTTCTTTCAGTTTAAAAGCCGCTCGCGAACGATAGCCCTGCTCTTTAGCCTGCTTTACATAAGGGTCTTTAAAGTGACGGTCAAGCCACTGACCAGATGATTTCGATTTAGCCATGCGGCTATTATACCATGGCTGCTTGCGGTAATCTCACTGCGCCAGCGAACGAGCAGCTGAATCAGCGATATAGCTTCTGCAGCTGCAAGCTTTTAACTCATCTGATCGCGCACTAGCGTTTGCGCTCGCTTAATAACTTGTCGCAAGCACATGGGCGAGCGTGAGCGCCAGCGAACGAGCAGCTGGGCCTTCTGTTGTGAGATAAAGCTAAAAATAGTACCATGCAAAGAAAAGAGAATAATATGAATAGCAATAACCCATATGCATACTTTATAACGTTCACTTGTTATGGTGCAAGATTACACGGTGATGCTAGAGGCACAGTTGATAGACATCACAATATCATTGAAACACCCTGTATAACACAGAATATTAAACGCAGCTCTTTGGCAAAAGCAAGAATGAAAGGTAAAAATTATTTGCTTGATGCACCAAGAAGAGACATCGTGCTAAAAGAAGTTAAAAGAACCTGTACATATAATAACTGGCTTCTAATTGCAGCTCACATTAGATCAAATCATGTTCACATTGTTTTACGCGCAATGGAACCTCCTGAGTTTATACTAAAGCAATTAAAATCCTACATATCACGTTCATTAAATAAACATTTTCCTGAAGATAAAACAAGAAAAAAGTGGACAAAACACGGAAGCACTCGATATATATGGGCTCCCTTACTTGTCGAAGCAGCCATTGAATATGTTCTACAGAGGCAAGGCAAACCCATGAGTATTTATTCGAATTCAGATTACATGAAAAATATGATTGATGACCTTGATTCATTGCTCATCTGATCGTTCGCTAGCGCTCACGCTCTCTTACGTGATATACTCCCCCTTATGACTGACTTATCGAAACAAGACATTAAAGACCTGAAGCAAAAGGCCCATCATTTGAAGCCTGTGATTCTTATGGGTGATAAAGGCCTTTCTGAGGCGGTGCAAAAAGAGATTGGCGTGGCACTTGGCGCCCATGAGCTGATCAAGATTCGTGTTAGTGCTGAAGATCACACCGAGCGTGACACCACTATCAAAACCATCTGCGAACATCACAACGCTGTGCTGATCCAACAGATTGGCCATATGGCGACGATTTATAAAGCTAAAGCTGCTAAAGCTAAAGAAGTCTAGCCAGCTATCCACGCTTGCAGTTCATCGTTTGCTGCATCCGAGACATCTGCAAGCGATGTAAATTTACCCAAGTGCTCATAGGCATTGATCAAATGCGGTAAAACCAGTTTATCGTAGTCTTGTGAGTCAGTACCTTCTGGCAGCGCAGCAAATATTCCTACCGCCTGCGCGTAATCCATAGCGATTTCATCTGCTTGCATCTGTGTCAAATCAAATTGCTCTTGAAACGCTGCAGCAGCACTTTGAAATGCCTGCTCGGCATCTTGCGCAGCAGAAGCAGCCCATGCCATGTTGATCGATAAAATAAGTGCAATTAAATATTTAGGCATCATTCACCATCCTTGTATGTTTGCCCATTTTCCACATTCTAGCATATGGTAGAATGGCTGCACTATGACTAACACCTTCCACAGCGAGCTGATTGCCAAGCACCCAGATAACCATGCCCGCGTGATGAAATTCAGCACGCCCCATGGTGAGGTGCAAACCCCTGCTTTTATGCCAGTGGCGACCCGCGCCTTTGTGAACCAAATGACGCCGCCCCAGCTTGTTGAGGCGGGCAGCCAGATTATTTTAGGTGGTAATACCTACCATATGCTGGTTTCGCCGGGCATGGAGATCATTGAGCACAACGGTGGCATGCACGAATTCATGAATTGGAACAAACCTATGCTCACCGATAGCGGTGGCTTTCAAGTATTTTCACTTTCGAAAAACAGCAAGATTTGTAAAATCGACGACAAGGGTGCACATTTTAAGCATCCGATCACAGGTAAAGTTATCCATTTGACGCCGGAGTCTTCGATCCAAGCGCAAAAAACAATTGGTGCGGATATTATCATGGCATTCGATGAGTGCACACCTGAACAAGGCGGTCGCGATGCAGCATTAGCTGCGATGGATCGCACCCACCGTTGGCTGCAACAATCTATCGAGGCACATCAACAATCACCTGACACCCCTTACGGCAAACGCCAAGCTTTGTTTGGCATTATCCAAGGTGGCAGTTTTCAAGATCTGCGTGAACAAAGTGCTGAAGTGATTATCAATGCCGATCTTGATGGGATTGCCATTGGTGGTGAGGTGATAGGTTTTGATATGGAAAAAACACGCGAAGTGATCGGCTGGGTGCGCCCCATACTGCCTGAACAAAAAATCCGTTACACCATGGGCGTGGGCCTGATGCCGCAAGACTTAATTGATGTCGTCGAGCAAGGCATTGATATATTTGATTGCGTAGCCCCCACACGTAATGCACGGCATGGTGCTTTATATCACGGGAAAATCGTAAAAACTGATAACTGGTTGCGATTTGAAACCATGGATGGCGATGATCGCGGCCGCATCCTCATAAAAAAAGCAATTTATAAAAACGATGATCGCCCGATCATGGAAGATTGCAGTTGTTACACTTGCGAAAATTTCTCACGCGCTTATTTACATTATTTATTTAAAGACAAGCTTCCGGCTTATCATAATCTTGCTAGCATTCATAATGTGCATGTGATGCATGAAGTCTGTACACAGATGCGAGAGATGATTTTAGCTGGGTAACACCCAACAAGGTGCATCTATATTAAGCAAGCCTACTGTGCCCAGCGCAGGTGGTGTTGCATCATTCGACTCGGCAAGGACTTTACCAAATTCGGTTTCGCATAAAATGCGATAGTTTTTGCCCTGGTAAGAGCGTGCGATTACTTTCGCATTGCCTAAAGTATTTTTGCTAAACTTCGCCATCTCTGGGCGGATTACGATTTTGCTTTTACCTTTGCTTGGGTTGAGCAAGGTAATTTCACCGAGTAATGTTTCTGCTTTCAAACCTTTTGCATCAGCATCTAACAATAATGCTGGCCCAGAAAGCTCTGCCGCACATTGGTTTGCAGGTTGCTGGTAAACATTTTCAGGGGTATCACATTGCACGATTTTCGCACTGCCCATGCAATTATCTAAAATGGCGACCTTGTCAGCTAGTGCAAATGCTTCTTGGCGATCGTGAGTCACCATCAGCACACTCACGCCTTCTTGCTTAACCAGCATTTGTAATTGCTCACCTAAGCATTGGCGAAGGTTGGTATCAACATTTGCAAAAGGCTCGTCGAGTAATAATAACTGCGGCTTTGGTGCCAACGCACGCGCTAATGCGACACGTTGCTGTTGCCCACCTGATAATTCCGATGGCATGCGATCTGCGAAATTTTGCATTTCAATTAATTCAAGTAATTGTAAAACGCGCGTTTCTTTTTCAGCTTTGTTCATTTTGGTTTGCTGATGTGTTAAGCCAAAGGCAATATTCTCGTGAACGGTCATGTGTGGAAACAAAGCATAATCTTGGAATACCATGCCAATCTGGCGTGCTTCAGCGGGGCGTTTTTCACGACCACTGGCAACGACTATTTCACCACCAATACGAATGCAACCATAGTCAGGCGTTACCAAGCCTGCGATCGCTCGTAATAAAGTTGATTTACCACAACCTGATGGCCCTAAAATAGCCACAAACTCACCCGGCTCTAAAGCCAAATTAATATTGTAAAGCACATCATCATCGGCTTTTGCAAAGCGATGTGTAAGGTTACAGATATCCAGTGGTAAATGCGGCTCAGGCATGACGCCTCCATCTTAATAATACTAAGGTCATAGTAAAGGAAACCACCAATAACACAAGCCCTGCAAGGCCTGCATCGTGCAGGAAGGCCTCTTGATAGCGGTCAAAAATGCGGAAACTCAAGGGCCGCAAGCCCATAGCACCCCCTAACAACAAAGTGACAGGTAACTCCTTGATAATCGCCAGCGCAGCGAGCAGTAGAGCCGTTAAAACACCAGGCTTCAACGTGGACAATGCCACTCGCTTAAACCACTGCCAATCGTTGGCACCCAATAAACGCGCACTGTCTTTTTCACGTGGGTCTAGCATTAAAATCGAGGCCTTAAGTGGCGCATAAGATTCCGCTAAAAATCGCATCGCGTAACCCAATAACAACAAAATACCGCTAGATAATAGCCATGGGTATAAACTGCGCACATCGAAATAGCGGCCAATAAATAACGCTACCAAGATCAAACCAAATGCCAAGAGTACACCCGGCAAGGCGCTGCTCAAATAAGTCATTTGTTCTACCAGCCAAGATGATTTATTTTTATTACGCGCCGTATACCACGCCGGAAAAAATGCCAACAACACAACAAACAATGCACCTATTGTTGTAATCCAAGCGCTATCAAGCACGGGTTGCGAGAGACTAGCAAAAGCATTATCATATTTTGCGCCCATTAAAACCCAGACGAATAAAGTGATGATCGGCAAGAACACACCCAAACCAATAACAAATGTTTGAATCACGTAGGTAAGTATCAACGATTTTTTACCTAATTTTTTAGATTTTGGCGCACGCGCGTTGCCAACTTGCATATTGCGGGGCACTTTGCCATGGATGCGGCGTGATAAAACCAATAATGGTAAAGTAATGAGTAACAAGGCAACACCAAACAGTGTAGCCTCTTGCAACTGTTGATGGTCAACCGATTGATACAAGCGCCATGTCAATACTTGGTAATCTAAAACAGCAACAGCACCGAAATCGCTGATCACATAAAGCTGCACAATTAAAATAGCAAAGGCAAAGCTTGGGCGTAGGCGTGGCATGATCACGTGCCGAAATACCTGCCAATGGTTAGCACCTAAAGTACGTGCCGCCTCTTCTTCAGCACTGGAAGATTTAGCCAATGTTGCATTCACTAATAATTGTACAAATGGCACCGTAGTTAAAACCAACACCATAAATGCAGGCCAAAAACCTGTAAACATCGGGAAACCAAAAGGACTACCGACCATACCACCCGGGCCTAAACTTTCACGCAGCGTTGCTGCCAGCAAATAACTGGGCATTGCCAATGGCATCAAACATAAAAGGCTGAGGATCTTTCGCCCTGGATAGTTCGCACGCTGTTGCATGTATGCCAACCATGTGCCCATGCATACCGCAACAATGGAAACGCTTCCTGCTAGCAATACCGTGTTGAATAACATTTTTAATGCACCTGTTTGTTGCAACAAACTAATAAATGAAGGCGCTGTTGTTAAAAATGGATTTGGGATAGGGTCAAGCAAACCCAGCATTAAACCAATAAGCGGAATAAAAACAATAAACGTGACGAAAAACGCCCCTGTCGAAGCAGCATAGCCGCTTGTATTAGAGTAAGCCATGTTTTTTCAGTAGCTCTAATGTCGGCCCGATATCCGCCAATGAACCTTGATCAATTTCAACGAACTCGATGCTATCCAGGCTTGCAACATCGGGATGTGTTGCAACATTTTTGCTAGCCGGGTATTCAAATACTTCGTTAACAAAACGCCATTGCACAGGCTCACTCACCAAATAATTTAATAACATTTCTGCTTGCGCTTGGTTATCTGTGTTTTTGGTAATTGCTGCACCAACAATCATCAACATATTACCGGCATCGCCTTGCTGCGGAAAACTATAGTTTTTAACAGGCAAATCAGGCTGTTGTTGCTGCAAACGATGCAAGTAGTAATGATTAACCCAGCCGATGGCTATCTCACCTGTACCGGCAGCACTGACTTGCACGGCATTTTTCGGATAGGCTGTTGGTTGGTTTTGAATCATTGCCTCTAACCACTGCTCCGTAGCTTCATCACCCCAAAGCGCGCGCAACCCACTAATATGCGCCTGGAAGCTAGCATTTGTCGGCGCCCAACCCAATTTACCCTGGTATTTAGGATCGCTAAGTTCAGCCAAGCTTTGTGGCAATTCATCTTCACTGATTAAATTTGTGTTGTAGGCGAGCACGCGAGCACGCGCGGATGTCCCCATCCAACGGCCTTGTGCTTCTTGGAATTGCTCCGGTACTTGATCAAGCAAGCTATTGGGCAGCTCTTGCAATAATCCAGCATTCGCGAGCACGCTCAGATAGCTGGTCTCTTGCAAGAATACGACATCAGCTGGGCTGGCTTCGCGTTCTTGTAATAATTGCGTTGCTCCCGCCGGAGAACTGTTATACCGCACATCAAGCTTGATATTGGTATCTTGCTCAAACTGTTCAAAAATTGGGCCTACTAGCGCCTCACTGCGACCTGAGTACACAACCAAGGGCTTGGCAATGGCTGAGGTGGTGATGAATAGGGTTAAAGCTATTAAAAAGTACTGTTTCATTGTAATTCCTTCAGTTGATTAGATATGCCTTCGCGGCTCTCGTATAAACTTATCGCAGGCTAATACGCCCAGGAGTTAATGATAATCATTCTTATTTAGAAATGTCAACTCACTCTCGGGTTGCATAACTGACATTATGAGCTAATATTTATACATCTATCTCGTTGAATCCACTGGGGAAAGTAAGATGAATAAATACATTAAAAGCATTTGTGCGGGTGTTGTCGCTTCCGCTATCGTTGCAGGGTTAGTATTTTTGAAGCAGCATTTTGGCGTTGTACCTGAGTTCGCTATGCCACATGCAGCAGACGCATTAATGGGTAACAAAGACATTCCTGGCTGGCTGGTGCATTTAATATTGGGCGTTGTTGTTTGGCCTATTATTTTTGCTCTTGTTTTAAGCTTTTTCAATGGTCCTTATTGGTTACGCGGCATCGTGTATAGCATTCTTGTATGGGTGTTTATGATTGTCGTTGTTATGCCATTTGCAGGCCATGGTATGTTTATGGACAAAACGATTAACGCAGGTGCTGGCGCACACATGATGCAAGTAACGTTGCTTATGCATGTCGTTTATGGTTTCTTCCTAGGCTTGATGTTTACCATTTGCAACAAGTGTTGCCATAAGTAAAGAAGAGGGGTCTGGTCATTTTTGCCCTGACCCCTTTTTATCCTTTAAGGTGCGGCAGTCACGCGCGCTTGTGGTTCGGTCACCGCTAAAGCATCTTCGATATACGTGGCACTACGCGTTTTTTTACCGGCTTCATCAACACTAATTCCCGATACAACAGCAAACACTTCGCTTTTTGCGCCATTTCTTCCTGGACCAATTTTAATGGCGCAAGGTGGGTAGGCTTGGTGTGTATACTGCTGCATACTAGACTCAGAAATACGCCCTGAAATTGTTTCTAGGGGTACACCCAATGCGGCTTCCAGAAAACCTGCTTTGTCATCGATGAAGGCGATATTTGCAGCCACAACATTGTTACATTTCTCTCGTGCCGCAGCAATTGAAACGGCGTTAGCCTCTACTTTCTCTTGTAAAATATGACTTACGACGACAGCAAATTGGCCGTCTCCAATGAGGCCTGGCAGCTTATTGGCTTCGCCTGAGCAACCTGCAAATCCGGCATCTACATAGCGCTCCATAAAAAATCCGTCTTTATCTTTTGGTGTTTTAGCCATATCACCCAAAGCACCGGCACCGGGGTGAATTATCAATACAAGTTCTTCTCCCAAACCTAATAAATGCGCTTGGATCACTCCCGCTAATTGAGCCGCACCCGCAGCTTTCGAATCAGTCGGATGCCCTTTACAGTAATCCTCTAACATTGTCACAATATCCTGGCCTACTTTAATCATTATTTACCTCCGTAAAAATATTACTACTAGATTTTTGGTTTTTTATCAACATGCACATTAAGTTCATCTTCATGCCGCTCTGCTGCCATAATGGTCTCATCCACAAACACATTAGCCGCTTTTCTTTTCTCGGTTTTTTCTAAACTACTCGGCGCTGCTTGTTGCTCATGGCCCTCAATTACAGCCTCTAATTTTCCAGCTTTATTTAAAATGCCCGCCATCGAAGGGTAGACTTTGCGGCCACAGGCTGTAACGGTATCGATGCGCAGCGCTTTGGCTATGGCCAGCTCAGGATCGTGAATAAAGGTAATACCATCCGTGCCTGTAGCCGGGAAATCTTCATTGCCTGCAGCTGTTCTTCTACTTTCAGCCACATCAAATTCCGCTTCCGTCATCGAGGTCAGCACCACAACACTAAAACCCATTGCTTTAAGCGCTGTTAATTTTTCCATCAGATACGCCAAGACACCGGTGCAACCTGCAAGATTGCGTGCTTTCCAGGTGTCTATTTGTTCAGGCGGTATCGGTGCGCCTGGGCCTGGTAAGGTGATGAAAATGGTTGGTTTAGCATTTTGACCAATGTTTGCTGCTTCTAATTTTACCCTTGCATCGCCAGGGACTGCATAAGTATAAATGAATCCGCCAACACTAAGTGCTCCTAGATTAGTAGGCCCATTTTGCATAATTACCTCCGTGTATAAAAATAAAATAACAAGGATTAATGTACCGGTAAAAATATTTTTATGCAAGGAAAAACCCCCGCCACGCGCGCCCTACGCGCCCGCGTGACTGCCCCTTCACAAAGGGGGCGACCATATTAACGGGAATTTTTTAATTATTTAGAAATAATCTTGGCTATATCTGGCGGAGTATAATCCGGGCCTTTCATGATTTTGCCATGTTCATTGTAGATTGGTTTTCCATCAGCGCCCAGTTTGCTCATGTTGGCGCGTTGCACTTCACGCATGCAGGCGTCTAGGTCAACACCGAAGCAATGCCCCGCACCGTAGGTAACATAATTGATATCAGTGAGTGCGTCTGCGACTTCGACCACATTAACGTCTAGATCAGTTTCGTTTAATGCGCGCACTTCATTCATTGCCTGATCGAGCGTCGTCAATAATTGTTTTGCGTTTTTACTGTCGTTAACGCAAGCATCTGTGAGCTCAGTAAATTCTTCTAGAATAAGCGCAAGACGTAACTTGATATCTTTTGCATCAGGGATGTTTGGCTCACGATAAATAGGATGGCCAAACGTTTCATGGAACTCTTGGACGTGTTCAAAACCTGTTTTTTTTGTCATTTTTCTCTCCTTAAATATATTCAACCTGAACAACTTCGTACTGCACAGGTCCACTCGGTGTTTGTATGGTAGTCGTGTCGCCCTCTTCTTTGCCAACAATACCGCTCGCAATAGGCGATGTCACCGAAATTTTATTTTCTTTTACATTGGCTTCGTCTTCACCAACAATTCTGTATTTTACTTCTTTTTCATTATCAAGATTCATCAGTGTTACTGTGGAACCAAAAATAACACGCCCTGTATTTTGCATGGTAGCAATGTTAATCACTTGTGCATTTGACAGCTTACCTTCAATGTCACGAATACGTGCTTCAATCATGCCTTGTTCATTTTTAGCTTCTTGGTACTCAGCATTTTCTTTTAGATCGCCCATCTCACGCGCAACCTTAATCGCTTCGACGATACGTGGGCGCTCAATCGTTTTTAAATGATTTACTTCTTCTTGCAGTTTGTCGTGACCCTCTTGGGTCATAGGAACTCTTTGCATAATTCACCTATCCATGTAGTGCTTGTAATGCCGTCACTTGCCACTGTTTTTCAAACTTAAAGGCACTGACCGCAGCGAAACCACCCGCAATTGTCGTGGTATATTTAACTTTACGTTGCAAGGCTGAGCTACGAATAGTATGTGAGTCTGCTATCGCTTTCTTGCCTTCAGTGGTATTAACAATAAAATCAATTTCGCCGTTTTTAATCATATCAACAATATGTGGCCGGCCTTCCATTACTTTCTTTACGGTTTCACAAGGCACGCCTGCTTGTCGCAAGCATTCAGCAGTACCGCGTGTTGCGACCAATTCAAAACCTAGAGAAACAAGCTGTTCTGACAAACCAACAATACTTTGCTTATCAGCATCGCGAACACTGATAAAAGCTTTGCCGCCTGGAATCAGCTCGCACCCTATTGCCAACTGTACCTTAGCATAGGCTTCGGCAAAAGTATGCCCAACACCCATCACTTCCCCAGTTGATTTCATTTCTGGGCCAAGGATAGGGTCAACGTTTAGGAATTTATCAAATGGGAAAACAGGTGCTTTAACCGAGTAATACTCAGGCGCAATGTATTTTGCATGCGGCATATCTTTTAATTTTATACCCACCATGCACTTTGCAGCTACCTTCGCCAATTGCAAACCCGTGGCTTTAGAAACAAAAGGTACGGTACGTGATGCGCGAGGGTTTACCTCTAAAATATAAATATCCTCACCTTGAATCGCAAATTGTGCATTCATCAAGCCTATCACGCCTAGCTCTTTTGCCATTTTTTGCATTTGCTCTGAAAGCGCTTCTTGTTGCTGTTGGCTCAAGTTATGCGGCGGTAATGCACAAGACGAATCGCCAGAATGAACGCCCGCTTGTTCAATATGCTCCATGATACCGCCAATAATAACATCATCACCATCGCTGATTGCATCAACATCGACCTCTATCGCCTGGTCAAGAAAACGATCAAGCAAGACAGGTGAATCATTGGAAACACTCACGGCATTTTCTAAGTAGTTTTTAAGTTCGCTGTCGTTGTGCACAATTTCCATTGCGCGGCCACCCAGCACATAAGATGGGCGCACTACCAATGGGTAACCTATAGTGGAAGCTTTTTCTATACCTTCGCTCACCGTTTTTACTGTGCAATTCGGTGGCTGTTTAAGGCCTAAGCGATCAAGCATTTGGCTAAAACGCTCACGATCTTCAGCGCGGTCGATTGCATCCGGCGATGTACCAATAATCGGGACACCCGCAGCCTCTAAAGCTTTAGCAAGTTTTAGCGGTGTTTGCCCGCCGTACTGCACAATCACACCTTTGGGTTTTTCGATGCGCACCACTTCAAGCACATCTTCCAGTGTTAGCGGTTCAAAATAAAGGCGGTCTGAAATATTGTAATCGGTTGAAACGGTTTCTGGATTACAGTTGATCATAATCGTTTCAAAACCCGCTTCTTTCATGGCCAGCGCTGCATGCACACAGCAATAATCAAATTCGATACCTTGTCCTATGCGGTTTGGCCCGCCACCCAGCACAATAATTTTATCTTTGTCGCTAGGTTTTGACTCACAAAATTTCTCATAGGTGGAATACATGTATGCAGTATTGGTGGCAAACTCAGCGGCACAAGTATCAACACGTTTATATACTGGATGTACGCCATGGTCGTCACGCAACTTGCGAACGGCTTGCTCACTAATGCCCAACAAGCTTGCCAAGCGCTCATCAGAAAAACCTTGGCGTTTGATTTGGTACAAAGTGTCTTTACTCATACCGGCTTGACCCAAGCGCATGATTTCTTGCTCGCTTTCTACCAACTGCTGAACCTGTATTAAGAACCACGGGTCCATTTGCGACCACTGCTGCACATCTTCAAATTCAAAATCTGCTCTAAATGCATCCGCAATGTACCATAAGCGTGCCGGTCCAGGTATTGAAATTTCCGTACGCAATGTTTCATATACATCGGGCGCTTCTAAATTTATTTTCGGATCTAGACCTGCAACACCAATTTCCAAACCGCGCAGTGCCTTTTGCAAAGACTCTTTAAAAGTACGGCCAATCGCCATAACCTCGCCCACTGATTTCATCTGCGTGGTCAGCCTGCTGGAGGCCTGTGGAAATTTTTCAAAATTAAAACGCGGTATTTTAGTCACTACATAGTCGATCGTTGGCTCAAAAGATGCAGGCGTGGCGCCACCGGTGATTTCATTTTTCAATTCATCTAGGGTATAACCTACGGCGAGTTTTGCGGCAACCCTAGCAATCGGGAAGCCCGTTGCTTTTGATGCTAAGGCCGATGAACGGGAAACACGCGGGTTCATTTCAATAACAACCAAACGACCTGTTTCTGGGCATACGGCAAACTGTACATTAGAGCCACCGGTATCAACACCAATTTCACGCAACACTTTTACTGAGGCATTACGCATGACCTGGTATTCTTTATCGGTCAATGTTTGCGCTGGCGCTACAGTCATTGAGTCGCCTGTATGTACACCCATTGGGTCGATGTTTTCAATCGAGCAAATGATAATACAATTATCGGCTCTATCGCGCACCACTTCCATTTCATATTCTTTCCAGCCAATCACTGATTCTTCGATTAATAATTCATTGGTGGGTGATAACTCTAAGCCTCGGGTGCAGATTTCCTCAAATTCTTCGTGGTTATAAGCAATACCACCACCGGTGCCACCCATGGTAAACGAAGGACGAATAATAGTGGGGTAGCCTAATTGCGCTTGCACTTGCTTTGATTCTTCCATGCTGTGAGCAACAGCTGACTTGGGGGTATTCAAACCAATTTTCTGCATGGCGACACGAAACTTTTCGCGATCTTCAGCTTTATCGATGGCTTCGCGGCTAGCGCCAATCAATTCCACATTATACTTTTCAAGTATGCCTTTTTTGGCTAAATCTAGAGCGCAGTTTAATGCCGTTTGCCCACCCATGGTTGGCAATAAAGCATCTGGCTTTTCTTTGGCAATGATCTTTTCAAGCACGCGCCAATGAATCGGTTCGATATAAGTAACATCTGCATATTCAGGGTCAGTCATGATGGTTGCAGGGTTGGAGTTCACTAACACCACTTTGTACCCTTCTTCACGCAGCGCTGCACAAGCTTGCGCGCCGGAATAATCAAATTCGCAGGCTTGGCCAATAACAATAGGCCCAGCACCGATGATTAAAATAGTTTTGATATCACTACGCTTTGGCATGATCTTTTTGCTCTGTTGTTGCGTTACTTTGTTGCATGCTTTGAATAAACTGCGTAAATAGGCTTACGGCATCATGTGGGCCTGGCGATGCCTCTGGGTGCCCCTGAAAACTAAATGCCGGCGCATCTGTTGCACGTATACCCTGATTACTTTGGTCAAACAAACTGCTATGTGTCACTTCAATATTGCTTGGCAAGGTTTTATCGTCGATAGCAAAACCGTGGTTTTGTGACGTAATCCAAACTTGTTTACTATTGTGGTCAAGCACCGGATGGTTAGCACCATGATGCCCAAACTTCATTTTATAAGTTTTTGCACCCATCGCTAAAGCTAGCAACTGATGCCCCAAGCAAATACCAAATATCGGCATCTTGGCACTTAATAAAGTCTGAATGGTTTTAATGGCGTAATCGCAAGGCTGCGGGTCGCCTGGGCCATTTGATAAGAACACGCCATCAGGCTTGTATTTTAAAATTTCTTCTGCCGTTGTGGTCGCTGGCACAACAGTCACATCGCAACCATGCTCGACTAACAAGCGTAAAATATTATGCTTCACACCGAAATCAAGCGCTACGACTTTAAAGCTGTGTTCTTGCTCGGCGTCACGAACTTGCCCCGGCGCTAGCCAAGTGCCCTGTTTCCACTGGTACGGTTTTTTGCAGCTGACAACCTTTGCTAAATCCATGCCTTTCAAGGAAGGACAGTCCTGCGCTAATTGTTTGGCTTTTTCGACATCGATCTCACCGGCCATAATACAGCCGCGCTGCGCGCCCTTCTCTCTTAAAATTCGCGTAAGTTCGCGGGTATCGATATCTGAAATGGCCACCACTTTTTGTGCTTTCAAATAGTCTGTTAAGCTGTGCTGCGAGCGCCAATTCGAGGCGATCGGCGATAAATCACGAATCACCAAACCTTTGGCATAGGCTCTATCAGATTCGTTGTCTTGCTCATTGGTGCCAACATTACCGATATGCGGGTAAGTCAGTGTGACGATTTGCTCAAAATAGGATGGGTCGGAAAGAATTTCTTGGTAGCCTGTCATGGATGTATTGAACACCACTTCTGCCGTTGCTACCCCCAAATGCCCAATAGCCTTGCCTTCAAACAAGGTGCCATCTTCTAAGACCAATATGGCGGGCTGCTGCAAGGGGATCCTCCTGGTTGCACATCAAAATGCTAGATGGATTGTAGCGGGTTTTCAGCGGAAAAGCTAGGCTCTGTTACAAACTCTACTATGTTGGCCCTCACCCATCGATTTTCTGCGCTTCACTGCTCATGTACTGTAAGTACACTGCGCTGCGATGCTCAAAAATCAACGCGTCATGTCTCAACCTAGCGAATTTGTTAACAGAGCCTAGTAGGCTGTACCCAGATTTCTATCAAATGGGATATCCAGTTTTTTGACATCCCTCAAGCTTAATGTCTTCTTGGTGAGCCATAAATCGTATTGCGCTTGCATGGCTAACCAAGACTCTGGGCTACGCCCTAAAGTTTTAGAAAGCCGATAGGCCATTTCCGGCGAAACATCACTGTCGCCCTTTACCAAACGATTAAAGGTTGAAGGCGCAACACCCAGCTTTTGCGCAACACAACGATTACTGATGCCAAAAGGCTCTAAATAAGTTTGCGTGATAAACGCTCCAGGATGTGGTGGTTTGTGCATATCCATTAGTGATAATCCTCGTAATTCAGTATGTAAACATCCCCATTTGTGAACTCAAATGTTAATCGCCAATTGCCATTGACTGTAATCGACCATAGATGCCTGCGCTCACCTTTTAGTTTGTGCAATCGATAGCCTGGGATGTCCATATCTTCAATGCTTATCGCTGTGTTCAGTGCTGCTAGCTGTAATCTCAGTTTTGCCTTGTGCTTGCTCTGAATGCCTGCCGTTGAGCCATGCGCAAAAAACAAGCGCAAGCCCTTATGCTTGAACGACCTTATCATTATTATTGTCCCTTATTGTTATTATAGCGCGTTGCGCAACACGCGTCAAATTATTATATCTTCTTGTATTTTATGAAGTTTATTCCCCATCGTAGCGGTTTTTGAGGAGAAAAGCTAGTAGAGGTCGCACTTGCTATCTTATTGAATAATATGGTAAGCTATGCGACTTGTATGGAGCATTAAATCGGAGATTAGCATGGGTAAAGCCGCAGACAGAAAAAAACATAGAAAAGAGGAGCTAGAACACGCTACAGCGAATGCTGAAACCAGCTATGCACAACAGCTAGTTGATTTAACCTGTTCAGTCGGGCGTTTTGCCTGGGAACATAAAGGTACTTTGTTTTTTATTAGCCTGGCTATTGCTGGAGCCGCTGCCACACAAATGCAGGTGAACAATAATCAAAATTTCGCAATAACCCCCGGTGGCACTAGCAACTTACAACCCACTGCCGATCAGCCCGTGAATGTTTATGCAATGAAAGATACAGCCACATCAGAATCTTCCCCTTATATATGCAATGACTTTACTCTATTAGCTAATACTAGCGCCCCTAAAAAGGCACGTCGTTACGCACTCGCCGAGTCACATCTACACCGAGCAAAAACTGCTGCATGTGTTGACAGTATTTTTGCAACAAGCAAAAGACCGCACCGTCTTTTCATAGAGGGTGTCGCTGCAAACGAGGAAGTCCCCTGTAATGAATTTGGCTACTCTGCCGCACCTGGGCGCAAATGCATCGGCTGGGAAAGCAAAGAAAGCATGCAAAACTTGGAAGCTGATGCATTTATCCTGGACAGCAATGCATTCGTTGATGAACTGCAAACGCGATTTAATAGCAAAGCAAATATTCCCGACAAAGCCTTCGATAGCTTCGTAATAAGTTCAGTCAAAAATCAATATGAAGCTTCTGTAACAGCTGATGAAAAAAAGTTTGGATTCAGCCGAACTAAACTCCCATCGCGATCGACACAAGCTGCCGCTGGATTTCATCTAAGAACCACCCGGCTTAAAACCTGTGATAAATTTTTAGAACAGCGTCAACAAGGTTATACGTGGAAGCATATTTTTAATAGATATCATAAGGAGCGCCAGCAACCCACAACAGTTGGACAATATGGCAACTACGTAAGCACCCAGGATATGAATAGCGATAAGATGGTTTCAGCTATGCTGGGCCGGGCTAAAAGCATGAGCCAAACCATCAACAGCTATGCAGGAGAGCCGGGCACTGATGTTGCAGCTGCAGGTGCGGCACACTTTCTACCAGCAAGATTGCTTAAATATTCCGCAGGGAAAAGCGCAGCTACAGACGAAGCCGTCACCTATCTTCTGAATGAGTTTGGAAAAGGACCTCATGGCAACAGCTTTGCGCTATTAGCACTTGATGATATTCTTCCAGAAAATGTTGTGAGAGACAGAAAAGGAAGCTCCGCTAAGCCGAGAAAAAACACTTAGCTTTATCGAGGAGATAATTACATATGGACAAGACAAAAAAAGAGGAACAAGCCCCTGCTCCAGCAGCTGAAGATAGCTATACGCAGCAACTAGTTGATTCAGCATATGCCATCGGACGCTTCACCTGGGAGCACAAAGGCGCTTTGTTTTTTATTTTCTTGGTTGGCGCTGGAGGTATTGCTAAGCAGATGCAGATAAACAGACAGCAAGGAGCAACGGCTACTACCCTAGGTAACCCCATTTGCCCGGGCTTTACGATGATCAAAGGCCAGCATGGTGCAACCAGGGTGGCAGTGGCCGAAGATCACAGCCGACCTTCACTTGCTCAGAACTGCATCCGTCAGCTCAACTCTAGAAAAGTGTTGCTTGAAATGGTTCCCTCAGGGGAAACCGCTCCCTGCACCTATCAAAATCTTAATGTTCATAGCGATGCTGTGTGCATAGGATGGGATGAGATAGAGACTATTAATGACGTTTTTACGAATATAGAATTACCTCAGTTCCGCCAAGACTTCCTCGACTATGTACATGAACGATCCGGATACTTAATGTATGATGATGCTACTCTAGATGCAAAATTTCATCGCTTCCTAAAGAACGAAATTGAAGAGCCACTAACAGAGCTCGCAGAGAAGCACGGTTTTATAAGCCCACAAAAAAAGAAGTTTTCTCCCGAAGAAAAACTATTCAACCAATATTATATAAGAAAACAAGTTTCTGATGAGATCATAAAGCTAAGAAAATCTGGAAAATCGTGGAAAGTTATTTTTACACAATATAAAGAAAATGATGCACTAGAGAAATCTTTGCAAAAAGGCACAGATATGCGCAAATATACGAAAGAGCAAGTGGAAGAGTTTCAAAGGCGAACAGAGTTCATGGTTAAGACGCTCAGAGAGCACGTGAAACAGGAAGAAGATGTGACTATAAGTGCAGGAGCTGCTCATTTTTTAAAACTGGGAGCGTTTAAAGGTGGCTTAGGCATTTCAAGCCCTCTGGACTCTAGCATTGATTACCTTTACAGGGAACTAAACAAAGGGCGTGACAGAAACCCTTATGCCATTTTAGTGATGGATGATATACTTTCTGACAGCGAAAAACAATCAGGTGAAAAGTTTAGGCCGAGAAAAAACGTTTAGCTTTATCAAACCATGATTTTGATTTCGGGCTGTGTTTACCTGGGTTCACGTCTAAGCTTTGTTGCAAGGCTTGCAACACTTCTTTTTGTTTAGCATCGAGGTTCACGGGTGTTTCCACCATAACACGGCACATCAAATCACCAATCGCTGTGCTGCGCAGTGCTTTAACACCTTTGCCCCGCAAGCGGAACAATTTGCCAGATTGTGTTTCGGCTGGGATTTTCAGCTTTACTTTGCCCGATAAAGTCGGCACTTCAATTTCGCCGCCCAGAGCTGCTGTTGTAAAGTTAATTGGAATTTCACAATAAAGATTATTATCATCGCGCTCAAAAATAGCATGCGGTGTAATATGCATCTCGACATAAAGGTCACCCGTTGGGCCACCCATCGCGCCGGCTTCACCTTCACCTGCTAAGCGAATGCGATCGCCGCTGTCAACGCCTGCCGGTATTTTAACCGATAGAGTTTTGCTGTCGCGCAGACGGCCTTGACCATGGCAAGGAGCACATGGGTCAGCAATCATTTCACCTTCACCATGGCATTGCGGGCAAGTTTGCGTTACAGAAAAGAACCCTTGCTGCATACGCACACTACCGGCACCTGCGCAGGTGCTACAAGTCGTTTTTTTGCTGCCAGCTTTGGCACCACTACCTTTACATTTACCGCAATTCACTAAAGTGGGGATTTGAATATCTTTAGTAACGCCATGCACGGCTTCTTCTAAAGTAATTGATAAATCGTATTTTAAGTCCGCGCCACGTTGCGCGCGTGAGCGCCCACCACCGCGGCCGCCACGCGCACCACCAAAAATGTCACCAAAGATATCGCCGAATACATCATCGAAACCGCCGCCAAAACCAGCGCCGCCTGGGCCGCCGCCGCCCATCGATGAGTCAACGCCCGCATGTCCAAACTGATCATAGCGCGCACGTTTTTCACTGTTCGATAAAACTTCGTAAGCTTCTTTGCATTCCTTGAATTTAGCTTCAGCGTCTTTATTGTCCGGGTTGCGGTCCGGGTGATACTTCATGGCAAGCTTACGGTAGGCCTTTTTAATCTCGTCAGCCTGTGCTGATTTAGAAATACCCAGTAGTTCGTAATAATCTTTCTTTGACATTTTTTTTCCGTTTGTTTAACGCTGCATCGCTGCGCGATGCCGGGTCGCATACAATGCGACCCCTACAGCAAATTTCTTGTCCATTCTAACCTGGGGGCGAATCTTATTTCTTATCGGCATCCTTCACTTCTTCAAAATCTCCATCAACGGCATCGTCACCATCGCCTTGCGCATCATCGCCACCCTGGTCATCACCACCTTCTGGGTTTGTCGCATAAAGCTTCTCAGAAATTTTAGCTGATGCATCAGTCAATACTTTAAGCTTGTCTTCGATCACTTGCTTGTCGTCAGACTTCAATGCTTCTTTCAAATCATTGATAGCAGCATCAACAGGCTCACGCTCTTCTGCGGTGATTTTATCACCTGCATCGGTCAATGCTTTGCTAACCGCATGCACCATGCCATCGGCTTGGTTACGAACGCCTACCAGCTCTTTGAACTTTTGATCTTCTTCAGCATGCGCTTCTGCATCTTTCACCATGTTTTCTACTTCATCATCAGACAAGCCACTAGAAGCTTTAATTATGATCGACTGTTCTTTATTAGTCGCTTTATCCTTCGCTGATACATTTAAAATACCGTTAGCATCGATATCAAACGTTACTTCGATTTGCGGCATGCCACGTGGTGATGGTGGAATATCAGCCAAGTCAAAGCGACCTAACGATTTATTGTCCGCAGCACGTTCACGCTCACCTTGTAATACATGCACGGTAACAGCAGTTTGATTATCATCTGCTGTTGAGAACACTTGCGATGTTTTTGTTGGAATCGTCGTGTTTTTCTCGATGAGCTTGGTCATCACGCCACCCATGGTTTCAATACCTAGTGATAATGGGGTAACATCAAGTAACAAGATGTCTTTCACATCGCCAGCTAATACACCACCTTGAATCGCTGCACCCATGGCAACAGCTTCATCGGGGTTAACATCGCGGCGTGCTTCTTTACCAAAAATCTCTTTAACGGTTTCTTGTACCATCGGCATACGCGTTTGGCCGCCCACCAAAATTACATCAGTGATATCGCTGCCGGTAACGCCTGCGTCTTTTAATGCAGTTTTACATGGACCTACTGTACGTTTCACTAACTCTTCAACCAAAGATTCAAGTTTTGCACGCGTAATCTTCAAGTTTAAATGCTTAGGTCCAGACGCATCAGCAGTCACGTATGGCAAGTTGATGTCTGTTTGTTGCGCAGTTGAAAGTTCGATCTTCGCTTTTTCTGCTGCTTCTTTCAAACGTTGCAATGCCAGTGGGTCGTTATGCAAATCAAAACCTTGCTCTTTTTTGAACTCATCCGCAAGGTAATCGATCAAACGCATATCAAAATCTTCACCACCTAAGAAGGTATCGCCGTTTGTCGCTAGCACTTCAAACTGGTGCTCGCCGTCAACTTCAGCAATTTCAATGATCGATACATCGAATGTACCACCACCTAAATCGTATACAGCAATTTTGCGGTCGCCTGGTTTTTTGTCCATGCCGTAAGCAAGGGCTGCAGCCGTAGGCTCATTGATGATTCGTTTAACATCAAGCCCAGCAATTTTACCGGCATCTTTGGTAGCTTGACGCTGTGAATCGTTGAAATAGGCAGGCACAGTAATAACCGCTTCGGTTACTTTTTCACCCAAATACTCTTCTGCCGTTTGCTTCATCTTGATTAGGATTTCAGCAGAAACTTGCGGAGGTGCTAATTTTTCAGTCGCGCCCTCTTTAACATCGACTTGTACCCAAGCATCACCATTGTCAGCTTTAGCAATAACGTAAGGCACCATCTTGATGTCGCGCTGTACAACTTCATCTTCAAAACGGCGTCCAATCAAACGCTTAATCGCGAATAAAGTATTTTTTGGGTTGGTCACCGATTGGCGTTTTGCCGGTGCACCCACCAATTTTTGTCCGTCTTTGGTATAACCCACTACCGATGGTGTCGTACGCGCACCTTCCGCATTCGGAATAACGGTAATATCGCCACCTTTTGCCAATACGGCCACACATGAGTTAGTGGTACCCAAATCTATGCCAATCACTGCCATTTTCGTTTCTCCTCTAAGCTAATTGCTTGAAATTGTTAATAAAAATTCTTTTGCCTTACAGGCTTACCTTATATATGGGGGCTGATTTTCGAAATTCAAGGGTATTTTTACCCTCTATTTCGACACAATGACCCGAGCAGGTCGCAATAGGCGCCCATGCAATGTATACCCCTTTTGAATCACAGTTAGCACCGTGTTTGGCTCAACGTCTTCAGCCGGTTGTGCCGTCATTGCCTCATGTAAGCTTGGGTTAAATGCTTCATTCTCAGGGCTAAGCTGCTCAATACTGAATTTTTTGCACATATCGAGTAACATTTTTAAGGTTAATTCCATACCCTGCTGCAAAGACTCCGCTTCGTGTTCACTTTCAGTGGCTGCCGCTAAACCATGTTCAAGGCTGTCGATCACGGGCAATAATTCTTTTGCAAACTGCTCTAGGGCATATTTATGCGCGTGTTCAATATCACGTTTCGCGCGCTTTTGTACATTATCAAGCTCGGCACGTGCACGCACGGCTAAATCCCAGTTTTCTTGTGCTTTTGCTTCTGCCTGTGCCAAAGCATCGGTTAAGCGCGCAACTTCTTGCGCGGGGTCAGCTTTAATTTCTTTAAGCTCTGGTGCTTCGGTATTTACTTTTATATCGTCGTCTTTATCAACCATGTATCTGTTCCTACGTTTTATTCAATGCATCACCCAATAATTTTGAGGTGATATCAACAATCGGGATAAGTTTATCATAAGGCATGCGGCTAGGGCCAATGACCCCCAATGCACCCACCATCTCACCGTCCACCGAGTAAGGGGCCGTAATCAAGCTGTATTGCCCAAATATCTCATAACCCGACT
Source organism: Gammaproteobacteria bacterium (assembly GCA_021773275.1). Classification (GTDB taxonomy): domain Bacteria; phylum Pseudomonadota; class Gammaproteobacteria; order JABCZS01; family JABCZS01; genus JAJFKJ01. The sequence goes on from JAJFKJ010000013.1 coordinate 53,812, forward strand.
CACCGCCCACAAAAATCTGCAAACCTTCTGCTTGCTGGCAAGCCTCTAGCAGCTGGCACATATCACGCTTTTGTGAAAAGGCATCGAACAGCGTTTTAAGATTATCAACCCCTGCTTCGTCAAGCGCATCAAATAAATGTGAGGTGCCCGAAACCACGTAATCTTCTTTGCTGGGCGCTTGCTTAAAAGCACTGGCGGCAACATCGATGATCTTTTGCATGACCGAATCCATATGGGCTTTATCTTCCGATAAGGCTGTGACTAAGGCTTTTTGAATGCTGCTTAAATCTTTACCCGCAAAATGTTTTGTCAAATAATTCCCGGCACGTTCTAGTTCTGGTTTACTGTACACACGCTTTAATTCGATAATGCGGTTCTGCACTTCGCTATCGTTGATCACCAACACCACTAATACGCGGTTTTCTGACAAAATAATAAATTCAACATGCCGTAATATTTGCAACTCACGTCGCGGTAACGAAACCAAACCTGCCAAGTTTGTAATTTTTGACAACATATTAGATGCGGTAGTCACCAGCTCTTGCGTTGATTGCGGCAAGCCAAACGCTGCCTTATAATTTTTTACCGTACGCTCGTCTAAAGGTTGTGTCGTCAGCAGGCTATCGACAAATAAACGATATGCCTGAGGCGTGGGAACGCGGCCAGCTGAAGTATGGGGTGAATGCAAAAAACCCAGGTCTTCAAGTTCGGCCATCACATTACGAACACTGGCTGAGCTTAAGTGCAATTGGCAATCTTGTGCAACTGTTTTTGAGCCTACGGGCTGGCCTTCACGAATATACCGCTCGATCAAGATTTTTAAGATATGTTGCGCTCTATCGCTAACTGGCTCGCTTTTCATGCGCCCATTTTAACATGTTTTGAGCTTATTTATGCTTTGGTATTTGCCTGTCTTCTGCAGGTTTCATCTCGACCTGAGTGCGAGCTTCACGCTTTGCTTTGGTCCCAAAGCAGTTAAAACAACCCCATCCTGAACTTTGTGTTTCATTTGTAACTGCTGGCCCCTGATCATTGCCGGTAGGCGATACATACTGTGGCTCCTCCATAATATCCGGGCCCCCAACTGGCAAGCCTTCTTGCAGTCTGTCCGTGTCACTCAAGCTAGAATTACTTGCGCTCCCAGGAATGCTATTGTGCGAAGTACTCGTTGAAACCCCAGCTGCAGAACCATGGCTGTCCCTACTACTTGAGCTGTTTCGTGTTCTTTTCATTACAGCTCTTTCGCTCGCAGATGGCCTGCTACTAAAACTGCTGCCTGCTCTGCGCCGAGAGGCAGCGGGTAACGCAGCTTCTTTTTCAGTATTTTCAGTTTCAAATTTAAACTTAAATTTTATTTGACGATGCAGGTTTGCCCCTTCATTCTTCTCCAGCACTGCCAAAATACCTTCTAAATTTTCTCCATTTACAAATACAGCTGCTGCTAAATCGGCCCCTTTCTTGTCGTCAATTTTTTTAAGGCGATCATTAAATTCATCGATCGCTTGCTTAATGAAAGTGTTTTTATTTTTGGGTTGATTCATTGCACTCGCGACTGCTTCTAAAAATTCTTTTGCAGCTGCCGGGTTAGCCTCTTGCGAGTTATATTTTATTGTTTTATCTTTACTCTTCTCTGCAGCATCACAAACTTGAGCCCAAGATTTGATCTCGCGTGGCGAATACGGCATGCCCTCCTTGCTTGCATCAAAAACCAACATTTCTACAACCACTTTTGTAATGTCTGAACCCATGATGCTCCCCTTGACCTCTGGATATGTCACCTGGCTAAGTATATAACGTCAACACTAGCATTTTCTTGAGTCAAAAAGCAAACACTTGGCGTTTATGGCAATTTAGTCGATAATGTAAGAAGTAAACAAAAAGGAGCCTTATGGCTAGCAAATTCAAGCGTATTGCCCTGATGGGGCGTTACAGCACAAAACAAGCACAGGACACGCTGGAAAAACTTATCAGTTTCTTAAGCAAGAAATCTGTTGAACTACTGATTGAAAATGAAACCGGCGCAACTTTACCTGAACATGATTTACCCATCGTTGACCGAGAACAGCTCGGCACTGCCTGCGACCTAGTGATTGTAGTCGGCGGTGATGGCAGCTTACTAAGCGCGGCGCGTGCGGTTGCGGAGTCCGAGGTGCCTGTCATCGGTATCAACCGTGGTCTACTCGGATTTTTAACAGATCTATCTCCTGATAATTTTGAACAATGCTTGGATGATATTTTGCAAGGCGATTACCAAGAAGAAAATCGGTTTTTGCTGTGTGCCGACATCTATGCTGATGATAATATTTGCCGCGTCGGTAGTGCGCTCAACGATGTTGTATTGTATGCCGGTGAAGTCGCGCGCATGATCGAATTTGAATTATATATCGATGATCAGTTTGTTTACAGCCAACGTTCTGATGGTTTAATCATTGCAACCCCTACAGGTTCAACGGCTTATTCACTGTCTGGCGGTGGCCCGATTATGCATCCATCACTTAATGCCATGGTACTGGTACCGATGTTCCCGCACACTTTAACAAGCCGCCCAATCGTCGTCAGCTGTGACTCGATCATCGAATTACGTGTTGCTGCAACTACATCTGACATACACCCGGGCATTAGTTGCGACGGGCAACAGGTGGTTGCTTTAAGTCCCGGTGCAAAACTGCGCATTCATCGTAAAGATAAAGGCTTGAGGTTAATTCACCCGAAAGATTATAATTATTACAATACGCTTCGTACCAAATTAGAATGGGGTAGTAAATTAGGTAAAGCAAAATGAGATTGACATGCTCACACACATCCAAATTAAAAACTTCGCAATCATCGATGAGCTAAATATCGAGTTGCACCCCGGCATGACTGTAATGACCGGCGAAACCGGTGCCGGTAAGTCTATTATGATCGATGCACTATCACTTTGCATGGGCGATAGAGCTGATGCAACTTTTGTGCGCGCTGGCGCGCAGCGGGCCGACATTTGCGTTTCGATTGACATATCCCGCTTGAGCTTTATTCAGCAATGGTTGGCAGAGCACGAACTAGAAAGCGAGGCTGAATGCGTTGTGCGCCGTACTATCAGCAAAGATGGCCGCTCACGTGCTTACATTAATGGTCATTCTGTGCCGCTGACAAAACTTAAAACTCTCGCGCAAGATTTTATTGACATTCATAGTCAACACGCGCATCACGCTTTACTAAAACCTGAAACGCACGGCAAGTTATTAGATATTTTTGGCAAACAGCAGCCTCAGCTTGCGATCGTCAAGCAACATTACGATCGTATGCGTGAAATCACTGCAGAAATAACAAGTCTAAAATCTAAAGAAGCGGACAAAGCACATGAGATGGAGCTATTGCAGTTCCAAATCGAAGAACTTGATAAGCTCGATTTAAAACCCGATGAATGGAGCGATCTTACCCAAAAACACGACGCCCTTTCGCACAGTGAACAAATCATCAGCCACGCACAAAGTATTTTAGACACACTATTCGAGGACGAGTCGCACTCCCTGGTGCAAACCCTGGCACAACTCAAACACAAATTAGACACTATCGCCAAACTCGATGGGAGCTTACGCGATATTAGCAAACTAATCAGCGACGCACACATCAATTGCGATGAGGCTGCCAGCAGTTTACGGGCGTATATATCTGGCATCGAAAATGACCCGCAAACACTGAAAGACATGCATGATCGCATCAGTTTGTTGCATGATCTCTCGCGCAAACACCGCTGCGAACCTGAAGCATTATGCGAAAAACTAGCAAGCTTGCAGGAAAGATTTGCTGGCCTACAATCGCAAGAAGAAGCAATTATTGCCTTAGAAGCTGAATTGAAGTCAGAGCAACAGGCCTATCAAGCTGTCACTACAAAACTCAGCAAAGCACGGCAAAATCACGCGACTAATTTAAATAAACAAATCACTGAGATGATGCAAGAACTTGGCATGCCCAGCGGCGAGTTTTTTGTGCAGCTTAAGCCCCTAACTGAACCCAGCAGCAATGGCCTGGAACAAATAGTGTTCATGGTTAAAACAAACGCCGGGCAACAAGCGCATCCATTGCAAAAAGTCGCCTCTGGCGGCGAGCTTTCACGTATCTCACTTGCATTACAAGTAACGATTGTACAAGATGATATGCTGCCGGTGATCGTGTTTGATGAAGTCGATGTAGGTATTGGTGGTGGCACCGCTGAAATAGTCGGTCATTTATTGCATTGCCTTGGTGAAAAAGCACAAGTATTGTGTGTAACGCATCTACCACAAGTCGCTGCCCAAGGTGATCAACATTTTTTCATTAGTAAGCAAACTACTGACAACCAAACCCGCACGCAAATGTCTGTGCTCAGCAAAGAACAGCGCATCGAAGAAATCGCCCGTATGCTAGGCGGCGTCAAGATCACCGAAAAGACCCTGGAGCATGCTCAAGAGATGTTGGGTTAAAAAACAGCTTGTGCGCCCCACCAGAATATGTTAGAATACGAACTTACCCTGTAGTCCTGGTACAAGCTATGCCTAAAGATTTAACACATGCTCGTCAGCTTATCATAGATTTTCTTGATAAAGATCATGATCTTATCGGTGAAATGACCGACGAAATCCGTAACCTTGCCGCTACTGAGCTTGAGCTCAGCAAAGGCTACCTGCTCGATCAGCTTAAAGCCATAGACCCAAAAGAAGATGAGGCGCTACAAAAAGCCATCCGGCGGTTCTTTATATTACGCTGGTCGATAGTCATGCACAGCAACATTGACTACACAAACATGCCACACAGCCCGATGAACCAGTTCTGCATGGAATTGGCATCGCTCATCCGCGACAAAGATGAAGATGGTGAAGACGAACTATTAGCCCACCTCCTGATGCCAACCTTAGAAGACTATATGTATCATGTAGAGCAACTGCAACAGTTAACAGAAAAGGATGGCAGGCTCACACCTTGGCGCTTCATTGTCAGCGAAGACGGCAAAGGCGTTATGCCGATTGAAGAATTTTTTAGGCACCATGCGCAAACAAGAAGCAAACCTGATCAGCATTACTATGCTGTCAGCGACAGATTCCCAGCATTAAGTCCGCAAGAAAAACAGTGGCTTGGCCAAAGTGTTACACCCTACGCAGAACAATTTTTGGAGCAATTTGATGAGCTGAGCAAAATAAGCTTTGCTAAAAACTCTTTAGGAGAAGCCGTACTTGATCTCACACAGGCATTGGGCCGAGCAGGACTAGCCATGCGCGGCGAAAATGATGAAGCAGATTTTGCAGTTTATCAGCATATCGAACGTTTTATCAATAAGCTAAGTGCCTTTGAGAAAGCTTCGCCAGGCACAAAAGAAAAACTGTTTAAACTAGAACACCCCAATAAAACTGAGACCTTTGGGAGTTATTACAAAAACTTAACTGAGAATAAAGTGGGCGGCCTTAAAACCTGCGTCGAGCTAAATAAGGCTGGAATAGAATCGGTCATTAGAAATGAGCTTAATAAAAAAAGTTCCGGTGAAATTCATTCCAGTATACTCGACACCGTCATTGAAAGCCCCGACAACGAAGAACAAGAAGGCGATGAAAATAACGCTTCAATGTTGTTCGCTTACCTAGGGTTAGTCTCAGGCGGCCTCGGGGATCGTGAACAAGCCATCAACGCCTATTTGCATGATAAAAGTGCGAGAAACTTTGAAAAGGCTCAAAAGACACTGTATAAATTTGAAAACGATATACACCTTAACGAAAGAATAACGGCATGCAAGCAGCATTTAGACAATAACTTAATTATCGACGGCAATGCCTCGGATGAACAGCTTGAGTTTTTGTATCGCTTATTGCAGACGAGTAAATCTATACAAAAATTTGCTGAAATAAGTAAATTAGATATTAATACTGCAAAAGATGTGGCTACGCGTGCGTTCAGAAACAAACCCAAACAAATGGGATTCCTATTAGAAGAACCAGACTTCCCCATTCTGGAAGACACCTACTTTTTTGCTGTTAAACAACACGCCACCGACCTTTTAGATGCTTTAGCCAAAAGCAGTAAGCCAAAGCCTGATATCAATGCTACAGACAGCGATGGCTCTACTGCTCTGCAAATAGCAGCAATGAAAGGCTATCGGGGATGTGTTGGGAAGCTTCTGGATGCGCGCGCAAATACCGACAGCGGCACCCCTAGGCCTTTGGAAGCCGCACTTAATAAAAACCATGCAGAAATCGCGGTTGACCTCGTGAACCATGGCGCTGCGGTCTGCGCCACAGACATTAACACGGCCTCCCGGGGAAGCATGGCTGAAGTGTTAAAAACCATTTTTGAAAAACATAAAGGTAAGCTTCAGCTCAATGAAAGTAAGTTTGCAGGTGAAGTTTTTGATATTGTGGCACTGCTTAAATCTCTAGCTAGCAATAACAATGTTGAATTGCTTGGTTTTCTTCTGGAAAATGGTCTGCTATTAAACAAAATTGATCCAGACGGCCAGATTTTGAATGCAGCTCTGGAAGCAGGACATGATGATTTTGCCTTAAAGGTGCTGAAGCATTACACAACTGCAAACAATGAAGCAGCAAAGTTAGCAGCCACTAAAGGCTGCCCCAATTCATTAGCACGCATTTTAAATTCAAACAGTGCTGCTGCAACAAGAGATTTATTGCAAGGCGCAATAAAGAGTCGGAATGATAAAACTGCTGTCCTCTTGCTACAGCATGAAGCACAGCATACTTATGACGATTTTATCGATGCCATATCATTATATAGAGATGAAGACGGTTATCGAAAAACGCAAAATCCACTGACAGAAACCATGCGATTTTTGTTAAAAAATACAAACTACGTTAAGGTTACCACCTCGACACCCCCCGCCTTGCATCACGCAGTATTGCATTCCACTGTAGAAGCTGTTGATTTACTGCTTGAAAATGAGGTAGAGGTTAATAGCCAAGGTTATGGTGCCACTGCTCTTGATCTAGCGATATATAAAATTCACTACGCACATCCATGGCGTATCCAGCAAGACAGATCAGACGCCCGTGCTAAGATAAAAAGCATTGCTCTTGCCGGCGGAAAACCTTCTACAAAAATACCTACATGCTTTGGTGATTATTATATATCAAAACCGAGCTTGCCCCTTGCTGTTGAGGAACTAGATGCAGATAGCCTTGAGCTAGTTTTAAAAAATAGTAGTGACATCTTGGATCATAAATATTGTAGCGTAACAGCCTTGGAAGGCGCGATAAGATCTAATAAAGCAGGGGCATCGCTTGCTTTGCTTAATGCAGAATTTCCTAACGTTGAGACAGACTACCCTTGCCCCATTCTTGACTTACAGGACCGATTATTAACGCCCACTATCATTTCTGCACAAAAACGTGCAAAAACAACCAGCTTTCAACTCTTTAGTCTTTTTATTCAATACGTTATTGATGTACGCGAAAATGAAGATATTTGGCGGTCTATTGCAAAAACATTAATTCGAGATCACGCATGGCATCTTGATATTGCGCTAAATGAAGCTGCAAAATACAATAATATTTTTATGCTTGAACTTTTGCTGGGCAATGGCGCAAACATTAATTCTCACCCAGGCGATATGCCCACACCACTGCAGACTGCAGCGATACATGGCAATGTCACCGCAGTAAGATTTCTATTAGAAAAAAATGCCAATATATCTGCACCATTTTATAATAAAGATGGATATAAACTACATATTTTTAAATACCTTACCCTGCTCTCTTTATCATCGCCTAAACATGAAAAACCCGATATTGATAAAGTTTGCGCGCTGTTTATTCAGTCTGGCGTTAGCACAGACCAGATCGCCAGCGGCCCTGAAGATAAAAATTGCGCGCTATATATTCAGTCTAGCCCTAACATAGACCGGATCACCAGCGGCCCTCAAAGAGGAGCGCTACAAAACCTAATGGCTTACGAACTGAGTGAAGCCGCTGCCGCCTATCTGCCAAAAGCTTCTCAAGAGGAGAGATTTTTTGCTTTTGAAGATGCACTAAAAATGGGATACGATGAGCTTGCATCTCGTATTTATGCCAGTACGGCAGGGCTTTATGTAAAAAGAGCATATTCTTTAATACAAGCTGCACGCAATAGAAAAGCTCTGCCCAAAACTTTTTCGCTATTAATTGAACCTGGCTATGTAGACAAAGAAGACATTCATGGGAAATCAGCACTTGTTTATGTTGTTGAGAATAATGATCTCAACGCTATTTCACGCTTGGCTGATAAAGGCGCATGCCTGCAAAAGAAAGTCGCTTATTCAGATGCGGTCGGCATCCTTCGTTTTGCGCCAGCACATATGAGAAACATATCTATCCTGCATTATGCGGTTCTACATAAATGTAGCTATCAAACCTTGAGATTTCTGGCAAATAAAATCGATTTAAAAAATGAAAGCAAAGAAAATCTAAATATGTTTTTTGATTACATCCTGGATAAACCGCAAACAGATGATAACCATCCTCCAGATCGGGAAAAACGAGTATTGCCGCAACTTATTACTCGACTGCTCGTTGCCGGCGCAGAACTAAGCGTTGAAAGAATTAGACAATTGCGGCGCTTAGACGACACAATTTTTCACCCTCTTTTCACTAACAGGTCGATTCCAGAAAACCGGCTTCTGCAGCTTGACAGCCCCAATGATATATTTGCCCTTTCAGGCTTGAAACATGCGATTCACGATCATGATACAGAGACATTTAGTAATCTTTTAGAAATTGCTCGCCCAGCTAGCAGTGATTTTTCATATAAAATATACGCCGCTTGTGTTGCCGACCGCCTGGGTCCTGATAAACAAAAAGCAAAAGATTTAAAATCGGCGCTTGCAGACGACAATATGCCAAAAATATGTTGGCTGTTAAAACAAAAGCAAAATCGATTCTTCTGGAGCCCGCCTGATTCCTATACATTTTTTAGTACACCTAATAAGGCCACTAGAATTATTGACTTGCAGGCTAATCTGTACACGCCTACTGATGACGATATCAACAACTACCCAGCTGCCCACCGCCGACGGCCTTAACCATCAACACACCTTTAGTGCCTTCAAAATAACCACCTTGCTGTGCAAACTCAGCAACTTTTTCAAAGCCGGCTTTTGCGTAAACATGAATGGCGCATCGCCTTTTAAACCTAACCAATAGGTGTTCGACCCACCGAAATATTCAGAGCATGTTTTCCTGCCATGCATGAAATTCACAATATCATCGCGATGGCCTTGGCTGTTGTCCCAAAACTCTTGCGTATGCGGCTCGTCCAGCCATGAATAGATCATGTCTTTGTCGGCGAACGCTGTTTTTTGAATGTGAACATTTGCCAATATTAGCACATACCTTGTACAGGGGCGGCATTGCATGCCGCTTGCACGGAGGTAAACCCGTGGCAATCGCATCGCTACGCAATGTCGGGTCACCCAAGGTGATCAACATTTTTTCATTAGTAAGCAAACTACTGACAACCAAACCCGCATGCAAATGTCTGTGCTCAGCAAAGAACAGCGCATCGAAGAAATCGCCGGTATGCTAGGCGGCGTGAAAATCACTGAAAAAACTTTGGAACACGCTCAAGAGATGCTACAGTGCGCAATTCCATAGCATATTTTCTCATTTGACCCTATACTTAACTTTTTACTAAACCAGAGGACAGCTTCTTGAATATTGCGATTCTTTCCAGAAATAAAAAATTATACTCGACCAAAAGACTGATTGAAGCAGCAAAAGTTAGAGGCCACGAAGTATATGTGCTTGATTATGTTCATACGTACATGAATATCACTTCAGCAAAGCCCTCCGTACACTACAAAGGCGAAACCTTGCCACATTTTGATGCCGTCATTCCGCGTATTGGCGCAAGCCACACTTTTTACGGTTCTGCTGTAGTTCGCCAATTAGAAGCGATGCGCATATACAGCATCAACCCTTCGATTGGTATTAACCGCTCGCGTGATAAACTACGCTCGCTGCAACTTCTATCGCGCAAAGGCATTGACATGCCGATCACAGGCTTCGCCAACTCCCCCAATGATGTTAATGATTTAATCAAAATGGTAGGTGGCGCGCCAGTGATTATCAAACTGCTAGAAGGAACTCAAGGTGTTGGCGTGGTACTTGCCGAAACCAAAAAAGCTGCTGAAAGTGTTATTGAGGCTTTTATGGGTTTAAAAACAAACATTATTGTGCAAGAATTTATTGAAGAAAGTAAAGGTTCAGATATCCGTGCTTTTGTCATTGGCGACAAAGTTGTGGCTGCCATTAAACGTGAGGCCGAACCTGGAGATTTCCGCTCAAACTTACATCGAGGCGGCACAGCGTCACTTGTAAAAATAACCAAGGCTGAACGCGAAGCTGCACTGCAAGCTGCAAAAACCATGGGTTTGAAAATGGCTGGGGTAGACTTGTTGCGTTCTGATCGCGGCCCACTGATCATGGAGGTCAATTCTTCTCCTGGGCTTGAAGGCATAGAAGTAGCAACCGGAAAAGATGTTGCAGGCATGATCATCGAATATATCGAGAAACATGCAAAACCTATCAATCCCAAAAGTAGGTACCAAGGTTAGGAGCACTTATGAAACATTCAAAACTATTTGAAGATAAATTAGTGGTTGGTTGGCATGAATGGTGTGCCCTACCTAAGCTTGGCTTACCTGCCATTAAAGCAAAAATTGATACGGGTGCTAAAACTTCTTCTTTGCATGCTTTCGATATCAAGCCTTATAAGAAAAATCACAAAAATTTTGTTAAATTTGACATGCATCCGATACAGGGTGATAACGACTTAATTGTTCAGTGTCGAGCCGAAGTCATCGATATTCGCAATGTTATGAGCTCGAATGGCCATAAAGAAAAGCGTTTCGTTATCCTCACCCCAATCGAGCTGAATGGTAAGCGCTGGGAAATTGAGATGACACTTTCTAACCGCGACCCACTGGCTTTCCGTATGCTACTCGGGCGAGAAGCCATGGAGCGCCAAGTTATCGTGGACCCACAACGCATAAACTGCCAGGGTAAAATGAGCAAGCGGCAGCAATACGCCCTATATGAATAATCAATTTTAAGCTAAACTTACATCAACAACCAAGGATGATTGCTATGCTAGACGAAACCAGGGAATTTCTCTTAATTTATGGGGTCTATTTAAGAGACCTGTTTAAAGCCTATCTGCCAGACATTATAGGTTCAGCATTTATTGTCCTATTTTTTTGGTTGTTTGCCTTTATCATCCGCCTGATAATGATACGTATTTTTCGAGGGCTCGATCGTGTTGTAGAACACAGAAATGGCAAGCAAGTCCCTGCACGTAAACACACAGCCTCAAGAATTGTGACTGATGTAGTTTTCTGGTTCCTAATTATTTTTGCATTGATTCTGGCTGCACAAAACCTAGGCTTCCCGCTTCTTATGCAGGTGATAAATTATCTACCTAATATTATGCTCGGAGGCATTATCGTTTTTATTGGTTATGTGCTCGGCAACTTGTTTTGTAAAATACTACAAAATAGCTTATCAAATTTTGATAAAAAACGTGCCAATGCAACAGCACAACTTGCAAAATGGCTCACTATTGTGTTTTTTATCATTCTAGGTATTGAGCAACTACATATCAATATTTCCTTATTATCAAACTTCACAATTATTGGTTTTGCTGCGGCTGTTTCCTGTGTAGCCTTGACATTTGCACTTTCATTTACCGAGATCTTGAAAAACACTCTGGCCTGCCAACAAATTCAAAAGCGAATTGAAATTGGTCGAAAGATAAGTATTGATGGTGTTCAGGGTAAGGTCATCGATTTTACACAAACGCACATTTTACTGGAGACTCAAGAAGGTGTTGCGCACATACCTGCACAACAATTCCAAAAAAACATATCTACCTATTTTACGGCATTTAAATAATGAGTTTAGATAAACTAACGCTGCACTATGCCAAAACATACCCTGACGAAGTGGCGCTCACACTTAACCAAGCCAGCACTTCCCATACCGCAGGCTTTTTGTCTGAGCTGGGGCCTGCACAGCAAGGTACCATCATCATGCACCTTATAAATGATGTCGCTTGTGATTATATCAAACAACTGGATGACCCCAGCGTAAAAACACTGTTTACGAGTGTCCCTCTGCAATCAGCTGTGCGCATGGCTTTAAAACTGGATGCTGAAACAAGAACACGTTGTTTGAAAATACTCCCAGTTGACCTCATTGCTAAAATCAAAGCGCTCATGCAATTTGGCCCTAATAGCATTGCTTCAAAAGTTGATACGGACGTATTTTCTTTTGATGAAAATTTATCAGTTAAAAATACCATCGAAGGTGTAAAACGTTTTGAG
>JAJFKJ010000014.1 GCA_021773275.1 Gammaproteobacteria bacterium
TGCTGTATTAGAAAGTGTGATTAACGTTGATGGTTACATCGATGCAACCTCTGTTTCAAACCAAAATGGTCGTGTCGTGCTACAAGGTTACGATAACTCGCATATTAAAATTGCAGGCACCATCGATGTGTCTGGCAGTGAAGTCGGTGAAACCGGCGGTGTTGTGCAAGTCTCCGCAAATTATATTGAAATGATCGATGGCGCCACTATCGATGCATCAGGCTTTAATGGTGGCGGTACCGTACATGTCGGTAGTGACCAATACCATAACCCTAAAGATGACCCTAATTTAAATACCTTCGGCACTGCAACACAACTACAAACAGCAGAATTTCTCTACATGAATGACGGTGCATCTATTTACGCTGATGCAACACAAGAAGGTGATGGTGGTGATGTTGTACTCTGGGCCGACAAATACACTTGGTTCTATGGTGACATCACTGCACGTGGTGGCAACATTTCTGGCGATGGTGGTCGTGTTGAAACATCGGGTTATGAATATCTCGATGTGCATGGTGGTTATGTCAACGCTAGCGCATTAAATGGCTTGGCTGGTGAATGGCTGTTAGATCCATTTTCTGTCACTATTGCTGACTCTCCCCCTCCCGCCACTGGCACTCCATTTAGCCCTTCAGGCGATCCATACACCTACACACCTACCGCAACTAGCACAATTATAGGTTCAGATATACAAGATGCGCTCACCGACGGTGGCGGCACTAATGTCATTATCACCACAGGTGCAGGTGGCGGCGACCACAGTGTTACTTTTACAAATGAAGTGTCTATTTCTTGGGCCAATGATAACGATCTTACCGTACAAGCATCTGGAGATATTATTTTCAACCCCGCTTCTGCAACGACTGTTATCCAAAACACATCTACCGGTAATGTTATTTTAATGGCCGATTCAGATCAAAATGGCGTCGGCACTATGACTAATACTTCGGGTAACGCAAGTATTACCGTGGACGACGGTGATTTTGAAGCTTATTATAATCCAACAGCGTTCCCTGCACACAATGCAAACATTTCAACACTTGCCAGCAGCACCGGTAGTGGTAATGTTTATACCTACATGCTTGTCAACGATGCCACTGAACTGCAAGCCATTGGCACGAATCCAAGTTCTTTAATGCAAGATTATGCGCTGAATGCTGATATCTCTTCTGGTTTAGGTGCATTTACGCCCTTAGGTGGTGCGGGGTCTCCAAATCAATATTCAGGTGCATTTAATGGCAACGGTTTTACCATTTCAAACTTAACCATTTCTGAAACCAGCGCAGGCGAAGTAGGTTTATTTGGCGATGCTAATGGCGCAACGTTTATCGATGTACTTTTAGATAACGTCTCTGTAACAACAACCAGCGCAGATGGCGCTATATCTAGTATTGGTGCATTGGCTGGGCTTGCGACTAGCACAACATTTTCTGGCACGATATCGGTGACCAATGCAACAGTCACTGCAACCACGGGCGGCAACCCTGTAACAAACACCGGCGGCATCATTGGTGAAGCGAATTCATCTACCATAACAGCAGCGATGACCTTCCAAGGTGCTGTCGCTGGGCGAGATGATAGTGTTGGCGGCTTAATCGGCCGAACTGTAGATACCAGTTTTGGTAGCGGAGGTGTCGGTGGCAGTTTGATAAACAGCGGCGGCACGGTAGTAAGCACAGGCGGCGGTAGCGTCGGTGGTATTATCGGTTCATCAAGTACTGGCGTCACCTTTTCTTTAGCGCCTGCCTCCGTCATCACGAATGCGGCCGATATTACAGCTAATGATGCTACAGCGGGCACCGATGTCGGTGGTATTTTCGGCCAAGTAGCGGGCAGCGCGTTTACATTGAGTAATGATATTACAAATACCGGCGAAGTCAGTGCCGGCGCTGATGGTGTTGGCGGCTTATTCGGCAGTGTTACCGGCGGTGTCACTCTATCAGGTGATTTAAGTAACAGCGGCAATATTACTGCAGCAGATAGCCTGCAAGCTGCCGGCGGTATTGTGGGCACCCTCGGTAATGCTATCATTTCGGGGGATATCACTGTCAGCAATATCACAATTTCAGGCACTATTTTCGGTGCTGGCTTTGTCATCGGCGCCGCCGCCGACGCTGGCGCTGATCTTGCTTCAACAAATGTAACCATTACTGGCAGTGATTTTAGCCTTGCTACTGGATCTTCCATTGTAGGTGGTATTGCTGGTGCCTTAGCTTTTAACGCTGAAATCAGCGGCTTTAATATTAACGCAACACCCGGTATGGGTTATAGCATTGATGATGAGGTTAGTGCACTCTTGGCAGCGAATGTAGGTAGCGTTATAGGCTTAGTCAGTGACGGCACCATGAGCACCAATTTGGTTTCACTGGCGAGTACTGAAGGTCTCGCCAATGTCGGCGGTGTAATAGGCAGTATTGGCAATATATTCGGTACAGGTGGCACAATCACTGGTAGCTTAACAAATGCCGGGCACCTTGTTGCTGGTGGCACAAGCTCAGGTGGCGTTATCGGTTTTGTGGGTGAAGATTCTGTGATCAATAGCGCTTTAAGCGGTTCAGGCACAATCACCGGCATCAACGATTCAAATCAATCGTTTAAAGGCGGCTTGATCGGCCAAATTGAAAATACCGGCACCATTGTTTTCGGCGCTAGCTCAAGCTTTAACACTACAGGCGGAAGTGTTATCGCTTCCAGCAATGGCGGTGGCTTGTTTGGTAACCTCCCCGACAATATAACGTTTAGCTCCACTGCTGCAATGAGTAACGCGACAGATGTCACAGCCATCACCAGTGATGCAGGTGGTATTGCTGGCCTCTGGGAAAAAACAGGCACTTTTAGCATGAACATGACTAATACTGGTGATATATCAGGCGGCAGCAAAGTGGGTGGTATTACAGGTGAATTATTAGGTGCTACAGAACTAAGCGGTGCATTAACTAACAGCGGTAATATCAGCGGTACCAGCAATATAGGTGGTATTGTCGGTATTCTGGGCGGTACTGCAAGCCTGACTGGCAACGTGGGTTCATCTAGCGGCAGCGTCGCTGGCACAACTAACGTCGGTGGCCTCATTGGTCAAATGCAAAGCGGCACTTTTGACCAAGGTTACTACACTTCAAATAATACTGTAACAGGCGCGACCAGCGTGGGTGGTATTGTAGGTTTATTAGCAGGCGGCACCGTAAGTAATGCATTTTTTGGTGGTACTGTCGTGGGTAACGGCGGCACAGATGTAGGGGGGATTATTGGTACGGCTAGCGGTGGCAGCGTCATTAATTATGTTCTAAGTGTCGGTACGATTTCAGGCACCAGCGCAAACAAGGGCGTATTGATTGGTAATAATAGTGGAACGTTAACGGGTGGATTGCTTGATAACAGTTTAAATGCAGGTATTAGCGGCGTTGGCGCTGGTAGTGCTGTGGGTGTTAATTCTGTTTCGCATTCCTTCCTTAATGTTGAGAACACTTACACAGCGCTTGGTTTTACTTTTGGCCCTTGGAGTAAAAGTGGTGGCTTTTATGCTGCGCCTGGCTGGTGTGGTAGTGCCTGCCGCGTCAATGGTAATTTTTCCACCACCCCATCCTCGAACGTAAACCTTGGTAATGCCGCGACCAATTTTCGAATTACAGAGGATAACCTAACTAGAACTAATGAAGTGCACGTCACAAATGACATCTATAACAATGTAGAAATCACCACTGGCACAGAAGAGCTTGGTGGTTTGCTAGAAGACGGCTCGTCTTATCTCGCATATTTTGACGAGGTTTTATTCTTAACACCGGTAGATCAAATCATCGTTTACGATGAAGACTCCGAAGGTGAGATTCATGCCTCCCCTAACCTAGATAGTGAGTTCGTCCAAGCTGTGCTGGAAGCGATAGGCTGCGGCGCACCCTCTTAATATTTTCTTATAAAATGGTATAATGCGGCATGCGTATTATTGTCGGCATGTCAGGTGGTGTGGATTCCTCCGTTTCAGCGTATTTGCTCAAGCAGCAAGGCTTTGACGTACATGGGCTTTTTATGAAGAACTGGGAGCAAGACGACACTGAGCTTTATTGCCACTCAGCCGTTGATGTCGTCGACGCCAAGCAAGTCGCAGATGCCATCGGCATCCCTATCACTAGCGTAAACTTTGCCCAGGAATACTGGGATCGTGTTTTTCAGCATTTTATCGCCGAGTACAAAGCGGGTCGAACCCCAAACCCCGATATTCTTTGCAATACCGAGATCAAGTTCAAAGCCTTTTTAGACCACGCCAAAACACTGGGCGCAGAAAAAATTGCGACTGGGCATTATGCGAGAGTCATCGAAAAGGATGGCGCATATCAACTGCACAAAGCGCTTGACCAAAACAAAGACCAAAGTTATTTTTTGCATGGATTAAGCCAGCAACAGCTTGCTTATGCGATGTTTCCGCTAGGTGAAATTGCTAAGCCTGCCGTGCGCAAGATCGCGCAAGAACAAGGCTTTAAAAATGCTGATAAAAAAGATTCGACAGGCATCTGTTTTATCGGCGAACGAAAATTCAAAACGTTTTTACAAGATTACATCCCCGCCCAACCCGGCAATATCGTTGTTATCGATAGCGATAAAGTCATTGGCAAGCACGAAGGCCTAATGTATTACACTTTGGGTCAACGGCAAGGCTTAGGCATCGGTGGTGTTAAAGACGCTTCCGAAGAACCCTGGTACGTTGTTGCCAAGGACCTCAATAATAATCGCTTACTCGTTGCGCAAGGCGAACACCCTGCGCTGTATCGCGACAGTTTGCAAGCAGACGATATACACTGGATCGGCGAAGCGCCCACCCTACCCTTCAAGTGCAATGCAAAAACACGTTATCGCCAGGCCGATCAAGCTTGCACGATCACAGCCATTGAAAACGGTTTTGAAGTTGCTTTTGATGAACCGCAACGCGCCATCACACCCGGGCAATCTGTTGTATTTTACGAAAGCACGCATTGTTTAGGTGGCGGCGTCATTGTTTGACTTACTACATCGCTCGCTTCCGCTCACGCTCGGACACAGGATTCCCGCAGGGTTGTTGAATTATACATCGCTCGCTTCCGCTCACGCTCACGTATTCGGTAAGTCGCGTAATCAAATAAGAGAGCGCGAACGGCAGTGAGTGATGTGCTGGGCGAATGACATCTACCCGAGCCTAATTCTTTTTCTTTCAGAGTCAGATGGGCCGGCTCCATACATGTCGGCAACACGAGCCAAAAGTCCAGGGTCATTATCAACAAGTTCACACAAAACAGGTCTTATCTCAGATTTAAAATCATTATAAGACATGTTTTCTCCATAAATTTTAATAAGCTGGTCATAAAAAACGTCGCCTAGTATTTTACGATCGCCAAGCACCAATTCTCGAATCTGCTCCAATGATATCTTAGCCTCTGAGAGCATGTTTCCCAGCTCTTGCTTGCCTCTGTCATATACTGAAATTTTTTCATCTTCAGACGCTTTTGGCTGTGTACCTTCAAGATCTTGAAGATCTTTTTTAGCTTTAGGATTTTTTGATCCAGCATATAATGTAGCTGCTGGCAAAAATAATTTTTCCTTAGCGACCGGCCCTTGCTTGTATCCTCTGTCTATGTCCACTTGGTCCCGGAACAATTTATTGAGATGTCTGTATAAGTTAACATGTTCTCGTTGCTTAAATGAAGGATAATGCATATTTACTGCCGTGCGTATTGTATAATGATCGAAATCTCGAAGATCGGGATTATTTTTAATTTCAACCTCCAATAACTTGGCAAAATCACTTACACTCTCAGCAGCACACAACTGAGCGTACAAGCCTTGCTCCTGATCTCTTGTGCGTTTGCCAGTAATGCTAGGCCTACCCACAGTAACAATTGGCCCGTCCACATCAGATATCAAGATTTCCGCGCTCACGCCTGCCATACAGGTATTCTCAAGCGTTTTTACAAATTCAATAAAATTATTGGCATGCGCAGTGCCAAATACATTTACAATGTCTTGCTCTGACAAATTGAGAAATTTACTCCAATGCTTTCTGATGGTCATAAAGCTTGCAAGCGCACCTTGCGGGTTTTCTTCGGCAAACTGATAAAAATGACTATCGCAAATTTCTTTATCTCGAAGATATTTAGATAGTGCTTCACCACCCTTTTTGTGTTGCACTGCCGCCTGCAACCTTCTCCCCATGTTTGAGCCTTTGTCTAAAATTTGTATCGCGGCCAATGGCGGCGGACCAACATCTTGCTGAGCGGCCCCAGCAACTCGGTCGGCATGCAAGCCGCGCACATGCAATTCAATTTCAATTTTTTGACCGTCAAGCAATGAATAAGGCGATAATATATACTTCAATCTCTCTGTTAATGCCCAAATATCATTTAATATATTCGCTTGCAAGGCGTTATCAAATAGCAGGCTGTTCAAATGATCTAAATCTTCTGTAGCTAAAACGGCTACGCACAAAGCATCAGCAATATCACTTCGCCACAATTGCGACTGCTCAGCATCAACGATGATTTGCTCAAGTAACGATATAATCTTTTCATCGCAGCCAAGTGCCTCGACAGCTATCTCAAGCACGGCGCCTTCTGCTTCTAGGAATTCTTTTAATAGTTGTAACGCAGGGTTTTTTTCAATGCCTCTTAAGATGATGGCTTTTGCATTAGGATGGGCACATACAGCTTTAATGCGCTCAGATAGTGGTGCGGATTTATTAGGTACGAATGACATGACAGCCTCACTTTAAGATAAGACAGGTACTTTACCAACTTTTATATTTTTTTGCAAGCCGGCTGAGTTTTTAGGGCTTTTTAGGACCAGATTTAGGCGATGATGAGCCATCACTTAAGGTTCGCTGGCTACCGCTTTCTGCTAGCACAGGCGAAACACTTGCAGCTCGGCTATGAGCCGTAGATTGCGATCCACCTGCGCCCTGATTTGCCATCCTGCGTGCAATCGCCATTTCCCTTAGCGTTGATAGCGGCGGCTCCCCTCTAGGTGATGGCAGTACCGGAGATGCTGTAGCTGACCTTGGCGTGCCAACAGGGGTGTCGTCGTCTAGGCCATCGATGTGAGCATTAATTGCATCAATATCGTATTGCGTAAGCTCCCCAGCCTTCTCGTAGGCAATCATAATAACTGCAAGATTATCTTTTAACACTTGTTTGGGTGTTATGCCTTTATTGCTTGCAAAATCTGAAACCATACAAGCACTGTTGCCGAGCACCTTTGCAGCGATAGCATTTAAGGTAGCGCACTGCAATATCTCCTCAGCTAAAGGTGACAGCTCTACCTGTAAAGGAGATGGCGCCTTTTCGCGAAAACTTGTTTTGCGTGGTTCCGGCTTGGTTTCGCCTGCATTATGACCGTCATCACGTCCGCGACGCTTGCCTATAATATTGCCCATTGATATACCTCTTGGTGCTTAAAGAATAGCACCTATACTGCCCAAAATAGATAGTTAGTTTACCAAAGATTCCTGGCTTATGCAATGTTTTTATGAGACATATAAGCAAATATCTCGCCTATGAGGTTTTCCGCATTTTGCCAAGCTCTCGTCTGCCTTGATCTTTAATAGTATCAAGCAAACCATTGACTGTCGCATCATCAACCTTTAGCTCCTTCAGAACACGCTCTAGCTCTTCGCTTAGAGTAGTGACAGCCTCTAAAGTTGCTCCTTTGGCATCCATAGCAATATCAGGATATCTTTGAGAAAAAGCCAATTTAAAATCACCACCCAACAAACTATCCGAACCAAACACTGCATCGTATATGTCACTCAGCGTATTTATAGACATCAAATTCATCAGCAAATCATTAACATTAATACTGTTCTTATACGGTAGCGGGAAATCGCAGAAAACTGGTATTCGGGCAGCTATTACACGCGTATGTAGTGCCAACGACATAGTCTGCACGGCTGGGGTTAAGCCCGTACCCGTATTTTTTGCAGCAGCCTGTGCAGCATCGTTATCGTCATTGTCATTGTCATTGTCATTGTCATCAGTGATGCCATGCGCATCGTATATTGCCTTTATATTGCCATATAAGCGTCGAATATGATTAAGAATATTGTCTATTTTGTCAGCTGGCATTTCCTTTGCACGCAATTCGCCGCGTATTATGTCAATAAAAAGAGCGACCTGCGATTCATCACGACCCGGCATGCAACCTTTATAAAGCACCTCATTGATCGCATGAATTGTCTCACAAGAGAGTAACTGTGCATAAAGAGTATTGTTTTCGTCGAATGCTGTTTCGTCATCTATGTTAGCATCAGCAGAATCAAGCTGTATGGCATCAAAGTGGTCAATAGATGCTTGTTTTTCAGCCTCTGATAGCGGCAATACTTGTATTTTTGCAACGACCTCACGACGTAAATCTTCAGGTTCATATAGCAGTTCTGAATTTTTTGCGATGCTTGGATCGATTAAGTTTAAGAAAATGACAAGATTTTCAGCTGTTAGCAGCTGCTCAAACAATGACTGATTGTTTTGCTCTAGCGCATTGCCTTCTAGGGTGGCAAGCAAACGGTGCCGTATGGCCGCATCGCTTTCATATTCATCGACGGCAGCTATTGCAATATCGATCATGTCTTGCGCAGTGACGCCATCTTCGTACGCCTCTTGGCTATGCACATAGTTTGCAAAATCCTGGCTAACAACGCCTAAATCACCTTCAAGCCCCTGAATAAAAGAAATCAATTGATTGCCAGGTGTTGCTTTGATCTTTGTCAATAATTGGCGATAAGCTTCAGCGCGCGCGGCACCCTCATTAACTACTGGTTTGCCCATACTACTAGCCTCTTAAGAATGATGACACATTCTAGCAATATAACTATTAATTGGCAATTTATATCTTTTTGCTGTAAAATATTGTTTTGTAAAGAGGCACATATGGACATCGATACGCACGTTTTAACCGCTATTTCCCCCCTGGATGGGCGTTATGCGCCTAAAGTACACAGCCTTCGCGACATTTTTAGTGAGTTCGGCTTGTTCAAAGCGCGGGTAAAAGTCGAAATCGAATGGCTGAAAGCCCTAGCTGCGGAAGACAAAATCAAAGAGCTCCCTGCCTTTGACCAGCGGACGATCGAGTACCTCGATGCCATTGCCGAAGACTTTGATATCACCGCTGCCGAGCGCATCAAAACCATTGAACGCACCACCAACCACGATGTTAAAGCCGTGGAATACTACATCAAAGAACAAATGCTAGTACACAAGCCGCTCGAAAAAGCCGCTGAATTTGTACATTTTGCCTGCACTTCCGAAGACATTAACAACCTTGCCTATGCGCTGATGACGCAACAAGGCCGTAGCGTTTTGATTGAACATCTTACTGGTTTGTTTGAGCAAACAAAAACTATGGGTAAACAATGGGCTGAAGTCCCTATGCTTTCACGCACCCATGGCCAATCAGCATCGCCTACCACAGTTGGCAAAGAGTTTATAAACATTGCAGCTCGCCTGCAACGCGGTATCAACGAACTTGCACTACTGCCTGTACTTGGTAAAATAAATGGCGCTGTGGGTAATTTTAATGCGCATAACGTGACATATCCCGAAATTAACTGGCCAGCATTTGCAGAAAAATTTGTCGGTAGCCTGGGTTTAACGTACAACCCTTACACGATTCAAATCGAACCACACGATAGCCTTGCCGCCCTGCTAGATAGTATCGCCATGGTCAATGTTATTTTGATCGATGTGTCACGCGATATGTGGGCTTATATTTCTATCGACTACTTTAAACAAAAAGTGGTTGAAGGCGAAGTTGGTTCATCAACGATGCCGCATAAAGTAAACCCAATCGATTTTGAAAATGCTGAAGGTAATCTTGGTTTAGCCAATGCAATCAATCGTTTCATGAGCGAAAAACTACCTGTCTCTCGCTGGCAGCGCGACCTTACCGACTCAACGGTGTTACGCAATTTAGGTTTAAACTTTGGGCATAGCTTGGTGGCTTATCAATCTTTAGCAAAAGGTTTAAGCAAACTGCAATTAAACGAAAAACGCATCGTCGCTGATCTCAACGCACATCCAGAAGTATTGGCGGAAGCTGTGCAAACAGTGATGCGTCGTTATGGCATTGATCACCCTTACGAAAAGCTCAAAGAACTCACACGCGGTGAGCCACTGACACTTGAAATGCTCGGCAAGTTTATCAATGAACAGCCCCTGCCCGATGATGTTAAAATGAAACTCGCCGCGATGAAGCCCGAAGACTACACCGGTCTTGCGGTCGCTTTGGTTAAAGATTTCGCTTAAATTGCATTGAACTTGTGTCAGAGCCGCGCACGCCTTGTAGGGGCGGCACCCTGTGCCGCCCGTGCGGGCAAAGCCCGCTTCTCTGGCGATTTTCACATGTCAGAGCCGCGCACGCCAGTAAG
Organism: Gammaproteobacteria bacterium; assembly: GCA_021773275.1. GTDB lineage: Bacteria > Pseudomonadota > Gammaproteobacteria > JABCZS01 > JABCZS01 > JAJFKJ01. The sequence goes on from JAJFKJ010000014.1 coordinate 10,382, forward strand.
CGGTTACAAGTTTGAAATCAGAAATCATCTTCATTAATTCGCTGAGCTTTATTTTCATAGCAGGCCATAGGATTACCTTGTTGAAATAAAACATAATCAATAGCTGCGTCTGCTACTATGGCGCTCCATAACCGTTTTGTGCTTCCGTGTCTTGTCCATTTTTTTATGTTTGCTTCATCAGTAAATGCCAGATTTAATTTTCTGGATATATACCCTTTCAGTTTGGTCATGATTTTTTCCGGATCCAGATCTGACCGCAATATGACATGGACATGATTACTTCGGACATGTGCAGCAAGTAGAACCCAATCAAAGTGTTGGCATGTTTTTATAATCTCATGCAATACAATTGATCTTTTTGTTTTGTTCAACACGTATTTATCGTTTTTCATTCTTGCCTCGCATTGGGACAATAATGTAGCGCTTGCCTCAGGGTAAGATGTATCGAAATCATTGTGATTACGGTCAACATAACCTTTTTGATCGCCATGCAAGCGAGCACCAAAACATGTAAAAGTTATGAAGTAGGCGAATGGAATTCCTTCGGGCATTTTTATATTCTTATTGTTATGATTTACAATTATATTAATCTATATATTTTTGGCTTGCAACCGCTTACTGGCGTGCGCGGCTCTGACACGGGGTAATCGAGAGGTTTAAATTACCCACCGCTTACTGGCTGCGCAGCTCTGACAAGAGATGGATGTAACCATTAAAGCTTAGGTGATGCAGGCCTGCTATCTGGTTTAGTTGTTACAGGTGTCACTGGAATATCGCCTTTGTTAAACTCTTTTACCTGCCTGAGAATTGGGGAGCCTGCAAATGAAAGGCGTCTCGTTGTTGCTGAACCGCCGTTCTGGTTTCCGACATCGCTGCTTGTTGCTAAAACATCAGGAGCGCTTTTTTTATAATTCTCTCCTACTGCATCGATCGCTGTGAACAAGGAATCGTCATCGTCGTTATCGTTATCGTCTGCTAAATCATCTTTAAGCATTTCTTTTCTGCCTGCAACACTAAGCTCGTTATAGCAGCTATCTAGCTGTTTTAAAAATGTCAAAAACCCAGACACATTATCTTCATTAACATCCTCCAGAATAATGGATTTAGATTTATTTGTACCTAGGTGTAAATAACCTTTATCAATGCAGAAATCAAAATATTCATCTATGCTGAAAATTTGCGCTTCAAAAGGCTTGCCCTTATTGTATTGGTTTAGCACAACAGTAAAAAAAGCCACCCGCGAACCAACAAGATAGCTGTTAAAATCAATAACGGCTCTGCAAACATCCGGGTTAGGTGGCTCTTCGGCGATGGCATCTTCATCAGAGTCGTCATTGTTATTGTTATTTGTTGAAAACGCTTGTTTTGTGGCCACATCAATTTCTAGCGCTTCGATTATTAAAATAATGTGTTTTGCATATGCGCCTTTCTCAGTTGCAGCATTGATTTGCTGCCCTGTACGCTGTTCTAATTCTGCATACCCTAGTGTATTCAAGGTGCCAATAAACTTGTTCCTGATTGCCCAATCTGCTGCTGCCACAAACTTTTGCATACTGAGTAGTTGGTGATAATCGCCCTCTGTTACATATTTTCTTAAGACTGCAACATATTCTCGTTGCTGGGTGAGCCAGAGCAGCCTTTCGCCCAAAGT
>JAJFKJ010000015.1 GCA_021773275.1 Gammaproteobacteria bacterium
GATGCTCAAAATAGGTGCGATGTACAGTGGTCTCTGGGTCATGGGCAATAACCTAACATTTACGCTTATGCGTATTGTTGTTGTATTTGCGAGCCCGTCAATAGAATTCGGCTCGCCCTAAAGCTTATTGCTGTGGTTAAAGTATAGGGCACAGTTTGTGCCGCATGTGCCACTTTTTCAACAGGTAAGCCTTTTCCCCATAGTACCACTTCATCACCGGCTTTGGCGTGAAGGTTTTGCCGTAAATCAACCATGAGCAGATCCATCGCAACACGACCGATGACCTTGCAAACCTTACCTTCCACCAAAATGGGCGCTTGTTCACGTAAATAACCTGGGTAACCATCTGCGTAACCCATGGCTACAACACCCACAGGCATATTCTCAGGGCACTGCCAGGTGCCGCCATAACCTATGGAGTCTCCGGCCTTTCTTTGGTCTACACGCAGTAAATGGCTGCGCACCGTCATCACTGGCTTGAGGTTCAGGTCTAAGCCCGTTTTATCCGCAAAAGGCGAAATACCATAGAGCATGATACCAGGCCGTACCCAATCAAAATGTGTTTCTGGCCAAGCCAATATACCAGCCGTTTTCGCAAGGCTTTTTTCTTCTGGCCAGTCTTTCGTGATTTCTTGAAAAGTTTGATACTGTTGCGTAGTCAAGGGATTATTCGCCTGCTCGGGCGCTGACAAATGGCTCATAACCCGAAATGGCTGACGCACATTATCGCAATTTTTTAATTTTAAATAAGCATCTGCCGCCTGTTCAGGTTCAACGCCTAAACGATGCAAACCTGTGTCGATTTTTAACCATACAGAAAATTTATGCGCACCATGGTAAGCTTCAAGCATCGCAATCTGATCAGGATGGTGCACCAAGATATCAAAATCGTATTCAGCGATAACATCCAGTTCATTGGCATATAATACGCCACCCAGCAACACCAATGGCTGTTGAATACCCGCTTGGCGTAACAAAATAGCTTCGTCAAGACGCGCCACACCAAAAGCATCGGCATCGGGTAGGTTTTTCGCACATGCAATTGCACCATGACCATAAGCATTTGCTTTGATCATCGCTAAAATTTTTGAATGGGGTGCTTGCACTTTAACTTGTGCAAAGTTGTGCTGCAATGCGGGGATATCAATTTCAACAACTGGCGAATACATGGCTAAAACCCGCCTGCATTACTACCCGTAGCAAAGTTTTCAAAACGGCAATATTGGCCACGGAACGTCAAGCGCACTGTGCCAATAGGTCCATTACGTTGCTTAGCAATGATAATTTCAGCAATCCCCTTATCGGGTGATTCCTTATTGTAAACTTCATCTCGATAAATAAATGCGATTAAATCGGCATCTTGCTCGATTGCGCCCGACTCACGTAAATCTGACATCACAGGGCGCTTGTTAGGTCGATGCTCAAGCTCACGGTTCAGCTGTGAAAGCGCAATCACCGGCACACCTAATTCTTTTGCCAATAATTTTAGTGAGCGTGAAATTTCAGAAATTTCTGTGGTACGGTTTTCTTTGGTGCCTGGCACTTGCATCAGCTGCAAATAATCCACGACAATAACACCGAGCTCACCTTGTTCACGCACCACGCGACGCGCACGTGCACGAATTTCCGCTGGGCTTAAACCAGGTGTGTCATCAATTAATAAATTTGTTTCAGATAAAAGCGATACCGCTGAACTAAACCGCGGCCAATCATCTTCTTGTAATTTACCTGTACGCAGTCTGTGTTGCTCAATTTGACCTAATGACGACAAAGAACGCATGGCTAACTGATCGCCAGGCATCTCCATACTAAACACTAGCGCAGGTTTTTTCTCTTTAATAATACAGTTTTCGACAATGTTGATGGCCAACATGGTTTTACCCATTGAGGGTCTACCGGCAATAATCACTAAATCTGATGATTGCAAACCACCGGTTAAATCATCGAGGTCGTTGTAACCTGTAGGCAAGCCGGTTACCGTTGAACCTGCGTGAAATAACTTATCTACGCGCTCTACAGCACGTGCCAATAAAGTTTTGATATTATCAGGGCCAGAAGTTTTTGAACCCTGCTGCGCAATTTGAAAGACTTTACGCTCAGCATCGTCGAGCAATTCCACTGGGGTGCGGCCACCGGTATCAAAACCACTCGTTGCTATTTCATTACCCACCGAAATCAGCTGACGGAATACCGAACGCTCATGCACGATGTCTGCGTATGCTGCAACATTGGCTGCCGAAGGGGTGTTTTTCGCTAACTCAATTAGATGTGCTAAACCGCCAGCATCATCCAGCTTATTCATTTCAGCCAAGCATTCGGACAAGGTAATCACATCCAGCGGTTGATGCTTAGCTGTAAGCTGTTGCATTGCGCGGAATATTAGGCGGTGTTCAAAACGGTAAAAGTCCTTTTCATCTACCCGCTCAACAATCTTTTCCCAGGCCTGATTATCAAGCATAACGCCGCCGAGCACTGATTGCTCCGCTTCCATCGAGTGCGGTGGCACTCGCAATGCATCGCTCTGCTGGCGAGCAGTATTAGACTGCGCTGACATAGCTTTTCCGATAAGTTATTAGCCTGTAGTATTTGGCGTAATTTCTACATGAACAGTGGCATGCACATCGCTGTGTAAGTTAACCCGTATATCGTAAGCACCGATAAAACGAATCACACCTTCAGGCAGAGAAATTTCGCTCATTTCAATTGTAGCACCTTGTTCAGCAACTGCATCTACAAGTTCACGTGTACCAATTGAACCGAACAACTTACCTTCTTCACTGACCTCAGCCTGAATGGCAATATTCATACCATTTAGCACTTCAGCACGTTTTTGTGCTGCAGCTAATTTATCAGCTTCGATCTTTTCAAGCTCAGCTCGACGCGCTTCAAACTTAGCAAGATTTGCTTTTGTTGCAAACACAGCTTTACCTTGGGGTACAAGAAAGTTACGGGCAAAACCCGCTTTGACATGCACTTTGTCGCCTAGGCCACCAAGTTTATTAACGCTTTCTAATAGAATCACATCCATTTTTCACCTCTTCATTTTACTTTCGGTTTATTCAACCGCAACCTTAAATTTAAACCTGAATCAAGCATTGCAATCATTGCGAGTAATGGCATCGCTGCAAACGATGAAATCAACAGTAATGCATACACTGCCAATAACCACACACGACTTAACTGCTTAAACTTCACATACCAGTGCACAAAAGCCAAGCCTGGTATTGCCAACAGCAATAATCCAACGCCTGCTAGCTGCACTATCACTGGGCTTTGTGTCCCTATAACACCCAGCAGTATCAACACAAACGCTAATACCAAAGCCAGTGGTTTATGCAAACGCAACTGATGGAATTCGGCTTGAAAACCACCCCGGTTATAAAGCGCTGCTTGCCACCAACGTGCCATAAACAGTATGCCTACTTGCATTAACATAAACGCAAATGGCCAACCTAACATCAAGCCACGTATGGCTTGTTCAAAATTCTGTGCCGCGGTCATCGCAAGTAACTGCTCTTGCGTCATGCCCATCAACTGCAGGCGGCAATTAAAAACTTCTATCCATGCCTGCAAACTCGGCTGTCCGTGAACTAAGGTTTGCAGTAGGATGATCACCACCAAACATGCAAAACCTAATGCCAAAGACAAATTCAATGCCCGCATGGTGCGCAGCGCTAAAACCATTAGCAACAATGGCAAAAACATCGCTAGGAACCCGGCCAAGTCTTGCTGTAGCAAAACAAAGTTATAACCCGAAAATGCCCAATAACATGTTACTGCCACTAATACATAGGCTACTACACTAAACCACGTACCACGACGCAACACTAGCAGCACAATCAATACGATGCCCAGCCAGTTAAGCAGTGGCATCATTGCCAAGAACATGGCCATTAGCACAGCTAAGGGCCATTGCTCAAGTAAACGCTTACCCAGCACGATTAATCTGTAAACGGTAGCAACGCTAAATAACGTGCCAATTTAACGGCTGCGGCTAGTTGTCGTTGCGAATGTGCATTGGCGCCTGTAATACGGCTTGGCACAATCTGGCCACTTTCCGTAATATAGTTTTTTAGCATCTGAACATCTTTATAGTCCATGCCTTTGCCATCATTTGCTGCTTTAAACTGGCCACGACCTTTGCGGAATGAACCGCCGCCGCCACTGCTGCCACCGCCACGTTGAAATTTCTCACCCATGTTTATCTCTCCAATTATGCAGAAGCTGCTTCTGTCGTTTCTTCAGTATCAGGCTTATCTTTAGCGTCAGGTTTATCTCTTGATCTGCTTGGTCTGTCATCGTCGTAAGAACGTTCATCTCTCGATTTTACCAAGGCTGAAGGCGTTGTTTCAGCTTCATCTTTACGCAGCACAAGCTTGCGAATAACCGCATCGCTAAAACGAAAAGCTTTTTCAAGCTCATCTAAAGTGTTTTGGTCGCACTCAACGTTCATTAACGTGTAATGCGCTTTGTGGACTTTATTGATAGGATAAGCCAATTGACGACGACCCCAATCTTCCATACGGTGAATTTTACCGCCACCGTCTTTGATCATACCTTGGTAGCGTTCAACCATATCAGGAACCTGGTCGCTTTGGTCTGGGTGCACTAGAAATACGATTTCATAATGTCGCATCATTAGATTCTCTCCTCTTGAATTAAGCTGCCCAACTAGGTGGTGCAGCAAGGGTTTGTTTTCAGGAGCCATAATACCGCTTTGCCACTGAGAAGGCAAGCTTAGGGGGGAATGTGCGGGAAGCCTGACGTAGGGGCGGCACCCTGTGCCGCCCGCGAGGGCAAAGCCCGCGGGCAAGCATTGCTTCGCAATGCCGGGTCGCACAGGGTGCGACCCCTACGGTAAGATTATTGCAAGAACCCTTACTCTACCTGCTCCTGGTAGGCGCGGAATGAGAGAATTTTATCACGATCTAAACGATGGGCATCCGAATCATTGATATAGGCATAGTAATAGCTCTGCTGCTCCCCTTTAAGCTCCTGTGCCGGGTAGATAAGGCCGCTGGCCTCCCACTGCGCCGCGGGCTGATTATCCTCTTCTCGGTCGAACATATGCACCAACAACTTACGTGCCTCCAGGCCCTGCAACACAGATTTTGAGGGGCTTTCACTGCTGTCATCGGCCATATAAAAATCCGACTCCATCTCATCAAGGTCTTTTACTGCCAGCCAGCTGGGCTTACCCTTGGCATCGAACAACACATAGCTGCCGTTGTCTTCCGATAGGTAAAATTCACAAATAGCATTTTTGCTGACGATCTCTTGCAGTTTTTGAATGAAAACGGGGTCACTCAAGCAAGACGGCTCATAGCCCTCTCGAGCTTGTGTTAGGCCAACACTAATAGCAGCTGTCGCTTGCTGCATAAAACGTAATTGCTGCTGCGCAATCGCTGAATTGATCGTATTATAGAAATCATCGGCATTTTTCGGCACGAACTGGTCAATAATACCTTTGTTAAATGCATCGATGGCTTGTTGATCGTCGACCTCGCCTGTGAGCAGTATTTTTTTAATTGGATGCTTTTTAAAACGCTCACAAATTTCTAAACCTTTTAGACCCGGCATTTCCTGATCGATCACCAGCACTGTTGGCTGCTCGAAACGTTGCGGATTATAAAACGCTTCGCGTATCGGCAAAATATTAATGTCGATATTGCGATGAAAGCGCGCAGGGTCAACCTCATGGCTGATACATTGTTCTAAAAAGTTTGGCAGCGTTGCATTTTTTCTAAATATTCGCAAGCTTCTTTTGGGTCGCTAAAACATTTATAAATCGCATTATGTTTGTCTAGCTTAAGCGCTGTTTTTGAAAGGTAACGTTTATTGTCGTCTACAAAAACAACGGTTGTTGGGAATGAGCAAATAGGTGCGATCTTGTCTAAATCCATTGATGTCTTCTCGCTAGGTTTATATATATTATAGCCTATACTAGGCGTTTTCTAAGCGCGGGAATTTTAAGACAAATTCTGTGAAGGCCCCCTCATTTGAGTAGCATTTTATGCTGCCATCCATGCTTTCCATCACGAGTTTGCAAAACGCCAAGCCGACACCCGTGCCATGCTTGGTGGTAGTATAAAATTTGTCAAAAACGTGCGGCAAGGAGCGCACAGGAATACCCGCACCTGTGTCTTTAAAGTGTAAAATATTAAATTCGTCATTTTGCTCTATCCAGATATTAATCTCGCCTTTACTGGCTGCTTTAATGAAGTACAGAGCGTTTTGTATTAAATTAAAAAACACATGTGAGACTAAAAGCGGGTCGCCAAAGAACTCGAAGTCATTATCTTCATTCAAATGCACCAGCTCACGCTCATCGATATCAAAATGGTAGCGATCCAACGATTCATGCAAGCACTGCATCACGGAATATTTTTTAAATTCTGTTTTTTTAATCTGCGACAAATCGGCTTTAACTAATAGCATGTCAATGACATTGAATACCGCGCGGGTTTCGTTTTCAGTTTCTTTAAGCGAATTCCCCAGCACTTTACAATCGGCTGGCGCAATGTAAGGAATATCTAAGTTAGCTTGTTTTGCAGTCTCGTAGGTTTTTACTAAATCAGGCAAATAATGCTGCACCCCCTGAATACCCGCATCGATGGAGCGTAACGGGGTACGGATTTCATGAGCGATGGCTGCGGCAATTAACTGTATTGACTCCACCTTCTCTTCAGCCGCTTCTTTTTCAACACGAAGCTGCTCTGCAATCTTTCTGTCTGTGATGTCAATGGCAATCCCAATAAGCCCCGCTATTTTTTTATTTTTATAAAAAGGACTTTTAACTGAAAGATACCAGACACCCTCATACTCTTCTTCAATTACAGTTGCTTTTTCACCAGATATAACTTGCTTACATGATTGCCATGCATCCGGGTCTATATCCTCCATGCGCGCTATATTGCCCATTATGTTTTTCAGTTTTTCGTTACGGTAAATATAATCGCCATTTAAATCAACTGCAAAAATATTAATATTTAGATGGCTTGAGATAACCTTGAAAATATCTAACACTAGATCATTGCTAGGGAAGTCAGACTCACTCATGTTGCTTATCCACCTCAAGGCTTAGCTGGCTGAAGAATGTTTTCAGAAATAATATTAATTATAGAGCAGATATTAGTGTGTTACCTTAAAATATGCTCTTATTTGCTTTTAAGCTTGTGTGTTAAAAGTATAAGGCCTTTATTATGTTTTTCAACCATGTATCTAATCGCTGGGTTGAAATCCCTTGGGTATGTTACCGCGCCTGAAAAAGTTAGTGCGGCAGCGCATTCCTCAATAAGGTATTTACGACTAGCTTCTGGTGTAGGTGCTATGTTTTCTACATAAGCCGCATGTGCCAGTCTTTCTACTATATCAACAAACTTCGCGTCTGGTGCTTTCTCTTGTGAACCTTCATAATCCAGAAGCACTTTTCTTTTCATATCCTGATACGATAAAAACATTTCATTGGTTTCATTCCCGCCAACAATGCTATCCCATTTACAGAATTCGTACTCGACTTTTAACTTTGAAAAGTAAGCTTCGTGTATGGAATACCATTCGGATTTTTGTTCTTTATTGCTATATCTGTTAGAGTAATACCGGTTTAAATAAGCACTGTCAATAATAATCAATTTATCAATCTTATGCTCATATTTATTAACAAGATTAATAAAAGCATCAAAGTACTGCTTCGTCTGGGAAAGATTTCCTGCGCTAACTACGTAGATCAACTGCTGTAGATGGCTTATAGATGAAAATTCTTTAGCGAAACGCATCACGGCTGTTTTTTCATTTAAAGCTTTTCGCTTAACCGTTGGATGGGTATCGTTCGTTGGCGTCAACGCCTGTAAAAGATCATTTACGGATGCAAGAATTTTATCATCCCTTCCAAACGCATCTACTATCTCGGCGCATGACTTGATAATATTTGCTGTTTCGTTGTTATCATGCAACTCGGCTCTATCGTCTAACAAATTTTTATTTACTGTTAAATTAAAAGCTCCCTTGTCTAGGGCAAAAACATTTGATGCTGTTTCAAGCATTTTTAACTTGTTATCTTTTTGCCCTCCCTGAGCTTTTTTTTCAAGCTGAGCCACTACATCAAACATCGTCAATCTCCTTTTGTGCTAGGCCCCCTCATTTGGGGGGTATCCCTATTTTTAAGGACATCTTACCGAAAAATGAGGATGGCAGTCAATTAATTTTGGTTATTATCATGACTATTTATGGGGGCGATTGATGGAGGAAGACCAGGTAAGCCTGGTTTACTACATCGCTCGCTTCCGCTCGCGCTCTGACTCAAGATCATTGCAAGTAGCAATGGGGGTTTTTAAGGGGGAGAGGCGCAGCTCGCACCCTTAACGCGTAGAGCGAATTCATTTCGCTCAAGCAGTATATTAAGCATACCAACCGCTTACTAGCGTGCGCGGCTCTGACTCCAGGCCACTGCAAGTAGCAATGGGGGATTGTTAAGGGGGAGAAGCGCAGCTCGCCCCCTTAACGCGCAGAGCGAATTCATTTCGCTCAAGCAGTATATTAAGCATACCAACCGCTTACTAGCGTGCGCGGCTCTGACTCAAGATCATTGCAAGTAGCAATGGGGGTTTTTAAGGGG
>JAJFKJ010000016.1 GCA_021773275.1 Gammaproteobacteria bacterium
GTGCGACCCCTACACTTAGATTGTGGCACTGTCTGGGTTGTATACGCCCCCTTTGTAAGGCGGGGCATTTTGTACTTTTAGTTATAACGAGGCGGTGGTTGATCAGGGGTTAATAAGGGATTATGATCATCGCCAAGGTCATGACCTTCACCTTCACCTTGTACTTGCCCTGCTTGCTGTTGAGCATCACGTGCAGGGGTATACGGCCTATTATTGCCACAGCCGCAAAAGCCGAGCATAGCCACGCAGCATATACCCAATGCAAGACCTGAAGCTCCTGCGTCATTGTTACCACCATCACTGTCGTCTAGCGTCATATTAATAGCCTTGCCAGCGGCGGGAATCGCCTGTAGTGCAGCAACTGTCATTGCATGCCCCAATATGCGCAGTCTCAAGCCTGTATTATTCTCTCCACCCATCGTGTAACTCCTACAATACGATCAATAAGGTAGTAGGGTAACATTTTTAAGGTTCTTTAGCAAGGAATTTGTTGTATGAGCCAGATACTTGCTAACGCGTGCGACCCCTACACTTAGATTGTGGCACTGTCTGGGTTGTATACGCCTCCTTTGTAAGGCGGGGGTTTTTGTACTTGCAGTAATCTTGTTAATTAATCAAACGTGTTCGTTCGTCTCTATTTTCATCTTGATCTCGAAGATGAGCCATCCGGTCACTGTCGTTTACTATTAAAAGCGTCTTGGCAGCACTTTCAACAACAGCCAGAGCAGCTGTTTTATGCGCCTCTTGAGTGCTAGTTATATATTCAGCTTTTTTATGCACTCCTTGAAGGCTAGCTTTATATGACGAAAGAAAACTTTGTTCTGTGGCTTCTCCAGGATGAGTGTCCTTAAAACCAGTTTCTTTTGTTGTGTAAAGATCATATGGCATGGTAATGGCTCTGGTGTCATCGTAGAGTACAGCACTGAGTGCAGCACCACCAATAAAGAAAGCAGGAAAAGTTACAGCAACTGCAATTTCAAATGCTTCCATGTAACTGGCACCAAGGCCATCGAAAAGCCATTCAGCAACACCGTAAACTATGCCAGCATAAACCGCACTTCCTGCTGTGGCATAAACACCATATGCTAGGGTCCACCGTGCATACATTTTTACCTTCTCAGTGATATTTTCGCCACGCGTTGTGTACTGTAGATGGTAGGCTGATAAGGTTTCAGTTTTTAACCATAAGAGGTATTGCTCCAAGATATTTTTTGCATTTTCTTGAGTCGTCGGATATTTCGAACCAAGTGCTCGGATAAAATTATCATAGTCTTTAACCGGACGTATTCTATTTAAGCATATCAGCGTCAACTGGTCTGCGTTATACTTATTTGCGCTGTTGTCTATGCCTGCAAACCAAGCAATAAGGGCGCTATCAACTTCTTTTTCTTCTACTGCTGCTACTCGTCGCGCCTCTATGAGTGATTGAAGCAACACAGCCTGATGAAATAATTTTTCTTGTGAAATGTCTTCTTGTGCAAAAAGCATTTCCCTAAAAAATTGACTACTTATTGAACGATGGTAAGGCGTAAGATCATCCATCTTGTTTTGTTTGTAACCTGGATCATTGTGGGAACTGCCGCCAGGGCCAGCAAAGCCCAAAGCCATTCCAAAAAAGATATCAAACATATCAAGTACCTTTACCAATAAATAAGTTAGAAGGTATTATACCGCCCTGTAAGGAGTTAATTCAATAGCAAACAAACCCTTAAAATTCAAGCGATTGCATATTATGTTTGCCATCCAACAAAATAAGGCTTATACTTACCTTTGCGCGCATGAAAATATGCGTCAGGTGCGTGGCACCTGCGGGCAGCATTGTATGCTGCCCGGTCGAGCAGAGCTCGACAGATATACAAGAAGATTGCTCACACAAGCAAAGAAACAGAAAGAAAGGATAAGAATATGATAGGAATTGACCATAAGCGCCTGGAGGCGCAACTCACATTTTTCCGTGAAATCGATAAACTCAAACAAGTATTTAGACAAACCCTCCTCTTAGATGGCTCCCGTGTAGAAAACGATGCAGAACACTCTTGGCATTTAGCCATGATGGTGTTGACCTTCATCGACTACGCACCGACGCCTGATATGGATATAGCAAAAGTATTGAAGCTGGTGATTTTACATGACCTAGTCGAAATCGATGCCGGTGATGTTTATACGTATGATGACTTTGACGCAGAAGAAAAACGTCAAAAAGAACAAGCCTGCGCTGATCGCGTTTTTAATATCTTGCCAAAAGACCAGGCCGATGAGCTGATGACTTTATGGCATGAGTACGAAGCCAAAGAGACACCTGAGGCTTTATTTGCAGGGGCGATGGATAAACTGCAACCGTTTTTGCATAACTACTATGTTGACCATAACTCATGGCGTTTGCATGATGTGCCGAAAAAACGTGTGATCGAAAAAATGTCGATCATCAAAAAAGGTGCACCAAAGCTTTGGGAACTTACCATGCAATTAATCAACGAAGCGGATGCTGCGGGTTTATTTGCGGATAGTGTGGACACCACAATCCCTAAGGCCGGTTGAGCTTACGGTAAGATAAGCCCAGCGGCAGTAATGCGCTCTTCGGCAGCGAGGATATTGTAGGTGCGCGCGGCAGCGGCGGTGCTCATCACTTCAACACCCGTGCCAGCTTGGTAAAACACTTGCAGTAGGGCAGGGTCTAAAAAGACTTGCTCTGCACCTGTGCCAATAATCACTACTTCAGGTTTGCTAGCGAGCAAGGGCTCCAGTAATGCCGCATTCAGATCATCGACACAGCTGACTTCCCAGGGTAGTAATTTAAAATCAGCTGTCAACAAAACACTATGCTGATATGCCTCGTCGTTGATTCTGATTTTCCCAGTGCTAACTTCTCTGATCGCAAGGGCGTGTTGGTGGGGGTGCTCTGTGAAATCCATAGAAAGTCCAAAACATGCTAATATATTATGTATTGTAACACGAACAATCAAGGACGAATGATGCGAAACATAAGCTTAATCATTGACGACTGCTTGCCTATTTTCAACGCCGAGCCCGAAGGCCAAAAACCTTGGCCTTGGTTGCACAAGCTACTCAACACCGATGGTGAAGAAACCCTCCCTTACATCGATGGCACAACATGCTTGTACCATCACTTAGGTGGCAGCAATGACTTGCCGCTAGCGGCGTTAACGGCTCACAAATTTCGTTTACCACCTGCGCGCAGCTGGCTGTTGGCACAGCCCGTAGAGTGCATCGCGGATATGCGCAGTGTTTATTGTGAAGGTTATGAGCATCTTGAAATTACGCCGCAAGAGGCTGTGCAATTGATTGATACGATCAACGGACATATAGCCCCGCGTGATATGCGGATGTATGCACCTGAGCCTGACCAATGGTTACTTGCTTCGCAACAAACAATCGATTTTGAAACTTATGATCTGGAAGATGTAATAGGGCAAGATATTGCAAATTGTGCATCAGAGCAGGGTTTAACTGCATGGCAGACCTTGTTTGTTGAAATCGAAATGTTATTGCATCAGCACCCAGTGAACCAAGCACGTGAAGCCGCAGGTAAACCGCAAATAAATTCATGCTGGTTGTGGGGTGAAGGTGAGCTACAAGTTTTAGAAAAGCAGGCGGACGTAACGATTGCGACCAGCCAGGACCTGAGTGGTGTATTAGCTGAGTGGGTGGATGCGCAAATTGTTTTCCCCAAAGCAGGTTTAGATGAAACCGTTGCATCGATGCCCCCAGGTACGCAGAACTTAATCGTCGTCATCAATCAAGATGATTTTGACGAAACTAACGATAAGGATTATTTGGCTGCTTTAGAGCAACAATGGTTGAAACCTATTTTTGCGAAGCTTGATAAAAAAGAATGTACATCTGCACAGTTTTATCTGGGCGAAAATTTATGTTACGATCTTGGCAAGAGTGGCTTTAAGCTCAAAATTCCATTTTTATCGGCGCAAACGTGAAAAAAATTACGCAAAGAGTAGTTGACCCAGCAGTCATTGCTAATTTAAAAGATGTACACCCTGTGCTTGCGCGCATCTATGCCGCGCGCGGTATTCAAGCTGAGGAAGAATTAAATCGTCAGCTACAAGGGCTGCTGCCATTTCAAGGCCTCAAAGATATTAATAGCGCAGTCGCAATTTTGCAACAAGGCATGCGCCAGCAAAAACGTTTTTTAATCGTCGGTGACTTTGATGCCGATGGCGCCACAGCAACAGCCTTGTGCAAACGTGCCTTGCACGCCATGGGCGCGGAACATGTCGATTACATTGTGCCGAATCGTTTTGAATACGGTTACGGATTAACTACGCAAATTGTGCAAGAAGCTTTAAAGCTTAACCCTGATATTCTGATTACCGTCGATAACGGTATATCCAGCGTTGAAGGTGTTGCCTTTGCAAAACAGCAGGGCTTGCAAGTGATTATTACCGATCATCACCTTGCGCCAAAGATACTGCCAGATGCCGATGCCATTATTAACCCGAATCAACGGGGCTGCAATTTCAAAAGTAAAAATCTCGCAGGTGTAGGCGTGATTTTTTACGTAATGCTGGCCTTGCGCGCTGCACTACGCGAGGATAATTGGTTTTCTGATAAAGCAGAGCCGAATATGGCGCAGTGGCTAGATCTCGTTGCACTGGGCACAGTGGCTGATGTGGTACCGCTTGATAAAAACAATCGTATTTTGGTGTATCAAGGTTTGCAGCGTGTGCGTGCGGGTCTTGCTTGCGAGGGTATTAAGGCATTGCTGCACGTTAGCAATCGCAACCCGGGTAAAATTCAAGCCAGCGATTTAGGTTTTGCCTTGGGCCCACGTTTAAATGCAGCAGGGCGTTTACAAGATATGGCTATTGGTATTGCTGCTTTACTCAGCGAAGATGCCGACTATGCACAGCATTGCGCGCAGCAACTTGATAACCTAAATGCCGAACGTAAAACCATCGAAGGTGAAATGCAGCAAAGCGCCATCGATTTATTAAATGATTTACATTTAGAGCAAGAAAATTTACCTCGCGGCATGAGTTTGTTCCAAGAGAACTGGCATCAAGGTGTCGTAGGTATTTTGGCGTCACGCTTGAAAGAAAAATATAATCGCCCGGTGATATGTTTTTCGCCAGCGAATGAAGGCAGCGATGAATTGAAGGGTTCCGCCCGCTCTGTTAGCGGCATACACATTCGTGATGTTTTAGAAACCGTCGCCACTCAAAACCCAGGCATCATTGATAAGTTTGGTGGCCATGCGATGGCTGCGGGCTTGGGGATACAAAAACATAATTTGGTAACATTCCAAAAAGCATTTGATGCCGTCATCAGCGAGCAACTTGATGAAAGTGATTGCGTAGGTGAGCTATTAACGGATGGCGCCTTAGGCGCAGCCGAGTTTGATTTGGCATTTGCACGCGAATTACAAAAAGCAGGCCCCTGGGGGCAGCAATTTCCTGAACCTTTGTTTGAAAATGAATTTATTGTGCTGGCGGCAAGACCCGTGGGCGAAAAACATATGCGTTACAGCTTGCAACAACGCGAAAGCGGTAATGCAGTCGAAGCGATTCATTTTAATGTTGAGTCACAAATCGCACCGGCTCAACAATCTACGGTAAAAGTAGTCTATCAATTAGATATCAATGAATACCAAGGTGTTGAGAAACTGCAGTTGCTTGTTAGAGAAATTGGGTAAGGAATGAAACAACAACCATACACCACATGGCCATCCGAGCTCACGCCAGAACGTTTTGCAAAAAGCGCAGCACGCAAAGGTGAGATACGTTGCGACAATACTGCCGTATACTGGATGCTCCAACACCCAGAAGAAAAAGGCCGGCAAGTGATCATGCGTTGGGATGGAAGCGGCCCAGCAAAAAATATCACAGCAGATAATATTGATATTGGCAATCGTATTAATGAATACGGTGGCGGCAGCTACCTGCCGTGCGATGACACTGTGTTTTACAGCGATAGAAAAACAAACAAACTCTATTCAGACGACAAGCCATTAACAGATGGTGCTTTGGCTTTGGGGGCAGCAACAGCAACATCTGATAAACGTTTTGTGATCATGGTGGCTGAAGAAAAAACCACCCCAGTTAAACAATCGCTAGTGGCCATTGATGCAAGCAATGGCGAAACAATCACTCTCGACGATAATATTGATTTTTACGCTAACCCACAATTAAATCAAGACAATAGGCTGGCATACCTTACCTGGCAAATGCCAGAGATGCCATGGCAAAACTCAACAATACATCTGGCAGGCTTCGATGCACAGCAGTGCAAGCTTGCGCATCAGGAAAGCATCGCTCTACCCGGTTATCAATCGCAAGCATCTTGGTATAACGATACACTGTATTTTATTTCCGATCATGAAACAGGCTTCGGGCAGCTGTACTGTTACAATAACGGCAAAGCTATCCCTGCGTGCAACAATTGGCCAAGCGATGCCGATATGGCAATTCCTATGTGGAATCTCGCGCAGCAGACTTACGCTGTCATCGATGAGAACTCGATTGCCGTTATCTTTGCAAAACTGGGCAAGCATTATTGCGGCATCATCAACAATGGCACATTAGAGGTTCTTGATTTGCCTTATGTCGCCTATGGCGATCACATTGTGCATTGGCAAGGTAGGCTTATTTTTCAAGCGGCGACGCCCTTACAGCCCTTTGCGATCATCGCTTATGATTTATCAACACAGCAAACACAAATGCTATCGCAATTGCCCGAAAACCCTTTGCAAGAAGATGACATTAGCATTGCGCAAACAATTGGTTTTTTGACAAAAGACGGCGCGCAATCACATGCTTTTTATTACCCACCAAAACATCATGCTTATACCAGTGAGCCAGATACTTTGCCACCTTTGATGGTAGTCAGTCATGGCGGGCCAACATCAAGCACGCATTGTGGCTTTGCGTATAAAATTCAATTTTGGACGAATCGTGGGTTTGCGGTTGTCGATGTTAATTATCGCGGCAGTACAGGTTATGGCCGCGATTATTGGCAGGCCTTGAAACATAACTGGGGTGTGGTCGATGTTTGTGACGCCGTTTCCGCCGCAGATTATTTAGCCGACCAAGGTTTAGCCGACAATAATAAACTACTGATACGTGGTAATAGCGCCGGTGGCTTTTTAACATTAAACGCACTGACGCAATACGATATCTTTACGGCAGCAGCAGTGTATTACGGCATTGGCGATTTGCTAGCGTTTTTAGATCTCACCCATCGCTTTGAAGAAGGTTACAATGCCTGGCTGCTTGGCCCCTACCCGGAACAAAAACAGCTCTATATCGATCGCTCGCCGATTAACCATGTCGAGCAGCTCAATACACCAACGATATTCTTTCATGGTCTCGATGACACTGTCGTGCCGCCTAGCCAAAGCGAGGCGATGTATCAAGCGCTCAAAACAAAGGGCATTGCTACGCAGCTCACCACCTTTGCAGGTGAAGGCCATGGCTTCCGTGGTGCACAAACATTAGTGGATACGCTAGAACAAGAATTAGCTTTCTATCAAAAGGTATTGTAGCTTCGTGTTAACCCCACCAAGCCAACATTTCTGATAGAATGATTGCTCATGTTTTGATAAGGGACGCATCATGGTAGGCGCAAATAAAAAACTAGGTTTAGGTATGCTCACAGCATTGGTTGTGGGTAATATGATTGGCTCAGGCGTATTCTTACTGCCTGCAGCATTGGCCGCATTTGGGTCAATTAGCTTATTGGGCTGGGGCTTTACCGCCATCGGTGCAATATTACTTGCATTAGTCTTTGCGCGACTTTCAAGCGCCACGCCAGCAACCGGTGGCCCTTACGCATTTTGTCGCGATGCCTTCGGTGATTTCATAGGCTTCCAGGCGGCCTATTGTTATTGGATTTACGCTTGGGTGGGTAACGCAGCGATCACAGTTGCATTTGTCGGTTATCTTTCATTTTTTGTACCAGCATTGGCTGCCGACTCTTTTTTAAGATTGGTAACCATGATAGCCACTGTTTGGTTGCTGACCGGCGTTAGTATCTACAGTATTTTTCATGCAGGGATTATTCAAGTAGTGCTGACTGTTATCAAAGTCATTCCATTATTATTAGTTGGTATTGTCGGTTTGTTCTTTATTCAATGGGAAAACTTCCTACCATTTAACACCACCCTTATGCCAAATTGGCAAGCGGTGATGGGTGCAGCAACCTTAACGCTTTGGGCATTCATCGGTATGGAGTCCGCAACGATTCCAGCAGGTGATGCTGAAAGCCCAGAGAAAAACATTCCACGTGCCACGATTATTGGTGTAATAGTCGTAGCGTTTATTTACTTGCTGGGTAGTTTTAGCATCATGGGTGTGATGTCGAATGCTGAGCTCGTAAAGTCTAATGCCCCTTACGCTGATGCCGCTATAAAAATATTTGGTAATGGTTGGGTCGCCGCATTTGTAGGCGTCGGTGCTGCAATATCAGCGCTAGGGGCATTGAATGGTTGGATTATGGTGCAGGCACAAGTGCCGATGGCTGCTGCGCGTGATGGCTTGTTCCCGAAAATATTTGCCAAGACCACCAAGAATGGCGTACCAGCAATAGGCTTGGTTATTTCAAGCATTTTGATTTCAATCTTATTAATCATGAGTCAATCTGATAATTTGGTGGAGCAATTTACATTTATTATCTTGTTGGCAACATTAACCGTACTCATTCCTTATGCCTATAGCACAATTGGTGAGATCATTATTTTCATCAAACACCGCGAGAAGTTTAATGGCCGGCGCTTAAGTAGGGCAGTGGTGATGTCATCACTTGCATTTGCTTATGTGCTTTGGGCAATTGCCGGTGCAGGTATGGATGTCGTTTATTTTGGCGTATTAGTGTTATTAGTTGGCACGCCATTATATGTTTGGCTTAAAGTAACAAGTAGGTAAATTATGCGTAAAATTGTACTGTTTTTATTATTAATCGTCAGTCCTGTATTATTTGCAGACGACTTGGACCAGGAATTTAAGTTTTGGGGTGTATTGCAACATGGTGGCGATAACGACAAGGGCCCTCTGCGTTATTGGTTAGAAGCACAAGGGCGCTTTGGCGACCAGCCCAATATGTTTGAAGTAGGTTTATTGAGAATGGCCTTGGGTTATCCAGAACAAGGTAACTTTAGTTTTTGGCTGGGTTTTGATTACTTGCCTGAGTTATACGATGATGGCAACAGATGGACAAACGAAAGACGTTTGTGGCAACAAGTCTTGTGGCAAGGGAACTTTAAAAATATCGAGACTAACGCACGCGTACGCCTCGAAGAGCGTAAACATGCCAGCGAAGGTGAAATAGCATTTCGTTCGCGGCAACAGATTGAAATGATATTCAACAACATGAAGTTCTGGGACAAATTTACGCCAGTTTTGCGTGAAGAAGTGTTTTTTAATCTTAACAATGCAGACTGGGTAAGCAGCGAGTTTATTTCACAGAATCGTTTGTTTTTGGGCGCCAACATCGACACAAAAGCTTCTTATATATGGCAAGTCGGTTATTTAAACCAAACCTTCTTTCTCAACGACCTAGATAATAGAAACGACCAAATGAACCACATCTTGTATGTAGCGCTGCAGTTTTAATTTATACTTGCAATAATCTTAAAAGGAATGCCCTGTGTTTGTACTCGCTGCTGGGCATATGGCGAGACATTTTTTCTCGCCTCGCGTTGCTCGTTAATTGCTCGAAAAAAGTATCCCCATATACCACACCGCGCTCGTAATTGTTATAGATAGGGCATACTATCTATTTGTTTGCCCCCTTTGTGAAGGGGGCAGGCGCAGCACAGCTGTGGCGGGGGGCTTAATGTACTGCTTGAGCGAAATAAATTCGCTCTGCGCGTTAAGGGGGAGAGCTGCGCTTTCTCCCCCTTAACAATCCCCCATTGCTTATGATTCGCCCCCTTTATGAAGGGGGCAGGCGCAGCGTAGCTGCGGCGGGGGTTTTTGTGCTTGCTATTTTAAATCTGCGTCTGCTGATAGTTCTGAATACCGACTTCGTCGATAAGACGTAATTGCGTTTCGAGGTAGTCAACGTGTTCTTCTTCGCTGGTCATGATATCGCGCACTAAATCACGTGATACATAATCTTCAACTTCTTCACAGCACTTAATAGCAGCGCGCAAATCAGCGATGGCTTTGTGTTCTAGTTTTAGATCAGCTTGCAGAATTTCCTTAGTATTTTCACCGATGCTTAACTTGCCAAGATCTTGTAGATTAGGCAGGCCTTCTAGAAATAAAATACGTTGAATTAAAATATCAGCATGTTTCATTTCATCGATGGACTCATCAAACTCATGTTTGCCAAGCTTTTTCAAACCCCAATCATCTAACATGCGCGCATGTAAAAAATATTGGTTAATGGCAACCAGCTCATTGCCAAGAATCGTGTTCAAATGCTGAATAACTTTTTTATCGCCTTTCATAGAGAGCCTCGTTTGTTAATAACGATTTGATTCTATGGGCCGTGCGAGTGATTGTCAACTTGGTGAAATGCGAATAGTTTGTATTTCGATTTAAAGGGCAGGCTCAGCTTCATTCATGGCTTTGTTCTCAGCCATACAGCATTTCAGTACTTCTTTGCCATCTTGGCAGCAGGTACCGCATTGCGTGCCCAGGCCGGTCTGTGCTTTTAGCTGGCGTAGTGAGCTACAGCCTTCAGCGGCGGCGTGTTGGATGTCACGCTCGGTGACTTGATTGCAGATACATATATACATGGTCCTATTGTCGCTCAAATGAGAATCATTGTCAACAACTTCGTCTCCCATGCCTAGCTTTCAGTAGGGCGCCAACAATCTGACGACCCTGTCATCCAGGGCTGAAACTCAGGGTGAATTTTGCTTACAGGCATGTTTTGCCCCCGGCAGTTTTGAGAAGAACATTAACTGGTGGCAGGCTGTTAATTTATATTCTTTAAAATCAATTACTTATATCTTGAGACGCGGTGAAATCGGCAAAAATGCAAGCTGGATAACATTTACCTAGACTCAAGGGGTAGGCGCAAGCTTTACCGCTCGCCTCTTGTAGATGTGACCTGAAGCAGTATATAGGTGGGTTTTATGTTTCCAGAACAAATAGTATCTTATTTATCGGTAATCCCGTATCTGTTGCAGCAGCTGGCTGCCTACGTGACCATGGCTGCAATGGCTGTGGCCAGTGCCTTTACGGTTCCCTTACTTATCAAGGTCGCGGTTGTTATTGTTGCTGCGTTTGTCGCTTATGGCCTTTTGAAAGGTCTTTATAGCGGTTTTAAAAGCTTATTTTCTAGCAGTAAGAAAGAGGCTGAATCAGTATTACCACCAGCAAATATGCCAAGCCCTTATGCCATTCAGCCACCCGCTTATACGCCACGACTATACCCTGAGCTAGCGGCCTTAACAATAGAGCGACGTGCGCCTCCACCACCCTATTCGCCTACAGATCTGGCTAAAATCAGGCCTATACGCGAGCGTGCTTTTATCGCGCTAAAAACAGATCAGCAAGCATCAGATAACAAACGACCTTTTGATGTGATTGAACTTGATGGCATAGAACCCAGCATGCGTGATTTGGCAGACAGAATTAACCAGGGTGTAGTCTTAAATAGCGTTATTTTAACAGGCAAAGATGGCCAACAATATGCCTTGGCTGCAAGATACAATGCAGACGGTAATAACGTAACCCTGTGTAAACGTCCGCTTTCTCCTAAAGCAGGCGAGGGCACAACGGTGATCAGTAAAGAAGAATCTGAACAGGGCTGGCGTGAACAAATTGCCAGCGCCTTTGTTGATTTAGCGCATCAGCAGCAGAAACAGCCTGGGCACAGTGGTTTTGCGTATCAAAATCCTTTGAATACAGCTGCTCAAGTACCCATGCTAAAAATATATGCAAAACAACCAGCACCAAGTGTGCCGCCCCTCGAGCAATCCCCCAGCCACGTCGCGCATTTCCAGCACTAAGCTAAGGTGTCCGCGCGGTAATAGCTTTTAACTATCAAAGCCATTGTTTTAATCAATGGCTTTTTGCTAGAGTAAAATACTTAATCTTGGTATAATAACGCTTAAGAACAGATTTATATTCTCACTTATTTAGGAGATACACATGAGCGTATTAGTTGGAAGACAAGCCCCTGACTTTACTGTACCTGCAGTGAAAGCTGGTGGCCACATTGTAGACAGTTTTAATTTCCATGAAGCCATCGACGGTAAATATGGTTTACTATTTTTCTACCCATTAGATTTCACATTCGTTTGTCCATCAGAGTTAATTGCTTTAGATAAGCGCATGGACGAATTTAAATCACGCAATGTTGAAGTTGTCGGTATATCTATCGATTCACACTTCACACATAACGCATGGATCAACACACCGATCGAACAAGGCGGTATTGGCAAAGTAAAATACACTTTAGCAGCAGACATCACGCATAAGGTTGCAAAAGCTTACGATGTTGAACATCCTGAAATCGGCGTTGCATTTCGTGGTGCGTTCATCATTGACCGCGACAAGAAAGTTCGCTCACAAATAATTAATGATCTTCCTTTAGGTCGTGATATCAGCGACATCATTCGTTTGTTTGACGCCTTACAGTTTACTGAAGAGCACGGCGAAGTTTGCCCAGCCGGTTGGCAAAAAGGTGAAAAAGGAATGCAAGCATCACCCGATGGCGTAAAAGAATACCTTGCCAACAATGCAGAAAATCTGTAGTATTTCCGAGCATAGATATTTGAAGGCCGATTAAATATCGGCCTTTTTTTTGTTTTAGTGTTTTTGGGAGATACACATGAAAAAACTATTCGCTATGGCTATAGCTGCCAGTGTGGCTTACGCACCGATCATTGCAAGCGCTGATCAAGAACAAGAACTAAATGAATTGCGCGAGCGCGTTCAGTCACTTGAAGATCTTTCGGTGGAAGAGTCTCGGCATAGTGGCAATTCAGCATCAAACCAGCAATATTTTGGTTTAGGTTCTGGTGTTTATAACGAGCAGTTATATATCCACGATTTTGGTTTGAACAAAGACCTTAACTTATTACATCAAAGAGGATTTTTGGATGCCCAAGGTATCAGCTTAAAAGAAGCCCCACGCGTAATGATGAGTGGTTTTGTATTTGCTCGTGCCGGTCACCATAGTAATGTTTTGCCTGTCGATGGCTCACAGCATAAATCATTTATCGAAGGTGAAATCGGCATGGACTTCACCGGTTTTGTAAATGATATGTGGTTAGCCTATTTCCAAATAGAAGCACAAGGCTTTGGCGGCGATCAAGGCGTTGTAGTTGACCAAGGTTTTACGACTTTTGGTAACCTGGATAAGTTCCCTGTTTACGCAACTGCAGGTTACTTCTACCCAGCGTTTGGTGATTACACCACGCAATACATTTCAGATTCATTACCGCAAGAGTTGGGTCGCATACGTGCACCTGCAATAGCTGTAGGTTATGACAAGGTGGTTGAAGATGATTGGGAAATTAGTGCTTCAGCGTTTATCTATGATGGTGACTCTAAAACATCCGATGATTTTCGTCTAGATGAAGTCGGCGCAAACTTCCAAGTGCATAAAGAAGGTTTTGGCCCGCAAAACAATATGGAATTAAATTTGGGCGCAAGTGTTGTTAATAACATGGCCAGCTCATTAGGTATACGTAGCGAAGCGGAAGGTTTGCCTGGTTCTAAGCTAAGCCATTACGTTCCTGCTTACGATGTACGCGGTAAATATGGAATGGGCAACTTTTATGTGCAGATCGAATATTTGAGTGCAATACGTCACTTTGCTAAAGATGATTTTACGCAAACACGCGCAGGTCATTCAGCGGATGCAATCAAACCAACAGCACTTCACACAGAAGCAGTTTACGGTTTTGATATTTGGGGAATCCCAAGTATGGTTGCAGTCACATATCAGTACATGGAAGATACCCTGGCATTTGATTTACCAAAAGAAATGTACGGACCGTTATTCCAGATCTCTCCATTCCGCAATACAAAACTAACTGTTGAGTATTTACAGAAGAAAGATTACGGCTCGAACACAACTACCAGCAATGGTATGACAGGTTCTGGCAAAACGGATGATCTAGTGCAAGCCGAAATCTCGGTATTCTTTTAATATATATTGTTCGGGCGGAGTGAATCCGCGCTTAATATAATGCTTGGGCGGAATGAATCCGCCCTTCGCATTTAAGGGGGAGAGCTGCGCTTCTCCCCCTTAAAAACGCTGCTTAATATATTGCTTGCCCGGAGTAAATCCGGGCTTCGCATTAAGGGAGAGAGCTGCGCTTCTCCCCCTTAAAAACGCTGCTTAATATATTGCTTGCCCGGAGTAAATCCGGGCTTCGCATTAAGGGAGAGAGCTGCGCTTCTCCCCCTTAAAAACCCCCATTGCGATATGTACTTGCAACAATCCTGAGTCAGAGCCGCGCACGCAAGTAAGCGGTTGTATAGTATGCAAAGCGTATATGCGTGAGCCTTGCGAAAGTCTGCTGTCAGAGCCGCGCACGTAAGAGAGCAATGTAACATTAAGCATTTTTTGAACCCCAAGCATTCACCGCTTTACAAAACAGCTCGGCTGTTTTTTGAGTGTCGTAAAGCGCGTTGTGGGCTTGGTTGGGGTCGAAGTCGATTTTTGCGACGCGGCAGGCTTTAGCCAGTACCGTTTGGCCATAGGCAAGTGCACCAAAAGAGACGGTGTCTAAGGTTGAAAAGCCATGAAAAGGTGTGCGTTTAAAGCCGCAACGTTTTGCAGCGGCAAGCAGAAAGCTCAAATCAAAAGCCGCATTATGGCCGACTAAAATCGCGCGTTGGCACTCGTTTTCTTTTAGTGATTTTTCAATGCCATCAAAAAGCTCAGTCAGAGCCTCTTTTTCCTTTTTCGCAAAGCGGAAAGGGTGGTCTGGCTTAATGCCGGTAAACTCTAGAGACTTAGGGTCTAGGTGTGAGCCAGGGAATGGCTCAAGGTGGTAATGCCAGGTTTGTTCGGGTGCCAATAGGCCTTGCTCATCATAGTTAATGCTGATTGCTGCGAGCTCCAGCAAGGCATCTTTATCGGGGCGGAACCCAGCAGTCTCAACATCCACAACCACAGGCAAATAGCCACGAAAACGATGTTTTATTGACGGTTTATTTGTATTTTCAGGCATAAGAACAAGTTCTTTTGAAGGAAAGACGAAAGTTAATAATAACACCTAATATTGTTAAATAATAATATATAATAGGATTAATTCTAACCTATAATTAGTTATATAGCTATAACAATTGGTGTGCAATGAAACTGTTAAAACGTCAAATATTTGTCGTGATGCTGCTTATTACCTGGGCAGTGGTAAATTTTGCACAGGACATTTCAAACGATGAAGCAGTTAATAAAAGCACCACAGCTGTTTCACAAGTAATAATTTTAGAACAAAAACTTGAAGATGAAATTCAGCAGTTAAGCATTAATGAGAATTATTTAGAAGATCTACAGGCACAAAATAGAACAGTTGCCGAAGATGCTAGCCAATTAAGTGCAGAAGATGTTGACCGTGCTTCATTTAATGTCAGCTTAGCAGAAATTCAAGTTGAAAAAACCAGTCTATTACTTTCAAGTACACAAAAAGAGCTCAAGCAAACACAAAACACTATTGAACAATATGAAAAACAGCTAATTAGCGCAAAAGCACGTTCTAGTGCCGATGTACTGCCGTTTCTAGAAGAACGATTGAAAGCAGAAAAGAGAAAATTGGCAATCGGCCAAGAGCGTATCCAAGTTCTGAAAAAAATATTAGCTGTCACTGATGGTATATTAGATCTAGAAAAACAATACCTTTCAAGTATTTCAGAACAAGCGCGAGTGGAGCAAGTTGCAGGTTTGTGGCAGTCACAGCAAGAAGAAGCAGCAGATGTGATAAAGCAGCAGCAGGCCTGGGAAGACAAGCTTAAACGTTTGAGGGGAGATCTAGATAAGACTCGCCCATTGCAATCACCTCCTACCCCAGAGCAACGCCTACTGCAAAACAAAATTTTAGAGGCTGAGGAGTATATACAAATACTCAGAGTTTCACTGAATACTTCGCGCATCGAAACACTGATCGAAACCTACCATGGCCAGGATTGGAGGCAAGGCAGCCCAAGGCGTCATATCGAAGTAAAACAATATCTAGTCAAATTGCGAGATGAGTTGGTTGCCAATGATATAACAGTAGAAAACAAACTGCTGTTATTACAGCGACAGATTGATATCTTGAAAGAGCCTGGTGCAGTTTATACATTTAGTGAGCAAGAGTCGCAACGTTTAACAGCCATCCTGTCCGGGCTTAAATCGGAGTATGAAAAACTTGATGTAAAAATTAATGAACTCATGACTATTGTGTCACACATGGAAAATCAATTAATAGTCAGCACATCGCAAACATGGAAAACACGACAGCGAATACCGCTCAGTTTTCATGAATGGAAAGTTTTTGGCGAAGACCTATGGGTTCTACCACAAGTTACATATCAATCTGTTTTGGCAACATACAAGCAACTGGTTGATAATTTATCACATGCAACTTCATCGATCTGGCTATTAACGTTTGCATTGATATTAGCGTGGGCGATGTTCTGGATTTGGGTGGGCAGAGTGCTAGAGCAATTCTTGACAGGTGCAAGAGAAGAAGGGCTTAGTTTTTCTGCCAATGCGCTTATTGTTTTCGCGCAGCTAATTTACCGTAATGTTATGGGAGTTACCATTTTTGGTGCTTTAATGATTTTATTATTGCTGCTTAATGTTTCGGCAGGAAATTTGATAGTGCCATTGTCATTGGGTGCCGTATGGTTTTTGTATAAAATTGCAATTGGTCTTGCCCGTATCTATCTTTTTGAAAACGTGTGGGACTTGTCGGGGAAAGACGTAGCTCTATACCGCGCCTTACGGTGGAGTTTGGGCTTGGGCAGTATTGTCGTTGCATTGACCGTGTTAGCGCATCAGTTACCTATTCCTTTGGATATCGCGGCATCATTTGATCGGATGTTTATGCTTGTACTGCTAGCTGTATCTGTTCCCTTATTAAAAAACTGGCGCGTGTTGCCGGGAATTTTTGCTAAAGAAGATAAAACGCGGCCCTATGTGCGCAGGGCTGTGTATTCGCTAGGATTATTAATACCACTCACGATTTTTTCAAATGCAATAATAGGGCTTGTTGGTTTTGTGACCCTTGCTTGGCAAATGTGGATCGTAGAAGCACAGTTTTTACTAGTATTTACCTTATGGGTGCTTACAAAAGGTATTGTTAATGATGTTATGGAAAGTATTGCAACGTTCACTGTACGTAATATAAAAAGCGGCTGGGTGTGGACGGAGTCCATATTAAAACCTTTGCATACGATAATCAATATTGCGGTGATAGTTTTGTCGATCATGGTGTTATTCGTTTTATACGGGTTCGATAAAAATCACATGTTTCTGGAACAGTTGAGCAGATTTTCCACGCATGCACTCTTTACCTTTGGCGGCACAGATATTACGGTCGTGAACACGGTGCAATTTATTGTCCTTCTCGCAGTGATTCGCTGGGCAGGGAAGTGGAGCCGAGAATTCTCATATCGTTTTCTATTTTCTAGGCACAAAGACAAGGGTATTCGAAACTCTTTAGCTATATTTACACAGTATGCCATCGTTATTATTGGTGCTTTTATAATATTGAAAGTTATTGGTATCGACCTAACGACTATCACTGTTGTTTTAGGTGCCTTAGCAGTAGGTATTGGTTTTGGCCTACAAAATATCGCAAATAATTTGGTTAGTGGTGTGTTGCTATTAGTAGAGCGACCGTTTCGTCAAGGTGATATTATTACTGTCGGTACGAACGAAGGTGAGGTGATGCATATTGGCATGCGTGCCACAACTATTAGAACCTGGGATAATATGGATGTTATTATTCCTAATGCTGAAACAGTAAGCCAATCATTGATGAACTGGACGCATCAAGATGCAATTGTGCGTACAACGTTTACGATGCGTACAGGTTTTGCAGAGAACCCCGTGCAAGCGCAAGCATTAATTTTGCAAACAATCAGGATGCATGAAAATATTCTCAAGAAGCCTGAGCCCAGCGTTTTATTGCAAGAGTTTGGCGAAAGCGCGTTGGTATTTCAGATACGTTATTATGTTAACGTTAGTGAGGGTGAAATCAGGCCGCATGTCAAATCTGAAGTACTGCTACGGCTTTGGGAAGTATTACGCGCAGCGGGGATTAACATCCCGTATACGCGTAATGTCATTGAGCTAATGGATAAACGTCAATCCAAAGATTAACTGTGTATCCCGCCCTCAGTGAGCTTTTTGGCATCTAGGTATTCGTCGATTTCTTTATCGCTTAAGTCTGTGTTTTCACGCGTTACATCTTTTACCGGGCGTTTTTCTTTATACGCTTGTTTAGCAATAGCTGCGCCTTTTTCATAGCCAATAACCGGGTTAAGGGCGGTGACAAGAATTGGGTTGAGCTCTAATGCTTCCGTGATATTGTCTTCAAGCACGGTAAAATCCTTGATAGCTTTATCAGCGAGATCTTGCATGCAAGTACTCAGAATATGAATGCTTTGCAGTAAGTTATACGCAATCACAGGTAGCATTACATTCAGTTGAAAGTTGCCTGCTTGGCCACTGACAGTGATCGTTGTATGGTTACCCATGACTTGTGCGCAGACCATGCACATCGCCTCAGGGATAACGGGGTTAATTTTCCCGGGCATGATGCTGCTGCCGGGTTGCAGTGCAGTTAATTGAATTTCGCTTAAACCCGCTAATGGGCCAGAGTTTTTCCAGCGCAGGTCATTAGAAATTTTCATTAAGCTTACCGATAAAGTATTTAATGCGCCTGAAAGCTCAACAGCCGTATCTTGGCAGCTCAATGATTCAAAATAGTTCGGGCTGGTTTCAAATTCAAAACCTGTTTCTTTTGAGATTACTTTAGCCACCATGGCGCCCATTTTTTTGTCGGCGTTGATGCCGGTACCCACTGCAGTGCCGCCTTGAGCTAATAAGCTAATACGTGGAAGCACGGCTTCAACACGTGCAATATTTTGGTCAATTTGACGCGCCCAGCCGCCTAGTTCTTGATCAAAACGAATAGGCATGGCATCCATGAGGTGGGTGCGACCTGTTTTGGTAATATGTTTAATCGAGTCAGCTTTGGTTTTGATCGTTTCAGATAAATGCATCAGAGCAGGTAACAGCTGCTCTTGCACCATCAATGCTGCAGACAAGTGAATAGCAGTGGGGATAGTATCGTTACTGCTTTGTCCCATGTTTACGTGATCGTTAGGGTGGATTTCACTGCCGCTGTCGCGAGAAGCAATCGTCGCGATTACCTCGTTGGCGTTCATATTAGTGCTGGTACCGGAACCGGTTTGGAAGATATCCACCAAGAATTGGTTGTCAACTTCACCATCAATAACTTTTTTACTTGCCGCTTGAATGGCTTTAGCTTTATCGGTATCGAGATAGCCAAGCTCATTGTTAACTTGCGCGCAGGCAAATTTAATTAGACCTAAGGCGCGGATAAATGCACGAGGCACGTGCAGGCCGCTGATCGGAAAATTTTCGATCGCGCGCTGAGTTTGTGCAGCATAAAGCGCATCTTCAGGCACTTGCAGTTCGCCCATTGAGTCATGGACGCTACGGGTTTTGTTGTTCATCATTACTCCCAGTACTATCAACGATTTCTTGTTTAATTTGTTGGTCTTGCACATTAAACAGTGCTAACCATGCTTGAAACTCAGAATTATCTGCACTATCTGTCCAGCCCACAGTTTCAACAATATAATCACTGTCTTGGGTAACATTAACACTGCGGCAAGCAATGCCAGGATATGCTGGATGTGATTCCGCAGGAATAAAACAAACAGTGAATTCTGGTTCAATGGAAACTTGGATGACAGAAGGATCCTGCAAAATAATTTCAGCATCAGGGTGGCTGGTGATCACTTGTTCAATAACATCGTATTGTTCGGCAGTTACTACACCTGGGGCAGGGAAGCTATCTACCATTGCTTGAGCATGCAAGCTGGCACTGAAAGAAGCTAGTAAAATTACAAGTATACGGAGATTGTTCATAGGTATTACCCCAATTGGCACTATAGTGTAACGCTAGAATAGCACAGGCAGCCTGATCGTGCCTAGTCACCCATCCATAAAAAGCCATCAGTTTCGATACCGTAGATGATATCGCCACCGGTATCACCATCAGAGGTGGTGATACTTTGTAGCGCGAAACGCCGGCTGAGCTGATAACGTACTTGGAAGATGTTGATAGGGTCTAACAGGCCGACACTGTAGCTGACGTACAGTTTTGGATGCAAAGCGGTGCCAACGACAACATTCGTGTCGGAGACCGCTTCACCGGTTTCAGGGTCAATACGCGTGCCTTCTGCAAGGCTGACATCAACACCCATATTTGAGGTAATGTTTTGTAGCGATGCAGAGTCGCTGTCTGAAAACCCAAGTTGGTTTGAGGCATCGCCAATAGCAGCTAACATGAAAGCTGCTTGCGCCGCGCCCAACTGGCCGGCAGGTGAACCGGTGAGCAGGTAGCTGAGCTGATCTTCTTCAGACAGCTGTGGCACCGAAAACATGATGTATTGCGGGTTTTGTGCTGTACCGGTGATGCGCACCCCAACTTTACCTTCTTGCAGTATATCGCCACCACTTTGCCCCGGATCACTAAAGATGTATTGATCAGAGGTACGTTGCACTAAGGTTACTTTACGCGTTGCTTCAATATTTAAGGCGGGGTTATCGAGTGGGCTATTGTTAAAAGATAAAATACCGGTATCAATTTCTAAACGTTGCCCATAAGCTGCATAAAAACCATCTTTTGATACAATTTGTCCACTAGCGCGCGGGGCAGTTTCGCCTCGTTTTGTAATTCTAATGCCGTCTGTTAATTTTGTGGTCAAGCCGCCGGCTTTAAACTCTACATTTTTGCCAAGGCTTAATAAAACATTAGAATTAATAGTAAAAAGATGGGTGCGTTCCGCTTGCACTTCTTGCAAAATAATCACATCAGGTGATGGGGATAGGGTTTTTTGGTAGCTCATGATGCGGAGTTTTGCAGTAGGGATGTGCAACTCGCCCGTTATATCAAGTACCCGGCCATTAAAATGAGCAAGTATATCGGGTGATGCATACACCACTGCTTCGTTTGTATCGCTGACCTTGATGTCATTGCCATGAAAGCGCAGGCTGACATCCGGTTGTTGATCTTGCCAATGTGCTTCACCCGTTATATTTAAAGGTTTGCCATCAGAATGTATCTGCCCATTAATAGACAGCTTTTTGGCCAAACCATCAGGCTCAATAATTAAACTAGCGTCCGTTAATGTAATGCCATAGCCGGTTAGGTCAAAGTGACCTTTTTCGAGTCGTAGATCGCCGTCAAAAGTAGGCGTTAGCAACGGGCCATCGACGTGCAAATCAGCTTTAATCTCTGCACCAAAATTATCTGTTTGTAAAATAAAAAAGCGCAGCGGGTCAAGTTCGATAATGTTTGCTTTTAACGAGGCGTTGATACGGGCATTTTCAACATCTGGCCAGTTTTTGACCTCTGCTTCCCAATGTACAAAGTCTTCTTTGAGAAACATTAGATCGCCAGTCGTTGATAAATTTTTATCATCAAGATTAAATGTAATATTGCTGCTACCAAATTCAAACCAATCACGGCGTTGTGTTCGACCTAGATGCGAAACACCTGGGTCAATATTTAATGCCAAGTTAGCGCTACTGGGTAAACTGTTGCTTTCCCACTGTGCATTGGCATCCAAATTAAGCTTGCCTGTCAGGTAAACAAGCTGTTGATCAAAAAATCCACTTAGCACATTGGTGGGTATCCCTTGCGCATTAAGCGAAAACTGATTGTCTTCTTGTTCTCTAATATAGTTGAGGCACATTTGACTTTTACCGCTGGTAACACAGATTGGTTTATCGAAAACAAACCTATCGGCATCGGAATGCATTGTGGTGACTTCAGCAAGGGTATAGAGGTCTTCGTTTAGGAGGTTTAAGTCGAAGCGCGTTAATTTGCCGTTCCAGGCATGCTTGCTATGCTCGGCAAGCAGGCTGGTGTGTAAGTGACTATTGTAAGCGCTAATTTTCATATCAATTATATTATTATTAGCTGTGCCGTCAGCGCGTAGTGAAAAATCACCGATGTTATAGTCACGATAATGAATTTCATGCGCATCAAGTTGTAATTTTATCGTTGCATGTTCTGCATCGCCCCAGCGTAGATCGGGCGCTTGCAATTTATTAATCCGTAGGTCTAAAAATCGAAAGTTGTTGGCAGCTAGATCGCCAAGAATTTCCGTATTGCCTTTGTTTTGCTGTAGTCTTCCAGAGCTCTGCAAGGTTCCTGCCATGCGACTTGATACTTGGCCAAGATTGTTAGCGGCCAACTTCCAATTAATGTCAGCAGTATGGCGGCCATAGTTCCCGGTAGTTGTGATTTCATTATTACCAAGCGAAAATACATTGTTTTTCCAATAGACTATGTGGTTTTTGATTTCACCATTGAAATTGACGTCTAACGGCAAGTTGTTAACGATGCTTTCAGTACTCGTAAGATGTAATTCGCCTATTCCCTGGCGATGTTCATAGCCAAGGTTTAGATCTATTCTTAAATTGCCTGACAGATTTTGATTGATTTTGTTTACGTCTTCTATTTTTGCATGACCTTCAGCGTTAATGGCTAGGTGATTGGCAATATCGCGTGCTTCGATCTTTAATTCTGCGATGATGCCACGTGTGAATACCTGTTCAAGCTCAAGGTGCTCTAAATCGCCGAGAATAGACGTGCTACCAACAACTGTTTGGGTCTGGTCGAAGGATAATCGTTGGCTAGCCTCGACTTGGATGGCTGGTGTGAAACTTGGGCCAACAT
This sequence comes from Gammaproteobacteria bacterium, assembly GCA_021773275.1. GTDB lineage: Bacteria > Pseudomonadota > Gammaproteobacteria > JABCZS01 > JABCZS01 > JAJFKJ01. Next base: position 22,874 of record JAJFKJ010000016.1, read on the forward strand.
TTGCTGTAAGGTTAAAGTGATTACAGTCTTTCAGGAGATACATGTCGCGAATACGCATGCCGCGTTGGTTAATCACAACCGTGGTGGCAAATCGTTCAAGATTGATATCATAATTTTCCCAAGTCAGATCATAAAGGTTGGTGCGATTCAAAATGATAGTATAATCACTGGTGAAAATGTCCAGATCAAGCTCGCCACGCTCCTTGGGGGAGTCGCTACTTGGAGTATGCAAAGTCACTTTTTTTGCATGTAAATCTTGGATGTAAAGTGTTCGATTAAATAAAAGGCGGCCGGGCTTCCAATCCAAACTAACTTCATCTAAGCGGATGTACAATTCGCCATCTTCATAGGTAATGTGGTCTGCTTCAATTTTGCGTAGAATGCTGCCACTTAGATTTGTTACCTTCAAATCACCAGGTAATAAGAAGTTAGCAATTTTTAAAGATGAGGGTAGGCCAAGCGGCGTAAGCGCCAGAAACATGGTGAGAATCGCTAATAAGCTAAGTATACCCAGTGTAGCTCGTATTATCGTTCTTATCATAGATCCGGGCCTATGTTTATGTGCAAACGTACTTGGTTAGTGCTCTCGGATACCGGTGTCGCAAAGTCTACTCGTAGCATGCCGATAGGTGTACGGTATCGAAAGCCGATACCGGCGCCCGCTGCGTATTCTTCTGGCCAACCGCGGGCAGCATTACCAACATCATAAAAACCTACCATACCAAAGTTTTTGTATATCATGCGTTCTATTTCGATGCTGCCAACAGCTAAAAAGGAACCACCAATAATCTGTTTTTTACCCTTATCGGTAAACTCACGTTCACCCAGAGATTGATAAGCAAAACCACGTACACTATTGTCACCACCCGCATAAAAACGTAAGGAAGGCGGGATTTCAGATAGCTTTTCTTCTGTGGTTGCACCCAGCTCACCTCGCGATATAATGCGCGTGTCTGGCATTATAGTATATATGCCCTTGGCAAAAACATCACCTTGTAAAAATTCAGTAGATGATACCGCATGGCTTGTACCTTGAGTGGAAAATACAATTTTATAACCTTTATCAGGAACAAAACGTGTTTCAGCGCGAATGGTTTCCCAGCTGGCACGCGGGAGTATGAGATCTGTTTCGGTAGTGCCGGATTTTTCACGGAAGCGATCTCTTTGGTACGAAAGTGATAGTACTTGTTGCCAGCTATTCATAATGGCACCTTTTACCCACGCGCCACCGACTTGTGTGGTTTCACTATTTAGGTCACGGGCCTGTGGTTGTTCGTTAATTTGCGCCACAAACAATTCGTAGTAATCAGTTGCAGGTTGCTGTGCAGGAATCCGATACCGTAAAGCATAGCTTTGCCTATATTGCGCTGGTTCAAGATCTAGGTGAGCGGAATGCCCATTTTCTGTGATGCGTCGCCATGCAACACCGCCGCTGGCTCTAGCGCCTGTGTCTGTGCCGTAACCAATACCGGCAGTATATGTAAAGCGTTTGCGCGGGGATAAGCTAATTTCGACGGGCACTTCATTTTCGTCATTGGCGTCATTACGCTTTGCATCGACTAGAGCAGAAGCAAAAAAACCACTGTTAAACATGTTCGTCTGCAATTCATTGACGCGGTCTTCATTATATTCCTCACCCGGCTCAAAAACCAAAAAGCGACGTAAAAACTTATCACTATAGCCTATTGAGTCAAAAGTAATCTCGCCAAAGTAATACTCGGGCCCAGTGTTAAATATCAGATCAATCATTGCAGTATTGTTATCAAGGTCAAGCAGTATTTGTTGCGTTGTGAATGCTGCATCGAAGAAGCCATGCCTGTCAGCGCGAATGAGTAATTGTTGTTTGTAGCGATCATAGCTAGGTTGGAACAAAACACCACCTGCTAGCAATGGGAAGGGAAGTTCTTCGGGCTGAAAAATAGCGTTATTCGCTCCAGGGCCGGCCAACACAATATTGATATTGGAAATTATCACGGCGGGGCCTAATGTAACATCATAATTGATATACCAGTCATCGCCGCGTCGTTCAAATTCAGATTCGACTTCAACGTGGTAGTAGCCGAAAGGCTTGAGCGCATCACGAATGTCTTCTTGCCCTTTGACGTAGAGCTGACGGATATGGCGAGGAGTCGTTTGCTCGGGGTCATTGACTTTGGTGATGCCTAATTTTGCCTTTACGTTCTTAAGCTGTTCTTCATTTTCTATACCGGTAATATCCACGTGAATCTCAGCAGCGTGAACTGCACCTGCAAAAAGAAATAAGCAGCATAAGATGAAACGTAACATACAGTACCTAAGGCCCTTAATCAGGATCTTCTAAACTTAAGACGCGGTTGTTTACATTATAGGCGAAAATCTCAGCATAGCGGGCCCACTCGATAGCTGTGGTAAGTACACGTTTGGCCTCTTCCTCGCTGAAATACTGCTCCAGTTCATCGAGAAATTTCTCTTCATTCATGCGATGATTGGGAGCACTGTCGAGTTTATGACGGATATATTTTGCCAGCGGTACGTACTGCAGCAAATGACTGGCAAAAATCTCTTTTCTCTCCAGGATATCGGCATTGGCAAATTTTTCACCTGCTGGGGTAGGCGCGATATCACCTTCATCGATGCGTGCAAAATGCATGAAGTCCAGCGCATCGATGAGTGGGAACAAGTCATCGACATCCAGATGCAACGATTCTGCCAAGTCTTGCAGATGATGCACCTTCTTGTCAGCTTCATTTCCATCAGAGCCAATTTCTTCAAGTAGACCCGTAAGCTCGGATACTTCGATATCTGGTAGGCGATAGCCAAAGTCGATATCATTGTGTTTGTACTGTGCGGCAACGAGGCGCTCATCCGTTTTCATCGATGTCATGGCGGTATAGATGTCATCGATGAGCGATTTCACTTTTGGGTCATCTTCATTTCTTGGGTGCGGCAGATCAACTTTTATTTCGGTACGGATGCAACCTGGGTCGCTGTCAAACACGAGAATGCGATCAGCTATGATTGCAGCTTCGCTGATGTCATGCGTGACGCATAAAATGCATTTTAATGGGGTTTGCTTTTCTTGCCATACATTTAATAAGTCTGAGCGCAGGTTTTCTGCAGTCAACACATCTAACGCAGAAAACGGTTCGTCCATGAGCAATACATCAGGGTTAACCACCAGCGCGCGGGCAACACCAACACGTTGGCGCATACCACCCGATAACTCTTTAGGAAAAGCAGACTCAAAACCATCTAGGCCGATGGTATCGATCGCTTTTAAGGAACGTTTGCGGCGTTCATCACGCGGAATACCTTGCGCTTCTAGGCCAAGCTCTACATTTTGCAAAACTGTTAACCAAGGCATTAGAGCAAAATGTTGGAACACCATGCTGATGCCTTGCACTGGTCCACGAACGGGCTTGTTCTTATATTTAAGCATGCCAGAACTAGGCTCCACTAAGCCTGCGATAATACGCAGCAAAGTCGATTTACCAGAACCAGACTTACCCAGGAGGGCAACAATTTCACCTTCATGCAGATTGAGATCGATATCTTCAAGTACAAGAAGTTCCTGTTTATCAGGTTTAGGAAATGATTTACGTATAGTTTCTAATTTGATTAATGCATCCATAACACCTCCTAATTAAGCCGGTAACGGGCTTCAGCGCGGTTGTACAGCTTTTGCCAGAATAAGCGGTTAAATGCGATAACATAAATACACATCACGCCAATGCCTAGGGCAATACGTGGGAAATCACCAATTTCCGTGTACTCGTGAATATACGCACCTAAACCTGTTGCAATCAAAGTGACATCACCCCAACAGACTACTTCTGCTACGATACTTGCGTTCCAAGCACCGCCAGCAGCTGTTAACGCACCGGTAATATAAAAAGGGAAAATAGCAGGCAGTGCTAATCGTTTCCACCACAACCATTTCTTTAAACCAAAATTTTCTGCAACATGGTAAAGATCTTTGGGTAAACTGCTGGCGCCGGCAATCACATTAAACAAGATGTACCATTGCGTACCAAGAATCATTAATGGCGTGGTCCATATTTCGATGTTTAATGAATATTTTACGATCATCAGCACAACCAATGGGAATAAGAGGTTCGCTGGAAATGCTGCTAAGAATTGCGCAACGGGTTGAACTATTTGTGCGACTTTCGGACGCATGCCGACCCAAACACCAACGGGCACCCAAATTAGTGAAGCGATGATAATCAACACAACAATACGTACAGCTGTGATTGCACCTAAGTAAAACACATGTGCTACTTCTTGAAAGTTTAGGTTTTGCAAAATAAAATTGACAAATATAGCGAAGGAGCCAATCGCAACAGCATAAATGATGAAGTCCCAAAAAAGATTCATGACTTTGGAAGGTACACGCAAGGCGGGTGGCAATATGTGAGTAGGTTTGGCCGTTGGTTTTGTTAAAAGCCAGCGACAATTGATAATGGCGTCGATGCTGCGACCAATAGCGCCACCAATAACCCGCCAAAAATGCGCTCGGCGTAGTAACGACAATACCCAAGAGCGAGAGGTTTCATCATAAGCTGCTTGTTCTGCTTTAAACTTTTCAGACCATTTGATGAGCGGTCGAAACAGCAACTGGTCGTATAACAAAATAATAATTAACATCGCCGCAATGGCATAACCCACGGCTGTCAAATTGGCCCGTTCAATGGCCATCGCAATATATGAACCGATACCAGGCAACATGATTTCTTGGTTTGAAACAGAGATGGCTTCTGCAGCTACCAAGAAGAACCAACCGCCAGACATTGACATCATGGTGTTCCATAGCAAGCTGGGCATTGCAAAGGGGATATCCAAACGCCAAAAGCGTTGCCAAGCAGATAGGTGAAACATTCTGGCAGCTTCACGTAAATCATCGGGCACGGTTTTCAGTGATTGATACACGCTGAGCATCATGTTCCAAGCTTGTGAAGTGAAGATCGCAAAGATAGCCGCAAACTCAGGGCCGAGCAGACTACCCGGGAACAACCAAATAAAACCCACAATCGTAATCGATAAAAACCCTAAGATGGGTACAGACTGCAAAATATCAATAGCCGGAATAATCACGCGTTCGGCACGTTTGTATTTTGCAGCCAAGGTCCCAATGGTTAAGGCGAATACCAGCGAGAAAAACATCGCAATAAACATTCGAATGACAGTTCGTACGCCGTACCCTGGTAGCGCGCGCGGATCAAGCGTGATCGGCAGTGTTTCACCCACCTCGTAAGGCGTGTTCATATCGCCGCCAATCGAAGCTAGCGCAAAAAAGATCGCAAAGATGATAAAAAATATGATGAAATCCCAAGGATTGGGACGCCAAGCCTCAGGCTTGTGCGGAAAAAAGTACTGTTGGTTATTTTTCATACTTTTGGCCTTGCGCTGATTCTATTAACGAAGGTATATATAGGAACGGATTATAGCATAGAAAGGGGATTCATATAGCCTATACTCAGGCGATGGGGAAGCAACTAACAGTCTTATTCGTTCTGGTTATTAGCCTGTCAGCTAATGCGCAAATTCTGGTGCTCGGCGATAGCCTAAGCTCAGCGCACGGTATGGATGTCGCCCAGGGCTGGGTCTCAATACTTGAGAGAAGGGTGGTCGCTTGCCAGCCGCCACAAACGGTGATCAATGCCAGCAAATCAGGCGAAACAAGCGCTGGAGGCTTAGCGCGTCTAGAAAGCTTGTTGCAAGAGCATCAACCAGAGCTGGTGATTATTGAGCTCGGTGGCAATGATGGCCTACAAGGGAAAGATATTAAAATTATTGAACAAACTCTTACCCAGATGGTCCAGCAGGCAAAGCAAGCGAATGCGCAAGTATTGCTCGTTGAGATAATGATTCCATCGTATAGGGGGTTTTTCTACACCAGAAAATTTAATAAGATGTATCATCGCATTGCGAAAAAGGAAAATGTTGCTTTAATACCATTTTTCGCAGAGAATGTTAATGATGTCGCTGAGAAAACCCAAGCTGACATGATCCATCCAACAGCCGAAGTGCAGATGGAAATATACGGACATGTTTGGCCTTATGTGAGAGAAGCCATTGGCTGCTGATGTAAAACTTTCAATTATCATACCTGCGTATAATTACGCACACTATTTGCCTCGCGTGCTGGACTCCGTATTAACGCAGTTAGCAAAAACAGACGAATTAGTTGTTGTCGATGATGCCTCCAGTGACAACACGCTGGACGTACTGCAACAATATAAAAACCAATACCCCGAGCAGATAAAGATAGTTCAGCATCAAAAAAATTGTGGCGTAGCGGCTGCACGCAATAATGGTGTTAGCCATGTCAGCAATGATTATGTAATTTTTTTAGACAGTGATGACAACCTGCTAGACGGGGCGCTCGCTACCTGGCGCGAAGTAGCGTTGCAGCATCAAGACAGTGATTTTATGTTGTTTGCAGCAAATCACCATACAGTACGAGATGATAAAAAAGCAAAAGAAAGAAAAGGTAAAGCATTTAGCAAATTTAAAATAGAAAACTTCCGGCGGCATATTTTTAAAGAAATACAAATACCTAATGGCTCATTTATGGCTAAGCGATCCATTTTCGAAAAAGTGCAATACCCCGAAAGCATCGCCAACGTCGAAGACCCGGTGTTTTTTGCGCATGTCCTCGCTAATTATAATTGCTTGCATGTCGATGCATTTGTGGTTGCTATCTATCATCACGCTGACAGCCTGCGCCATCATGAGACGCATAATTTCGAAACAGGTTTAAAAACAGTCGATTTAATCTTTGACCCAAAGCACCTGCCAGCAGAATGCATGCGCTACAAAAAACCGTATCAAGCGAGACGATTAATATCACTTGCCAGGCATGCACTACGCTGCGGTAAAAAGCCCGAGGCTAAAAATTACATGAAGCAAGCGATGCAAGTCTATCCACGCTGCCTATTATCTTGGCGCGCAATAAAAACATTATGTCGTGTCTAACTTGCAATAATCTCATTATCAGAGTCCCGCACGCCCTGTAGGGGCGGCACCCTGTGCCGCCCGCGCGGGCAAAGCCCGCGGATAAGCATCGCGAAGCAACACCCTTAAGCGGTGATTTTTGCATAAACTCAACAAACGATGGTTTGCTGCCTAGCAAGGCATTATAGTCCTCAACAGACAGTAATGCAGCTGTATCTTCTCCACGTAATGAAAGCATTTGCGGCCCCTCTTTGACACATTTTTTTACTACTTCACTTAGGCGTGCTTTTGCTTCTTGTAGTTGCCACGTTTTCATGGCCATACCCCTGACTAGTCTGACTAGGTTAAATATAGGCCATTCCTACCAGGCTTTCCAGCATCAGAACACCCAGCAAATCCTAGTATTTTTGTATATCAGCATGCTGAAACACTCTGCCATAATAAAGTGATCAGCAGACAAACCTCTGCCACACCTGCAATGTAATCTGTTAATAGTGCAGGTGAATATTAGAGAGGTTTTTGTGTATATAGTGGAACGCTTTTTAGCAGGGATTAGTACTATTACGAGTGCCAAATGGTGGCTTATGCCAGTTATATTGGGTATGTTGGGCGCTGGTGGTGCGCTCGGTGGTTGGTTTATTGGCGCGGTGCTCTTCCCAGCCATAGATTTAGCAGTGGAGGTATCACCTGTCGTGGCGACATGGGTTGGTGTCGTGATTGGTGCTATTGCAGCTTTCGTGATAGCACCCATTTACGCGGTGATGATGACGACTGCCGCCGCTAAAAAAGATTTAGACACAAAATTGGCAAGAGCAACTAATTATCAGCAAATTCTGCAGTGCACTGATGTGAAGAAGGAGGTTTTTCCTCGGGTATGGGAAGTAGGCGATGAGCTTCACCAAGTAGCTTCAGCAGAGACGATTACTGCTGAGAATACACAGCGTGCACTTGATACTTTGTGTGGAGTTTTAGCTGTGCAATTAAAAGTCTACCTGGAAAGCAGCAACTATTTAACGGCATCTAGCCAACAAGAAAAAGAAATTGTCGAGCGGCTTTATGTATTAAGCGAAGTATTAAGCATACTTGAAGATAATGTAATGCCTGCGTCAGAAAGATTAGCCCTATTGGCAAGCGAGCTTGAAATGGTGATGAATAAAAGAACAGTATTGAATGCACATCTGCAAGTAGCACAGGCCGTTAAGCTTGACGAAGATGATAGTAAAAGTATAGTGCAACGCTGCCCCGCACCATCAGGTGCGGTAAGTAGCATTGCATTTTGTAGCATTCTTTACAAGCTGACAATCGCAGGTGACACAGCCGGTGAAATAGTTCGAGAAGCCCGTGCAACGTCATGCATGCAAACTGCGGGGCTAAGATTTTAAACAACAGGCAAGATAATAGTAACTGTTAAACCGGCATCTTCAGTATTGCTGATCTTAAGTTCACCATTCATATGTGTAATACAGCGATGCACAATTGATAAACCCAAACCTGTTCCCTCGCAATCAGCGCGTGATGCTTCGCCCCTGTATAATGGCTGTATGAGATTTTTCAGCTCATCTTCAGCAACGCCATCGCCATGATCAGTGATCGAGATGGTCACCGCTTGTTTGGTGATAGATGTGTTGATATTTACGGGTGCTTCCCCGTATTTAAAAGCATTGTTAATCACATTATCGATAGCGCGGTAGAACTGCGTGGCATCAGCAGATATAATGATTTCTTCCGTGCTTAAATCTAAATTAACATTTTGTCCATTGTATTGGTTCGCACAGTCTGTAAGCAAGCCATTGATATCAACTTCTTGGTCATTTTTCAGCCTGTCGCAGCGGGTGTAATCTAAAAATTGCGTTTGTAGATGATTAATTTGCTCAATGTCGTTGATCAGGGCATTTAATTTGTCAACGGGCAGTTGTGGAATCATTTCAATAGCCACGCGTATGCGTGCTAGCGGCGTACGGATGTCGTGCGCAATACCTGCCAGCACGAGCTCACGTTGTTGCTCAAAGCTGCTGATTTCTTGCATCATGTCATTAACCTGATGGGTGACGTTTTTTAATTCCTGAGGCCCAGACGCATTAATCTTTGGCGCCTGGCGATTTGTTTTGAACTGATTTAGGGCCAGGGTTAATCTTGCTAGCGGCGTTTTGATGTAATACGACAAAAACCATGCGCTGATCGCAATTAAAACAGCCATAAGCCCAAGTTTTGGTGCGAATGTTCTCGCCCACAAAAACGGTGGGTGCTCTGTGGGCATAGTGACCCAAGCTTCGCCGTTGACTTCAATCCAAAATTCCCCCGGTACTCTTGGGTTGTGGTAAAGCCTCAAATCTTTACCGGTTTTCTCACCTAAATCATGAATATATTTTTGCAAATGCGGTGGCGCGGGCCTTAAGCCTGGCGGCCGCTCTTTAGCGCCGTGGCTGTTAATTTGATACTGTTTCGTTGCCCTTTCGATGTTGCGCTCTACTGCAACTTCTTGCTGTTGTTTTGAGTCGGCCCAGGTCATTGACCCTGTAACCAATGCATAGATAAAAAATAAGGCGGTAATAAACGCTAATAAAATGCTAAACAAAGATTTGGGTAAAAAATTACTCATCTTGTTAGTCCTTATCCGGAACATACATATAGCCCGCACCCCAAACTGTTTGAATGTAGCGTGGCTTTTCTGGGTCAGGCTCAATCAGTTTACGCACGCGTGATACCTGTGTATCTATCGAGCGATCGTATGCAATATGGTTTGCACCATGTACTAAGGTTAGCAGTCTTTCGCGGCTTAAGGTGATGTTTGGGTGCCCAATAAAAGCAGTCAGCACGGAAAGTTCGGTGCTCGATAAGGTTGATTCATCCTTGCCTACTTTAATGCACCGTTGCGCAGGCATAAAAGTTACTTCGCCAATCCGCACAGGTTTTTTAACATCTAAAGAACTACCCGTGCGCAGGGTTCTGCGGAAAATCGTATTCATGCGGGCCAGTAGCTCACGTGGGTTAAAGGGTTTTGGCATATAATCATCTGCGCCAACCTCCAAACCCATGATGCGGTCGATATCCTCGCCTTTGGCAGTGAGCATAATAATAGGGATCTCTTCGTATTTGTGGCGTATCCGCGCTAGAAAGCTAAGCCCGTCTTCACCAGGTAGCATGCGGTCCAGGATGATCAGATCAATGCTTTTACGTTCTAGAACTTTTTCTGCAGCAGCAGTATTGACAACCACTTCTACTGTAAAGCTATTTTCGGCCAGATACTCACTTACCAGCTGCCCAAGACGCTTATCGTCATCGACCAGTAGAATGCGTTTTTGATGTGTATTATTGCTCGTCATGTTAATAATCATAGCATCGATTATGCCCTAAAATATGTCAAAGTGTGTCAGGGCTGTTGTTTTGCCACAGTTCGCCATAGTTTTTTGCTTACCTGACATACCTCAACCATACCAGCTAGATATGCTTAAAGCATAGGAATGTTTTAACACAAAATTAAAGGAGGATTGGATGGATAAAAATAACGAGCATTTTTGGTATGAAGTAGGTTTAGTGGTCTTTATGATGGGCGCGATGCCAGCAGTCGTGGTGTTAATGGCCATGGGTTTTGATAATGAAGATGCTTTCGCCTACGGCATGGAGTATGGCTTTATGTCGACTTTGCTGCCAGTGCTTGCCCTTGCAATTTTATTTGCAGCAATACACACATTGATGATATCTGCTACGGATAAAGTTGAAAGTACAGCATCAGGCGTGCATCATTTGTATAGTGATGCTGATACAGCAGTTACACCGTCTCACCAGCTAGCGCCACAAGAAAATTACGATCGCCCTGTTCTATCCACTTAAGCAAATCGTAGTAGCGGCGGATGTTTTCAACATAAACCACGGCTTCGTTACCACGGGCGTAGCCGTGACGTGTTTGTGAATGCCAATACTGCTGATGCTTTTTCGGCAACCATGCACGAACGTCAGCCCATTTGTTAGGGTCGCCGCCATTGCGTTGCACAAGTTTACGGGTGTCTTCTACGTGCCCGTAACCGATATTATAAGAAGCGAGTGCCATCCAGGTGCGATCAGGTTCAACAATTGATTCTGGTAATCTTTCATGCACGCGGCGGAAATACTCAGCACCACCTTGGATACTTTGTTCGGGGTCAACACGGTTGCTCACGCCAACACAACGCGCTGTGGCGTTTGTTAACATCATCAGGCCGCGCACACCTGTTGGTGAACGTGCATTGGGCTTCCAATGTGATTCTTGGTAACCAATGGCAGCAAGCAATAACCAATCTAAGTCATTATCGGCGGCTTCTTTAAACATCTGCTCGTATTCTGGCAAGGTGTTTTTAATACGACGAATAAACGTGCTGGTATCAATGTAATTAAACTTTTGCAAATGACCAAAGTATACTTCTAATAAGTATTCAAGCTCGCCCGTTTGCTCTAGATCAAGCATGTAAGCATCAACCAGGGAGCTTAAGCTGTCATCATTAATCATTTTTGTTTGCAAGTTGGTAATAGCGTCGGGTGCGATACCCAGCGCTTTAATATTATTCGCCCACACATTAAAAGTTTGATACTGCGTAATAGGTTTTAAGGCCCAGGCAATTTCTTGATTGCTAGCAAGCTGAAAACCAATTTGTAATTCCGGGTAGAAACGACGGTACATTTCTAAGTCGTGAGAGTTCACAATCGTGTAATCAAGCTCATCATTAGCAACAAGCTCTAATAAACCGAATGTATCAAGTGTTTCATCAAGATGATATTCTAAATTAGCGTGTTGCACCTGATGTGTGGCAAGCTGCTGCGCATAACTAGTCTGCGCGCTCACGGCGACACTGCCGTTGGTTAAATCTTGGATTCTACGCGGGCGGTTATTACCACGCTTATAGATAACGTGTTCATTGGTGATTTTGTAAGTCGTGCTGTAATGTATAGGCACGCTGAGTTCCACATCACGCGTCAAACCAATCGCGATGTCAGCTTTATTCTTATCTAATATATTAATCATATCACTGTGGTTTTTCGCAATGATAATCTCAAAATCAACACCGAGCTGTTCAGCAAATAATTCAGCCATATGGTATTCAAGGCCTTCTTCTACTTTGGCATCCACCGCATAGCTAGCGCCTGTGTTACGCATCACAAAGCGAACCTTGCCATGCTCTAGCACTTGCTCGAGCTGAGTCATGCTAACATGCTGCCAGGTATATAAAGTAGCCGCGGCTACTAGGAGCCCCATCAAGAGACCTGCGCTGACAACGCGTTTTAGCCAAAACCCGCGTAAGTTATTGATTTTCGACATAATTATGCTTCCTACATACTTCCAAAGAGGTATTAGTTTACCACCTTATTTGTAAGAAATCCACCTATTTCTATGTAAGTATAAGCTGACAGGCTAAGTTGCAAGAGGCTTATATTGAATATGAACGAATTGGGGTATAATGCCCTTTTAAATGAGGGGTAATGGGCAACGATGGGTCATTTCTACAGCATAGATGGGCAAAGAGCATTTTCAGACTTCAGAATGCAAAAACTCGCCCATGATATTAGTGCCATCGATGCTAAAGCACAGGCTGTAACAGCCCAAAACATCTACCTTATTAATGCTCGCCAGGCCTTATCGCAAGAAGAGCTCAACAAGCTTACAAAGCTGTTGTTAGCCACTGAAACCGTGGTACAAGCACCTGAAAACCAGCAGGCATTCTGGGTGGTGCCTCGTTTAGGTACAATCTCCCCATGGGCCTCAAAAGCCAGTGATATTGTGCACAATTGCGGCATGAGCGCTGTCATCAGCGTTGAAAAGGCGATACGGTTTGATGTTCAATACAGCGGTATAGGCTGCACGGAACCTGCCTGGTTAAATTTACTCCATGACCGCATGACGCAAAGCGTATTACGCAACGTCGAAGAATTAAAAAACGTATTTTCACACGGTGAGCCTGAACCCTTAAACACCATTCCTGTTGCTGAAATGGGCCGCACTGCATTAGAGCAAGCGAATCAATCCTTAGGTTTGGCATTAGCTACCGATGAAATCGATTACCTATTAAATACTTATCAAAGCTTGCAACGCGACCCAACAGACGTTGAGCTGATGATGTTTGCGCAAGCAAACTCAGAACACTGCCGCCATAAAATTTTCACCGGCGAATGGATCATCGATGGCCAAAAACAAGACATGGCTTTATTCCCGATGATTAAAAACACCAAAGAAAAAAGCCCTGAAGGTGTTTTATCGGCTTACCATGATAATTCATCGGTTATCAAAGGTAGTACAGCAGCACGTTTCTTTGCACAAACAGGCAATGTATTTGAATTTAGCGAAGAAGAAATCGATATTTTAATGAAAGTCGAAACGCACAACCACCCAACCGCCATTGCACCCTTTGCAGGTGCTGCAACAGGTGCCGGCGGTGAAATTCGCGATGAAGGTGCAACAGGCCGTGGTGCAAAACCAAAAGCGGGCTTGGCAGGTTATACCGTTTCTAATTTACATATACCAGGCAGGCCATTGCCATGGGAACTTGATGCCAGCAAACCAGAACACATCGCATCAGCTTTGGATATTATGATCGCAGGCCCCATAGGTGCTGCTAGCTACAACAATGAGTTCGGTCGCCCGAATTTATGCGGCTATTTTCGCAGTTACGAGCAAGTCATCAATACAGAAGATGGAGCGCAGCGTCGCGGTTACCACAAGCCTATTATGATTGCAGGTGGGCTTGGTAATATTCGTAATTCACATATTCAAAAAAATGATATTCCTGCAGGCAGCCAGGTTGTTGTGTTGGGCGGCCCAGCAATGCTGATCGGTCTAGGCGGCGGTGCGGCTTCCTCGATGGCGTCGGGCAGTAGTGATGCTGAACTTGATTTTGCATCGGTGCAGCGTGACAACCCTGAAATTGAACGCCGTTGCCAAGAAGTGATCGATCGCGCTTGGGCAATGGGCGACAATAACCCCATTGAATCCATCCATGATGTAGGTGCGGGCGGTATCTCAAACGCAGTGCCTGAAATTCTTAACGATGCGGGTCGTGGTGGCAAAATACAATTGCGCAAAGTCGATTGCGCTGACCCTTCTTTATCGCCGATGGCGATTTGGTGCAACGAATCACAAGAGCGTTATGTCATTGCCATAGCACCACAGAACATAGCACTATTCAGCAAAATATGCGCCCGAGAACGCTGCCCCTTTGCGGTGATCGGTGAAGCGACCGACGACGGACATTTGAGTGTTGAGGATAGCTTATTCAATAACAAGCCGGTTGATCTGGATATGCAGATTCTACTCGGCAAGCCGCCTAAAATGCTCCGTGACGTTACAAGCAAAAAAATAACAGGGCAGGCGTTTAGTTTCCACGAAGTAGATGTTGATGAAAGCTTGAGGCAGGTTTTACAGCACCCAACGGTGGCAGACAAAACTTTTCTTATCACGATTGGTGACCGCACCGTAGGTGGTATGACGGCGCGTGACCAATTGGTTGGCCCATGGCAAATACCGGTGGCAGATGTCGCGGTCACAACAAACAGTTTTACATCGTATCAAGGTGAAGCAATGGCGATGGGCGAGCGTACACCGGTAGCAAACTTAAATGCCCCAGCATCCGGTCGTATGGCAATTGCAGAGGCTATTACCAATATCGCAGCGGCAGATATCAAAAAATTAAGCGACATTAAACTGTCTGCAAACTGGATGGCAGCCTGTGGTTATCCCGGTGAAGACGTCAATCTCTACGAAACCGTTAAAACGGTGGGTATGGAGTTATGCCCAGCGCTAGGCATTGCAATTCCGGTGGGCAAAGACTCCTTATCGATGCGCAGCAAATGGCAAGATAAACAAGGTGAGCATGAAGTGGTTTCACCATTGTCGCTCATCATCAGCGCTTTCGCACCAGTAAGCGACGTGCGTAAAACATTAACACCACAGTTGCGCAACAACAAAGATACCTCACTGTTGTTTATTGATTTGGCCGAAGGTGAGCAACGTTTAGGCGGCAGTATTTTTTCGCACATTACAAATCAATTGGGTGATGACACGCCCGATCTTGATAACCCTGAGCGTTTAAAACAGTTTTTCGCAGCAATGCATGAACTTAAGCAACAAGACCTGCTTTTAGCTTACCATGACCGCAGTGATGGTGGCCTTTGGGCAACACTATGTGAGATGGCTTTTGCCGGGCGCACGGGCTTGAGCATCGATGTTTCATTGCTAGGCACAGATTTACTTCCAACTTTGCTAAACGAAGAAATTGGCTGCGTATTGCAAGTAGCAAACAAAGACATTCTGGCCGTCAAAGAGATATTTAATAAGCACAATTTATTATTAGCGCTACATGAAATAGGTACGGTTCAAGAAGATCTAAAAATTGATATTGCCCATAGCGGTAAACATTGCCAGTTCGATCTACTGGAATGTCAGCAGCTTTGGTCGCAGACCAGCTATCATATTCAGCGGTTACGAGACAACCCTGAATGCGCGCAGCAAGCTTATGAAAACATCAAAGATAAAAACAATACAGGCTTATACTACAAATCTCCCGTAGGGACGGCATCGTATACCGCCCGCGATCGCGATAGCGATGTAAAAATGCCAAAACCTCGCGTCGCAATTTTGCGTGAACAAGGCGTTAATGGCCAGCTTGAAATGGCAGCTAGCTTTACATTAGCCGGTTTTGAAGCGACCGATGTACACATGCAAGATTTGCTTGATGGCACTGTCAATTTGCAAGACTTTAAAGGCCTGGCCGCTTGCGGTGGCTTTTCATACGGAGATGTTTTGGGTGCAGGGCAGGGTTGGGCGCAAACCATCTTGTTCCATGAGGCACTAAAAGAACAGTTCCGAACATTTTTCCACCGCAGCGATACTTTCACTTTGGGTGTGTGCAATGGTTGCCAGATGCTTGCCACTTTAAAAGATTTGATTCCAGGCGCGGCGCATTGGCCTAAAATATTACGCAACACATCAGAGCAATACGAAGCACGCTTAGTGATGACGCAAGTTAATAAATCATCGTCCGTGTTGTTAAAAGGTTTGCAAGGGATGCACGCAGGTATAGTCGTATCGCACGCCGAAGGCCGCATGGTGTTCGAAGGCAAGGCTAACAACATAGCCGTGCAATATGTAGACCCACAAGGAAAAACCACACAGCGTTACCCATACAATCCAAACGGCACTTTAGACGCTATCGCCGGTTTAACAAACGATGATGGCCGTGTCACGATCATGATGCCACATCCCGAACGCGTTATCCGCACGGTGCAGATGTCATGGCACCCGGATAATTGGGACGAGTTCAGCCCCTGGTTCAAAATATTCCAAAACGCTTATGATTTTGTTTCATAAAAAAAGGCGGCCATGGCCGCCTTTTTTACAACAGGTTTCAATTAGATATTGAAATGATACGTTAAGTTTGCTGCAAAGTTGTGAATAGTCGGGGTCGCTTTAACTGAACTTGCGCCATTGTCGCTTTTCACTTTAAGTGCACTTGCGCCATCCATTACCACATAGCTTGCACGTAAGCTGAAGTTGTCATAAATTTGCGTTTGCACACCAGCACCATAACGGTAAGCGGCGCTGTCTTTGCTATCCGTTAGTTTGCTGAACCCTGTAGTGCCTGCGCTCTTAAGGCTAAGCTCATTGTCGATACTCGCATAACCCACGTCTAAGAATATTTTCGTGTTCGTGGTAACGAAAAATCCTGGAAGAATACGTAGGCCCCAAACACTGTTGATGTTGTGCTTCGCGTGCCCAGTGCTTAGCAGCCCGAAGTTGGTACCTTCGGTAAGGCTTTGTTTTACTTCAGAGCTGTTAAAATCATAAAACAATTCAAAGGCCATATCAAAACCACGGTTGATGGTCCATACATAACCTAAGGCAATTTCACCACCCAGGTCAGTGCTACTACCATTGTGGTAAGACTTATTTGTGTTACCAGAGATAGTTTGTTCAAATTCTGAATCAAGTGTAGTGCTAAGTAAGCCAACACCAAAAGTAAGTTCATGGGCGGTAGCAGGTAAACTGAATGCTGCGCCAAGTAGTGCGGCAGCTGACAAATGTTTAAGTTTCATATAACCTTCCTTTAGTTAAAAACTGATGGGAAAATTATAAACTATCTAGCGGTAAATGTAACCCAAGTTTTGTGCGTCGGTAAAGAATATCTTCGGCTTCACGCGCCCATTCATGAGCCTTTAAATAATCGATCTCGACTTGATACAAATCAGCACCAATATGTTTGCCCAGATCAGCCATCGATGCTTTGCCTTCAAGCAACTTATCGATGCGGGTGCCATATAAGCGGGCATAACGATCGCAAAGCGTATTAGGCAGCCAAGGGTACTTTTCATGCATGTCGAATGCAAAAGTAGTGTAGTTTTCGATATCGCCACCGGGTAGCGGCGCAGACTGCGTCCAAGCGGGTTTCATCTGTGGGAAGTATTTTTTTAATTTACCCATGGCATGTTCCGCAAGTTTGCGATAAGTGGTAATTTTGCCACCATAGATATTCAAACAAGGAGCGCCAGCTTGCGTATCAATTTCTAATTTATAATCTCTAGAAATAGTAGAAGGGTTGGCTTGTTCATCTGCAAGTAGTGGTCGCACCCCAGAATAGTGCCACATAATATCGTGTTTGCTAATTTTATGATGAAATGTTTTATTGTAAATATCGAGTAGGTAATTGATTTCGTACTCATCAAGGTGCGCGTCACTGGGGTCGCCCAAATAATCAACTTCAGTGGTGCCAACGAGTTCATACTCACCTTCGTAGGGAATGACAAACACCACACGTCGGTCGCTGTTTTGAATAATGTAAGCTTGATCGCCTGCATATTGTCGTGGCACGATAATATGGCTGCCTTTAACCAAGCGAGGTTTTTGTGTAGCGAATTCTCCGACCCACGGACCTGTGGCATTCACAACAGTGCGCGCACGGATTTCATCATTAGCATGCCAGATGCCGTCTTTGACTTCCAGTTTTTTGATAGGCCTATAATTGAAAATATCAGCGCCTTTTTCATGTGCAGAAATCGCATTTGCAATCACCAGCCGCGCATCATCTACCCAACAATCGGAATAGGCGTAGGCTTTTTTCATATAAGCAAGCAAAGGCTCACCGAGATTTGATGTTTCTAAATTGACAAACTCTGATTTTTCTAGCGTTTGATTTTTACCCAAGCGATCATATAAAAACAAACCACTGCGAATCATCCAGGTAGGGCGTAAATGCACTTGATGTGGCAGCACAAAGCGCAGCGGCCAAACCAGATGTGGCGCATTACGCATTAGCACTTCGCGCTCAGACAAACTTTCGCGCACCAATTTAAATTGGCGATGCTCTAAATACCGCAGCCCACCATGAATCAGCTTAGTGCTTAAAGACGATGTCCCCGAGGCCAGATCATTTTGCTCACACAAAATAACCGATAAACCACGGCCAGCAGCATCCCTGGCAATCCCTGTACCATTAATGCCACCACCGATAACCAATAAGTCGTATATTTTATCTTTCATATTGTTTTTCAGTATAGTACCTGCACAAGCATTAACTAGAGGATTAGCGTATAATGGGCTCATGGAATACGTACTCGTCATCGACCAAGGAACGACCTCAACAAGGGCAATGGTCTTTAATCAAGAAGCGCAGCTTTTAAGCAGTGCGCAGGCTGAGTTTCCACAAGTTTTCCCCAAAGATGGCTGGCTTGAACATGACCCTGAGACCATTTGGCAAGATGTCGTGCGACTAAGCTGTGAGGCTATCAAAAAAGCCAAGTTAAAACCCGAAAAGATAGCCGGCCTGGGCATCAGCAATCAACGTGAAACCACCATTATCTGGGATAAAGCCACAGGCGAGCCAATACATTCAGCCATTGTCTGGCAAGATCAGCGGACCATGAATATATGTGAGCGCTGGTTGGAAGAGGGGCTTGAAAAAACTATACAGAATAAAACGGGCTTACTTATTGCGCCTTATTTTTCGGCGAGTAAAATTAGTTGGTTGTTAGACAATGTACCCGGGGCTCGTAAACGGGCCGAAAATGGCGAGCTAGCATTTGGCACCATCGAAACTTTTTTAATTTGGCGTTTCACAAAAGGCCAGGTGCATGCCACCGATGCAAGCAATGCATCACGTACCATGCTGTTTAATATCCACCAACAAGACTGGGACAGCGAGCTGTTAGCAGCATTTGATATTCCTGCTTCACTTTTGCCAAAAGTAAAAGATAACAGCGATGACTTTGGCTTGACCGCACAAGATATCTTGGGTGCCAGCATGCCTATAGTGGCAGCAGCAGGTGACCAGCATGCAGCAATGTTTGGGCAAGCTTGCTTTAAGAAAGGTATGATGAAATCAACCTATGGCACGGGCTGTTTCATGTTGCTGAACACGGGTGATGCCGTCGTGCAATCAAAGCATCGCTTGCTAGCAACCATAGCTTACCGCTTAAACAATAGGCCAGTCTATGCATTAGAAGGCAGCATTTTCATCGCAGGCGCTGCAGTGCAGTGGTTGCGTGATGCCGTGCATCTTATTAACAACGCCAAAGACACGGAAAAAATAGCCACATCGATTGACAGCACCGATGGGGTGTATCTAGTCCCCGCTTTTACAGGTCTGGGTGCCCCATACTGGGATTCACGCGCAAGAGGTGCCATTTTGGGCCTGAGCCGTGACAGTGGTATGCAGCATATTGTGCGAGCCGCCTTAGAGTCTGTATGCTATCAATGCTGCGATATATGGCTAGCCATGCAAGCAGATGGTGTAACAAGCCTAGAAACCTTACGTGTCGATGGTGGTATGGCCAACAATGATTGGTTGATGCAATTTTTAGCAGATATTTTACAAGTCCCCGTTGAACGGCCTAAACTAATAGAGACAACAGCGCGGGGTATTGCTTTTCTAGCTGGCTTGCAGCTAGGTTGGTATCAATCTTTAGATGAGATTACCGAGCTTTGGCAAAACGATCACATTTTTACACCCGCGATGGATGAAGACACGCAGTCAAAACTTTACAAAGGATGGCAACATGCAGTTTCTCAAATTAGGGCATAAGCAACATGATATTCATTATCATATTAAACCCAGCAACCCACAAGCGCATTATTTTAATATAAAATTAGAGCTTGCAAAACCAGATGCAGACAAGCAACAGTTTTGGATGCCAAGCTGGATTCCTGGCAGTTACAAAATTCGGGATTTTTCACAGTATATTGTTTGGATCAAAGCTTACAACAAAGCGGGTCCGCTGAGCTTAGTACAGCTCGATAAAAACACATGGGAAGTTGAAGGCTACAATGGCCCATTCACTGTTGAATATCAAGTATATGCCTATGATCTCTCGGTTCGTGGTGCTTATTTAGATACAACAAGAGGTTTCTTTAATGGCACGGGCGTATTCTTGGCTGTCAAGGGACAAGAAGAGCAGCCATGCAGTGTTGATATACAAGCGCCAGACGACAAGCAGTTTAAAACTTGGCGTGTCGCAACAGCACTAGATAGCCATGGTGCTAAGCGCCATAGTTTTGGGAGTTATCGGGCAGAAAATTATGATGAACTCATTGATCACCCGGTTGAAATGGGCGAGTACGACCTCGTAGAGTTTGAGGTAATGGGTGTGCCGCACGAAATGGCAATTACAGGCAAGCATCAGGCTGACGTTGCTAGAATAGGTCGTGATCTTGAAAAAATATGCACGCAACACGCCCGCTTATTTGGTGGTGTGCCCAAAGACATCAAGCGTTATGTTTTTCTTACAACAGTAGTTGGCGAAGGGTATGGCGGATTAGAGCATCGTTCAAGTTGTAGCCTGATAATCAAGCGTCAAAACCTACCACATAAAAATGTTGCTGAAGCGTCAGATAATTATGCGGCGTTTTTGAGCTTGTGTAGTCATGAGTATTTTCATACGTGGAACGTCAAGCGGATTAAACCAGAAGCTTTTCTTCCCTATAAATTAAATACAGAATCTTATACAAAACAGCTTTGGGTATTTGAAGGTTTTACGGATTATTACGAAGATGTCGCATTGGCACGCTCAGGCGTCATTACCTTGTTACAATATTTAAAATTGACCGGAGATAAAATAACTAAGATCAATACAAATCCAGGGTATCAAGTGCAAAGCATTACCGACTCCAGTTTTTGTTGTTGGACAAAGTTCTACAATCCAAACCCTGACACAGTAAACATGATGTCAAGTTATTATGTAAAAGGATGCTTGATCGCCTGGTGCATAGATACTTATTTACGTGAAAACACGAATTATACGCTCGATGATATCATGCGAAAACTGTGGAAAGAATACGGTGAGCCTTATGTTGGCGTTCCAGAAGGTAGGGTAGAAGAGATCGTGGTGGAATTTGCCGGTAAAGCCATAAAGCCTTTGTTACAAGAGTGGTTATATGGAACAGGGGACTTGCCGCTACATGATGTGGCGCGCACTTATGGCCTAAAGATTGATTTTGTTAACGAGCCGGGAGACCCTAAAGTTTTACTGGGTATTCGTTTAAACCAGAAAGATCAAACGCATATTGTAATTTGCTACGATAACAGTTGTGCAAAGAAAGCGGGTATTTCAGCAGAGGACAAGCTGATTGCAATCGATAATCTTTCGGTCAAAGGTAATACAGTAAAAAATATGCTGTCAGCTTATCACCCTGGCGATATTGTGCCGATACATGTTTTTCGAAATGATGAATTGCTAAGCTTTGACGTTGAACTTGCTGATAACCCACCTAAAAATGTGACAATGACAGTTTTAGAGAAGGCTTCAGAAAAGCAAAAGCAATTACGCGACGCGTGGCTGCGTTCGTAGTACATCATTCAGCGGTTTCATTACAAATTCACGTTCATGCATCCGTGGGTGGGGTATGGTAAGCGTTGGTGTATCAATGTTGATATCACCATACAAAATAATGTCTAAATCAATGGTGCGCGGTCCATTTTTGATGGTACGAACGCGGCCAAGCATTTGTTCAATCAACAGTAAACGCTGCAGTAAATTGTAGGGTGACAACGCAGTATTGATGCAACAAACAGCGTTAATGAACAAACCTTGTTCAGTAAAGCCTACAGGTTCGGTCTCGTAGAGTGGTGAGAGTGCAACAAACTCTGTATGTGGAAGTTGCTTGATATGGGTGACCGCATCCTCAATATGTTTATGCCTATCGTTGAGGTTACTGCCTAGCGCTATATAGCTATACATTTTCATCCTGCTGAGCTCGGGGTTTACGCTGGCGTCGTCTACCTTTTGCTTTAGGCAGTTCTTCAAGCATGTCATCTTGTTGTTCATCGCTGCCATTTTGAAAACGATGCCACCATTGGGCGCTTTGTTTCAGCTCTTTATCAAACTGGCCGCGGAGCTCGAGAAAATCATAAGCTGCACGGAAAGAAGGGTGGCTTAATAAACGAAACGCCTGGTGCTTTTTGACATTCAATAAGCGATCTTGTAAATCCCAGATGCTGCGGCTCATTAACGTAAAACGTTTTGGAATAGCGAGCGCTTTGTTTACATCCTGTAGCAGTTTATCCATGGCTTCATGTTTCTGCCCATAATGATACGGTGGGTCACCCAATAGCTTTTGGCAATACGCAAGGTATCCTGGCCAAAGTAGTAATGCGAATAAAAAACCAGGCGAGGTTGTTTGCCGCGATTTGATACGTGAATCAGTGTTGGCTAAGCCTTGTTCAATGAACGCCCAGTCTTGTTCGGTGTAATGTTTGCTAGGTGGCAGCAATGCTGCGTGAATTCCGTATTCCCGTAATTTTTTCATGGTGGCAATGCTATGGCCTGTGAGCAAAAGCTTCAAGGACTCTTCATAAATCCGAGAGCTTGGCACTTCTGGTAGCAATTTCAGCGATGACTTAATAGGTTTTGCAGTTGCAGCAGAGATATCGAGATCTAACTTTGCAGAAAAACGTATAGCGCGCAAAATACGTACAGGGTCTTCACGGTAACGCGTGACGGGGTCGCCAATTAAAGTTAAGGTGCGCGATTCAATATCATCAATGCCTTTGCAATAATCAACAATCGAAAAATCTGCGATATTGTAGTATAAAGCGTTGATGGTGAAGTCGCGTCGTAATGCATCACTAGTGATATCACCGTAAACATTATCACGCAGAATTCGCCCACTTTCAGATTGATGTTTCATGAACTTCATTTTGCTGGGCTCTGTGCGGAACGTTGCTACTTCAATAATGTCGCGTCCAAAATAAATATGAGCTAAGCGAAACCTGCGGCCTATCAAACGGCAATTTCGGAAAAGTCTGCGCAGTTCTTCTGGTGTCGCATCAGTTGCAACATCAAAATCTTTGGGCGTAATATTAAGTAAAATATCACGCACACATCCGCCCACCAAGTAGGCTTGAAACCCGGCGTTATTCAGGCGATACAAAACGGTGAGTGCATTTTTTGAAACGCGCTGTCGTGAGAAGGTATGTTCAGCGCGAGGAATAATATGGGCTTTTGGGTTTTTATTCTGTTTGCGTGCGAACAGTTTTTTTAGCATTATTCATACCACTTGGTAAACTCATCGATATCCAGGCGATCAGTGCGATACTGATTAACAGGATCTGTCATGTCAGGATACCCGATCGCGATGCCACAGGCAATGGCATAATGATCATCGAGCTTAAGTACTTGACGTACAATATCAGGATGTTCAGCCAAGGCAGCCTGAGGGCAGGTGCCAAGGTCAAATTCACGGGCTGCAACCAAGATGTTTTGTATAAACATGCCAAGATCCATCCAGGAGCCTGTTTCAACGCGGCGGTCCATGTAAATGATCAAACCTACGGAGGCACCAAAAAATCGATAGTTTTTGTTCCACTGAACCAATCGCTTGTCTGTTTCTTTTTTTTCTATGTGCAGAGCACTGTACAGAGCGAGGCCACAAGCCTGGCGCCGGCTTTTATATGGCTCAAACCACTCGCTTGGATAATACTGATAGTCAGGGCTATCGGCAACTGCTGCAGCGCGCGCATCAAGAATTTTATCGCCTAGCGTGTTTAAAACTTCGCCGCGCAGCACGGCAACATGCCATGGTTGTGTATTGACACCAGAAGGTGCATAACGTGCTGCATCAAGAATCTTTCTGATAATGTCATTGCTGACGGGTTTATCTACGAATGCACGGATACTCTGCCTTGATTTTATAGCTGAAACAACGTCCATACTAGCTCGAATAATGTTTTTCTTTAATTTCCGCAAGGGTCTTACAATCGATACAAAGATCTGCGGTAGGACGCGCTTCTAAACGGCGGATGCCGATTTCTTCGCCGCATTGCTCGCAGTAACCGTAGTCATTCTGGTTAATTTGATCGAGTGTTTTATCAATTTTGTTGATAAGTTTACGTTCGCGGTCGCGGGCCCGTAACTCTAGTGCAAATTCTTCTTCTTGCGTGGCGCGATCACTCGGGTCAGCTAAGTTATTGGGTTCGTCCTGTAGATGCGATACAGTACGGTCAACTTTTTCCATCAGTGCTAACTTCCAGCCTTGCAGAAGGCCAGAAAAATGGTTGCGTTGTTCACCATTCATGTAATCTTCATCTTTATGAATTACATAGGGGACAAATTCTAGTTGTGTTGGGTCAAAAGCATCCGGGCTTTTGATTGCTACAACATTAGATTTTTCTTTTCGGACAGTCTTTTTAGCTGCAGGTTTTCTTGCTGCAGGTTTTCTTGCTGCAGTTTTCTTAGCTGCAGGTTTTTTAGCCGCTGGTTTTTTAGTTGCAGTTTTCTTAGCTGCGGGCTTCTTAGCCGCTGGCTTTTTAATTGCAGTTTTCTTAGCTGCAGGCTTTTTAGTCGCTGGCTTTTTCACAGCCTTTTTAACAGTTTTCTTCGCAGCAGGTTTTTTTACAGCTGTTTTAACAGCTTTTTTAGCAGCAGGCTTTTTAGTGGCAGTTTTTTTGGCTGCAGGCTTTTTAGCAGCTGGCTTGCGCTTAGTAGTCGTTTTAGATTTGCTCGTAGTTTTACGTTTAGTGCTAGTTGCTTTTTTGGCCATAACTTCCTCCGACACTCTTTAAGTTGGGTCTATAGTTTATATATATCACAAATAATCTGTTTACAACACCACTTTAGCATCAATCTGTTGTTTTGCCAGCTCTTTAAAGGCATAATTCGCTGCTACTATGGTTTGCTCGATGTCCTCGTCACTGTGGGCAATAGACATAAAGCCCGCTTCATATGCTGCTGGTGCCAAGTAGATACCTTGGTCAAGCATGAGATGAAAAAATTGTTTAAAACTTTTAATATCGCAAGCCATCATTTCATCAAAAGTATTGATCACTGGTTTATCGGTGAAGAAAAAGCCAAACATGCCACATGCATGTTGCGTAATCAAGGGGATGCCCTGTTTTTTGGCAGCTTGTTCAATACCGTCACACAGGGTTTTCGTTTTGTTAGCCAGCTCTTGGTGAAAACCAGGCTGTTGTACTAATTTTAAACTGGCGAGACCCGCTGCGGTGGCAATTGGGTTACCTGAAAGCGTACCTGCCTGATAAACCGGCCCTTCAGGTGAAAGCATAGACATGATATCCGCGCGTCCACCGAATGCGCCGACTGGCATGCCGCCACCAATTACTTTACCCAGGGTTGTCATATCAGGTTTGATGTTATACAAGGCTTGCGCGCCACCTAAGGCGACTCGGAAACCTGTCATGACCTCATCAAAAACAAGTAAGGTGCCATGGGCATCGCATAAATCCCGCAGGCCTTGTAAAAACCCTTCTTTGGGTAAAATGCAATTCATATTGCCGGTGATAGGCTCTAGAATAATGGCTGCTACTTGCTCCGGGTAGCTTTCTAAAATCTGTTTTACATGGTCAAGGTTGTTGAAATCAGCAAGCAGAGTATCAGCAACAGTCTCTGGCGGTACGCCCGGAGAGTTAGGTGAGCCAAAGGTTAAGGCGCCCGAGCCAGCCGCTACCAAAAATGGATCAGCGTGACCGTGATAACAACCGACAAACTTAATAATCTTATTGCGCTTGGTGAAACCGCGCGCGACACGGATGGCGCTCATGGTTGCTTCAGTGCCAGAGTTTACCATGCGGACCTTTTCAATGCTGGGCATGAGCTTGCATATTTCTTGTGCCATGGTGACTTCGCGCTCAGTTGGGGCGCCATAGCTCAAACCTTGTTTTACCGCAGATTCTACGGCCTTTAAAATATCCGGATGATTATGCCCGCCAATCATCGGGCCCCAAGAACCGAGGTAATCAATGTATTGATTATCATCCGCATCGATAAATTTGGAACCTTTTGCTTGTTTAATAAAAACAGGGGTGCCACCAACGGCACCAAAAGCCCTAACTGGCGAATTAACGCCGCCGGGAATAACTTGGCTGGCAGCTTGGAATAGTTGCTTAGACTTTTGATATTGACTCATGGGCGCCCCTCAGATTTGTTCGCAAGTATGATATCATATGTAGCAGAAATGGAGGATATTATGGCTGAAAATTACAAACGTTATATGTGCCTACTGTGTGGTTATATTTACGAAGAAGAAGCGGGCTGGCCAGAAGATGGTATTGAGCCTGGAACACGTTGGGAAGATGTCCCGATGACTTGGCGTTGCCCTGACTGCGGCGCTATCAAAGACGACTTCGAAATGGTGGAAATCTAAAAAAGGGGTCAAGTCGTTTTACGCGCCCATTTTTTTTAATAAAACACGACACTGTTACAAAAAAC
>JAJFKJ010000017.1 GCA_021773275.1 Gammaproteobacteria bacterium
CGGTTTTTTTTGCTTAAGATATAAAAATGGGGACATGTCTTTTCCCGCCCCTTTATATTAAATAAAAAGGGTCGGGACACGACTTGACCCCTTCTCTTGGCAGATTTTGCGGGTGCTGTGGGAGCTGGGTATGTCGGGCGGCCTTCTTAAGCTTTTTTTTGCTTAACAGCTCGTTTAGATTCTTGCGCATCAGCAGTAATGCAAAGTCTGTAGACCATATATGCCAAAACAAATACGCCTAGCAAGGCGCATGCTACGCCGACACCCAAATATGCGTTTTGATTACCAGCATGCAACGCAGCCGGCCTTTGGCCCGGCAGCTCATTCGCAGCATGTGGTAAGTATGGCACTTGTGTAGAGGGCTGCGTTTCAGTTGGCCTTTTAGCAGCTGGTTTTTTACTTGTTTTTGTTTTGCAGCCTGGCAAGCGTGCTTGGCAGAGATCTCTATTATGCCAAAGTTGAAGCTCAGGAAAAAATACGTTTAAAATCTCGGTCGAGAAAAATGTACGTAATTGTGTATCAAGTTCAGTATACCTGTACTCCATAGAGTTTCCTGCTCTTCTGTTCGAAGCTATACCAGATTCACTGATCTGATGCTTTACAGAAGAAACAAAGTGGCGAAGCTTGTATTCTGGGTTGCCCGCTTGATGCTCAACAAAAATATATTCATCACCCTCTTCTAACCCGGTTATAAAATGCATCTCTCCATCCAGCTCTGCATGGCTATATCCATTTGCTTTTATATCGGCATGCATTTGGCCAATATTTTGAAGTTCATGTCGCCCTTTGATCTCTAACCTGCCTATGGATCTGTAGTACGTATTAATAGTGTTTTCCCATTCATTTAAAGTTTTGCTATCTTCACGTGTTAATCTTTCAGCACCATTATCCCTAGCCTCTACATAGCCCGATAGTGCTTTAACTCTATTAAGACCATCATTGACGCTTTCCACAAAAGCTGAATATTCTTCCTGCGTCAGAAAAGGGTTTGCCGCCATATTTTGTGCTAAAGCTTCTTGGTATGTGCCATTGGATTCATGCTGTGCTGCAATGTATGCGTGACGAAACTCATGGTACAAAGTTGTTCTTAAATAACGACAATCGAAAGCCACAAGATTTTCGATAAAAATTATTACTTCTCCAGTATCAGATTCAAATACACCTCGGGCAAAAGCACTGTATGAACTTCTAACATCTAAAAAAACTCTAAGTTTTTTGCCGCCATATGTGGCGCCTAATGCTGTTTTAATTTCTTCACGCGCTTCGCTGGGCTCGTTCACAGCATCTGTTAGCGCATCAACAATCTTCTCTACCCACAACACGCAAGCACGCTCTCCATACTTAGCGTAGAGAGTTTCTGTAACTTTTACTCGTGAGCGGATAGCGTCTTTATTCATGCACGCATGTTACAATGAAGAAGTCACAAAGTCAACTTATAAGTTAGGATCTAAGGGGGCAGATCGTGTTTTGACCCCATTTTCAACCTATCAATACCAATGGTTTTTATCTTGCAGATTCAAAAGCAAGCCCAAAATCGGCCCCCAGATATTGTGGATTATGTGGAGGCTTGGGGAGCAACGCGGTATTTAAGTTTTTTGACTATTGATGCTCGCAAAGCTGGCATCCAACACATCTATCTGTCTTAAGAAATTACTGTTTAATTTTCTAAACGACTATGTTTATGTTAAGATTCGGCTTTAGTTAACTTACCTTTGGTTGTAATATGCTTGAAATACCCCAAAATATCGAGGACATTATCCGCCTTGTTAGAGTGACCACCTCCACTAACACTATGCTAGAAATCATTGAAAGCCTGCCTGTAGAAGGCACAGATGGACAGCCCAGCCTTCCAAATCAATGTGATACTAATGGGACACCACTGTTGCATATAATCATTGCTACATGCAACTACAAAGTAATTCAAGCTGCGTTTGATAACAACAAGTTCGATAAATCAGTTGTAGATGCAAACGACAATAATACCTTACATGCTTTATTAAAAAAAGATGACCCAAGAATTCCGTTTTGCCAGCGCATATTGGACAACGCAACAACACTGGCTATTGAAGCAGGTGTTGATTGCACAGCTGCAAATGCAGATAACATAACGCCCGTATATCTTGCTGCACAAAATAATCATGTGACACCACTAAAGCTCATGATGGAGCACATCATTGAAGCCAATGCACAACAAGCTGAAGCCTGCAGTTTAGGTATAAGCCCAAATTTTTCTACTTCATTCTTAAAAGCTAGCAGTTTAAGCGGCTTAACCCCAATGGGAGTTGCCCTAAGTCAACGTAACTTTGAAATACTTACATTAATGCTAAACATGGGCTTTGGCTTGGCAGATCACCTTGACCTTAGTAATCATGATATCCCACCCGAAGCTTTAAATGATGCTTTGTTACTTTTTTGTGAAGTTGATAAGGAGCATCCGGCTTTTCGGATTAACCAGCTGCAAAAATTTATGCAGCACATGAGCAAGGAAAATAATGCCCCTCGCCTATATTTCTACGCTGGCCTGTTAGGCCACGCCATTGATTTAAGGCCTGAAAAATTTTCTAGTTATCAGCTTGCGCTGAGGCCTGTTTTAGTACGCTTACCTGCAAGCCTATATATGCTTGCCCTTAGTGCCAATTTTTTAAAAAAAACTGAGGAAACCCGTGATTTTTTATCGCACTATAAAAATGAGAAGAATCTTACAGCCCTTCATTTATACAGATTTAACACTATTATGTCGTCATTGCGGCTCGGTATTAAAAGGGATCCGCAGATTACTGCCGTAAAAATGCGTTTACAAAGATTGCAAGCTTTTCATGATACGATCACAAATGGCCTAGAGAACAAAATCTTTGCTGAAATCAAAAAATGGACTACCCGAACAACTGCCGCACTTAAAGTGGCAGGCGCAGCTATGCTTGGCTATGGGGCACATGCTGCCTATAAAGCATATGATGGCGTAGAACAATACAGGGACTGGCTAAGAGAGCTTTCAATTTTAACTGATAACAGATCAGAGGCAGTTGATGAGTATGAAGATTGTTATATAAAATTCAACTACCTCATGTACACTGCACCATGGTTTACCCCTGTTAGTGATCCAGAATATGACACTTTGGAACATGCAGAAAATGTTCGAACTCCAATTTGCTTGGATTACTACGAAAAAATCATTCGTGAATTAAATATAGCTGCGATTAATTGTCAATATGCACCCAATCCTCACCCAGACTGCCCAACAGATATGAGTGATGTTACCCGGCTTGCCAAGCTGCTTTATGAGATTGAATTTGCATGCTCCAGACGGTGTAGTCAGGTTCACAACACTTTTCATCAAGCATTCAATGCTCTGAATGAGCACTGCGAAGCAGAACCTGACAGTGAGAAAAAAGTATTAAACGATCTAATCATCAACGCCATGGCTCTAACTGCCAGTGCGTTATTTGCCCTTACGCTTTATAAAAAAGCCATTAAACCAGGTATTTCATATTTTACTTCCAAGTCGACTACTAAAGCGGCTGCTACTGATAGCAGCGCTAAAGTGCTCGAATTGGTCGGCGTGGTAAATCAAGAAAAATTTGGCAGTGCTTTAGCGCAACCTAATGCAGAGTTGGCACAACTGTTACGATTAGAGCAACATACTGTTGACCAGTCCAGCAAAATTACAACTGAATTAATTTCATACTATGAAGCCTTGCTGGAAATTCTAAAAAATCCTACGGACTATCCATGCATTGACTTTAGAGTAGACCCCTGCAACAACGATGCATTCCGTAATTTAGGGCCGGTGGGAATAGAAGTTGTCATCCACAAGCCGGGAACCGAAACACCTGCAGGAACTGCTACAGAAACGACATCGCTTCTCAGAATAAACTAAATATCGAGCATAAGTACTGGAGCTAGGCGGGATCGAACCGCCGACCTCTTGCATGCCATGCAAGCGCTCTCCCAGCTGAGCTATAGCCCCAAGATTGCTATTCTACCAGGCAGGGGGCTGGGGTCAAGACTGTAAGGGTCGCATTGCATGCGACCCGGGCGGCATACAATGCCGCCCCTACATTAAACGCACAAGTACCTTTTCTTTCCCTAGCAAGCACAAGGTCTGGTCCAGGGCGGGTGATTTCATTGTGCCGGTAATCGCAACACGCAGCACAGGGCCGACCTGCCCCATTTTAAAACCAAGGGCCTCGCAAATAGATTTAATCGTCGCTTTGATAGCCTCGGGGTTCCAGTCTTCTAGCGCAGAAAACTGCTTTTTGGCTTCCTCTAAAACTTTTGGCGCAAGCTCAGTTTGTAATTTATCAGCAGCTTCTGGGTCAACATCAGGTGTTTGATAAAAATAAGCACACTGCTTGGCCATCTCTGCTAATGTTTTTGCCCGCTCGACGTACAGCACAACAAGCTCGTTCAAATCTGGCCCCTGTGACAAATCATAACCTTCATTTTCAAAAAACGGTTTTGCCAATGTTGCTAGTTCATCGCTTGGCAGTTCTTTCATGTAGTGCTGGTTTAACCAATCAAGTTTTTCTTGGTTAATAGCCGCAGCTGAATGTGAAATATGTTTTAAATCAAAATCATTGATCATATCTTGCATCGTAAATATTTCTTGATCGCCGTGCGACCAACCTAAACGTACTAAATAGTTTAATACTGCTGCAGGCAAATAGCCCATTTTTTGGTAGTCCAAAACATTCGTTGCGCCGTGCCTTTTTGACAAACGCTTACCATCGCCGCCTAAAATCATAGGTAAGTGCGCATAATTTGGAATATTCCACCCTAAGGCATTGTAAATATTGATTTGCCTAGGTGTGTTATTGATGTGATCATCACCGCGAATGACATGCGTGACTTTCATATCGGTGTCATCGACAACAACCGAGAAATTATAAGTCGGCACGCCATCTTGACGAACCAATACAACATCATCAAGCTCTGCATTGTTGATCGTGATATCACCGCGAATGAGATCATGAAAAGTGATATCACCTTCCAACGGCGTTTTAAACCGAACAACGTGCGGCGTGCTGGCATCGATATTACGGCTGCGGCATTGACCATCGTAACGTGTTTTTTGTTTTTTCAACAACTGCTGCTCGCGTATTAACGTCAAACGTTCAGGTGAACAATCACAACGATAGGCATGGCCGCTTGCAACCAACTCATCGCTGATTTCTCTATAACGGTCTAAACGATCCATTTGATGAATCGGGCCTTCATCCCACTGCAAACCTAACCATGTCATCCCTTGCATGATGACATCGATAGAAGCTTGCGTTGAGCGCTCTACGTCAGTGTCTTCGACACGAAGGATAAATACGCCTTTCTGTTGCTTGGCTAGTAGGTAGTTAAATAAGGCAGTTCTAACGCCACCAATGTGTAGATCACCTGTTGGGCTAGGGGCAAAGCGTGTACGCATAATTTTTCTCCGTGGTTACAAGCTAATTTTATCATCTTCTTGCATTAAAAGCATGGCTGGAGGATAATTGACAGCCCCTAGTTCAACGTTTGAGAGCACCATGCGTCTAATTACTTTTGTTTTAACCTTTTTATTTGCCATCGCTGTCCATGCACAAACCCTGGGTGAACAAATCGATGCCCTATTAGCCGAAAAGCTGCCCGATGCAAACGTCGGGATTATTGTGCAGCGCCTGGATACACGCGAACGAATTTATGCCCGTAACGATCATACAATGTTCAAACCCGCCAGTGTTACAAAATTGCTTACTACCTACGTCGCTTTTAAAACCTTAGATTTTGATCACCGCTTCAACACCGAATTATTTTACGATAACAATAATGTTTACATTCGTTTCGTGGGCGACCCAAGCTTTAGCAGCGCAAATTTACATGCCCTGCTCGATAATCTTAATGTTAAACGCATCAAAGGTGATATCATTATCGACGATACTGTATTCAAAAAACCTTACTATGCACGGGGCTGGACTTACGATAGTCTCGATTGGTATTACTCTGCACCTATTAGCAGTGTAATGCTTGACAGCAACACAGTGCATGCAAAACTCTCTGCTGGCGAAGCCCTGGACGCAGCCACAACTATCGAATTAACAACACTAAACAGCGGCAGCACATTGAGTAGCCAGGTTTACACTGCAACCGAAGGTGATGCCGAAACGCTTTGTCAGCTAAACATTATGGTAGACGATCAAAATGCTATCGATTTATACGGCTGCTGGCCAATCAATAGTAAAGGCCGCACTTTAGGCATTGCGCTGCGCAACCCTAATTTATATGTTACTCACGTTATCGAAGAATATCTTACAGAAAACAATATCAAGCTAAAAGGTAAAATCAAAACAGGCAAAACACCCCACAGCTTAGAAGCCATTGCAACACATGCATCACCACGCCTGATGGACCTTGCAAAACCGATCATGCAAAAATCAGATAATTTTTACACTGAAGCTTACACAAAAACATTAGGGCTTGAAGTTTACAATGAAGCGAGCTTTCAAGCAGGCGCATATGCTATTCAACAAAAACTTTATGAAATTTTAGAAATTAACCCAGAAGAAGTTATTTTAAGTGATGGCTCAGGCAACTCTTCGTACAATTTGCTTACACCGAATGCTATTGCACAAGTATTACACGCAGCGTTTCATGACAAATCTATTCAGCCTGCTTTTCGTTACGCATTGGCTAAGCCAGGCAAAGATGGTAGTTTAAAACACCGCATGAAAAACTTGCCTGAAGATGCACAGTTTGCAGGCAAAACTGGCATCTTGACAAATGTATCGACCTTGGCAGGCACCATGGTCCATCCTGATCGCGTACCCCTACTTGTGGTTATCATGCAAAACGGCTCAACACAAAAAGGCGCGTATAAACGTGCGGTGGAAGATGAAATAGTTGAGATTATATACAAAGCCCCGGTGGCACAACTGGATAGCGCGTCCCCCTCCTAAGGGGAAGGTTGTAGGTTCGATTCCTGCCCGGGGCACCAATTAAATCAATACCTTAGAGCAAGTTACAACCACTCTAACAGCACAGGTCACTCTACTTATAGCCATTAATATCAATAATTTATATACATAAATTGCCCTCCAAGACATTATCAAGTAAAATAGCTTTCCAGTAGTTACAATGAGAAAAGCATCATGGGCAATACTCTAGGCAAATTAGTACAAGCAGATGAGGACACGCCGCGCCGTGGGCAACCTCCTCAGGTTATGGATCCCCATCTCAGCATCGTAGAAATCGAGATCCAAGCGGGTGCCAACGAAAGCGCGTTTGTAAAACAATACAATCATTACTATACAGCAGCCATCCACCTACTTAAGGCCCCGAAAGAGCAATCGCTTGAGCTTGCAGTTGAGCTTAGTAAAAACCACATTATACTCCCCATCTGCATTCTGCATCACAGTCAAGATTTTTTAAATAAGATGATCGACTTAGCTAAAAAATCCGGTGATAATCAAGGCATAGCTGCTATAAAAAAAGGGCTGCGAACCTTCCCTGATGACATGCTGGCCTTATTGCGGCCAGAGGGTCCACAGCACACTGCCGCCCTTGCTTCGACTTTGGCTAAGCTAGACCTACCTATGCTTGCAGAAGACAAGATTACTATTAGTGATTCTGTAATAGGCTTTGGTAGAAGCGCTGTTGTGAGCCCTGGCACCTTCCGGGGGGCAGCGATTGCTGCAAAAATCTTTAAGAGCGATGTCAAAACTGCTTGCAGCCCGGAAGACCGGGAAAAAGAAAAGGCTACCACAACCCTGACAGAAGCATTGGTCTGCTCGCTTTTCAAGAATGGCGATAACCATCCTAATATCACTGTATTGCACGGTTTCAGCGGAAGCTATACGCTCATTTTTGAGCAAGCAGAATGCTCCATGACCAAGGCAGGGCATATGTATATGCACAATGCTTCACCAGATGAAAAACTGCATACATATCTGGACTGGACACGCCAGATTGCTGCAGCATTGCACTACCTGCAACATAGCTTGGGAGTTTTGCACGCAGATTTAAAACCCGAAAATGTTTTGCTCATGCCAGATAAAACGCCAAAGCTTTGTGACTTCGGCAATGCCGTGTTCATTGAAAACCTAAGCAACCCATTCTATAAGTTTAGCGCGTCAACAACAATAACATCAGCAACCCCTGAAACGATCCCCTTACACATGAACTTGACGGAACGTGCTGAAGCCGAAGCAACGCACCCGGATATTACACAAGGAAACAATAAAAGTATTGATGTTTACGGGCTCGGCCTGCTGATGTGCTACTTGTTTTTAGAAAAGCATCATAATGATTCTACTCATCAAAGAGCTAACCATACCTGTATGAGCCAGCGTCAAGGTACAGCAAAAAGCACTAGCTTTGTATACTATGCTCTCTACATGAAGGACGTTGGCCGTGGCATACCAGCAATTCCGCACCCAGCTGATATTAAAGCAGAGCATAAAGCCTTGAAGGCCACTTACAGCATCTACTACAACATCGTTAAAGATACCTTGCACCCCGACCACACCCAACGCCCGACAGCAAAACAAGTGGTACAGCGGTGTGAGCAGGCACTTAAAACAAAAATAATTACATCTTAAGCAGGAGAAAAATCAGTGGGCCAAATAGTTAGCCGAACACGCAGAAGAAATGCTGCGGTGCACCCAAGCAAAGGTGATGATAACGCTAAAGAAATCAAACTCGAAATTGCTAAAATTAGCGAAAATGCTCAGCATGTTCTTCATATTGTTGCACGTAATCCTGCATTACTTCCACGCGTTATCAACCAAGCTAAAATCAGCGAGAACACAGACATAATAAGAACTATTAAAGAAGTCTTGATTGCTAACTCTTTTGGATCATTTCCTTTTTATGATCTGAAACATAGAACAACCTTAACAGAGATTCTTAGAAGTCTGGACATTCCTATACTAAATCCCAGCACATGCATGATCAACTATGGAATACACTATGGCTCGGGCAGTTCAGCTTCTGTACGACCTGGAACATTGGGATCATGCCGGATTGCCGCAAAAGTTTTTAATGATAAGACCGCAAATAAGCCTCAATTTATTGTCAATGAAGTGTTGAAATACTCCCTAATTCAGCAAAAAAACCCACACCCAAACATAGTGATGCTGCTTGGATATATACCCCTTGATAAAATTATTTTTGAACTGGCGTATACAAATTTAACAAATGTTCATCATACATATCTGCAAGGAATGCCCGGTGCGCAAAAGCTTCAAATGTATTTTAGCTATACCTTGCAAATTGCATCCGCTTTGCATTATCTGTTCAACACAGCAGGGATTTTGCATGCTGACCTTAAGCCAATTAATGTTCTACAGCTAAAAACTGGAACGCTAAAATTATGTGACTTTGGTAATGCTACTCTAATCGAGCAACTACACAACTACAGATACACACGACTTTCAACAGCCACCTACACCGCCCCTGAAGCACTTTTGTTATATATGAACGCTGAAGAGCGATTTTTTGTAAAGGATACCAATCTCAACAGCCCTGATGGCAACAATTACAGCATGGATGTGTTTGCGCTTGGCTTGATAATGTCATTTTTGCGGAGTGAGATAGAAAGTACAGAAGTTTACTATTCCGCAGCGGAGGAAGAGTGCAAAAACTTGCAAAGATTTGCGGCACCAAGCGGCGCCACCGCAAGCACAGCATGTATTTACTATGGGAAGTACCTGGGTAATATTCGCAGTGGCGTACCCCCTATGGCGCACCCCGATAAACTTGACGAAAATGACGCAAAGCTTAGAACTGCCTATGAAGACTACTACGATATTGCACGGCAAGCGATACACCCTGACTACACGCAACGCCCAACAGCA
Source organism: Gammaproteobacteria bacterium (assembly GCA_021773275.1). Classification (GTDB taxonomy): domain Bacteria; phylum Pseudomonadota; class Gammaproteobacteria; order JABCZS01; family JABCZS01; genus JAJFKJ01. The sequence goes on from JAJFKJ010000017.1 coordinate 9,822, forward strand.
GAACAAGTGGTGCAGCGCTGCCAGCAGGCACTTACGCTGATGTAACAGTAAGGGGTCAGGTGGGTGGAGGGAAAAATATTTTATTATAAAAAAATTGGGGAAAGAAAAAACAACAATTAAA
>JAJFKJ010000018.1 GCA_021773275.1 Gammaproteobacteria bacterium
ACAAAGTACCCGGTAGCGTGTTATCAGTATAAGGCTGGCCTAAACCATCAAATACGATGAAGTCATTAGGTAAATCTGTGCTAACCACAACACCTGATGGCATAGTCACTACATTAGAGGGTAAGGCAGGGTGGTCAATAGCTGTGCTGCCATCGAGCTCTGTTAAGGTATATTGGCCAGCAGCAAAATTAATGCGTGTACGCTCATTGCGCGTCATCGCTAAATGTTGCATGTACCTAAGATCATTGGCCAAGCGGTCAGCTTGGCGGTCAACTTGTATACCCGCTGTTGGATCCCGCATGGTTGCAACAACAATAAGAATCGCAATTAAAACCATGATGGTAATCAGCTCGATAAGCGTAAAACCTTTTTGTATGCCTCGCTGCAACATAAATCACGTCCCTACTGCAATGAAATTTGCCGTACTTACAGCATCTGAGTGCGTTACCGTACAACTTACGCGGGCATGTGTGCCCACCACCAAAGAGTTAATCGTGTTGCCCCCCATGCTTTCACTTTCTGGCAGGGCTGATGAAACGTCTGTACAATTGCTTACTGAAACCGCATCGGGGGAGCCCGATAAAGAAAGGGAATAGTTCTTTGCAGAGGATGCAGTCAAGGCGCTGGCCAAGGCATCAATTTCCGCTTGATTAGATTGTGTTGTAACGTCTGCAAATTTGAGAATGACCACAGCAATCAATATACCCACAAAAACCATCACCATTATCAGTTCTAATAGTGAAAATCCCCGCATAGAAGCTACGCGGGGATAATTAATTGCGGCATTGCCGTTTGTCTTTTTACACACGGTCACTACCCTCCGCTCAGGAAGTCGTACACCCGTTTGCACAAACTACAGGCCTTTTATTGCACTTCTACGCATAGCACTAACAATCCATCAGTACCATTCGCAGCACCACTGCAATCACTTGTAGCGTATGTGTCCATAACGAATGGTGTTTCTGCCGAATCAAACGATAGCGTTCCATCTGTACTAAGCGTTGGTGAAGGATCAAGCTCAGCAGCCAACTCTGTTACTGTTGGAGCTACGTTGCCCGCGCTAGTCGCTCTAAACAAAAGAATTGCAGATTTAACTGCACCCACTGTAGACGATTGAACATTAGTACGTGCGGTAGTTGATAGGTTTTTAAATTGCGGCAAAGCCACCGCGATTAAAATACCGATTAAGGTCATTACAATCACCAGCTCGACGAGTGTAAAACCTTTAGTTTTCATGATGTTAAACATTGTCTCTCTCCTAGTAGTCTTAATATACTGTGTACTGTTTATAGCTTCCCGACTATTTTTAAGTATAGCGTAAAAAGCTAGGTATTCCAGTCTAATATGTGTTATGTTCTTTTAAAAATCAATGTGTTACACGAAAATATGCTTCTTGGCTAACCACCTCCAGCCAAGCGCCCCATACTCCACATCGGCAGGAACACACCCAGGGCCAAAATAAGCACCATAATGCCCAAAATACCCAAGACTATAGGTTCAATCATGCTTGCGAGACGGCCTAAATCGTACTCTGTTTCACGCTCATAGAATTCAGCAACATTGTCTAGCATATCGTCAATTTGACCCGTTTCTTCGCCTACGGTGAGCATTTGCAGCACCAAGGGCGAGAACATGCCTGTTTTAGCCGCCGCCTTGCTGAGGCTTATCCCTTTGCTAACATCTGCCTGCATTTTTAAAAATTCTAACTGCATATACATATTACCGATTGATTTTGCTGTCAATTCTATGCCGCGAATGATAGGCACACCTGCGCGTAAAATCATCGTAAAGGTACGCGAGAAGCGTGACAAAACAATGCGATGCAAAATCTTGCCTACAATAGGCATGTTTAACAAAAGATAACCCTGCAAAATTTTGCCGGGCGTTGTGCTCGTGTAATACCGCCAACCGAATATAACACTCAGCAAACCTACCAACAAATATAACCAATAATTTATAAAAAAGTCTGATGTACCAATTAAAATCCGCGTAGGTAGCGGCAAAGCTTCATCAAATTGCTTGAACATATCCGCAAAGGCTGGCACCACCATAAGGTTGATCACCATCAGCGCACCAAATACTGCAACAATTACGATTGTTGGATAGCGAAGCGCCGATTTTACTTTTTTCACCGTCTGGGATTCAAGTTCTAAATATTTTGACAATTGCAAAAAAGCGGTATCCAAACGCCCTGAGTTTTCACCGGCATCGATGACACTGCGCATCACTGGCGGGAAAGTGCCGGGATAATCTGCCATCGCATTTGCCAGATTTTTACCACCCGATATACCTTCTGCAACATCAATCAACACTCTTTGTAAGGTTTTATTGCTGGAGGTTTCACTCAAACGCACAAGCGCCGCAGTTACCGGCACACCCGCTTTCAACAAAGCGTACATTTGCCGTGAAAACAATACCATCTCATCTGTAGGCACGCGGCCTCGACGAAAAAACTGTGCTAATGCTTGTGAGCTGGCCGAAACAGGCTCAATGCTGATCGGTATCGCGCCACGGTTCATGAGCTCACTACCTGCTGCATCTTGATTGGCTGCTTCTAGCTGCCCAGTAATAATTTTACCTTCTTGGTCACGCGCGCGATATTCATATTTTGGCATGGTTTATATCCGTTTTATGCTGAAAAAGAGGCATTGTCACCCACAACACGTCTCACTTCAGCGATTGTGGAAACACCTTTGTTAATTAGTTCAGAGCCACTGTATAGCAATGAACCTTTTCCTAAGTTTTCTTGAGCAGCTTGTGTGAATGCCACAACATCTTCATTTTGTAAGGCCATGCGCATCGGCATATCAGCATGTAATAACTCAAACAAACCAATTCGGCCCTGATACCCCGTCATGTTACAGTGCGAACAACCAACACCTTTAAAGAATTTTGCATCGCGCAAATCTTCGGGTGCATTAGACTGCCACCAAAACTGATCTTCCTCGCTAATGGGTTCTTCTTGTTTGCAACCTGTGCAAATCCGCCGCACCAAACGTTGCGCTAATACGGCAATCAATGTATCCGCCACCAAATAACCGGGCGCACCCAAATCGATTAAACGCATAGCACTGCTAGGCGCATCATTGGCGTGCAAAGTAGATAATACCAAGTGACCTGTTAAACCCGCTCGCAAAGCAATCTCGGCGGTTTCCTCGTCACGAATCTCACCCACCAGAATAATATCAGGATCTTGCCGCATACTGGTACGCAACACCCGCGCAAAATCCAGGCCCAGCTTTTCTTCAACTTGCACTTGCACAACCCGTGGTAGGTAATACTCGATCGGGTCTTCTACGGTGATGATTTTGCTTTCCGGTTTGTTAATTTCACTCAGCGCACCGTATAAGGTTGTGGTTTTACCACTACCTGTCGGGCCAGTCACCAAAATCAAGCCCCGCGGTTGTTTAATCACTTCACGAAAGCTTTTTAATATTTTTTCTTCCATACCGACCTTATCAAGGTTCAGCAGGCCCCCTGTTTGGTCAAGCAAACGCATAACCACCGACTCGCCAAACTGTGTGGGCAGGGTAGAGACACGAACATCAATCGCGTGGCCTTTAACATCTTTGTGAAAACGCCCATCTTGTGGCATGCGTTTTTCAGAAATATTTAAACCTGCCATCAATTTTAGCTTTAACGATAGCGGAGCGATAATTGATTTATCTTTCATGACTTGCTCGGTCAGCAAACCATCGATACGCAAACGAATACGCAACACCGTAGCATCCGGCTCAATATGAATATCTGAAGCATTCACCTGCACAGCATCCGCAAAAATAGATTCAATCAAGCGGTTAACGGGTGCGCTTTCGATTTCTTCCAGCTCGCCCATGGCGCCCGCTTTATCTGTTTCTGCAACATCAATCGATAACTGTGAGGCGTAGGTCGAAATATCACCGGTGCGACGATACACTAAATCAAGGGTACGTTTTAAATCGACAGGCTTCACCAAAGCAAACTGTAAAGGTGCATTCAGCGCATTCGATAGCTCATCAACCGCATTGATATCAAGTGGGTCGACCATGCCGACCAATATACCCATAGGCTCTTTTTCTAGAACGATTGCTTGGAATTGCCTAGCATACGCTTCAGGCAATAAATTGATAAGCTCCGGGTCGTATTCACGCTGCTTTAAATTAATAAAAGGAATATTTAGGTTTTTTGCAAACGTAGTAAGAAAAGTGTTTTCATCAACAAAACCAAGCTTTACGATCGCCTCACCGAGCTTTATGCCCGATTCTTTTTGTTCTGCTAAAGCTTGCTCTAACTGCTCTTGGGTAATCAAACCCTCTTGTTGCAGCAGGTCACCAATTCTAATTTTTTTCTGCATGCAGTATTAGCCCCCTAAGGCATCTATACGTCCTTTTACGTAGGCCTCTAGGTCTATTGGCAGGCTGTTTGTAGCAATAGACTTCTCATAAGCCTGCAGGGCAACGTTGCGCTTGCCTAAAGCTTCAAGCGCTAAACCGTAACCTAGCCACCAACGCCCTTGCTCAGGCTCAACACGTATCAACTCTAAATAAATCTGTGCTGACATTTGGTAATTGCCCAGCTGTTGCTCCAAAGAACCTAAGGTTGCATAAAAATCAGGATACTCGTCCAAATCAGGGCGTATGGATTTCATGATCAAGCGTGCTTGATCATTGTCTTTTTGCAACATAAATAGCCGCGCCTGCATCATAACAAATGGCGGATAGTAGGGATCTTGCTGTAAGCCTTTATTTAACAAACTTTGTACATTTTGGTAATCACCTTTTTCAAAATACAGTGTCATGAGATCACCGCGTGCGGCCAAGTATGCCGGGTCTTTTTCCAAAATCACATGCATTTTAGCCATCGCTGCGGCAACATTATTTTGCTTGAGATCGTTTAATGCTGTCTCATAATCAATTCGCAACTGTTCTTGCGCTGTAAGTGGCTTAGCAACCCGAGTCATTTCACCTGACTGTTGCTCAGTTTTTTCAGCGATACTGTCTGTGCTTGCCCCTTGCTGCTTAAGCTTCTCAGGACCACTAAGATTTAACACTAGCTTTTGCGGGAAACCGCTTTTTTCAGCTTCTAGACCAGACACAACCACACCGTCTGCCAGCTCCAAAATGAACTTAATCTGTTCAGACTGCTTTAGCATGCCGACTTCTTTGATATAACTATTTTGCTCTAGTTTCGGTAAAATATTATTCGGCACATCCGTATTTTCAAACACAAAATTTATTTCATTCCCACTATCACTGGTGGAAAATTCATATTTAAACCCCGAGTTAAAATAGAAGGTCGCTTGTTGCTGTTGCCTCATAACCGGTGAAATAGTAATTTTCACCAACTCTGCTTGATGAGCGAAAGCTGCACCCTGGGTTTCGACGATTTCTTGAGCGAGTGTAATATCTGTTTCGCCGGTATCTTCAGCAGCTGCGAGCTGTTGTGCATCGCTCGGCGCATCTACTTGTGCGCTAGATGTGCTGGACGCAGTTGTTGCACTTGCCAGGCTTGGCGTAGCTGTTGATGCACTTGCTGCAGTTGCTGTACCTGTAGATTTAGACTCTAGTGTTTTTATCGCTGTTTTCGCTTCCCCAGCTTCAGCGGGTGGCAGCTTATCTTCAATTTTTGAGGCGCCTTGTGCCAAAGAAGCAAATGGATTCTTTGCAGCCACTTCTTGCGCATCAGACTTAATGGATGCAACTGCGCTTTGTGTTTCGGTTTCTACATTTTTGGTCGCCCGCATCACCATCAAGGCAAGCAACAACAGGACAAAAATAACCAAGTAAACCATCATGCGCTTATTTAAAAAACCTTTGCCGGTTTTATAGTCTGCCACTGATGTTAAACCGTCTGCATAATCAGATCTTTTATCGTCAGTTTTTTTCGCCTGACGATTTTCTAGATCTTGCAGCATTTGATTAATAAGACTCATGTATTACTACCCTAAAGAAAAGAAAGGGAAAAGCTGATAAAAATAAGCAAACCCTGCTAATAATGCGATCACTAACACTGTTAGTGAAAATGTTAAAGCGCCACCTTGCTGTCGGTTACTAGCGCTTGCCATCAAGGGTGCACTATCTTTAATTGCCTCTAACATTTCAGCGCGAGATATCTTTTTACTGCCTCTTCCATAAGCCACCAGCATCGCCTTGTGGCTCAGTATATTGATTACCCGCGGAATACCTTGGCTTGCTTTATACAGCAATTCACGTGCAGCATGATTAAACAACTCACCACGTGCGTGCCCGGCTGTCGCCAAACGATAACCCAAATAAGCATCCAAATATTTTTTATCGATAGGGCCCAGATAATGCGAAAAAGAGATGCGCTGTTTCAGCTGGCGAAACTTGTGTTGATTTAGACGCACATCAAGCTCTGGCTGTGCAAATAACACAATTTGCAATAATTTTTCAGATTCAGTTTCAATATTAGTCAGCAGGCGCAAGGCCTCTAGGCTTTCATCCGAAAGCGTCTGCGCTTCATCAATTAACAAAGCAACATGTTTTCCAGAGCGGCGTAACTGGATCAACAACTCTGTTATTTTTTCTAAAATGGTGGAGTCATCCATATCTTCAGTAATCGGGATGCTGAGCTCTCTGGCAATGGTTTTATGCATGCCTGTTGGACTTAAGTTTGGATTAGGAATATAAGCCAATACAAAATCGCCGTCCATGCCATTCAACACCTTGCGGCACAATAGGGTTTTCCCAGCGCCGACTTCACCAATAACTTTGATCAAGCCTTCACCACTACGCAGCGAAAACTTTAATACATTGTAAGCCGCCATATGCCCAGGCAAATCACAAAAATAATGTGTATTCGGCGTCAGCGAAAAAGGCAGCTCTTTTAAACCAAAGTGCTCAAGGTACATATTCAAACCCCTCTGCGTATTCAAATTCCTGCAAATTACCGAAACGATTCGGGAAATCACCAAAGTAGTAACCGCGATCGCGCGCTTCAAGACTAGCACGTGTCTCTTCTAGTTTAGCAACCCAGGTGCCGCGCTCAATAACTGTTGGCTTAAGCAAAATGACCAACTCTGTCTTTATAGAGCGTTGGTTTGTTTTTCTAAAAAACGAACCGAAGAAGGGTATTCTTCTTGCAAACGGGGTAGCGCCGATGTATTCCTCTGTTTTATCTTCCATCAAACCACCGATGATAATGACCTGACCATTACGGGCCTCGACCATGCTATCAGATTCACGGATAACACTCAGCGCTAATGGCAATGTCTGCTCCTGGCCGCCTACGGTAAATGACTTCTCATTGTCAAACACTTCGCTGACAATTGGGTGAATATGTAGCATAATATTGCCATCCGCATTAATGCGCGGCGTTACGTCCAAGGCTATACCCGAGAAGAAAGGTGTTAACTCGATGTCTTGAGTATTTTCACCCACGACACCACCGGTTGTTGTATTGGTGTTCGAAACGTTAGTAATAAAGAACTCATCAAAGCCTACTTTAATAACCGCTTTTTGGTTATTCAAGGTTGCAATTCTTGGGCTAGACAACACTTGTACATTACCTTGCGTAGATAGCAATTCAATCACCGTGCTGAATGTACCTGCTGACACATCAAGTTTGAAAATGTTACTGAAGACATCCAGCGGGTCTTTAACACCTACGAGGTTAGGTACAATAATGGCCTGGGTGCCTGTTTGCGCCATGTCAGAGATACTCCAATCAATACCTGCCTGATAGCTATCAAAGAGCTTCACCTCTATAATTTTTGCTTCTAGCAGCACTTGACGGCTCATGGTGTTTTCAAGTGAATCTAAATATTTTGCTATTTGGTCTAGCTCAAGCGTTGTGGCCCGCACAATCACAATACCCGCTTGCGCATTAATAATCACCTGGCGACCTGCACCCGTCCCTAATATAGAAGTTAACGATGCCTCTAAGCTTTTCCAAAAGTTAGAGGTTTGTTTGGTTGCAATTTTAGCACTAGGTGTTACATTACTGCTCGTTGGTGAATTACCTGTACTTGAAGTTGAGGCGGAAGTGTTGCTACTGCTCGTACCGCCAGAACTGCCATCGCCGCTATAGTTTTGGGTGATTTGCCCTGAGCTAATAGAAATTTCTGATGAAGACGTCCGCTCAACATCAATATAATTCACTGTGAAAATACGGGTTTGCACACCACCCGCAAAAATTTGAAAACCAGTCGGCGTTTCGGTGTAGTCATAACCGTATACCGTACGTACCGTATTTAACACGTCGGTCACTGTCACATTTTTAAGATCTAGCGAAATGGTCCCGGAAACGTCCGGGCTGACGATCATATTATATGGCGTGTCTTTAACCAAACTTAAAAAGAATGTTCGCGCACCCACATCGGTTACTGTTAAATCAAAACGTTGGTTAATGGTTTGTACCGGCGAAGCACCCACCGTTCTTGTAGGCAACATGGCCTGTGAAAGCGAGGAGGGCAATACATAGGCCGAGGCCTCATCGTGCTGAATACCATCATCTATAGCCGCATAGACTTCATTAATCGCCGGGTCACCTGGGTTGGGTTGCATCGCACTTTTGCAAGCCACAAGTAGCAGCAACGGCAATAAGCCGTAAAATATCTTTATAAAAATTTTTCGCTGTTTACTCATCTCGATAAACCTTTAAAAACTTCCATGACGGACTCTTCTGCACAGACTGTACAGGTAAAAACACAATTTCGCCATCAGCCTGTAAAACTTCAACTCCATTCTCACTGATCTCTAAAATTTTGCCACCTTCAAATTCATCACCAACACTTAAGGTACGACCATTCACTAAAGCCAGCTTTCTTTCATCGCCTACCAGCACCAATTTTGCTGCCAGTGTAGCCGCCTCTTCTTCAACCACAGTATCGCCACCCACATAAAAACCCCCTCTAGGCATTGTAGGGTCACGCTGAGCGTGGCCAACAACGCAAAGCAAGGATAAAATAATAGCTAAGCATATTCTAGCCACCGATCCACCCCTCTTCAGAGCTTAGCGTGTAAACTTGAATTGTAACAGCTCCTGTTGGGTAGTCTTGCACTTCGTATTCAAAATAACCCCACAGCAGTTTCCACTTTAAGTTTTCTAGCTTTATTAGATAATCGATCGTTGTAAAATAATCCCCTTGAAAAGTCATTTCAATACCTTTCCGGAATAGCTGCGCTTCTTCTTCATCAGCCGTCTGATAAGAAGAAAGTTTTTCTGCTTGCAAACTTCGTATGCTCAGCAGTTCTAAACCAGATTCCGGTGACAAAGCCTGCTGCAGTATCCCCCCCATTTGTGAGGCCGGTATTAAGTTTTCGAAATACTCTAAAAGCTGGCCATCTAAGTCATCAATTTGCGACTTAAGCCCTCGCGAGCGCGCAGAACCCGGGTTAGCCAAGCTCGCGTCCACCTCTGCCATCAGCAAATCAATTTTTGTATGTGTTGCTTCAACAGTGCTCGTTGTTGTTTTCAGTTCAGCATCCACAAGCTTAACTTTTGATTTGATAGGTGAAATCAAAAAAACATTACCCAACATAAATACTAGCACAGCAAGCCCAAAAAACAGCAATACCCTTTGCCGTTTATTCAAATTACGGTAGCGTTCGCGTAGCTTTTTTCTAAGCTCGCCGATATCCATGTTTGCAGCATTACCCATGCGATCACTCTGTTGCTAAAATAAAGCTAATATAACCTTCTTCACTGCTAGATTGCAGCACCTCAAATACTTTAAAGTTTTTATCAGCAAAAAATTCGTCCTTGCCCAGATTACTGATAAACGCTAAAACCTGATCGACTTGAAAAGCATTGCCATGGAAACGATAGGTCTTTTCTTGGTGGTCAATCTCTATTTGCGTTAACCAAACCCCCGTTGAAATTTGTTTTGCCAGCGCTTCTAATGGCTTGGAAAAGCCAGGAATATCGTTTAACTGAGTTTTCATGGCCTGTAGCATTTCTGTTTTAGAATCAATTTCGCCCTGTATTCTTTCACCTTGCTCTTCAATTAATAATTTTGTTTCTTCTGGGTACTGTGCTTCCAGTGTCGTCAAGGTAGCTTGCAATGTTTCTTGCTCTTGTGTCAAAACACTTAGTGTGCGGTTCGCAACCGTAAGTTTTATTACCTGCATTAAGAACAGCAATACGAAACCACCAATAGCCACCATGCCCAAGGTGCGCAACAAGCCATCAGACACCATGTGCCTTACTTCTTCTTCCTTAGGTAAACGTGTATACAGGTTAATGTGTTGTGTCATGCATCAACCTCCAGGTCGCGCAACACACCCCCTAATGCAATTAAACAACGTGCTTGCTCAATGCGCTCCAGCGGCTTATTAAAGCTAAGCTTTTCATTTAAATCGAGCGGTTTTACATCAGCAGACAACATACCTTGCAAAGCGTTAATCAGCGTCTCTTGACCTTGCAGCATGCTTAACACCCAAAAATCTTGCATTTGCCCGCGACTCAAGTGGCTTTGATAATAAGAAATGGAACGCTCAATTTCTTTACTGACGCGATCCATCGTTTCAGCATCGGGTGCTGCTTCATCACTATCTGTATAAGATAAAACTGTTTCTACATCACGGGCTAAGCATAAAAGATTCTCACGATTTACAGCAATTTCCGCATAATTGGGCTGTAACAGCAGCAATCCTGTTTCTTTATCTTTGCTACTTGCCATTGCTGGGCTTGCAGGCTGCGATGTATCAGTGGGTGCTGGTGACATCAAGCCACCTGTGGCTGGGGTTGCAGTATCAGCAGGTGTTGCTGCTGCCATCAGGCCTTCGGTGCTGGGCGCAGCCGCTGTAGGCTGTATGACCTCGGCAGAAGCAGCAGGTGCATCCGACTTATTTTGCCGTTCTAACAAGGTTAAGAAATTTGCCAAAGACAGCTCTGGAATATCAATGCTATTCACTTTTAAGCCCGCGGCCTCTACCACCTTTATGACGTTCTCAATAACTTTTAGCTCTGCCACAACCACATGTATTTTTTCTTTTTGCCCTGGGCGTACTGGCATCACAAAAGCATCTACGACCGCCTCATTAAGCGGAAAGGTAATTAAATCTTTAACTAAGTAGCGGGCAGCATTTGCCAGCTCTTCTTCTGGCACCTTAGGTGAGTCGATATAAATTAAACGGTATTTGCCGGGCTCTAATACAAAGTTAACCAACACATGTTGTAAATTATTTTGGTGTACAAAGTTTTTCAGCTTAGCAGGGAACTCTTCTTTCGTAGCGCAGGGTATATACTCGCAGAGCTGGACTTTTGGCTTGGGTACGTCATTGTCCATGCTGGTACGATAAGCCACGGCAATACCGTGTTCATCGAAATGAACTGACAAAAAGCCCACCGTCGACTCTTCTTTTTTCTTGAAGCTAAATGAAAACAATGCCAATCCCTGTCAATTATTCAACTAGCAAATTTGCCGTCTTATGCTACACCACCCTCCAGTATAGTTGCTTAACGCAAAGTTGCGTAGCAAGCATACAGATAGCAGCGGTTATTTTGTGTATTCTTGCACAAAAGACTCATCCACTAGGGCACTATTACGTGCCTGACAGTTTCGCAAAATCAAGTAGCCCACAATACCCGCTGTCAAAGAGCCCAAAAGGATACCTAAGCGGTCAGCCGCAAAGCCATCTGGCATCGTGCCTGGCGTAAAGGCTAGTGAAGCAATAAATAAACTCATGGTAAAACCAATACCACACAAAATGCTGCCACCGTACATCGCAGGCCAGCTAGTATTACGCGGGAGGCTCGCAAAGCCTAGCTTAATAGCAACCCAGACAAAACCTAAAATACCTATTTGCTTACCTACAAACAGGCCAAGCGCGACACCCAGGGTCACGGGGTTTATCAAATCTGTCAGCGTTAAGTCTAACAAGCTGACGCCGGCATTGGTAAAGGCGAAAATCGGCACGATTGCATAAACCACGTAAGGGTGCAGGGTATATTCCATTTTTTTCAGCGGTGACTCCCCCACACGCGCACCTTTGTGCGGCACCATCAAGCCCAAGGCAACACCCGCGAGCGTTGCGTGAATGCCTGATTTCAATACAAACAACCACATGACAATGCCCACCAAGACATACGGCATGGTCAACTTCATATTCATTCGATTAAAAATAAACAAAATGCCTAAGCATATTAGAGAACCCACCAACATATTAATAGACATGTCGTGCGAATAAAATACCGCAATAATCGCGATCGCGGCAATATCATCAAAAATGGCAAGCGAGAGTAAGAACATGCGTAATGCCGTTGGCACGCGTGGGCCTAATATGGCCAACACACCTAGCACAAAAGCAATATCTGTTGCCGTGGGAATAGCCCAACCATGGATATATTCGGCATGACCAAAATTAAATGCAACGTAAACAAGCGCCGGTACCAGCATGCCGCCGACTGCACCGATGGCAGGCAAGGCTATTTGCGATGGGCTAGACAGCTCACCTTCTAAAAATTCCCGTTTTACTTCCAAAGCGATTAGCAAGAAAAAGACCGCCATCAAGCCATCATTAATCCATAACAGCAGGGGCTTTTCAAGGCTTTGTTCGCCCAGACGGATGCCAAAAGGGGTATCTAATAACAAATTATAAAAAGGGCTTAAAGGGGAGTTCGCGACAATCAGTGCCAAAACGGCTGCAAAAAATAACAGTGCGCCACCTACAAGTTCGCGCGTATAAATCTTATTCATTTAGCTTTCCACCTCTTGCGGTTTTATTCATCATATAAAGATATCACAGCGCCCACCCAAATGCCATAAGCTTTGGCCGCCTGCTGCCATAACATATTTTTTCCCGTGATATATCGCTTTGCTTCACGTTGCTCTGCAAATTGTGCGAATATTTTTTCCGAGTCATCGTAATTCAAATCAAAAGCAAGCTCGCACCGCGTAATCGGTGCTGCTGAAAAATCAGCCAGCGTTGCGGCACGCGCAAAAGCATTGATTACAATATCGTACGGCTTTGCTTCAGGCACATGCACCTGACGACGCGAATAAACTGCCGCTTCAAGCCCTTGCTGCGCCAAGGCATAAACAACGGCTTTAGCAGCACCCCCCGCACCTAAAACTAAAATTGTTTTATTGCTTACATCGATATCATCTTGTTTTATCGCAGCTAAAAAACCATCGACGTCTGTATTGTGCCCCGTGATTTTTCCGTTAGCCCGATGCAAGGTATTGACCGCCCCAACAAATCTTGCGGCATCACTTACATCATCGCAGTATTGCATCGCTGCTTCTTTTAATGGCGAAGTTAAACTTAAACCCACACCGCCTTGCTGCCAAAAATCTTGCAAAGCCTGTGGCAGCTGGGTTTTGTTCACTTGGATTTTTTGGTACTCAATGGTATCGCCGTTTTGTTTTGCAAACTGCTGGTGAATTTGCGGCGATAAACTATGCGCAATCGGGTCACCCATCACCGCTAATTTAATCACAACCACTCTCGGGCTGTTAAAAAATCTTGTAACTGTGCTTCCGGGCTGTTTTCTTCAGTTTGGAATTGATACTCCCAACGCGCTTGTGGCGGCATGGAAATTAAAATCGATTCCGTACGACCGCCTGATTGCAAGCCAAAAAGAGTGCCGCGGTCATACACTAAATTAAACTCAACGTAACGCCCGCGGCGATACAGCTGAAAATCTCGTTCTCGTTGTGCATAGGGTGTATCTTGGCGTTTTTCAACAATAGCCTTGTACGCTGGCCAAAAACCATCACCCACGGCTTTAATAAAATCAAAACACTTTGCAAAACCCCATTCATTTAAATCGTCGAAGAAAATACCACCCACACCCCGTGCCTCATCACGATGCTTAAGGTAAAAATAATCATCGCACCATTGTTTAAAACGTGGATAAACATCGACACCAAAAGGTTCGCATAACTGCTTCGCACTTTGATGCCAAGCCTTACAGTCTTCTTCGAACGGGTAGGTAGGCGTTAAATCAAAACCGCCCCCAAACCACCAAACAGGCTCAGCATCTTCTTTGGTAGCAACAAACAAACGTACATTCATGTGTACTGTAGGTACATAAGGGGTATGCGGATGCATGACGAGTGAAACGCCCATCGCTTCAAAGCCGCGGCCAGCTAATTCTGGCCGAGCAGCGCTTGCAGAAGGGGGCAGGCTATCGCCAAATACATGCGAAAAATTAATCCCGCCTTGCTCAATCAGATTACCATTTTTAATAACCCGCGAACGACCACCACCACCCGTGGGTCGCTGCCAAACATCTTCTGTGAATTGCGCTTTGCCGTCCGCTTGTTCAAAAGCCTGGCAGAGCTGGTCTTGTAGATCTAGAAGATAATCTTTTACTGCTTTTATATCTATAGCTGTGCTCATTCCCTAGTCTTCTTTTGCCTCGTAAGGCACTGCATGCGAGCAGTTTTTTACCGGGCAAACTTGCTCCGTACCACGTCGCTTGGTTGTTTTGATGGTTGTCATCAAGAACCCGCATTTAGCGCAAGGTGCATCTAGAGGCTCGTTCCATACGGCATATTTGCAGTCGGGGTAGCGTTCGCAAGAATAAAAGATTTTGCCATAGCGCGATTTGCGCGAAACCATATTGCCTTTAGAGCAGTCGGGGCAACGCACACCTGAATCAGCTGGTTTTTCTAAGGGCTCGATATGTTTACATTTCGGGTACGCCGAACACCCTATAAATTTACCATAACGGCCATGACGAATAATTAATGGCTCTTTGCAATCTGGGCAATTACGATCAATAGTTTCCGGCTCTTCCTCTTCATCACCACCGACACTACGTGTGTAATCACACTCTGGGTAGCCCGAGCAACCAACAAACTTGCCGCGTCTTCCCAAGCGTGTTGTTAAAGGCTTTTCACATTTTGGACAGTTCTCGTCCATTTTTTCTTGTGTGACATCACTACGCTTTACATTTTCTTCTGTATCATCAACCAGATGCTTAAATGGTTTCCAGAATTTTCTCAGCAGTGGCACCCACTCCGACTCACCCCGTGCTATTGCATCCAGGTCATCTTCTAGGCGTGCTGTAAAATCATAATCCACATAGTCGGTAAAATAATTCGTTAAAAACTTACTGACTACGGTAGCAACATCTGTTGGTCGAAAACGTTTTTTGTCCATTTCGACATATTCCCGCGCCTTTAGCGTAGAAATAATACTGGCATACGTAGAAGGGCGACCAATACCATGCTCCTCTAAAGATTTAACCAAACTTGCTTCGGTAAATGCCGGTGGTGGCTCCGTGAAATGCTGCTTGCCGGCGATATCTTTCGCTTTCACCACTTGGCCTTCTTCTAGTTCTGGTAAAAACTTCTCGTCATCTTCTTTCTTCTCATCATCTGTACCTTCCTGATACACGGCGATGAAGCCAGCGTTTTTAATGCTAGAGCCTGTGGCTCTGAATGTATTACCTTCACCACAATTAAAATCAACACCCACGGTATTAATTGTTGCGTGGATCATTTGGCACGCCATGCTCCGCTTCCAAATCAAACTATACAATTTATATTGTTCTGCCGTTAAAAAGGACTTAATCTCGTCAGGAATATGTGTAACAACTGTCGGGCGAATGGCTTCATGCGCCTCTTGCGCATTCTTCGATTTAGATTTGAATATCCGCGGTTCATCAGACAAGTTTTCCTTGCCATAGCGCTCTATTATTAAATTGCGAATCTCATCTACCGCTTCATTTGCAAGATGGGTAGAGTCTGTACGCATATAGGTGATTAAACCTTCAACGCCGTTGCCAACATCAACCCCTTCATAAAGTGTTTGTGCTGTACGCATCGTGCGCTGTGTAGTAAAACCTAGTTTGCGTGCTGCTTCTTGTTGCAGTGTAGAAGTAATAAACGGAGGGGCCGGGTTCCGTTTACGTTGCTTTTTATCGACCTTGGCAACCGTTAACTCGCCATTACTCAGTTTTTTCAGTTTTTCTTGTGCCGTAGTGGCTGTTTTCTCATCCGTGATCGTAAACTGCTCAAATTTTTCACCTTCGTATTTGGTAAGCTTGGCAATAAAATCCTGCTTATCTACATTAAGGTCTGCCTCAATACTCCAAAATTCCTTTGCCTCAAAGGCATCGATTAACGCTTGCCGCTCAACAATCATACGTAGGGCAGGGCTCTGCACTCGCCCGGCGGATAAACCACGGCGGATTTTCTTCCACAACAATGGTGATAAATTAAAACCTACCAAGTAATCTAAAGCGCGGCGTGCCTGTTGCGCGTGTACCAGCTCCATTGATAGCTCGCGGGGGTTGTCCATGGCAGCTTGTACCGCTGTTTTGGTAATCTGGTTAAAGGCAACGCGAAAAACTTTTACGTCTTTTAACAATCCTTTTTCTTTGGCAATTTCATATAAGTGCCACGAAATCGCCTCACCCTCACGATCCGGATCCGTTGCAAGATAGAGCTCTTGGGCATTAGCCATCTCCTTCAGGAAAACATCAACGTGTTTTTTATTCTTCTCAATGAGGTCATAGCGCATCGCAAAATCATGCTCTGGGTCTACGGCACCTTCTTTCGCAACCAGGTCGCGAACATGGCCATAAGAGGCGATGATCTTATATTCTTTTTTACCTAAATATTTTTGTAAAGTTTTAGTCTTGGCGGGTGATTCCACCACGATGACGCGTTTACTCATGCCTTTTTATGCCCTCTAGCTCTATGTGCTTACCCATGGGGTGCCATGGGCAAGCTAAAACTTACCTCAACTTGGTAGGCTTTTGCAAGGGGTCTTTGTCCTAATTTTGCAATTAATGCATAATTTCCGTAAATTCGTCCAGCATAAGTTCTTCAAGCCACTCAACTGGAGGGCCGTCATCTCGCTCACAGTTGCAAAGAACCATCAGGGTAACCCACTTCAGCTGGTCTAAATCAACTAAATGGCTCCCTAAGGCCAGGGCTCGCTCAATTACCATTTCTCGCACCTGTGCATCAACGATGCCACACTGCTCCATAAATACGATAAAACCACGACAATCCGCTGACAAGCGTTGCATCTCTTCTTCACTATAAATGCGCAAGCTCCCTACCGTTTGCGCCCGAACACCTTCTGCGCGGCCTTCTGCCATACGCAAGTCTTCTAGCCAATCAAACGCTTTATCTATTTCACCTTTATCAAATCCTGCTGCTTCTAATTCGTCCGTGAGGATATCTTGGTCTGCTTCTACCTCCATATCTGCATCAAAAACATGATCAAATAAGTACATCAACACATCCAGCATATTTTCTTTCATTTTCTGCCCCCTGTGACCTGAGTGTATCCCCCAGGCATTGCTTGTACTTGACCCCGAAGCGATAGCTCCATGAGTCGGCTTGCGATTATCGGCGCAGGTAAGTTGCTCCGCGCCACAATATCATCTACAGCTGTAACTTCATAGCCTATATTTTTTAGTAATTTTTTATCCTCCTTTGTTAAATATTTTTCATTATCCCGTGCTTGTCTTGATGCCTGCACATCAAACGCGACTGTAAATTCTTGTAGCAAATCTGTAACTGAAGTTACAAGCTTTGCACCCTGTTTAATAAGGCTATTTGTTCCTGACGCCATCGGATTATGTAAAGAACCAGGTATTGCCATCACTTCACGACCCTGTTCCATTGCATGGCGAGCGGTTACCAAAGAACCACTGCGTTGTGCTGCCTCAACAACTAACACCGCTTGCGATAAGCCGCTAATAATGCGATTACGTTGTGGAAAATATTTGCCATTAGGCGACGTGTTTAGACAATGTTCTGAAACAATGGCACCCCCTTTTGAAACAATCTCATGTGCCAGTTTTTGATGCCTTGCGGGGTAGACCTGATCCAAGCCTGTCGCAACAACAGCGATGGTCGCACCACCTGCAGCCAAAGCGCCCATATGCGCTTGCGCATCTATACCCAGGGCCAGGCCGCTGGTCACCGGAATACCTGCACCCGCTACTGATCGTGCAAAATCATAAGCCATTTCCTGTGCGCCGCAGCTCGGGCGACGAGAACCGACCATTGCCAGCTGTACTTCCGCTAAAAGCGATACCTTACCCTGTACAAACAGTAATAAGGGCGGATTGCGGATTGCTCTTAATATATCTGGGTACGCAGGGTCATCCAGGGTAAGCAGGTGATGGTTATCCTGCTCTAGCCACCGCAGTTCATCGCTAATACGAGCCCAATCTGGGTGCTGCAGCTGCATGATTTGCTTAGCGTTAAATCCAAAATCTGCCAGTTCATTGGCGCCCAGCTCAAATAAGTCAGCAGGTCGGGTGATATTTGGCACGAGGCGAGCAATTTTTTGGCTGGCGTGTAGGCCCAAGCATGCTGCGTACAACCAGTCTTCTTTGTTTATAAATGTTTGTTTCATCTAAAACCCAACATTGTTATTATCACCGCCTATTTATCAGTATAGCTAGGATTCAGCCTGGGTTGCTAATTTTCAATTTTTTTTAATTTAGGGTAAAATACCACTATTCAGCTCACAAAATTAGTTATTATATGGCCAAGCTCACAATTTTATTATACCCCAACCCCTTCTTACTCACCAAGGCGAAACCTGTGTCCAGGGTTGACGCCAATATTCGTAAGCATGCGGACGATATGCTGGAGACCATGTACGCTGAAAAAGGGGTCGGCTTGGCTGCTACACAAGTAGGTATTCCTTTGAGAATCCTGGTCATGGATACCTCCGAAGAATATAACACACCAAAAATTCTCATTAACCCTGAAATTATCCGCCGTGAGGGAACACGTACTGTATCTGAGGCCTGCCTGTCTTTCCCTGGCATTACCATTGAGGTGCAAAGGGCAGAGAAAATCCGAGTAAGAACATTAACCCTCGAAAACGAGATTATTGAATTTGAAGCTGAAGGACTAGAAAGCCAATGCCTACAGCACGAGCTTGACCACATCGATGGTATTGTTTTTACTGATCATTTATCTAAGCTCAAACGTGAACGTGCCAACAAAAAAACCATCAAAGTCATTCGCGCTTATGGCCTTGACGATTCTGCTAAGGAAGCCTCTTGAACATTATTTTTGCCGGCACACCTGATATCGCCGCAAGCTGTTTACAAACATTACTCGATAGCGAACACAATGTTATTGCCGTATACACACAGCCTGACAGGCCCAAGGGCCGAGGCAAAAAATTGCAAGCCAGTCCCGTAAAAAACCTAGCGCTTAAACACAATATTACAGTGCTGCAACCGCAAACTTTAAAAACACCGGATGCCGTTAAAGCCATCGCGAATTTCCAAGCAGATATTATGGTTGTTGTTGCTTACGGGCTCATTTTGCCCGAAGAGATTTTACAAACACCTACCTATGGTTGCATCAATGTGCACACGTCGCTATTACCAAAATACCGCGGCCCAGCACCCGTGCAACAAGCCATATTAAATGACGATAAAGAAACCGGCGTTACCATTATGCAAATGGACGCAGGACTTGATACCGGCGGCATTTTACAGCAGCAAACGTGCGCCATTAGCAACGAAGACACAACGCAAACCCTGCTACACAAACTTGCAAAGATAGGTGGTGAAGCCTTGCTTAACACTTTAAAACAAATGCACCAAATCAAGCCCGCGCCGCAAGATGAATCCGCAGCTAGCTATGCTGCAAAAATCAGTAAAAGTGATGCCGAAATTAACTGGTCGCAAACAGCCCAGCAAATTGCCTGCACAATTCGCGCCTACCAACCATGGCCCGTGGCTTTTAGCCATATAGAAGATACCCGTATAAGATTTTTTGACGCCAGCGTTGTTAATAGCGCAAATCAGGAAACACCGGGTGAAATTATCGCTGTTAATACTGACAGCATAGATATCGCCTGTGGCAACAAGCTTTTGCGCGTTAAAACACTACAGCTTCCTGGTAAAAAGCCCATGCCAGCACATGAAATCATAAACGGGCACCCGAATTTATTTACACCAGGAACATGCTTTTATGCCAACCACTGATGCCCGCGCGCAAGCAGCAATACTCCTCGCACAAGTGATGCAGGGGAAATCTTTAACCGGCTTGCTGCAAAGCCTAGACCACCCAGAGAAATCTTTTGTCCAAGCACTGTGCTTTGGTGTTTTGCGCCATTATTTTTCATTGCAATGGCTGCTGCAACAGCTTTTACACAAAGCGCCCCCTAAAAAAGACAATGATATTGTTGCATTATTATTGATAGGCTTATATCAATTACAAGATGAAACCACCAAAGATCACGCTGCTATTAACGAAACTGTTTCTGCTGTAAAAGCCTTGCGTAAAATATCTTATAAAGGTTTAACCAACGCGATACTGCGTAATTTTCAGCGCAAAAAAACCACCTTATTGAATGACCTTGCACAACAAAACGCTCATTACGAATGCCCAGAATGGCTAATAGAGCAATTAAAAACTGACTGGCCAGAGCGCTGGCAAAACATTTGTGAGGCACAACAAAAACCTCCTCCCATGACACTGCGCGTCAATCTTGATAAAAATTCTCGTGAGGAGTATTTAACGCTGCTTAAAAAGCGCGATATTGCCGCAAATGCTTTAGCATGTGCCACCGCTGTAGAGCTCGAAAAACCACGGCCTGTAGCAAAACTACCTGGCTTTGATGATGCCGCTGTCAGCGTACAAGACCAAGCAGGGCAATTTATCCCTTCGCTACTAAAAATTAAAGCTGACATGCGCATACTCGATGCCTGCAGTGCGCCAGGAAGCAAGTTAGCGCATTTTTTCGAAACATGCTCCCAGGCTAGCTTTACTGCCGTCGAACTTGACGGACAGCGTGCAAAACGCTTGCAAGCAACGGTTGAAAGACATAGCATTCCGGCGCAAGTTTGTATTGCAGATGCCAGCAAACCCGAGACCTGGTGGGACAAACAACCATTTGACATTATCTTAGTTGACGCGCCTTGCTCGGCAACAGGCGTGATTCGGCGGCACCCAGATATAAAACTGCTGCGGCGTCCGGAAGATATCCCGCAACTGGCAAAAACTCAGCTGCAAATACTGCAGGCCCTGTATCCTTTATTAAAGCCCGAAGGGCAACTGATGTATACCACCTGTTCCTTACTTGAAGAAGAGAACGATGCGGTAGTTGCAAACTTTTTAGAACTTGAAGATAAGGCCCAAGCCTGTGAGCTCAAACTCCCTATTGGCCAGAACACTAAACATGGCTGGCAAATCTTGCCTAGCGATCATAATTGCGATGGTTTTTATTTTTGCTTAATAGAACCCAAATAGAGTCTAATTGGTAATCTGCGAATATTTGGATACAATTCTAATATGAAAATTATTATTCTGGGTGCCGGCCAAATTGGCGGAACACTAGCCGAACACCTAACATCTGAAGCCAATGACATCACTATTGTTGATGACGATATTAAAGTCTTACAGTCATTGGATGAAAAACTTGATGTGCGTGTTGTTGTAGGCCATGCTTCATTGCCTAGCGTTCTTCGCCGTGCCGGGGCTGAAGACGCCGACATGATCATCGCTGTTACCGATAGCGATGAAACAAACATGCTTGCTTGTCAGGTTGCCTATACTTTATTTAACACACCTTTAAAAATTGCGCGTGTCCGTTCTGCTGAATTTGAACTTTACAAATCTGAGCTCTTTGACAATAAAGCGATCCCCATCGATGTAATAATCAGCCCTGAACAACTGATCACCCGTTATGTCAAACGTTTGATCGAATACCCAGGTGCCTTGCAAGTACTGGATTTTGCAAACGGCACCGTGCAGTGTGTTGGCCTGAAAGCCTTAAAGGGCGCACCCTTGGTTGGGCGCGCACTGAAAAATCTTCACATGCATATGCCCTCAGTGAAAACACGCATTGCAGCAATATTTCGGCATGATAAAGCTATCGTTCCTCAGGGCGATACTATTATTCAGGCCGACGATGAGGTGTTCTTCATTTGCCAAAAATCTGAAGTCAGGGAAGTCATGAGTGAAATGCGCGGCGTCGATATACCTTACAAAAGAATAATGATAGCGGGCGGCGGCAACATTGGTTTAAACCTAGCAAAAACATTAGAAAAACAATATCACATTAAAATTATTGATCATGGACAACCACGCTGTCGCGTCTTGGCTGAGCAATTAAATAAAGCTGTGGTACTGTGCGGTGATGCGGCTGATAAAACGTTACTTTACAATGAAAACATTGAAGAAACAGATGTCTTTTGCGCACTTACTAACGACGATGAAACAAATATCATGTCTGCAACCCTGGCAAAAAGAATGGGCGCACGCAAAGTCATGGCGCTTATTAATCGCCCTGCATATGTGGACCTGATCGAAGGCGGTGAGATCGATATCGCTATTTCACCACAGCAAGCAACTATTAGCTCCCTGTTAACACATATACGGCGCGGCGATATTGCACAAGTACATTCATTACGCAGGGGCGCAGCCGAAGCAATTGAAGCGGTTGCGCATGGCAATTTCGACACCTCAAAAGTAGTAGGGCGGAAAGTGTCCGAGCTTAAACTGCCCCCAGGGACCACTGTTGGTGTTATTGTGCGTGGCGAAGAAATTATTCCTGGTCACGACGATGCGTTAATTGAAGCAGAAGATCATATCATTTTGTTCGTTACTGACAGAAGGCATATTCAAGATGTTGAACGTCTTTTCCAAGTTGCCATCAACTTCTTTTAGGGAAAAATATGCAGTTTGCACAAAGTTTCAGAATACTTAGCTTGTTGCTTATATTTTTTAGTTTAAGCAATCTTCCCCCTATTGCTGTTTCCTGGTGGTACGATGAAACCCTGTATATGCCGTTTGTTGTCTCTGCCGGCATTACAGTACTGTGCGGCATTGTTCTTTGGCTGTTAACGTTCAAGGCTAGGGGCGAACTTCGCACCCGTGATGGCTTTTTTATCGTGGTGTTATTTTGGTCTGTGCTCAGCGTGTTTGGCGCGTTGCCGTTTTTTATCTCCTCACAACCAAACATTAGCTTTATTGACGCCGTGTTTGAGTCAACTTCAGGCTTAACAACGACAGGCGCTACTGTTTTAACGGGGCTTGATGCCCTACCCAAATCCATTTTGTATTATCGCCAACAGCTGCATTTTCTCGGCGGCATGGGGATCATCGTATTAGCTGTTGCTATTTTGCCTATGTTAGGGATTGGTGGTTTACAACTGTTTCGCGCAGAAACATCTGGCATGATCAAGGACACCAAACTAACCCCCCGTATTGCAGAAACAGCAAAAGCACTTTGGACAATCTATATTGCCTTAACTTTCATATGCGCCATCGTTTTTTGGCTGCACGGCATGACATTATTTGACGCCATTGGCTATGCATTTAGCACGATATCAACCGGTGGCTTTGCGCCACACGATGCTAGCTTTGGCTACTACCCTCAAAACAGTTTGCGATTGTGGTGTAGTTTCTTTATGGTGATTGGCGCGCTCAACTTTTCTTTACACTACATGGCGCTGAGGCATGGCCAGTTCAGTGTTTTTTGGCGCGACGCAGAGGTGCGCGGGTTTTTTCGCATACAGTTTTATATTTTAATTGCCTGCCTGATTGTAATGACCTGGAAAGGCGTGTTTGATACTTTTGAAAAGACTTTTGTTGAAGGCCTATTTCATGTTATCTCTATTAGCACAACAACCGGTTTCACGACAACAAACTTCAGCGCATGGCCATTGTTCCTGCCTGTGCTCATCATGATTGGTGGTTTAATTGGTGGCTGTGCTGGTTCAACAACAGGTGGTATTAAATCTGTTCGAGTTATCTTATTGTTAAAGCAGGGTTGGCGAGAAATTCACCGCCTTATTCACCCTAACGGTGAATTTATTTTAAAGATCAATCAAAAAATAATCCCCGATCGTGTACTTGATGCAGTATGGGGTTTTGTAGGTGTTTATGTTTTGCTATTTAATATATTGCTGATGATCTTAATGGCATGTGGCATGGATTTTGTTTCGGCCTTTTCAGCGGTCATTGGCTGCTTGGCAAACGTTGGCCCGGGTTTAGGTATGGTATCTGTGCATTATGGTGATCTACAAGACACCGCAAAATGGGTGTTATCGTTTGCGATGCTAACCGGGCGCTTAGAAATATTTACTGTTATGGTGTTATTAACTCCGGCGTTTTGGCGCCAGTGATGGCTGCATACGCTTGCACAGTCTTACTTAAACCCATCACCAGTGCATCTGCCACTAAAGCATGTCCAATAGAGACTTCGGCAACATCGGGTACTTGCTGTAAAAAATAAGCTAAGTTGTGCAAGTCAAGATCGTGCCCAGCATTAATTTTCAAACCCATGCTGTGCCCATGCTCAGCAGCCTTTTTGTAAAGCAAAACAGACTTTTCTGCCTCGGCTTTACCCAGTTTAAATGCATCTGCATAAGGCCCAGTATAAAACTCTATGCGGTCGGCCCCGGTATTTTTTGCCAAATCTAACTGCTTTAAATCGGGTGACAAGAACAAGCTAACGCGACAGCCGTAACTTTTAATTTCCTCGATAATAGGTTTTAGTTTTTCGCCCGTTTTATTTAAATCAAAGCCATGATCGGATGTTAATTGCTTCAAGCTGTCAGGCACTAATGTTGCCTGTGTTGGCTTTGTCTCACGAATAATACTTAAAAACCCTGGGTAATCTTCTACTGCCTCATAAAAGGGGTTACCTTCGATGTTAAATTCTACGGCAATTTTTCCTGCCAGTTTATAAACATCACTAGGGCGAATATGCCGTTGGTCAGGTCGTGGATGCACCGTTATACCACCCGCACCAGCCTGTATACAAAGCTGCGCCATCTCTAACACACAAGGAACTTGGTGTTCCCGCGAATTGCGCAATAAAGCAATCTTGTTTACGTTTACGCTAAGCAAGGTCATAATGCCCCTCCTAATAAAGTTTTTTGTAGTCACTTGTGCGGCGTTTAAAGCGCTTATAACCCCAGACATATTGTTCGGGATTGCTACGAATAAGCTTTTCAATAGCGCGATTCATGGCTGTTGCTGCTTTCACCATATCAGGGTCATAAATTGCATCATCAACAAACTCACCCTCCGGATGAAAACCCTTGCCCAAACCTAAACGTCTGCTGTAGCCAATAATGACTTTGGCATTGGCTTTTTGTGCAAGCTTTGCCGCCAACGTCATGGTCAGCGCTGGCTCACCAAACAAAGGCGCCATCACCCCCGCCTTTAAGCTCGGCACTTGATCTGGCAATATACCTGCCACCTCACCATTTTTTAAAGCTTTTAATATCGCGCGTATGCCACCCGCAGTTGCTGGCACCAAATGAGCACCTGCGCGTTCACGGGCGCTTCGCACGGTGTTTTCCAAGGCAGGAATGCGCAGTGGTCGATACATCATGGTAATGCGGTCGACGCGCTCGGGTAAAAACCCCAACAAACTTTCCCAAGCCCCCATATGCGGCGTTAGCATAATAATGCCTTGACCTTTATCTTGAAGGGCATAAAAGGCCTCTTTCATTTTTTCATCTGGTTCTTTAATGTATTGATGAATTTTTTCTACTGGCCAAAACCAATGTGCAGCATATTCAAATGCTGTCACCGTTGTATTGACTATGCTTTTCCGTACAGTCTTTTTATGCCAGCTTTCATCTTTATCTGGAAAACAAATTTTCAGGTTGGTCCGCGCAACTTTTTTAAATGACGTCGGCAGGCTTGCAAAAACCTGTCCAATCCCATACCCCAAACCCTGAATAAACCATAAGGGGAAATGGGACAATAACTTTATCAAGCTCAAACCTATTGCTACTTTTACTTTATGCTTCGATGACAAAACTATAACCCTTTGATTTTTAATAAAATGAACAGTTTCCAGCAATCATTTTATCATAAGCTATCCCTGGCTTAAAAAATCGTCTAAATTAATAATATGTTGCGTTATATCACATCCATCATTCTTGCCGGTCTTTTGCTCGGCTGCATTGCCGAGGCAGACCCCCCATCTGAAGATTGTGGGTTAACGCCTGATCCGGGTCCATGTAAGGCACGCATGGAAAAGTTTTTTTACAACAAAGACAGCCATAACTGCGAAGTGTTCTTTTGGGGTGGCTGTGATGGCGTAGTGCCATTCGACACCATAAATGAATGTATGCAATCCTGTATGCCTGAGCAAGCATCAAAAGAGCCGGTTTGCGAGTTTGAAGGCACGCTGTATGCCGTTGGAGATTCATGGCCCGTTGATTGCAACACCTGTATTTGCGATCGTGTTGACCTCAATGCACCACCAGAAGTTGTTTGTACTGAAATGGCCTGTGGTAACACGACAGCCGGCCTCGACGCGAGTGAAGAAACATACCCTTACACGGTTACATTAAAGCTTGGCGAAAGCAAATCTATCCCCGGTGGTGAAATTACTTTTACCGAACTTACCCAAGACGAACCTTCTGAAGGAAATACCAAGGTGTTTTTGCAAATAGAGCAAACAGAAACACCGCCAACCACCTTGTTTATTGATGTTGCAAAAAACCCCGATGCTCAGACAAATGTTTATATCCACGATCTCTACCTGCAGCTCAAGCACTTACTGCCTCAACCACCTAATAGTGAGCAAAGCGAAGATCCACAGTACATAATAGAACTACTGATCGACAAAAATGCAAACTAATTTACACATAACCACGCCTGTTATTGAAAACCGACGCTTAAGTTCGCAGTTAAATAAAACTATTTTGTACAAAATGGAATGTTTTCAACCAACCGGGGCCTTTAAGAATCGCGGCGTTTGTTATATGTGCAAGCATGCAAAAGCAATGGGTAAAAATATACTCATTGGTGCTTCTGGCGGTAATGCTGGTTTGGCTGTGGCATACGCAGGCCGAAAACTAAAAATGCAGGTCCGCATTGTGGTGCTCAAAAGCACTTCAGAAACCGCTATTGAACGCATAAAACAAGAGGGTGCTGATGTTATTGTGCATGGTGATGTCTGGGGGGAAACCGAACAATATGCGCGCACACTGGCGAACGAATTAGATGATGCAGAATATATTCCACCATTTGACCACCCTTTAGTTTGGGAGGGTCATGCCAGCTTAAGCCACGAACTTCCTGATCAAATAAAAAAACCAGATGCGATTGTTTTATCTGTTGGTGGTGGTGGTTTAATGTGTGGCGTGGTGCAGGGTTTACACGATATTGATTGGCAAGATGTCCCCGTTATCGCGGCTGAAACACAGGGCGCAGCATCTTTCAACGCGGCGATAAAAGCAGGGCATGTGGTAACCTTGCCCAAAATTACTTCTATTGCCACCACCCTAGGCGCTACCCGTGTCACAGAACAAGCTTTAAAGTGGGCGCAGCAACATGAAATCCATTCTGTTGTGGTCAGTGACCAACAAGCGATAAACGCATGCCTGCAATTTGCTGATGACATGCGCGTGCTTGTTGAGCCTGCCTGTGGGGCTGCCTTAGCTGTTGTTTACGATAATCTAGCTATTATTGCACCTTGCCAAAACATCCTTGTTATCGTGTGTGGTGGCGCTGGTGTTAGCTTAAAACAATTTCAGGCTTGGCAGTCAGCGTGAACGCCTGACTAGCCCCACAGGTAAAACCCACCTTGGTCCGCGGGGTTACTGGGGTCTGGATAACGCCACTTGTATATTTCTAAATGCCCGGACTCATCGGTTACGCTGACAAAATGCTTGCCAACCCCCTCCATGAAATAATCAATTTTTTGCGCATACTGGCTAAGGTTTTGAAACCATTCAAAAGTTTCTGTCCGCGTGTTATATTTATAAACGTCAACGTTGTCATTTGTATCACGTTGCACCTTGTAGGCATCGCACTCCAAGTCAAAATACCATGGGTTATACTGTGCATAGCAATTTATTGAAATAGCAGATAAAAAAAATGAAAAGAATAAGGTTTTTATCATTATAAGCTCCTTTAATTATTGTTATTAAATTTAATTATAATGAACTTTTTATGAATCGTCTATAGGGGCCCATAATTTGCAAATGAAGCCTATACTGCGTCCTGTTGGGGCTGCGCATAAAAAATCAAGTGCTTAGCAACATTGCCTAAACCCGTAGCGGTGCTAAACTTCAAGTACAGTTACTTTTTATTAGACACTCTAAGGAGTATGTCATGGATCATGAAAAAAACGCTACTCAAGACCACTGGGCCGGTGTAATGGCTGAAGGTACCGTGTTTATTATTTTAGGGGTGCTTGCATTTACACTTCCCATTGCTTTTAGCTTAGCTTTTGAGCTTGTTTTAGGGTGGATATTTCTAGCAGGTGGAACATTGCAATTATATCGAACTTCGCAAAACTCAGGTGCACCAGGCGCTTGGCTAATGGGCGCATCGAGCTTAATCGCGATGATCTTCGGTGTAATGCTTTTATTTCACCCTCTTGAAGGCTTACTTGCTGTTACCTTTATTATTGCTATTTACTTTTTAATAGAAGGTGTTTTAAAAATCAGTTACGCTTGGCAAATACGGCATTACAGCAATGGTGTATGGGTAATTTTCAGTGGTATTGTTTCCCTTGTTATCGCTGCTATTATCTTGCTTGAATGGCCTGTGGCTTCCATGTGGTTCATCGCTGTAATGATGGGACTCTATCTCTTCATTAACGGCATGTCGCTACTTTGGATGGCATCACACGCACGTTCAAAAATGTAGACTAGGAGAGCGGTAGCATGGAGCACCAGGAAGAACTACGCGCACACTGGAAAAGTATCCTTTTCGAAGGCATTCTATTTGTCATCTTAGGGGTACTTGCTTTAAGTGTACCCGCAGCATTTGCCATTGCGTTTGAGCTTGTCATCGGTTGGCTGTTTCTAATCGGTGGTACTATTCAGCTCTACCGCTCCATACAATCAAACAAAGCACCTGGTTTTTGGTGGTCGATTCTATCGGCATTACTAGCCATGGTCTTTGGTATATTGTTAGTCTTTCACCCTTTACAAGGGCTGGTAGCACTCACTGCTATCATTGCTGCTTACTTTTTGGTGGAAGGTGTTGTTAAAATATTTTTCGCTATTTCAGTACAAAACTTTGCAAACTGGGGATGGTTGCTGCTTAGCGGCATACTTTCCATCGTTATCGCCCTGATCGTGTTTTCTGGCTGGCCTTACTCGGCCATGTGGTTTATCGGTATACTTATGGGTGTTTATTTAATTATTAATGGTATTGCGTTTATCATGATCGCAACAA
The DNA here is from genome assembly GCA_021773275.1 of Gammaproteobacteria bacterium. GTDB lineage: Bacteria > Pseudomonadota > Gammaproteobacteria > JABCZS01 > JABCZS01 > JAJFKJ01. The sequence continues at coordinate 29,051 of JAJFKJ010000018.1, forward strand.
GAGCTCACCAACTGGAGAAATGAAATGAAAAAATTACTGGTACTTTTTACTTGCCTCTTTTTTGGCACCGTAGCAAGCGCAGCAGATCAAAACCAATCTGATGGCGATATGACTGCAGCGGGCATGTGGCAAACCTACAAAGGCGGCAAGCCTGGTGGCGCACCTGATGGCAAAGTGCAAATCTACGAAGAAAACGGTGTTTGGTACGGCAAAATTGCAGGCTCATCAAACCCTGACGACAAAGACAATGTTTCATATTGCACAAACTGCTCAGGCGAGTTTAAAGACAAGCCCGTACAGGGTTTGCGTTTTATGTGGGGCTTTACCCGTGACGGTAACAAATACACCGGCGGTAATATCCTAGACCCCAACACTGGCAGCACCTACAATTCAAGTATGACGCTGGTTGATAATGGTCAGGTCCTAAAAATGCGCGGCTACATGGGAATCTCTTTGTTTGGCCAAACTGAAACATGGACTCGCATTAAAGAACCTGCGAAAGTAGAAACCGCTAAAGAAAAAGTTGAACAAAAAACTGATGATGTGGTTAAAAAGATAGAAGAAAAGCTTTGATTTGAAGCTCTCGGGGCGAGATTGCTCGCCCCGGGAAGGCTAAGCGCTTGTAAGTTTAAAGCTGTTTTTACCCAGCATCTCAATAAAACCAAGTTCACATAAACTCTTAAAATCCCGCTCCTGTGTACGCACAGTTAATTTATTATATAAGCTTCGATACCAGCCTGATGCAATCAGCGACTGCTTATCACGTATTTGATCGCTTACTAATAGGTGCATCAACGTTGTATGCTGCCGCTGGTTTATTTGCTTACTATCAACACTTTTTTGCATACATGCCTGGTAATTAGATTCTAGTAAAACTTTATCTAGAGAAGCTTGCACAGCATCCATAGACCACTGCCAGGCATCAAGAAAAAACTCAAACCATTTTTGTTGGTGATTTTTTAAATGCTCACTGTTTGTTGTTGCTGCAAACACTGTTGCAAATGACTCTATATTTTCAGCATAATATACCAAAACTGCGTCCGCGACTTGCGCAAAACCTGCGCTTTTTAACAAGCCATAAAACATTGTAAAACTCACCGCTGTTTGTGATTGTGCAAAAGGATGTGTGCGCTGCAAATAGTACAGTAACATAAGTGCACGGTATTCTGCGGCACAATGCATTACTGTTTTACTGTTAGCCCAGTCACGCCATTGCTTTATAAGTTTTGGTAAATTATTGCTTTCATCTATAGCGGCAACACCGCTCAAGCGGTTTAAATACGAAAGCGTTTGCTGTTTGTCACGATAATATCGCGGCGTTTCACCAATATTGTTTTTTACCAAAATTTGTTCTTGTAAATCCAACAGCCAAGCTGTACTGATAAGCGGCTTTGCGTGTGCCTGGCCGGCTTCCTGGCAAAAATTTTGCGCCAAACCTTCGGTGTGTTGCAGTGTTTTAAGCAATGCTTGCTCATTAAGCTTGTGATTGCTTAAAGTGTTGAGTGCTTGCGCTGCTCGATGCTGCCAGGCCGTCTGCATATCGGCCTTTAATAAAGGATGTCGCAACCAGAAGGAAAGCTTTTGGTGCCCTGATATCAAGGCTAACACACTGTTACTTATGTTTTTTTTAGAAAAATCTATTTTGAAGGGGGCGCTGTTACCCTGTATTTCTGTCGCTTTTTTTGTCGCACTTAATGTCGTCATTTAAAAACCACCCACTGTCAAATCAAAGCATTCAAAAACAACAGCTTAGCATTTATTGTCGCTGATACCTGTCGCCTGCTAACACCAAAATGGTGTCGCCACAAACAAAACCATAGTCGCAAAAACACGGGTGGTCAACAAATGTTGTTTAAATTACCAAAGATGGACGCTTCTCGCAAAATTTGTAATAATACCCGAATGAACAAAATGAAGCTTATCATTCTTGACCGTGACGGTGTTATTAATTTTGACTCTGATGATTATATAAAGTCTCCAGAAGAATGGCACATTATACCTGGCAGCCTAGAAGCCATTAAAAAGCTCAATGATGCCGGTTTTGTTGTTGCCGTTGCAACAAATCAGTCTGGCGTAGGCCGAGGGTATTATACAGAAGCCGTTTTAGATGAAATTCACAATAAAATGTATGGTGCTCTAAAAGCCACCGGGGGACATCTAGACGCCCTCGTGTTTTGCCCACATACACCTGATGCTGCCTGCGAATGCCGCAAACCAAAACCCGGCATGTTAACACTGTTGCTGCAAAAATTTAATGTTCAAGCCGATGAGGCTTGCATGGTCGGCGATGCACTGCGTGATCTAGAAGCGGCTTGGGCTCTCGGCTGCAATGCTGTATTATTGAAAACAGGAAAAGGTGAAAAAACCTTGGCTGAACATCAAGACAAGCTTGAGCAAACGTTGGTTTTTGACGACCTTGCCAGCTTCGCCGCAAGCCTTATCCCCTAGCAGATTCAGCAAGAAACAGGCGTTTTTGCTTTTTGTGCTAGACAAGGCATGCGAAACTCCAGGGTATTACACGTCGAGGTTTTCAACCTGCAGCGCATACTTTTCTATGAACTCACGACGAGGCTCAACTTGATCACCCATCAGTGTGGTAAACAGTTGGTCTGCGGCAACCGCATCTTGCACTGTCACCTGTAGCATGCGGCGCGTTGCTGGGTCCATGGTGGTTTCCCAAAGCTGCTCGGGGTTCATCTCACCCAAACCTTTGTACCGTTGAAAAGTTAGCCCTTTTTTCGCTTCTTGCAATAACCAATCAAATGCTTCTTTGAATGCGCCCACACTTTGTTGCTTGTCACCACGCTTAACATAGGCATCTGCTTGTATCAGGCCCGCGATGGCCTCACCCAAGTGCAGCAGTTGTGCATAGTCTTGCGCCGCAAAAAAGGTGCTATCAATGTCGTAGCGTGTTTCTATGCCATGCACATGTTCATAAAGAGCAAGCTGTTGTTCTTGCGTTTCTGTATTGGCGAATAGTTTTACACGATACCGGTGGTTGTTTGCTGTTTGTTCTTCGAGTTGCGCTAGTAGCTTGTTTATCCAGGCTTGTGTTGCAATTTCGTTATGCAAATCATCGCTGCTCATCTTCGGCAAATAAATGCAGGCTTCCAAAAACGCCGCAGGATACCGATAAGAAAGGCGCCTGATGGTTTTGAAAGTTTTATGGTAGTCCTGTAGTAGCTTTTCTAATGCTTGGCCATTAATGCCTGGCGCTTGCTCGGTCACATGCAAGCTCGCACCATCCAACGCTAATTGAATTAAGTAGTCTTGCAGTGCGTCATCGTCTTTGACATATTGCTCTTGCTTACCTTTTTTCACTTTGTACAACGGTGGCTGCGCTATATAAATATGCCCACGCTCAACGATCTCGGGCATTTGCCTATAGAAAAAAGTCAGCAACAAGGTCCGGATATGCGAGCCATCGACATCCGCATCCGTCATGATAACGATGTAGTGATAACGCAGTTTATCTGGATTAAACTCTGAACGCCCAATACCACAACCTAGCGCTGTAATTAGAGTGCCCACTTCCTGTGAAGAAAGCATTTTATCAAAACGCGCCTTCTCTACATTCAAAATCTTTCCGCGCAGTGGCAGTATCGCCTGTGTTTTACGGTCCCTGGCTTGTTTGGCCGAACCGCCCGCAGAATCACCCTCTACCAAATACAATTCAGATACTGTCGGATCTTTTTCTTGGCAGTCTGCCAATTTACCAGGCAAGCCCGCGATATCCAGGGCGCCTTTGCGGCGCGTCATGTCACGCGCTTTACGTGCTGCTTCCCGCGCTCGCGCTGCCTCTATCATTTTGGTGACAATCGCACGTGCATTTTTGGGGTTTTCCATTAAAAAGTCGTTGAGCATTTCTGACATTGCAGACTCAACAAGGGGCTTCACTTCCGAAGAAACCAGTTTATCTTTCGTTTGTGATGAGAATTTGGGGTCAGGCACTTTTACAGATAACACGGCAACCAAGCCTTCACGTGCGTCGTCTCCGACCGTGGAAACTTTAGCTTTTTTTGCCAACCCTTCTTTTTCAATGTAGTTATTAAGCGTTCGTGTTAGGCCGCCTCTAAAGCCCGCCAAGTGAGAACCGCCATCGCGTTGCGGAATATTGTTGGTATAACAGAAAATCGTCTCCTGAAAGCCCTCATTCCACTGCATCGCAACTTCAACCCCAACGCCATCACGTTCTATATTGAAATAAACAACATCTTTATGTATGGGTGTTTTATTTTGGCTTAAATGCTCAACGAAAGCGCGTGTACCACCTTCGTATTCAAAAACTTCTTCTTTGCCTGTGCGCTCATCCTTCAGTAAAATGCGCACGCCTTTATTCAAAAAAGCGAGCTCTCTCAGGCGATTAGCTAAAATATCATATGAAAACTTTATATCAGAAAATATTGCCGTACTCGGAATAAAGCGCACCTCTGTGCCACTCTCTTGTGTTTCCCCCACAACCCGTAGTGGTGCTTGTGGCTCGCCAAGGTGATACATCTGCTCATGCACCTTGCCGCCTTTACGAACAATCAGCTTCAGCGTCTCTGACAAAGCGTTTACAACTGATATACCCACGCCATGCAGGCCACCAGAAACTTTATAGGCATTATCATCAAACTTACCGCCCGCATGCAGCACGGTCATAATAACTTCTGCTGCAGAGCGACCCTCTTCTGGATGAATATCGACAGGGATACCGCGACCATCATCGCGCACACTGGCGGCGCCATCTGTGTGGATGATCACCGTTATGTTCGTACAGTGGCCAGCTAGGGCCTCATCAATACTGTTATCTACGACCTCGAATACCATATGGTGTAAACCCGTACCGTCATCGGTATCACCAATATACATGCCAGGGCGTTTTCGCACCGCATCCAGGCCTTTTAGCACCTTAATATTGGACGAATCATACTGCTTGGCATGCTCTTCTGTGGTCATATTTATTTCCTCTAAATCAATGCACTATTATACAATACCTGGGCCTAATAAAACAGGTTTTTAAGCTGTTTCAAGGGGGTTAACAGCCTGTTTACTTACACTTTTCGGCGACGCAACATTGCTCGCTGCTGACGCTGTGACAAGCCCATGTTCCACGTGAAACATTTTTTGAGGTCTCGTCTTTAAGAGTGTTGAAAATGCCTTTTTCTCAACACTGGTAATAAAAATTTGCGAAGGTGTCTTCGATAAAGTTTCACTCAGTTTTGCCCTTGCCTGCTTATCAAGCTCTGACGGCAGGTCGTCTATAAGTAAAACAGGGTGTTTATCCGTGCAATCGGCAACCCATTGCGACTGAGCGAGCTGCAGGGCAGCTACAAACGTTTTTTGCTGGCCTGTGGACAGCATTTGCTGCGCAGGCTCACCCGCGACGCTGATCTGCAGATCTGCTCTATGTGGTCCAAAACGGGTATACCCCAACGCTGAATCTTGCCTTAAACTTAGCGCCAAACGTTCTGCATAGTCTACTTCTTCAGCATTCCAGCCGGGAAGATAGTCTAAACTCAGGTTTTTGACACCCGGCATATCTTGACAGTAATTTTTCGTATACTCTAACCAATCTTTCAAGACTCGCAGCCTAGTTTCATGCAAATCACAACCCGTCTCCACCAGTTTTTCTGTCCAAAAATTCAGCGCTCCATCATTTTGTGAATATTTATCGCGTAAAACCGCATTTCTTTGTTTCAACGTTCTGTGAAAGTCTTGCCATAATTTTAAAAAACCTGGTTCCACGTGAAACATTGTCCAATCAAAAAATTTTCGGCGCTCTTCTGGTGGGGCATTAAGCAGCTGGTAACCCTGTAAACTCAATAACTGCACCGGTAGAAGACGAGCGAGCTCTACAATAGAGTTTGTAACTTGATTTGCTACAAAAAACTGTGCCTTTTTCGCCCCTTTTTTTTGTAATTTTATCGAGGTGTTCTGCATCCAAGCCTCTATCACAGCGCCTTCAGCTCCGTGCTGCACAGCCGCTGCCATACGTTGTGCGCGAAAGGATTTTCCCGTGCTTAACATGTATATAGCCTCTAACACGGAGGTTTTTCCACTTCCATTTGAACCGTATAACACATTGATATCATTGGAAAAGATTAATTCCTGGCGGGATATATTACGGATATTTACAATATTTAAGCGTTGTAAAGCCATGAAGCCCCGCGTAGTTATAGCCGAAGCGGCATGACAACATAGACGCTTTTTAAGGATGCTGTCTCTACTTGACTCTCTATTAAGGCTGAACAGTTTGCATCTTGTAACGTTAATTTAACCCCACCTGGTGGTACGGTATTCAGCACATCAAGCAAATAACTCGCATTAAAGCCTATTTCAAAATTATCACCTTTATAGTCAAGCTCTAATACCTCTTCAGCCTCTTCTTGCTCGGGGTTATTAGCAATAATGCGCATCCAACCTGGCTCTAACTGCAAACGCACGCCTCGGTGCTTCTCGCTAGATAATATGGCTGCACGAGACAAACCTTGCTTTAATAGATCACGATCAACCTCAATAATACGCTCGCCTCCCTGTGGAAGCACACGTTTGTAGTCAGGGAAACGGCCATCTATCAGTTTTGCGATAAAAACAAAGCCTGCACCCGTAATACGTATATGATTATCATCCAAACCTATCTGTAGCGCCATATCTTCATCTTGAAGCAGACGATATAGCTCACTAATCGCTTTTCTCGGCAAAATTATATGAAAATCTCCATGGGCGTCCCCAGCAGCGTGCTGTTTACTATGAGTTACCGCCAATCTGTGCCCATCTGTTGCGATCATACGCAAACTTTCACGATCTGCTTCGAAAAGCATCCCATTTAGATAGTAGCGCACATCTTGTTGTGCCATTGCAAACTGACTGCCGTAAATTAGCTGTTTGAACTGGTTTTGGGGTAAGTTTATGGTTATCTTCGGTGAACTCCCTTGAATTGTAGGGAAGTCCGCTGCAGGGAGGGTAGATAAACTAAAACGACTCCCGCCTGATCTTACAGTTAATTTATCATCATCAAGTTTAAAGGAGATCAGCGAAGTTTCCGGAAGATTGCGGCAAATATCAAGCAGCTTGTCTGCAGGGGTAGTCACCTCGCCGGCAATAAAATCCCCTTCAAGTTGGCTCATCATAATTAATTCAATTTCAAGATCGGAGCCAATCAACGACAATCGTGAGTTTTCGACGACGATCAGTATGTTTGCCAAAACCGCTAATGTCTTCTTTTTATCAGAAACACCCGCTACCGGCTGTATCTGTTTAAGGAGATGCTCTCTAGTTATCGTAAATTCCATAATTTTCACCGAAATTGTTATTTAAGATGATAATACTCTAATCAAGTTGGTCCAGTCTTCTTGGATATCCCCATTCAATTCAACCATTGATTTAATGGTTCGGCAAGCATGAAGCACTGTTGTATGATCACGACCGCCAAAAGCGTCGCCTATCTCAGGCAGGCTATGATTGGTTAACTCTTTTGCCAAGCTCATCGCAACCTGTCTAGGCCTTGCCACAGAACGAGAGCGGCGTTTCGACAATAAATCTGCCACCTTGATATTAAAGTACTCTGCTACTGTCTTCTGGATGTTTTCAATGGTTACCAGTTTATCTTGCAGTGCTAGCAAGTCTTTCAATGACTCCTTAACAAAATCGATAGTAATTGCCCTGCCAGTAAAATGCGCATTTGCCATGATCCTTTTTAAGGCGCCCTCGAGCTCACGTACATTGGAACGTATGCGTTTAGCTATAAAGAAGGCAACTTCGTGTGGTAACTCAATACCCACATTTTCCGCCTTACTCATCAAAATTGCCACGCGTGTCTCTAGCTCTGGCGGTTCTATAGCGACCGTAAGGCCCCAACCAAAGCGTGACTTCAAGCGCTCTTCTACACCGACAATTTCTTTAGGGTAACGATCACTTGTTAAAATAACCTGCTGCTTTCCTTCAAGGAGAGCGTTAAAGGTGTGAAAAAATTCTTCTTGTGATCGCTCTTTACCCGCGAAAAACTGAATATCATCGATCATCAACACATCCAGGGAACGATAATAGTTTTTAAAGTCGTTAATTTTATTGTTTTGTAATGCGCGAACCATATCTGCAACAAAACGTTCCGAATGCGTGTAAAGGATATTGGCATTAGGTTTATGTTCTAAAATTAAATTTCCAACAGCATGCATTAAATGTGTTTTACCAAGGCCAACACCTCCGTAAATAAATAAAGGGTTGTAAGCTTTTCCTGGATTTTCTGCAACCTGTGTTGATGCTGCGCGCGCCAACTGATTAGATTTACCTTCCACAAATGTATCAAATACAAAATCTTTATTTAAATTGTTTTGTTGAAATTGTAGTGGTGCACTTCCAGAGGAAAAATTCTGTGCGGCTCTTGGCTGTGCTGTTTGCATGGGTGCCGCAACTGCTGCTATTGCAGCGCCATTATCTTTTTTACCAATTTGCAATACAAGCTGTGGGGCTGTACCTGTAGAAAAATGGTTAAGTAACTCATGTATATTAGGAAGATAGCTTTCTTTAACCCAATCACAAACAAATCGGTTGGGCGCCCACAAACATATGGTATCCGCTCTCACCTCTGCTTGAAGAGGGCGAATCCATGTATTAAATTGTTGTGGCGTAAGTTTATCCTGTAGTGCTTCTACACACTGCTGCCAAATTGAAGTCGTGCCTGACACCGGCTTCTCCATGTTAAAGGTAAGGGAAACAGTATACCGCCTTTTCAAACAAGATCGTTAGTACTTCCGTGTATAAAGCTGTGCGAAAAGGCTTAATCTAGGACTAGCAAAGTGTGGACAAAGAAGTTTAATTACAAAAATGCAAGTTATACACAATTTACGCCTGCTTTATTCATCTATCAATACATACTATTCACAGCCGGTTTTTAACCGTAACCTTATAAAATTTAAACATAATTAGGTTTTACCCACAAAAACTGCGCTGCTTAATAATATTAATAAGGTTTAATAGATCTACTTTATATTAATTAAACGAGGTTGTTTATGAGAAGTTTAATAAATTATTTATAAATGACAAGCCCTATAAATAACAAACTCAGTAACTCGATGAACAAAAAAACAAAAGCGTTATGACTAAACCATCGCTTCCTGTGTATAGGTACCCTGATAACCACAAGCAATACCAGTGGATAAGTTGCAATAAAAGCGGACAACCTAGTTATCCACAAGTAAAAGCTTCCCCCTTAACAAGGTTTAACCCAAGTTTTATAATAAAATAACCCGTTGATATATATAAGAAAATAAAACATACCCACAGATTCTGCGCTTATCTATAGTAATAAAAAGATATCTTAAAAAGACATATAAATAATAAAGGCAGACAAATTGACAAAGCTTTTCGAATTCCGTATGATTGCCCTCTAAATTAACTGAATTTAAAGGATGTGGTGGTCAGATGAAACGTACTTACCAACCCAAAAAGAGAAGACGCGTTAAAAAACATGGCTTTAGAAAGCGCATGCAGACCCCTAATGGTCGCAAAGTGCTTAAAAACCGTCGTCGTAAGGGGCGTAAACGCCTAGCACCTACGGCAAAACGTTAATCACCTTGAAATATACCAAAAACCATCGTCTATTAACAGCCGCAGATTTTAGGTATGTCTTTGAAAGACCTAAAAAAATCAAAGCTGGGCCGGTGGATTTTTATATTCGGCTTAACGAAAAAGGCATAGCCCGCTTGGGTTTAGCAGTCCCTAAGAAGGCCGTTAAGCGCGCTGTAGACAGAAACCGTTTAAAACGGCTCCTACGAGAGCAGTTCCGTAGGCACCACCCTGTGTTGCTTGGCTACGATGTCGTGGTAGTGGTGCGTTCTGGCAATGCGCAGGGTTTAGCAAGCCAATGGCAAAAAATGATCATAGCTCTTGAAGGTGGGCGATGATGGCGAATCTAAGAGGGATTATGCGGTTCTTGTGTTTAAAACTGATAGCCCTGTATCAATATTGCATTAGCCCATTATTAGGCCCATGTTGCCGTTTTCATCCAAGTTGTGCACAATACGCTTCTGAGGCAATCAGACAGCATGGTGTGCTTTATGGCGTTTACCTGATTATAAAACGTTTAGCTCGTTGTCACCCCTGGGGTAGCAGTGGTTATGATCCGGTTCCTGAAATTAACAAACAAAAGTAGATAGCAATGGAAATGACACGAAATATTTTATTGGGCGGGGTTTTGGTTACGGCGTTTTTGCTGTGGTCTGCTTGGCAGCAAGACTATAAGAAACCCGGAATCATGGTGGAAGCAGAAACACAAGATGCGGCATTGGGCATTGATGTGCCGGAAATGATGCCTAACGATATGCCTGTTGCAACGACTACAGGGGCGGATACAAATCTACCCGTTAGTGCAGCGGTTGTACCCAGTGATCGAATTGTTACTGTAACAACAGATGTTTTACTATTAGAGATTGATCGCAAGGGCGGTAATCTTATTAGCGCCAAGTTACTTGATTACAAACAGACTAAAGAGCCAAATAGCGCCCCCGTGCAAATTTTAAATGACCAGCCTGGTGAAACTTATGTGGCGCAAAGTGGTCTAGTTGGTGCGAGAGGACCAGATACAACGCAAAAAGGCCAAGCTGTTTTAACAAGCCAACAGTCTTCCTATACATTAAGCGCAGGCCAAGATGTTTTAGAGGTACCGTTAACATGGTCAGAGAATGGCGTTACCGTAACAAAGGTTTTTACCTTGAAACGTGACAGCTACTTAGTGGGTGTTAACTATGACGTTACGAACAATAGTAACTCCGCTTGGGTTGGGCAGTTTTATGGGCAGTTCAAACGCGAACCAATTTCAGCGAAAAAAGACAACTTCTTTAGTTTTGCCACATTTAATGGCGGCGCTGTTTCAACACCAGAAAAACGCTACCAAAAACTGTCTTACAAAGATATGGACAAAGAAAAGCTGAATAAGTCAGGGGAGGGCGGCTGGATTGCAATGCTGCAGCACTATTTTGTGAGTGCCTGGATACCCGATCCCGAACAAAACTTCCGCTTCGTTTCTTATGCGCCGCAAAACAACATCTATCGCTTGGCGATGTTAGGTCCAACCTTAGCGGCAGAGCCCGGCCAAACCATTCAAACAGGCGCAGAGTTTTATGTTGGCCCTGAGATTACTGGAGACCTAAAACAAATTGCGCCCGGCTTAGATTTAACGGTTGATTACGGTTGGTTCTGGCCAATCTCACAAGCCTTGTTCTGGGTGTTGAAAAAGTTTTTCGATCTATTTGGCAATTGGGGTTGGGCGATTATATTTACCACAGTCGTTATTAAAATTGTTTTTTACAAATTATCTGCAACCAGTTATCGTTCGATGGCAAATATGCGACGTGTACAACCAAAAATAGAAAAAATAAAAGAAAGGGTTGGAGACGACAAGCAAAAAATGAGCCAAGAAATGATGGCCCTGTACAAAAAGGAAAAAATCAACCCCTTGGGCGGTTGTTTGCCGATACTTGTGCAGATTCCGGTATTCATCGCTTTGTATTGGGTGTTGATTGAAAGCGTGGAATTAAGACATGCACCGTTTATTCTTTGGATTCATGACCTGTCAGCGAAAGATCCGTTCTATGTGTTGCCATTAATCATGGGTGCCTCGATGTTTTTACAACAAAGAATGTCACCGGCGCCACCAGACCCTGTGCAGGCAAAAGTATTGATGATGATGCCAATCGTATTTACGGTGTTGTTCTTAAATTTCCCTGCCGGTCTTGTATTGTACTGGGTGGTGAATAACGTATTATCCATCGCACAACAATGGACTGTCATGCGCAGCGTCGAGAAGGGAGCAGCTAAGGCCAAGTAATCCTAGTGAGCGATGAACAGAATAGACACAACAACTATTGCAGCGATAGCAACACCTCCTGGACGCGGGGGTGTTGGAATTGTACGCGTCTCCGGTCCGCTTGCATTAACGATCGCTAAAACAATAACAGGCGTTGACCCAGAGCCGCGTTATGCACACTTCACCAAGTTTTTTGATGAGCAAGAAGGTATCATTGATGAAGGCTTGCTTATTTTTTTCCCTAACCCCCATTCGTTTACCGGCGAAGATGTTTTAGAGCTGCAAGGCCATGGTGGGCCAGTTGTAATGGGGTTACTGTTAAAACGTGTTCTGCAGTGCGGAGCTATCCACGCAAAGCCCGGTGAATTTTCAGAGCGCGCTTTTTTAAACGATAAAGTCGATTTAGCGCAAGCAGAAGCTATTGCTGATTTAATCAACGCCACAACAGAGATAGCAGCAAAAGCATCGATGCAATCTTTGCAGGGCAAGTTTTCAGAAAGGTTGCAAAAACTTTATCACCGCATGGTGGAGTTGCGCGTTCATGTTGAGGCAGCGATCGACTTCCCAGATGAGGATGTTGATTTTCTTGGTGACGGCGTAATCGAAGAAAAATTAAAAAAAATTATTATCGACTGCGATGTTCTGCAACAACAAACAAAACAGGGTGCAATTTTGCAGCAAGGCATGAGTGTTGTGATTGCGGGAAAACCTAATGCAGGCAAGTCTAGCTTGTTAAACCAGCTTGCCGCAAAAGAGGCAGCGATTGTTACAGATATTGCGGGCACCACGCGCGATGTTTTGCGAGAATATATTCAGCTAGACGGTATGCCCTTGCATATTATCGATACCGCGGGTTTGAGAGAAACAAACGATGCTGTAGAAAAGAAAGGTGTGGAAAGAGCGTTGTGCGAAATTAAAAAAGCCGACAAGATTATATTACTTGTGGAAAATCTTGAAGATATAACCTTAGATGGGGCAACACCAGAAAATACTATCGTTGTGCAAAACAAAATTGACTTAACTGGTGAGCGCCCAGGAGTAACAACACATAAGAATTATACGCTCGTTAAGCTCTCTGCAAAAACAGGCGATGGTTTAGCGCTTCTAAAACAAACCTTAAAACAAAGTGTCGGTTTTTCAGCGCCGAGTGAGGACGGTTTTATTGCCCGCGCACGTCATGTGGATGCTATTGCCCGCAGCATGCAAGCATTGCAAATAGGTCTAAAACAGCTGCAGCAATTTAATGCTGGTGAATGTTTAGCGGAAGAGTTAAGATTGGCGCATAACAATCTGGGTGAGATTCTCGGCACCATGTCGGCAGATGATTTACTAGGTGAAATTTTTTCTTCGTTTTGTATTGGTAAATAAAGATGAGTAATGCAGGGTTTGACATAATTGTAATAGGTGGCGGCCATGCAGGTACGGAGGCAGCGCTAGCAGCAGCACGTATGGGCGCAAAAACTTTATTACTTACGCATAACATTGACACGATTGGTCAAATGTCGTGTAACCCCGCTATCGGAGGCATTGGCAAGTCACACCTGGTAAAAGAAATCGACGCACTTGGTGGTGTCATGGCCAAAGCAGCAGACAGGGCTGGCATACAGTTCCGTATTTTAAATGTGAGCAAGGGCCCAGCGGTGCGCGCAACACGCGCGCAAGCAGATCGACAGCTTTATCGTTATGCGATTCAACAGGTAGTACACAAACAACAAAATCTTACGGTGTTTCAACAAAGTGTGGAAGATATAATCGTTGAACAAGGTAAGGCAAAAGGCGTTATTACACAAACAGGTATTAAGTTTTATGCGGATGCGCTTGTATTAACGGTGGGTACCTTTTTAGGTGGCGTTGTACATATTGGTTTAGAGAACCACCAAGGGGGGCGTGCAGGCTGCCCGCCATCAAATGGTTTGGCAAAACGTTTACGCGCCATGCCGTTTAACGTTGGCCGTTTAAAAACAGGCACACCACCCAGGCTTGATAAACGCAGTATTGACCTAGACAGTTTGCAAAAACAATACGGGGACACACCGTTACCGGTAATGTCATTTACTGGTAGTGTTGATGAACACCCAGAGCAAGTATGTTGCTACATTACCCACACCAATAAAAAAACGCATGAGATTGTGCGCGAAAGCTTAGATCAGTCACCACTTTTTTCTGGCGATATTTCCGGACGAGGGCCGCGCTACTGTCCATCGATCGAAGATAAGATTCATCGCTTTGCTGATAAAGACTCGCATCAGATTTTTGTGGAACCGGAGGGCTTAAATAGCATAGAGCTTTACCCTAATGGTATTTCCACCAGCCTACCCTATGAAAAACAGATTGCCTATATACAAACAATTAAAGGTTTTGAAAACGCACACATAACCCGCCCTGGCTATGCAATCGAGTATGATTTTTTTGACCCGCGTGATTTAAAGCAAAACTTAGAAACAAAGTTTGTTGAGAATTTATTCTTTGCGGGCCAGATTAACGGAACCACAGGCTATGAAGAAGCTGCCGCGCAAGGTTTGTATGCGGCCATAAACGCGGTGCAAAAAATTCAAAACAAAGCCGAGTTTGTTTTGAGTCGCGATCAGGCTTACATTGGTGTGCTGGTAGATGATTTAATTACACAGGGTGCACCAGAGCCGTATCGCATGTTTACCTCACGCGCGGAATACCGCTTGTTGTTGCGTGAAGATAATGCTGATTTACGTTTAACCGCCTTGGGCCGCAACCTTGGTTTGGTAGACGAGAGGCGCTGGAAAACACTCAAGGATAAAAAAGAGGTTGTTGAGCAAGAGTTTAAACGCCTGCGTAGCACATGGGTGCAGGCAGGCAGTGAGCAAGCGTTAGCGATAGAAAAAAATATGGGTGCAAAAATAACACATGAATATAACCTTGCTGATTTATTGGCACGACCAGAATTTAATTATCAAGATCTAATTGAAACCGTTGGCCTACAGGCTGTCTCGAATAAGCAAGCAGCGCAGCAGGTGCAGATAAAAATTAAATACGCTGGCTACATTGAGCGCCAACTTGATGAGGTGGCAAAACACAAGCGCCATGAGCAAACCAAAATCCCACAAGATATAGATTATGCGCAGATAAAAAGTTTGTCTTCCGAGGTGGTCGAAAGACTGCAGCAGCAAAAACCTAATACAATTGGGCAAGCCTCACGCATACCGGGCATCACCCCCGCGGCAATTTCTATTTTATTGGTGCATCTAAAAAAACATACGGTTGCGGCATGAACAAAGAACTTGATCCACGCTATACAAGTTACTGTGAACTTCTGCAGCAATGGCAAAAAACATATAACTTAACATCGATCAAAAGGATTGATGATATGATGACGCATCACGTTTTAGATAGTTTATCGATCGCACCTTATGTTCAAGGCGATAACATTATTGATGTAGGCAGTGGTGCCGGCTTACCTGGTATGATTTTAGCGATAGCGATGCCAGACAAAAAATTCACACTGCTTGATACGGTAGAAAAGAAAACGCATTTTATGCAGCATGCAAAAACAAAGTTAAAACTCAACAATGTTACAGTGGTGCATCAACGCGTTGAGCAATATAAGCCAGCAACTCTTTTCGATACAGTCATGACCCGAGCGTTTAGCGATATTAAAAAAATGTTAGCAAACACACAGCATCTGTGTGCAGCCGATGGGGTGTTTTTAGCAATGAAGGGTAAGCTGCCTGAAAATGAGCTAGCAGAATTGCCTACTGGCTTTAATGTCAAGTCTGTGCAATCATTAACAGTGCCGGGCTTAGATGCGCAGCGGCATTTAGTGATTATCAATAAGGGAATATGCAGTGGGTAAAATTATCGCTTTAGCGAATCAAAAAGGTGGGGTGGGAAAAACCACGACCTGCGTTAATTTAGCGGCATCACTGGTTGTCGCCAAGCAAAAGATTTTGTTGGTTGACCTCGACCCTCAGGGGAACGCTACCATGGGTAGTGGTGTCAACAAGCAGAGCGTCAGCAAAAGCATTAACGATGTGTTGATGGGGCGAGCGACGGTCGAAGAGGTGTTGATTAAAAATACCGCCGCGGGATATGACTTACTCCCGGGTAATGGCCAGCTAACAGAAGCCGAAGTGAAGCTTCTAGCAGTGGAAGGCCGTGAAACTAAACTTAAAGAGGCGCTACAAGGAATTGTACCGGCCTATGACTACGTTTTATTTGATTGCCCACCATCACTAAACATGTTAACGGTTAACTCTCTGGTGGCCGCTGACAGCGTTTTAATACCTATGCAGTGTGAGTACTACGCACTGGAAGGTTTATCGGCCCTGGTTGATACCATTCAAACCTTGTGTCGTAGTGCTAACCCAAAATTACGGATCGAGGGCTTGTTGCGGACGATGTATGACCCACGCAATCGTCTATCGCAAGAGGTTACGGCAGAGCTGGTGCAGCATTTTGGCAACAAGGTTTACAAGACAGTTATTCCACGTAATGTTCGGTTAGCTGAGGCACCCAGCCACGGCCTACCTGTGCTACACTATGACAAATATTCGCGTGGTGCTGCATCCTATTTAGCTTTGGCTGGTGAGTTCTTAAAACGACAACAACCCGTTATTGCAGAAACAACAGAAGCACAAACACAGCCAGCGGAATGAAGGTGAAAAATGGCAAGAAAACCAATTTTAGGTACACCACTTGGGTCTTTACTCAGTTCAACGATTATTGAGCGTTCCATCACAAGCGAAGAAAATAACGATGCAGGGATCACGAGCGCTGAGCATAAAACTCGCCAAGTGATCAGCTATTTGCCCATTGAGCGCTTGCAGCGCTCAAGCTACCAGCCACGAAAAGAATTTGATGAAGAGGCACTCAAGGAGTTGGCTGATTCGATCAGGGCGCAGGGTATTGTGCAGCCCATTGTTAGCCGTCGCATGCCTGATGGTAAGAATTATGAGATTGTTGCGGGTGAGCGTCGTTGGCGTGCGGCTGCACTCGCCGGCCTTACCGAAGTGCCTACCATTGTTCGTGACATTTCCGATGAAGCCGCGTTAGCGATGACAATGATTGAAAACTTGCAGCGTGAAGATCTTAACCCGCTTGAAGAAGCCTCGGGTCTTGAGCAACTGATGAGCCAGTTCCAACTAACGCATCAAGAATTAGCTGAGATTGTGGGTAAGTCACGTACAGCAGTGACCAACTTTTTGCGCTTACTGACCTTGCGCACAGAAGTAAAAACAATGCTTGAGCATAACGATTTAGAAATGGGCCATGCACGTGCTTTATTGAGTTTAGAGGAAGAAACACAAGTAGAAGCGGCTCGTGTTGTTGTGGCTCGCAGTTTATCTGTGCGCCAAACGGAAGCTTTAGTACGCAGCATGCAAAAACAAGACAAAACAGGTAAAGCCGGCAAAAAGCTTGACCCTGATGTTATCGCTTTGCAAGACCGCCTCAGCGACACACTAGGCACCAAAGTGCAAATCCAGCATACCGCTAAAGGCAAAGGTAAATTTGTCGTGGAATACAGCTCCCTCGAAGCGCTTGAAGGCATCATGGCGCATATCAGTTAATAGCCAAGGAAAACACACCATGAATAAAAAACTGCCAATTTGGGGAACTGTTGGCGAAGCTTTTGTGATGTTGTGGCAAAGGTTGCCCAAATTGCTTTTGGCCTGGGCCGCACCTGTTGTGGTTGCTATCGTGCTTGGGTTTTTTTCAGGGCGTTATAGTGGTCAAACGATACCCTTATCGTTAGTTTTGTTGGGTGCGATTTCCCCAATGGTGGCGCTGGTATGGGCGTTTGTATCGGTAACACAAGTTGCATTGCATAATCGCGTGCCTGCAAGAGGCTTACCCTACTGGACGATGCGTGAAACTTGGTTGATTATTCGTAGTTTTTTATTGTATTTGATTTGCCTTGTACCCATACTGCTAACGGTTCTTTTGATTATTGCAATAAACCTCATCATGCCAGGCATCTTCGGTCTGATGCCACAAATCATTATTGGCGTTATGGGGTTCCTTGCTATTTATTTTGTAGCTGTGCGCCTGTTGTTGCTTATGACGGCAACCGCATCTGGTGATACAACCTCATTTGGGCAAGTGTGGGAGATGACAAGAAATCATGCAATGTCTTTGCTTATCCTCTTGGCGCTCATGGGGGTGATATCCTGGTTTGTTTTCTCGCCATTGGTTTTTCTAGCGCTTAATGCGACGGGGTCAGTTGAGGGGATGTCTATTCAGGAAGCTTATCAGCAAAGCGTGTTCTTCAAGTTTTTCCCTTTTGTGGGCGGGATAATCATGATCCCTGTCCTGACGTTTAATTTTATTGTTCTGGCATTGGCCTACCGGCACCTCAAACAGTAGACAGCTTGGGGGCGATTCGGGTATACTGCGCCCGATGTTAAATTTAGGCCGACAACAAGCTTTCACCTTCTTAAAGCTGCAATGCATAGCTGCTTTGCTGGTCTCTGCAGGGTTTTTGTTAGTTTCATTACAATGCGGTTTAGCTGCATTGCTTGGTGGCGGCATCTGCCTTTTAGCTAATAGTTTCTTTGTTTACAAAGCCTTCCGTGTCAGCGGCGCGAGCCAGGCGAAAGGTATCGCCAGTGGTTTTGTGTTAGGTGAAATCGGTAAGATCGCTATTACGGTCATTCTGGTGACGGCAGCATTTATGTATACGAGCCTGTCGCCCATGCCATTGCTTCTCGGATTTTTACTTACCCAAAGTGTTTTTTGGGTGGCACCACTTGTATTTAGACGTCCACAGGTGAGAAAGGCATGAGCAGCGCAGAAACCATGACATCAACTGATTACATCGTTCACCATTTGGGCAACTGGGCTGTTGGTGACGGCTTCTGGACCTTCCACGTCGATACGCTCGCCGTTTCATTTATATTGGGCTTAGGCTTTTGCTTTTTCTTCCGCCTTGCTGCGCGTAAAGCAACTGCAGACACGCCGGGCAAGCTACAAAGCTTTGTAGAGGTCATGGTTAAGTTTGTAGATGACCAGGTCAAAGACACTTTTCATGGCCAGACAAAATTTTTAGGGCCATTGGCGCTAACTATTTTTATGTGGGTATTCCTAATGAACTTCATGGATTTAATCCCTGTGGACCTGATCCCAAGAATTATGGGCCTATTTGGTGTTGAGTATTTCCGCGCTGTACCAACAACTGATGTTAACTTAACGCTTGGTATGGCAATGACCGTGCTCGGCTTAATCATTTTTTATAATTTCAAGGGCAAAGGCGGCGTGGGCTTTCTTAAAGATGTATGCTCACATCCGTTTGGCATGAAGTTGATGCCCGTTAATATTGCTTTACGTTTAGTAGAAGATTTAGCGAAGCCGATATCATTATCAATGCGGTTATTCGGTAATTTATACGCCGGCGAGCTGATCTTTATTTTGATTGCTGCGCTGTTGCCATGGTATTTTCAATGGCCACTGGGCGCCGTTTGGGCCATTTTCCATATTTTGGTCATTACATTACAAGCTTTCATTTTCATGATGTTGTCGATTGTGTACATCAGCATGGCCTATGAAAGCCACTAACAGTTTTTTTAATATTGAGGAGGAGTTATGGAAAGCGTTCAATTACTAGCAACATTAACGACACAAATGCAAAGCATTACTGCAATTGCAGCGGCAATCTTAATTGGTTGCGGTGCCGTGGGAACAGCGATTGGTTTCGGTCTTTTAGGTGGTAAGTTTCTGGAAGCAGCAGCCCGTCAACCTGAAACTGTACCAATGCTACAGGTAAAAATGTTTATTATTGCGGGCCTATTAGATGCGGTATCAATGATTGGTGTAGCGATTGCACTGTTATTTGTATTTGCTAACCCGTTCTTAGGCGCGATACAGACGATAGTTCAGGGCGGTTAATGTGGATATTAATGCAACACTATTTGGACAAGCGATAACTTTTGGTATTTTCATTTGGTTTACCATGAAGTTTGTTTGGCCACCTATTGTGCAAGCCATGCAAGACCGTGAGCGTACCATTGCCGATGGTTTAGAAGCCGCAAAACAAGGCCAAAAACAACTTGAGCAAGCACAAGTAGAGGTGCATGCTGAGTTATCGAAAGCCCGACATAAAGCGACTGAAATTGTCGAGATGGCGCAGAAACGTGGTGATGAAGTCATTAAAGAAGCGCAAGTAAAGGCTGTCGACGAAGGTCAGCGCTTATTGGCTGCAGCACAGGCACGGATGGAGCAAGAGATAGAGGCTGCACGGCAAACACTTCGGGCTGAAGTGGTCAGTATGGCTATGGCAAGTGCTGAGAAATTATTGCAAACATCTATGGATGATGCCAAACACCGAGAACTACTCGATAGAGTGGTTGGTGAATTGTAGGAGAAAGTGGAATGTCACAAGCTATTACAATTGCAAGACCTTACGCGGTTGCTGCTTTTGAGTATGCGCTAGAACAAGATGCGCTATCAAAATGGGAAGAAGCGTTGGATTTGCTCGCGCAGGCGATGAGCAACAAAGAAATTCAAGCGATATATCGTAACCCAGAGGTTGCGCGCCAGGATTTTATGGCGGTACTAGCGGATTTGTTAAAGCTAGAGAAAGACACCCCTATTCACAACTTTGTGCGTTTGTTAATGACCAATAAGCGTTTATTGGTTGCTTCCGAAATCAGCGCTCGCTTTAAGGTGCTGAAGCATCAGGCGCAAGATGTGCTTGACGTGAATGTAACGACATCCGTTACCATGAGTGAAGATGAAAAAGCAAAACTAGGAAGCCGATTACAAAAAAAGTTAGGCTCAAAAATTGCACTGCATTGCCATACCCGGGACGATATATTGGGTGGCATGGTTGTGCAATACGGCGATAAGGTAATTGATGCCAGTTTAAAAACGCAAGTCGAAAGGCTTGCACATGATTTAATAGTATAAACCGAGGTGAAGTGATGAGTATGCAACTCAACGCTGCTGAAATAAGCGAAGTTATAAAACAGCGTATCCAAAATTTTGAAGTGGTATCGGAAGCACGTTCCGAAGGCCACATTATCAGCCTAATGGACGGTATTGCCCGTCTTGATGGCCTAGGTGATGTGATGCAGGGGGAGATGATTGAGTTTCCGAACAACGTTTACGGGCTCGCATTAAACCTTGAGCGCGACACCGTGGGTGCAGTTGTTCTCGGTGCTTACGAGGGTTTTTCTGAGGGTGACAAAGTGCGTTGTACAGGGCGCATTTTGGAAGTTCCTGTAGGCGAAGCTTTACTGGGCCGCGTGGTTAACGCTTTGGGTGAAGCCATTGATGGTAAGGGTGCGATTGATACAAAAATAACATCACCCGTTGAAAAAGTAGCACCCGGCGTAATTGAGCGTAAATCAGTATCACAAGCCGTGCAAACAGGTTTGAAATCAGTGGATGCAATGATTCCTATTGGCCGAGGCCAGCGTGAATTAATTATTGGTGACCGCCAAACAGGTAAAACAGCTGTTGCTATTGATGCCATCATTAACCAAAAAGGTACAGGCGTTAAATGTATCTACGTAGCCATTGGGCAAAAAGCTTCTTCTGTCGCACAAGTTGTGCGCAAACTTGAAGAGCATGGCGCGATGGAGCACACGATTATTGTTGCAGCAACAGCATCGGATCCTGCATCTTTGCAGTATATTGCACCTTATGCTGGTTGTGCGATGGGTGAGTACTTCCGCGATAAAGGCGAAGACGCACTTATTATTTACGATGATTTAACGAAGCAAGCCTGGGCTTACCGCCAAATTTCATTGTTACTACGTCGCCCTCCGGGTCGTGAAGCATACCCTGGTGATGTATTTTACTTGCACTCGCGTTTACTAGAGCGTGCAGCACGTGTTAACGAAGCATATGTTGAGAAAGCAACCAACGGTAAAGTTAAAGGTAAAACAGGTTCACTGACGGCTTTGCCGATCATTGAAACGCAAGCAGGTGACGTATCTGCATTTGTACCCACTAACGTAATTTCAATTACCGATGGGCAAATTTATCTTGAAACAGATTTATTTAATTCAGGCTTCCGCCCAGCGATTAATGCGGGCTTGTCAGTATCACGTGTAGGTGGTGCAGCACAAACCAAGATTATTAAGAAGCTTGGTGGCGGTGTTCGTTTAGCATTAGCACAGTATCGCGAGCTAGAAGCCTTTGCGCAGTTTGCATCTGACCTTGATGATACAACACGTAAGCAGCTAGAGCGTGGCCAACGTGTCATGGAGATAATGAAACAAAAGCAATATTCACCACAATCTGTTGCACAGATGGCGGTTGTATTGTTTGCTGTTGACCGGGGTTACTTGGATAATGTTCCATTGACTGATGTTAGCCGTTTCGAAGAAGAATTATTAAGCACAATGCGTTCAGAACATGCTGATTTAATGCAGCAAGTCGATAAAAAAGGTGCTTGGGATGATGAAATCGAAGCTCAATTTAAATCAGCAATAGAAGACTTTAAAGCTAGTTTTGCATAAGTAGGTGAGAGATGTCGGGCGCAAAAGAGATCCGCACAAAAATTAAGAGCATCAAGAACACGCAGAAAATTACGCGCGCGATGGAGATGGTTGCAGCGAGTAAAATGCGCCGTGCGCAAGATCGCATGAGTGCATCAAAACCTTATGCGGAACGTATTCGTGATGTAATTGGCCACTTGGCGCATGCGCGTCCAGAGGTTGAAGTGCCATACATGCAAAAGCGTGAAGTTAAACGTGTTGGGCTGATTATTATCAGCAGTGATCGTGGTCTTTGTGGTGGCTTAAATAACAACTTATTTAAAACCACTGTAAATCGCATGATGGATTTTAAAGAAAAAAACATCGATATCGATATGTGTGTGATCGGCACGAAAGCGCTAGGGTTTTTCAAACGTCTTGGCGGTAATATCAAAGCGCATGCTAACCATCTTGGCGATACGCCTGAGCTCATGGATTTGATTGGCAGCATCAAGATCATGTTAAATGCCTTTTTGGAAGGTGAAATTGATGAGTTGCATGTGATATACAACGAGTTTGTAAACACCATGACGCAAGAACCTAGGGTTGCACAACTTTTGCCTTTCCCCGAAACAGAAGTTGTGCAAAAAACACAGTGGGATTATTTATACGAACCTGATCCAGAGGCCTTGTTGAATTTATTGTCACAACGGTTTATTGAGTCACAGGTTTATCAAGCAGTGGTGGAAAACATTGCTTGCGAGCAAGCTGCACGCATGGTGGCAATGCAAGCCGCATCTGATAATGCGGGCGATCTAATTGATGAGTTGCAGTTGATTTATAATAAGGCGCGGCAAGCGGCGATCACACAAGAGATCTCCGAAATTATTGCTGGTGCTGAGGCTGTATAGGTTTAAAAATGTAGGGGTCGCACGTAGTACGACCCGCGCGAGCGAAGCGAGCAATAATAGTTTAATAGAGAGAGGGTAACAACATGAGCATGGGTAACGTAGTAGAAGTCATCGGCGCGGTCGTAAAGGTGGAGTTTCCACATGATGCAGTACCGAAAGTTTACGATGCTTTAAAAATCGAAGGCACTGAGATCACCTTAGAAGTACAACAACAACTGGGTGGTGGTGAAGTTAAAACAATTGCAATGGGTTCTACAGAAGGGCTGCGTCGTGGATTGAAAGCTAAAAACACCCATGCACCGATTACAGTGCCTGTTGGTAAAGAAACCTTGGGTCGCATCATGGATGTTTTAGGACGCCCGATTGATGAAGCTGGGCCGGTTAACGCGGCTAAAAGTATGCCGATTCATCGTGAAGCGCCAAGCTTTGACGAACAAGCAGACACCATGGAGCTGCTTGAAACAGGTATTAAAGTAATCGATTTGATTTGCCCATTTGCCAAAGGTGGTAAAGTTGGTTTATTCGGTGGTGCCGGTGTAGGTAAAACCGTAAACATGATGGAGTTGATTCGTAACATTGCTATCGAGCACAGTGGGTACTCTGTATTTGCCGGTGTCGGTGAGCGTACGCGTGAAGGTAATGACTTCTATCACGAAATGAAAGATTCAAACGTACTTGATAAAGTATCGTTGGTATATGGCCAGATGAACGAGCCTCCAGGTAACCGTTTGCGTGTTGCACTAACAGGCTTAACGATTGCGGAAAGCTTCCGTGATGAAGGCAGTGATACACTATTATTCATCGATAACATCTATCGTTATACATTAGCAGGTACAGAGGTATCAGCACTACTAGGTCGGATGCCTTCAGCAGTAGGCTACCAGCCAACGCTAGCCGAAGAAATGGGTGCGCTGCAAGAACGTATTACATCAACAAAGACGGGTTCGATTACATCAATTCAAGCGGTTTATGTACCTGCGGATGACTTGACTGATCCATCGCCTGCAACAACATTTGCGCATTTGGACGCAACGGTTGTATTGTCACGACAAATTGCAGAGCTAGGTATTTACCCAGCGGTTGATCCTCTTGACTCAACATCACGCCAGCTTGACCCACAAATTGTAGGTCAGGAACATTATGACATTGCACGTAAAGTGCAAACAACCTTGCAACGCTACAAAGAGTTGAAAGACATTATTGCAATTCTAGGTATGGACGAGCTTTCTGAAGAAGATAAGCAAACGGTAACAAGAGCACGTAAAATTCAGCGTTTCTTGTCACAACCGTTCTTCGTAGCAGAAGTATTCACAGGCTCACCTGGTAAATATGTATCACTGAAAGATACAATTTCTGGCTTTAAGGGCATTCTTGAAGGTGAATATGATGCTCTGCCTGAACAAGCGTTCTACATGGTTGGTACCATCCAAGAAGCTGTTGAGAAAGCAAAAAATATGTAACTGTAGGGGTCGCATTGTATGCGACCCGCCGCTGTGAAACAGTGGGAGCAAAGAGGTAAAGCATGAAACTAAAAGTAGCAATCGTTAGCGCAGAAAAAGAGCTTTATATTGGTGAAGCCGAAATGCTTATTGCGACGGCTGAGTTTGGTGAAATTGGTATTTTGCCTGGCCACACGCCATTGCTTGCACAATTAAAGCCTGGCCAAGTACGTGTTATTCTCGACACCCACAAAGATGCCATCGGCAACGATAAAGAAGAAGTGTTTTATATTTCTGGCGGCAGTATTGAAGTGCAGCCTAATGCCGTGACTGTGCTTGCTGATACAGCTGAGCGCGCCAGCGACCTTGATGAGGCCGCAGCCCAAGAAGCGATGCGCGCTGCAGAAAAAACCCTCAGCGAACAGCATGAAGATTTCGATTATGCGAAAGCACGCATCGAATTGGCCCACGCCGCTGCACAGCTGCAAGCCATTCAAAAGCTACGCGAGCGCGGCTAAATGCAACCACGGCTACTGTGGTTTCTAATACTTTCCTACGTGATGGTCATTATTTTTTCGAACTGGTTCGACTTGCGTTTAATTCATTTATTTGGTTTAACCACAGATGTAGGGACACTGATATTCCCGCTAACCTTTATTTTTGCCGATCTAATCACCGAAGTTTATGGCTATAAAAAAGCACGTTTAGCCATTTGGTGTGGCTTCTTATTCAATTTTATTTTCGTGGCGTTTGGTTTGCTGGTAACCATGCTACCAAGCCCTGATTTTGCCGTGCATAATGATATGTTTGATGAGTTGATGGTTTTTAATACACGTATTGTACTGGCTGGCATGGTCAGCTATATTATTGCAGAGCCCATAAACTCCATGATGGTCGCGAAGTTGAAAGTAAAAATGCAAGGTAAACACATGGGGGTTAGGTTTGTGCTATCGACCTTTGTTGCCTCAGGAATAGATAGCTTCATTTTTGCGACGATTGCTTTTTACCACATTATGCCAGCGGACAAATTTATACTGTTTGCGTTCACCATGTGGTTCATCAAGGTCGCGATAGAAATACTGGGCCTGCCGATTGCTATCAAAGCCGCTAAAAAGTTAAAAGATTACGAAAATATTGATGTATACGATACAGATACACAATACGGAATTTTCAGCCTTGATGCGGATTATCAGCGCTCAACACATAAATAGTATGTGGAGTCGTTTCCCATTCCGACTTCCATGCTAGGCCATCGTCTGGATGGCCTCGTGGCAAGCTATCTCTTCACAGTGCCATAAGTAGGCTCAAAAAATCCTGGAGTAGCTCCTTTCACTCTGTTATATTAATTATTAGAGATGCAACTCAAGAACCACGAAATTTTTTTGGGAGTGTTATATCGCCATGTTAGCTGCTTACCAACGTTCTAAAGGCCGGGAAGAGAACCAAAAATATGGCAACATCATTGAATTAATAAGCCACTTAGCAGCTACCTACCTGGCGGACCCTGCTAACACTACATTATTAGTGTCTGGTCCTTTTGGGGGATATGGAAGGTTCGCTAAATTTGATAATTCAAATACAAAGCCCTTACAGCTCAAATTACTCACAAGTAGCGACGCAGGTTATCCAGGTTCAATGGGCAAAAATTGGCTAGAATATGTGACATGGGCCAAACATTTAGATGCAATTGACAGTTTAGAAACTGATCATTCTGTGTGTGGTGCTGATAGCCCGGGTTTTAAAAAAGTTGCAGATGTTGCCTCGATAGATGTTTTTTATTTTTTAAAGGCGGAAATTCAAGATGCCGTCGAGTTGTTAGATGAGCAGGGCCTGAGCAAACAACAAGAAAAAAAATATGAAAAACTCCGAAAAATCGCACAAAAAGTGAGAGCTTCTGGAATATTAAAACAAGCATTAGCAACTTCAATTGCTGAATGTTGGGGATGGATGCCTAAAAAAGTTGTTACAACATATGCTTCAATAGGTGAAATACCATCAATAATTGACGATTTGATGGAAAGTTTAAAAAAAGAGGTGACGCTGCCTCACCTGGAAACAGAGCAGAGGCGTGCAGCAGATTCTTTATTTTTTGTAGCCGTCTGTGAACACTTTAGGAATCCTGGCGCAGTTAAGTATATGCGGAGTTGCTTAGACATGCTGAAAGAAAAAGAATTGACCTTTCAAGATGTCTTTGGGGAAAACGCTAGTTGCACCTTGGCATTAACGGGGGGGACCGCTAGGGCTAGAGATGTCTTTAAGGGAGAAATAGTTCTGCCTGCATCATCTGAAAAGGAATCCTATGATTATCTTTCTGAGGACAGTGATTCCGACCCCGACTCTGCTATACCTACACTCAAGCAAAAAAAGTATAAAAAGTGAAAAAGGTAAATAGTTTCGCCAAACAATTGACTCACATTTAAAAACTGGAATGGACAGAGCATTCAAACTATCTTTATAATTACCATAACTATAATTGGGCTTTGATTATGTCAGTTGAAAAAATGTATCGTATTCTCCCTGCTTTTATCGCAATTTTTTCATTACTTGCATGCGGTGGCGATGCCCATACGCAGTTACCCCCTAAGGTTACCGTTGAGCAAGTCAAGCGCCAGGACGTAAAAGAGAGCAAAACATATATTGCGACTATTGAGTCCATCAGCACTATTGATTTGGTGCCACGCGTAGAAGGCTATTTAATCGAGCAACATTTTAACGGTGGTGATGATGTAGAGGCCGGGCAGTTGCTGTTTAAAATTCAGCAAGAAGAATATATTGCAAACTTAAAACAAGCACAAGCCGATCTTTACAGCGCACAAGCCACCCTAACAAATAACACGCACATGTTGAAGCGTATAAAAGACCTAGCAGAAAAAGACTTTGCTTCGCAGTCTGATGAAGACAGAGCAGAGGCAGATTATGAAACAGCCTTGGGTGGTGTTGAGGCTGCGCAGGCTAACCTCATTAACGCCGAATTAAATCTTTCTTATACAGAAATTATATCACCGATAAATGGACGCATTGGTTACCCAAAAGTATACGTTGGTGATTTGCTTGCGCCAAGGACAGGCGTTATTACAACGGTTGTGCAGCTTAACCCGATTCGTGCCGTTTTCGCTATGAGCGAAAGTGATTTACTTAATTTAAAACTCAATAATATCAATGATTCGCAGCAGGCGATTAATGAATCGTTTACGCCCACTATTCAATTCCAAAATGGAAACTCATATCCGATGGAAGGCGTGATTGAGTCAATGGATAATGTCATCAATGCAGGAACAGGCAGCATTACGGTAAGGGCATTGTTTGAAAACCATAACGCGATATTATTACCCGGGCAGTTTGTAAATATAATTTTGCGCAAAGGTGAGCCGCGCATGGCCTTAACGGTTCCGGCTTCCGCTGTTCTGTACGATAAGCAGGGGTACTTTGTGTTAATTGTCAACGGAGAAAATACCGTTGAGGCAAAATACATTGAAGAAGGCGTCAAAAACAATAAGTTTGTAGAGGCAATTTCTGGTTTAAAAGAAAGTGATCGCATCATTACGGTAGGTTTGCAAAAAGTGCAGCCAGGCATGGTAGTAGATCCAGGTGCGGCATCTGAACAGCAAAGCGAAAAAAACGAGAAAAAACGTGAGTAAAAACGACGCGCAGAAAAAAAAGCCTTTTTCTGAGATATTTATTAGACGGCCGCGTTTTGCCATCGTTATTTCTACGGTATTTTTATTAGCGGGGTTTATCGCTCTTCAAGTTATCCCGGTTTCACAGTTTCCTAATATAACACCACCGCAGGTAAACGTTACCGCAAGCTATCCTGGGTCTTCTGCTGAAGTGGTTGAAGCTACTGTTGCTATCCCTATCGAAGAACAGGTCAATGGTGTTGAAAATATGCTGTACATGTCATCAACCAGTGATAACAGTGGTGACTATAGCTTAACTGTAACTTTTGAAATAGGCACAGATCCTGATATCGCATCTGTTAACGTGCAGAACCGAGTTGCACTAGCAGAACCTGTATTACCTGACGAAGTAAAGCGCACGGGTATTAGTGTTAAGAAGCAGTCGTCATCATTTTTAATGGTTATTGGTGTAATATCACCCAACAGCACTTATGACCCTTTATATTTAAGCAATTATGCAAGCATTAATGTGGTCGATGCGCTTGCGCGTGTTCCTGGCGTTGGTAATGCAGCTTTGTTTGGTGCACTTAATTATGCTATGCGTATTTGGTTAGACCCTGATCGCATGAGTAATATGCAGGTTACGACCGATGACGTTACGAAGTCATTACGCAGTCAAAATATACAAGCATCTATCGGGCAAATAGGATCGCCTCCAACGATAGATGACCCTGCACATCAATTTAACTTACACGCACGTGGTCGTCTTAAAAGCATTGAGGAATTCGAAAACGTCATTGTTAAGGTAGGCGCTAACGATAGCTTGGTTCGCATAAAAGACATTGCAGATGTGGAGCTTGGTGCACAAAGCTATGCCTCATATAGTGAGCTTAACAGCGTGCCTGCAGCTAATGTCGCTATTTACCTGTTGCCAGGGGCAAACGCAATGCAAGTTGCGGAAGATATTATCAAAGAAATGAAGAGCATTGGAGAAAGTTTCCCTGATGACATGATCTATGAAATACCCTATGACACGACATTGTTTGTAAAAGAAACCATGCAAGAAGTAATGATGACTTTGTTGTTCACCTTTGCTTTGGTGGTGATAGTAACGTTTGCGTTTTTAGGGGATTGGCGTGCAACGCTTATTCCAACCTTAGCTATTCCCGTGTCCTTAATAGGAACTTTTGCTTTTCTGATAGCCTTGGGCTTTACCATGAACACAATCACCATGTTTGCTTTAATTTTGGCAATTGGTTTGGTGGTGGATGATGCCATTATTGTTGTGGAAAATGTGTCTCGCTTATTGCGCGATGGGGAATATACGCCGGTTGAGGCGGCTATTGAATCGATGCGAGAAATTACAGCACCCATTGTTTCAACAACGTTAGTAATTTTGGCGGTATTTGTGCCGGTGGCATTTTTGCCAGGTATTGAAGGAAAAATGTACCAACAGTTTGCGGTGACTATTTCCGCTTCTGTGATCATTTCATCTATTGTGGCGTTAACGCTAAGCCCTGCAATGTGTGCGCTTATTCTAAAAAAAGACTACGAAATGCCAAAGTTTCTCGACAGATTTCAAGCATTGCTTTATAGGGCGCGTGATTTTTATGTGGAAAAAGTAAAAGTATTGCTAAACCATAAAAAATGGGTGGCCTTATCTATTGTTGGCGTTTATGTTGCATTTAAAGTTATCTACGGCATCGTGCCTACAGGGTTCTTGCCAACCGAAGACCGTGGCGTGATCTTTGTGAGTGCGCAACTTCCCAATGCAGCAACTATCGACCGTACAGCAAGAACCATGACAGACATTCAGAAAATCATCACCGCCACCCCTGGGGTGAAAGATATTTTTAATGTAAATGGTTTTAATATTATTAATGGTGCGACCGAGTCTAACGCAGGCTTATTAGTGGCCGTGCTGGAGGAGTACAAAGATCGCCCGAAAGAAGCAAAACATTTTTTCAAGCTCTTAAGAGATTTGCAAATGCAGTTGGCGGCTTTATCTTCTGCAAATATTAACGCGTTTTCCCTGCCGGCTATTGAAGGTGTAGGTACAACAAGCGGATTTGATTACTGGCTGCAAGACACTAAGGGCCAGACGTCACAAGAATTAGCGGCTGCTACCAATGCAATGATTGTTTCAGCAAATCAAGAAAAAGAGTTGCAAGCGGTATTTAGTACTTTCGATGCAAATATATTACAGTATTTCGTGGATATAGATGTAGATAAAGCAGAAAACATGGGTGTCTCGCTTAACGATATTTACACGACCATGCAGGCGCAATTAGGCTCATTTTATGTCAATGATTTCAATTATATTGGCCGTGTGTTTCAGGTTATTATCCAGGCGGATAAAAAATTCAGAATGGATTTAAGCGATATTCCTCGGCTTTATGTGCGTAACAAAAAAGAAGAGATGGTGCCCTTGGGCACACTGATCAATATCGAGCCAATACAAGCACCGCAATTGATAACCCGATATAATCTGTTTCGTGCCGCGCAAATCAATGGTGGCGCAGCACCAGGGTACAGCTCAGGTGATGCAATTAAAACTATGCAAACGCTTTCCCAAGAAAAAATGCCGGAAGGTTTTAATTATGCATGGTCATCTTTGTCGTATCAAGAGGTGCAGCAGGAAGGCAATATTGGGATTATTTTCTTACTGGCACTTATTTTTGCTTATTTGTTTCTAGTTGCAAACTATGAGAGTTTTGGCCTGCCAATAGCTGTATTGGTTTCTATAGCTTTTGCATTATTGGGTGCAGCCATTGCAATCTGGATAGGACCCACTAACAACAATATCTATGCACAGATTGGCCTGATCTTGTTGATTGCTTTAGCCAGTAAAAATGCTATTTTGATTGTGGAATTTGCTGCCGATGCACGTAAAGAAGGCGCTAGCATTTTTGATGCAGCAGTTAAAGCAGCTCATCTGCGTTTTAGAGCAGTGATGATGACGGCCTTTGCCTTCATTATTGGGGTGTTGCCGCTGGTATTTGCTTCAGGCGCTAGCTCGATCAGCCGCCAGTCAATAGGTATCACGGTGTTTGGCGGCATGCTGATGGCAACCTGTATAGGTATTCTGGTCATTCCGGTGCTTTTCGCCATTGTAGAAATCATTCGTGAAAAATTCGATGCATGGCGCCATAGAGAGTAAGCTAACCACCAAATATTGGTAACAAAACATTATGTTGCCTATCCTAATATGTTAAAATAGCCACTTTTAGAACAGCGAATAGGGATACCCCTTGAACGACCTAACGATAGTAATTCTCGCGGCTGGCAAAGGCAGCCGTATGCACTCTGAGCACCCGAAGGTGCTACAGCTTTTGGCCGGGCGCCCTCTGCTTAGCCACGTGCTACAAGCTGCCAGGGGCATCAAACCAGCACAAATTATCTGTGTTGTGGGTGAGGGTCAAGATGCTGTAAAACATGCGCTAGCGCCCGCTGATTGCATCTGGGTTGAGCAAAAAGAAGCCAAGGGTACGGCACATGCAGTGAGCCAAGCATTGCCACATATTAAAACAGATCGCGTATTAGTGCTGTTGGGCGATGGGCCACTTATTACGAGCAAAACGCTTCAGCAATTTACCCAGGAAGTGACTACCGATGCTTTAGGCTTGGTCAGCTACAATGCGAAAAACCCGCATGGCCTTGGTCGTGTTTCGCGTAATGAGCACAACCTTATTGCGGGCGTCATAGAAGAAAAAGACGCGAGCGACAAAGAACGTTTGATTACCGAAGTTGCCTCCGGTATTTACCTTGCGCGACGCACTGATTTGGCAGCATGGTTGCCACAAATTAAAAACAACAATGCCAGTGGTGAATACTATTTGCCTGATATTGTGCCGATTGCTGCTAAGCAGTCTGCAGTTATAGGGATGATGTTAAACAATTCTGATGAGGCTTTGGGTGTAAACGATAAAGCGCAGCTCGCCCATGCAGAGCGCACCTTGCAGCAGCGTTATGCACAGCAATTATTGCAACAAGGTGTAACGATTTTAGACCCCAGCCGTTTAGATATTCGAGGTGAGGTAACGATTGGCCGCGATGTCACGCTTGATGTGAATGTGATTTTAGAAGGTAAAGTAAATATTGCAGATAACTGCAGCATCGGTGCCAACAGCATTTTAAAAAATGTCGAGCTAGGTCCAGGTTGCGAGATTAAAGCAAACACCATGATCGAAGATGCAACCATTGCAGCAAACGTTAGTATTGGGCCATTTGCACGCATTCGCCCGGGTACGCAGTTAGCAGAGGGCGTTCGCATTGGTAATTTTGTTGAGCTCAAGAAAGCGACGCTAGGTAAAAACAGTAAAGCTAATCATTTAAGCTATATTGGCGATGCGACTATTGGCTGCAATGTAAATATCGGCGCAGGCACCATCACTTGTAACTACGATGGCGTTAATAAGCATCAAACCATCATTGAAGACCGCGCATCGATTGGCGCAAATAGCAGTTTAGTTGCGCCTGTAACGGTCGGTATTAATGCGACCTTGGGTGCGGGTACGGTGCTCACTAAAGATGCACCCAAAGATAAGCTAACGATTACACGAGCAAAACAAGCAAGCGTTCCCGGTTGGGAACGACCTGACGAAAAAGAGGCCTAGTATGTGTGGTATCGTTGGAGCAGTATTGCAGCGTCATGTTACCCCCATCTTGCTAGAAGGCTTAAAACGCATGGAGTATCGTGGTTACGACTCCGCAGGTTTAGCCGTTTTAGATAATACACAGTCTTTAAAGCGCGTGCGCTCGCAAGGCAAGGTCGCAACCCTTGTTGAAGCCGTTAAAGGTAAGTCACTGGAAAGCTATATCGGCATCGCACATACACGCTGGGCAACGCATGGCGTGCCTAATGAGCAAAATGCCCACCCACATGTTTCTGGTGATGAGCATCATGTTGCTGTCGTGCATAATGGCATTATTGAGAATTTTGAGAGCTTGAAATTGCAATTGCAAGCTAAAGGTTACGAATTTAGCTCTGACACAGACACTGAAGTTATCGTGCATTTAATTTATGATTATTTGAAGAAAGATAAAGATCTTAAAACGGCAGTTAAAGCGGCCAGCAAGCATCTTAAGGGTGCTTTTTCTTTAGGTGTGCTTTCTACTCAGCATCCAGATTGCGTTATAACGATGCGCCAAGGTAGCCCCTTGGTCATCGGTGTTGGTTTTGAAGAAAACTATTTCGCCTCTGATTATTTGGCCTTGTTACCTGTTACGCAACAGTTTATGTATTTACAAGAAGGTGATTTAGCAGAGGTTCGCGCTGATAAAGTTACCGTGTACGATAACGATGATAATTTAGTAGAGCGAGAGGTTAAAACGTTTTCCGCTGATGCTTATTTGAGCACAGATAAAGGCCCTTATCGTCATTACATGCAAAAAGAAATTTTCCAACAGCCAGAGGCTTTGATAGATACGCTGCAAGGCCGTATTAGTGAGGATAATGTTCTCGACGCAGCCTTTGGCCATAAAGCGGTTGCGCTGTTAGAAAAAATTAAAAATGTGCATATAGTTGCCTGTGGTACTAGCTATCACAATGGTTTGGTTGCAAAGTACTGGTTTGAGTCTTTGGCGAAAACCCCGTGCAATGTTGAAATTTCGAGTGAGTATCGTTACCGTGATGTTGTGGTGCCTGAAAACACATTATTTATAGCAATTTCACAATCAGGCGAAACAGCTGACACACTCGCTGCTTTACGCAAGGCAAAACAAATAGGTTATTTAAGCACGCTGGCAATTTGCAATGTGCCAGAATCAGCCATGATTCAAGAAGCTGATTTGTCTATGTTAACGCGTGCCGGCCCAGAGGTGGGTGTTGCTTCAACAAAGGCGTTTACTACGCAGCTAGTGTCGCTCGCATTATTTGTATTGGCTTTAGCGAAACGTAATGGTCTGGTAGATATTGCGAAGCATGTGCAAGCTTTAAAAGCACTACCAAAGCAGGTTGAAGATTTATTAAAAGTTGACACCTTAATTCAAGACATAGCGCCCCGTTTTGCGGACAAGCCCAGCAGTTTGTTTGTTGCGCGTGGTGCATTATTTCCGATTGTTTTAGAGGGTGCGTTAAAGTTAAAAGAAATCTCTTACATTCACGCTGAAGCTTACCCAGCAGGGGAGTTAAAACACGGGCCGTTAGCATTGGTTGATGATAATATGCCTGTAGTGGCGATAGTCCACGATGATGAGATGGCAGAAAAAGTCTTGGGGAATCTGCAAGAAGTGCGCGCCCGTGGCGGCCAGCTTATTATTTTTACTAATATAAGCGATCTTGAATTCCCAGATGCTGTTATCGTTAAACTGCCACAAGCTACAAATAATATTTTCACAGCGCCGGTTGCTTATACGATACCGCTGCAATTATTGGCTTATCATGTTGCCGTGCACAAAGGCACCGATGTTGACCAGCCCCGCAACCTTGCCAAGTCAGTTACCGTAGAATAGTTGTCTAACACGGTTTTTTGCTATACGCTGTAAGTTACATTTTCATGTTTCAAGGAGAGTTCTTATGTCTAGAGTATTACAAGTTTTTATGATGTTATTAACGCTGGGTATGTTCACAAGTGCTTATGCTGCGTGTTCGCCGATGGTAAATACATATACCGAAGATTTCATGGCGGAACTGCAAGAAAAAGTTGAACTATCCCCAGAGCAACAAGCGGCAATGGAAGAAATCATGCGTAATGGTATTAATGCGCGCGAAGATGTTATTGATAGCTACCAAGGCCAAAAAGGATTGCGAGTAAAGAAAAGCATGCGTGATGAGCTGCAAGCTGCTAATGCAACGACACGCTCGGAAGTGCAAGAGGTACTTAATGAAGAGCAGTACAAGGCTTTTCTAGAAGTGCAAGACCAGACACAAGAAAAAGTTCGTGAACGTATTAACCGCGATTTCTAATTTTTGATCCACCTGTGTAAGGGTCGAACAGTGTTCGACCCGCGGGCAAATTTCCTCAAGCCTTACTTACTAGCCCTGGATCATCGCTAAATACAGAAGAAACACCCCAATCAAACAGACGCTGCGCGCGAGTGGCTTGATTTACGGTGTAGGCTAATACTTTATAACCTTCAGCACAAAGTTTTTTAACCAAGGCTTCATCTAAGACCTGCTCATTAAGATGCAAAGAATAAAACGATAAGCCTGATTGCAAGCCTAGTTCTAGCGCACTTAAATTATCTGCTATCCAGCCGTAATGCAACTCGGGAGCAATTCCCATAGCTGTTTTTAAAGCCTCGAGCGAGCTGCTCGAGATGAGGAGTTTATCAGGCGGAAAGCGTTTGCCAAGCAATGTTTTTATGGCAATTTCTGCAGTGTCTTTTTCTTT
This sequence comes from Gammaproteobacteria bacterium, assembly GCA_021773275.1. Lineage (GTDB taxonomy): Bacteria > Pseudomonadota > Gammaproteobacteria > JABCZS01 > JABCZS01 > JAJFKJ01. Next base: position 64,531 of record JAJFKJ010000018.1, read on the forward strand.
ACCTGGTAAGGGCTTAAGTTCTAAATTAAGTTTTAAGCCCAGGGTGTTAAGGCATGTCAAAGCAGCTGCTAGTGTAGGAATGGGTTCACCACCTGCCTCTAGACTTTTTATTGTTTCGTAAGGCGTGTCAGCGACATTGGCCAGCATGCCTGTGGTGCGCTCTAGTGTTTCGTCATGATGTAAAATGGGGACATTATCTTGGGTGAGCATTACATCTGTTTCAACCCATTCAGCCCCGAGTGACTTTGCTTTTTTAAAAGCAGCAATGGTGTTTTCAGGTGCGTATTGGCTGGCACCACGGTGTGCAATAATGGGTTCTAAGCGCATTATTTTTTCTCATCAACCACATAGGAAATAAGCGGTAGCGCTGTACTGTCGTCAAATTCTGCGGCGGCTTTAATGCCAAGTTTTGCGATATCTTCAGCAGAAAGTTTATCGTTGTCAGAAGCATTAAACATTGCACCTAAGGCGTATTCATTGCCAGAACCATAAGCATAAAATGACTTAAACTCTTGAATATCGCGGTAAGAGCCTACGGCAAAAATCCCGTGCTCATTGGCAATGAGAATATACATGCTGTTGGGTTCAAAGCCCGTATCCTCGGATTTTACCTCGAAGCTATAATCATCTTTTAGCGCCTGCTGAATATCTTTGAAAGTAATAAAAATCTCATCAACATTATCAAAGTTATATTTATTTTCGGTATGTTTGAAATAATGCTTCAGCGCTAAAATACCTGCTGCTGGGCCGGTAACTGCAAGGTAGCTGCCGTCTACTTTTAGAATTTTGTTGTGGTTGGTGATATATTTGGCGGTATTTTTTTCATTACCCCATTTAATCAAAGAGTCACAAGCGATGGCAATTTTTCCGTCTTTTTTTACTGCGGTAACCGTAGACATAAATACTTAGCTCCTTAACATAATCGCCCATTTGGAATTTTCTTACTTTAGCGTTATCCTAGCATATCTTTGAACAACTGGCCCAAAATAATGGATGTCTCACACATACTTAACTCCCTCAACGAGGAGCAACGCAAAGCGGTTACCGGCGATCCTGGGCATATGCTGGTACTGGCAGGTGCCGGGAGCGGCAAAACGCGCGTATTAGTGCATAGAATCGCTTGGTTGATGCAAACGCAGCAGCTTTCGCCACAGAGCATCTTGGCGGTTACATTTACGAATAAGGCGGCGCACGAGATGCGCTCCCGCATCGAAGAATTGTTGCAAATTTCAACGTTTGGCATGTGGGTGGGAACATTCCACGGTTTGGCGCATCGTTTGTTGCGTCAGCACTACGAAGAAGCAAAATTACCTAAAGAATTTCAGGTCTTGGACAGCGATGATCAACATCGCACCATCAAGCGTATTATGAAAGCCATGGAGGTCGATGACAGCCGTTGGCAACCACGGCAAGTGCAGAGTTACATTAATCAGAAAAAAGATGAAGGCTTGCGCGCCGCACATATTGAGCCTGGCTACGACATCTACACCAAAACCATGCAGCGCTTGTATCAAGCCTATGAAGAAACCTGTGAGCGGGCAGGGGTGGTTGATTTTGCAGAGTTGCTGCTGCGCAGCTTAGAGTTGCTTCGAGATAATGCAGGCTTGCTGGCCCATTATCAACGTCGCTTTCAGCATGTGCTAGTAGATGAGTTTCAAGATACCAACGCCATCCAGTATGCCTGGATTAAACTATTGGCTGGTCAAGAAGGTAAAGTCATGATCGTTGGCGATGATGACCAATCTATCTATGGCTGGCGTGGCGCAAAGATCGAAAACATTCACCGTTTTTCACGTGACTTTGCTGATGCGATGACGATACGGCTAGAACAAAACTACCGTTCAACACAAACCATTTTAAGTGCGGCCAATCAGCTGATTAGTTACAATCAAGATCGCCTGGGTAAAGAGCTTTGGACCGATGTTTCTGGTGGCGATCCAATCGATTTATATGCAGCGTTTAATGAGATTGATGAAGCACATTATATTGTTGCACGTATCGAGCAATGGGCTCGTGAAGGTGGCCGTTACAGTGAAGCAGCCATACTGTACCGTTCTAATGCGCAGTCACGGGTGATTGAAGATAGCCTTATTCAGGCGGGCATACCTTATCGTGTTTATGGGGGCTTGCGCTTCTTCGAACGCGCAGAGATCAAAGATGCACTAGCTTACTTGCGTTTAGTATTGCACCATGATGACGACATCGGCTTTGAGCGTGTGGTGAACCTGCCAACAAGAGGCGTGGGTAATAAAACCTTAGAACAACTTCGAGTTTATGCACGCGAACATAATGTATCACTTTGGCAGGCATCGATTGCGATGATCCAAGCGGGTGACTTCACGGCTCGCGCAGCACGCGCGCTGCAGATATTTATTGATCTTATTATTACGCTAAAAGATGATATCGAAGATTTAGAGCTGGATGAACAAGTGGGTTGGATCATCACAAACAGTGGCTTGGTAGAGCATCACAAATCACAAAAAGGTGAAAAAGCGCAAGCAAAGGTTGAAAACCTTGAAGAGTTAATTACTGCCGCCAAGCAGTTCGAGCCTGGCGAAGCAGAGCAAGAACTTCCAGCTTTACAGGCATTTTTGGCGCATGCCGCATTAGAAGCTGGCGAGGCACAAGCGGCAAAACATGCTGATTGCGTGCAAATGATGACCATGCACACAGCAAAAGGTTTAGAATTTCCCTTGGTGTGTATTGCAGGCTTAGAAGAAGGTTTGTTCCCACATCAAATGTCGCTGGCAGAAGGCAACCGCTTAGAAGAAGAGCGTCGTTTGTGTTACGTCGGCATGACGCGCGCTATGCAACGCTTAATATTAAGCTATGCGGAATCACGCATGTTGCATGGGCGACAAACGTTTAACCCGCCTTCACGTTTTTTAGATGAAATTCCCGATGAGTTTTTGCATGAAGTTCGGGCGCGCAAACAAAAAGCCGTAGCGCCACGTTTCACACAACAAAAGTCATCGCCTGAGCATCCGCATAGCTTGGGTAGGCGCGTAAGGCATCCGAAGTTTGGCGATGGTGTAGTAGTATCAGTTGAGGGCCAGGGTGCGCATGCGCGCGTACAAGTGAACTTCGATCAACATGGTAGCAAATGGCTGGTATTGGCCTATGCAAAATTAGAACCGGCAACAATGGTGTAATATGGCAATAAATGAACTAGGCCCGCAAGATCTTTTTGTATTAGATAATATGCTACGCAAGCATAAAGCTTTACCGATAGTGGGTACGCATGGGTTTTTAACGGCAGCCGCGAGCAGCCCGAAGGCACGCGATATCGACGAATTGTTGCCCTTTTTATTTGGCGGCGAATTGCCACCGATTTTAGATGATCAAAAAGAAATATTAAGTAAACTACTCAATGCTTTGTATCTAAGTATTCAACAACAGCTAGCCAACAATATTGAAAATTTTTCACCACTAGACTTTTTAAAAAAAGCCGATGAAGTTACACAGCAAGCGCAAGAAAAAGCGTTAAACATGTGGTGCCTTGGTTATTTGCAAGGCATGCGCCTAGATGTAGAGTATTGGCGTGAGTCACAAGACGGCGAGGTCGATCAGTATTTTTACCCGATGATATTGTTAGCAGGTGATACCAGTAGGATAGCCTCCAGCTTAGACGGCGTTACGCAGGAGCATATCCATGAGGCGCTGCAGCAAGCCAGAGACAATCTGTTAAACGCGATTATGTCTATCTACCAGGTCACCCATTAAAAATATTAAAGTTTACTGCGCGCATGCGTTTGTTTTAAGTAGTCTTTGCTGAACATCTCGCGCAGGCGACTACTTGTGCGCATGAACTCAGCTTTTAGATCTTGGCCTTTGTAGAGCTCAGTGATATCGACCTCACTGCTCATGATCAGGGTCGCATGGTTATCGTAAAGCACATCGATCAGGTGCACAAAACGCTTGCTGGCGCTTTTGTCCGCGTTATGTAATTGTGGAACATCGGTTACAATAAAAGTGTCAAACGTTTCTAGCAACGCTAGATAATCATGTGATGAACGATTAGACATGCAAATATCTTTAAAGCTAAACCAGATCAATTTGTGTGCTATTGCTATCGTGGGGATTTTGCGGTCTATGATCTCAATATCATGGCCGTAAGTTATTTCACCGGTAGCAAGTGTCTTAAACTCCTTTTTAATAGTCATTTGTGTATGAGCATCAATAGGTGTAAAAAACACACCTGTTTCTAATAGGGTTCTTAGGCGGTAGTCTTCACCAGCATCAAGATTGATGACCTGAGTAAAGTTTTTAATAAGGCGGATGGTGGGTAAAAATAAGTGTCGTTGCACGCCGCTTTTATATAATGCATCTGGCGCCGTATTAGAGGTAAAAATCAGCGTCACGCCCTCATGAAAAATCTGCTCTAGTAATTCGCCTAAAATTAATGCATCGGCAACATCATCAACAAAAAACTCATCAAAGCAGATCACATGTGTTTCTTTAGCAATTTCTTTAGCTACGGCGCGTAGTGGGTTTTTCATGCCTTGTAGTTGGGTCAGTTGCGCATGTACGTGGCGCATAAAGGGATGAAAGTGCACGCGCTTTTTGGCGCGAAAAGGTAGGTTTTGAAAAAACAAGTCCATGAGCATAGACTTGCCGCGACCCACGCTACCCCAAAAGTAGATGCCTTTGACGGGGTGCTGCTTAAAGCCAAAAAGCTTGTTGAGGTGATGCTTGATTTTGTGGTGCGTAAGTTTTTTATGGGTGCTACTGAGCTGTTCTGCGATCGTAGCCAGCTGCTGCATGGCTGCCCGCTGCTCGGAGTCCGGTTTTATCTGTTTCTCACCTAAGATGCGCAGATATTCATTTAGTATCTTCTCAGTGTTCATGGTGCTTAAATTTAGCCATCTTACAATTATGTATATAACAGATATAATTCTAGCATGTTATTATTTGGCAATAGCCTAGGAGCCAATATTACATGAGCAAACGATTTGTACTCGTTGACGGGTCATCATATTTATACCGCGCCTACCACGCGCTGCCGCCGCTAACCAACAAAGCCGGAGAGCCCACAGGTGCCATTTACGGCGTGGTCAACATGCTGCGTCGTTTACTCAAAGACGAAAAGCCCGAGCATATCGCGGTGATCTTTGATGCTAAGGGTAAAACCTTCCGAGATGACCTTTATCCGGAGTATAAAGCCAACCGCCCCCCGATGCCTGAGGATTTACGCCCACAAATTGAGCCTTTAAAGATGGTTGTGGAGGCGATGGGCTTGCCATTATTGGTCATCGAAGGCGTAGAGGCTGATGATGTGATAGGCACCCTTGCCAAGCAGGCAGAAGACCATGGTTTGCCGGTATTGATTTCTACTGGCGATAAAGATATGGCGCAGCTGGTAAATAAACATGTTGAATTGATTAATACCATGAACAACAAGCGCATGAATGAAGAAGGTGTGTTTGAAAAATTTGGCGTGCGCGCAAATCAAATGATTGATTATTTAACACTGGTAGGCGATAGTGCTGACAATGTTCCCGGGGTGCCTAAAGTCGGGCCCAAAACCGCAGCAAAATGGTTGGGTGAATATGGAACGCTTGATAATATTGTTGCTAACGCAGAGCAAATTAAAGGCAAGGTCGGTGAATATTTACGCAATGCGCTTGACACATTGCCACTTTCAAAAGAGTTGGTAACAATTAAATGCGATGTTGAATTGCCGTACACGCCAGATAGATTAAATCGCAAAGAGGAAGATCACAAAAAATTACGGGAGCTGTTTGCAAACTTATCCTTTAAAAGCTGGCACAAAGAACTAGATGAAATTGAAGACACGGCGCCACCTGATGTGGCTGGCCCAGAAGATGAAGATGAAACAGAAAAAAATTATCAGTGCATCACTAATGAGCAAGTGTTGGCTAAATGGATAGATGCGATTAAAGCGGAAAAACAATTGGCAGTGGATACTGAAACCACGAGTCTCGATGCGCGATCAGCGCGTGTGGTGGGTGTTTCTTTATCGCTTGCATCGGGTCATGCGGCTTATGTGCCATTTGCGCACGATTACGAGAACGTGCCAAAACAGTTAAGCGAAGAAACTGTTTGGAAATATTTAAAGCCCATTTTAGAAGATAAAAACATTAAAAAAATTGGCCAAAATTTGAAATACGATTTAACTGTGCTGCGCAACCATGGTGTTGATTTGCAAGGTATTGCATTTGATACAATGCTTGAATCGTATATGAATAACAGCACGGCACATCGCCATGATCTTAACACCCTGGCGGAAACTTACTGCAACCACAGCATGATTCCATTTTCAGAGGTTGCCGGAAAAGGTAAAAAACAAATTACTTTTGGCCAGGTCGAGCTTGATAAAGCTACAGAATATGCGGCAGAAGATGCCGACTATACTTTGCGGGTCCATGAAGCTCTTTGGCCGCAGTTGCAGGAAAAGCCGGGCCCCTTAGATTTGTTTACCACTTTAGAAATGCCACTGCTAAGCGTGCTGGCAGATATAGAATATTATGGGGTGTTGATCGATGCTGATGAGCTTGCAAAGCAAAGTGCAACGCTAGAGAATCGTATCAACATTATTCAAGAAAAAATATTTAAAGAAACGGGCGAGGAGTTTAATCTTGATTCGCCTAAGCAGCTCCAGCATATTTTATTTGAAAAAATGGGTTTGCCTGTTGTCAGTAAGACGCCAAAAGGGCAGCCTTCAACCGGGGAGTCCGTGTTGCAAGAGCTGGCGGCTAGCTATGAGTTCCCTGCTTGGATTTTAGAGTATCGCAGCTTAAGTAAATTAAAATCAACATACACTGATAAGCTGCCGCTGCAGATTAATGCCATCACGGGCCGTGTGCATACTTCATATAACCAAATGGTTACGGCAACCGGGCGTTTATCTTCGTCTGATCCAAACCTGCAAAACATTCCAATTCGCACCGAAGCCGGCCGCGCTATCCGTAAAGCATTTATTGCGCCGCAAGGTTATAAAATCGTTGCAATCGATTATTCACAAATTGAATTGCGCATCATGGCGCATTTATCAGGCGATAAAACGTTGCAAAAGGCTTTTCATCAGGGACATGATGTTCATAAAGCAACAGCGGCAGAAGTGTTTGGTGTAAAGCTCGATGAAGTAAGTCATGAGCAACGCCGTCGCGCTAAAGCAATTAACTTCGGGTTAATCTATGGCATGAGTGCATTTGGTTTGGCAAAACAAATTGGTTCTTCGCGCGATGAAGCACAACAGTATATGAATATTTATTTTGACCGCTACCCGGGTGTTAAAGCTTATATGGAAAATACTCGCAAACAAGCGGCTAAAACAGGTTATGTTGAAACTTTGCGTGGCCGACGTTTATATTTGCCTGATATCAACGCTAGCAATCATATGCGTAAAATGGCCGCTGAACGTACCGCGATTAATGCGCCGATGCAAGGCACAGCCGCTGATATTATTAAACAAGCGATGCTTGATGTTGCAAAATGGTTGCGCGAATCAAACACCGACGCGAAAATGATTATGCAGGTACACGATGAATTGGTTTTTGAAATAAAGTCTGAGCAAGCTGAAGCGGTCACAGCAAAGCTTATAGAGCTGATGGACAAGGCCTACCCATTAAAAGTACCGGTCAAGGCCGAAGCGGGCATCGGCAATAACTGGGACGAAGCCCACTAAAGGCGGCCGCAAAGCACGCCTCGCTTTGTTAATAAGGGCTTAAAAAAGAGCCCTGAGTACCTGGGGGAGTGCTCAGAGCCAGAATAGCTCAGCGCGAACTGAGCGAGTAGAAAGCTATGGGAGATAGCTCCCCACCTATATATTTAGACCGCCAAAATGGGCGTAAGTTTGCATGTATTTTTTTAGTGCTTATTTTTCAAAGGGTTATTCTTCGACTTCAAACCACTGATCTAGAATGTCTTGTGCGTCCTCTACACCCTGTTTCTTTAGGCCAGAAAAGAGAATAACTTGCGCGTTACCAGGTAGGTTTTTTTGCACCTGCAGCAGGGCATTTTTGGCGGCACCAAACTTGAACTTGTCTGCTTTTGAAAGCAATACTAGAACAGGAATTTTGCAGTGTTCCGTCCATTCTAACAATACATTATCGATTTCTTGTAGGGGGCGACGAATATCCATCAACAATACTAGGCCTTTTAAACATTTACGCTGTTGCAAATAGCCATCGACGAGATCGTGCCATTGTTGCTGCACTTTTTTCGGTGCCTTGGCAAAACCATAGCCGGGTAGGTCCATGATGCGGCGCTCAAAGTCGAGCTCAAAAACATTAATCATCTGCGTGCGCCCGGGTGTGCCGGAAGTGCGAGCAAGGCTGTTTTGCCCACAGATGACATTAATAGAGGTAGATTTGCCGGCATTGGAGCGGCCGGCAAAAGCGACTTCATAGCCTTCATCGTCAGGTAAGCCATCTAGGCTTGCCACGCTTTTTTCAAATTCTGCCTGTTGATACGGAGATCTGCTCATGGGGCTATTCTACCCCATATCCAAGATTGCTGAAATACGGTAAAATGCCTAAAAACCATATTAAGTAGATGCGTGGGGACATTGTGAGTAAATTAGCTAGAATTTTGTTAGTAATCTTGGGGTGGGCGGCTATCACGGCAAATGCCCAGAATGTGATTGAAGAGGGCCTAGAGGCAGAAGTTGTTGCGCAGCCAACGACTAAAGCGAAGGTTGAAACCTGTGTTGCCTGCCATGGCCTTGATGGTAAGGGTCTCACGCCTGATATTCCCAATATCGGTGGCCAATACGAATCTTACCTGTTAGAAGAATTATTAGAATATAAAGAAGCGGCTGATGGCACAGGCATGGGGCGCCCCAACCCGATCATGATGGGCATGGTGGCACCGCTATCAGAAGAAGATTTAGCAGAATTAGCTAAATATTATTCTGAACAAGAAGTAGCCGTTGGCGAAACAGACCCTGACTTAGTTGATTGGGGCGAGAAGATTTATCGTGGTGGTATTGTGTCTGAGCAAGTACCAGCATGTATTGCTTGTCATGGTGCGCAAGGTGAAGGAAACGAATTGGCTAATTTTCCGAAACTGTCAGGGCAGCATGCGCTGTATGTTGCGCAGTCTTTGCGAGCCTTTAAAGAAGGTGAGCGCGAAGGTGGCCCTAACGACATGATGCACAGTGTCGTGCACCACATGACAACATATGACATGGAAGCTGTTGCTAGCTATATTCAAGGTTTGCACTAAAAAGGAGATATTATGCGAGGCATTTGGACAACGCTTTTCTTATTGATTTTCAGTATTACAAGTTTTGCGCAAGCAGTGGAGCTTGAAAGTGAACCTTACGAGGCTGGCAAAGAGTATATTGTTTTACCTGAGTCGTATTCACTAGGTACGACGGCACAAGCCTCGCTGCAATCGCATCCTGATAGCATCGAAGTGCTTGGCTTTTTCAACTACGGCTGCCCAGTTTGCTATCGTATGGAGCCAGTTATTGAAGAGTGGCATAGGCAACAAGAAGAGTTACAGTTGGTGTCTTTTACCGACGTGCCTGTTGCATGGAACCACCCCGGTTGGGATAACTTAGCGCGCGCTTTTTACATTGCAGAAGCCCTGGATGTTTCTGATCTCGTGCAACCACGTTTATTCCGCGCTGTGCATCAGCAAGGTAAACGTTTTACTACAAAGGAAGACTTGGAAGAGTTTTTTATTGGCGAAGCTGGCGTCAGCCGCAAGCAATTTGAAGAAAATTATAATAGCTTTGATGTACGTAGAAAGCTAAAACAAGCTGAGCTATTACGCGACGCCTATCATATTCGCTCGATTCCAGCATACATCGTTGCTGGCAAATACATGGTTGATGTACAGACAGCCGGCGGCCCTACGCAAGTAGTAGACGTTATAGAGTTTTTGGTGAGCAAGGAATCGTTTAGTGAAGGCGTTGAAGAACTGGGGTTTGACGATGTCCAGCAGGGCATTGACCACTCGCAGGACGATGTTTACCAGTTGGGTGACGAGCAAAATAACCATGAAGATATAGCACCTAGCACAGCGCCTGAATAAGGTTTGTGCATAGGGCGTAAATATCCTGGTATCATAGGCCTCGTGCGCCCGTAGCTCAGTTGGATAGAGTGTTGGTTTCCGAAACCAAAGGTCAGAGGTTCGAATCCTCTCGGGCGCGCCACTACTCTAGCTTCACGGGTCAATTCAAGGTATACTTGCTCGCGAATATTGATGTAAATATGGGTGAAAACGAAGTGATTTACGATTGGTTACAAATGGCAATAGTGGGTGGAATAATCTGCCTATTCGGAATGGGCAACGCGAACGCACAGACGTTAACGCGGCAGCAAATCATTGATATGAATACGCGCCCAGCGGCAGAGGTAAATGTAGCAGGGGAGTCCATGCGTGGCGTGGTCGTATCAGCTGCCATGACACCAGCACAACGCTATGATGCCAGCTGTGCCTTTTGCCACGATACAGGTACCGCAGGTTCGCCGAAAATAGGTGTTAAGGCTGCATGGCAGCCTCGTTTAGCCAAAGGCGGTATAGAAGCACTCATCCACAATGCAATCGTTGGTATTGGCACAATGCCACCCAAAGGAATGTGCCCAAGCTGCACCGATGAAGAGATTGCGGCGGCGGTCCAATACATGGTCGATAAAAGCTCTTAATATACTTGCTCGGGCGGGGTGAACCCGCCCTTCGTGCTAAAGGGGAAGAGCTGCGCCTCTCCCCCTTTGAAAAGCCCGATTGCAATAAGGCTTTCATTATTACAAGACATCTAGCGGAAAAATGTTTGTAGTATTACGCTGTTGTGATTGTTTGCCGCCATAAAGCAAGAAACTTTTTTCTATTTTTGCCAGCGTACAAAGTTTATCGAGGGGTTTTAACCAGTCTGAAGCGATGGTTTGTCCTGCTTTTATTTCGATAGGTAGTAATTGATTATCAGGCAAGGCTAATAATAAATCGACCTCATTTTTTTGTGCATCACGCCAAAAATAACATTCTGGCTCTATCCCATGATTAAGAAAGGTTTTATAAATTTCCGTTACTGTATAGGTTTCAACAATAGCCCCCAGCGCAGGGTGGGTTTCTAAATGTTCTTGCGTTTTAATCATCAGCAAATGGCACAATAAACCTGTATCAAGAAAATATAGCTTGGGTGACTTCACAATACGTTTTTGGAAGTTATTATGGTATGGTTTTAATAGCATTACTAGGCCACTTTGCTCAAGTAACCCCAGCCAGCGCCTACATGTGGTTTCACTGATTCCTGTATCAGAAGCGAGGTTTGCATAATTCAGAAGGTGACCGGAACGCCCTGCGCATAATTTTAAAAACCGCTGAAAAATACTTAAATCTTCAACTTTGATTAAACGGCGTACATCGCGTTCTAAATATGTTCGAACATAATCTGAAAACCAATAATCCATGGCTCCTGGTATGCGATAAAGCTCCGGGTAGCCGCCTTTTAAAATAAGTGGCCATAAGGTATCTATTGAATGAGGTTCTTTTGGCGGTATCATAAGCTTATCTTCCAATGACACCCAAGGCTTATGCTCAATCTCTGCTTTACTGAGCGGCAAAAGATTCAGTATCGATATCCTGCCAGCCAGCGATTGTGAAATAGATTCCATCATTAAGAAATTCTGCGAGCTGCTCAAAATAAACTTTTTGTTGTTAAGGTCGATTTCACTTTGCAAATAAGAAAAGAGATCTGGATAGCGTTGCGGTTCGTCAATAATACCTCCCTCTTTAAACTGTTGCAAAAAGCTTCTTGGGTCACTAATGGCATAATCAAGGACATCCGGGTCTTCTAGCGTGACGTATGGCAGATCAGGGAAACTAGACCTTGCCAGGGTTGTTTTGCCTGACTGCCGGGGACCGTATATATACACAGAGCGTGCCTGTTTATATCTAGAAATCAATATGTTAGACAAGTGGCGGTTCAGCACGTGCATATCCTCCTTTCAAAAGTGGATTTGCATAGTATAGCAAAACGGCTAGTTATTCACAATCCCACGCGGCACAGGTTGCGTACGAAACTTCAAGTAGGGCGTTTCCCTGTCAGCCCAACAAATCCTTCAGTGCGGACAAATGCGATTGCGCGTTTTCTTGCTTTTCTTCTTCGGTTTTTTCAATCTTGCCGGGCCAGTCTAAGCAGTCTTCGGGTAGTTCTTCTAGAAAGCGGCTGGGTTCAGGGGTGTATTCCGCACCATGGCGCATGCGTTTTTTACAAAAACTGCAATGCAACTGTTGTTGTGCACGCGTGATGCCCACATAACACAATCGCCGTTCTTCTTCGATATTGTCTTCGTCAATGCTATTAGCATGCGGCAACAATTTTTCTTCTACACCCACTAAAAAGACATGTGGGAACTCCAGGCCTTTTGCCGCATGCAAGGTCATTAGTTGCACCGCATTAGGTGTTTCTTCTTTTTTCTGTTCTAGCATATCAAACAAGCAGAGCTTGCTAATAACATCATTGAATTCAGGTTTGTCATCACTTTCTAGTAAACGACCGGTCCAATTTACTAGCTCCCAAACATTTTCCATGCGTTTTTCAGCAGCTTTGGGGGTGTTTTGCGTATCGAATAAATAGGTTTCATAGCCGATATCTTGGATCATGTCTTTGATGTTGGCAAGTGTATCACCACGCTGGCAGCGATCGCCCAGCTCTATGATCCAGCGGGCAAAGCGTTGTACCGCTTGCAAGCTGCGTTCCGGCAATATGGCACTTAAGCCAATTTCCAAGCTGGCAGGCAGCAAATTCAAATTCCGAGACTGTGCGTAATTACCGAGCTTTTCTAAAGTTTGCGAGCCAATTTCACGTTTTGGTGTGTTTACAATACGCAAAAATGCCGCATCGTCATCCGGGTTAACAAGCAGACGCAGATAGGCCATGATGTCTTTAATTTCCGCACGTGCGAAAAATGATTGTCCGCCGGTGATTTTATAAGGAATTTTATGTTCGCGTAGCAGTTTTTCAAAGGGTCGCGACTGAAAGTTGCCACGATATAAAATCGCATATTGATGAAAAGGTAAGCCACTGCGTCGCTGGTGTTGAATAATGTTCATCACTACTTGTGTGGCTTCGTCTTCTTCGTCATGGCAGCTAAGCACGTGAATTTTATCGCCATGGCCCATTTCACTCCACAGTTTTTTCTCAAACAAGTGTGGGTTGTTAGCAATCAGTGCATTAGCCGCAGAAAGAATCGTTTGTGTAGAGCGATAGTTTTGTTCAAGCTTGATCACTTTCAACCGTGGATAATCTTCTTGCAGTTGCAGAAGGTTGTCAGCGCGTGCGCCACGCCAGGCGTAAATGGATTGATCGTCATCGCCTACAACGGTAAAATTACCTAAACTGCCGGTTAGCATTTTGACCCATGCATACTGTGCAAGGTTGGTATCTTGATACTCATCGACCAATAAGTGCCGAATACGATTTTGCCAATATTCCTGAATTTTTGGATTGTTTTGCATCAGCAAAACGGGCAAACGAATCAGATCATCAAAATCAACACTATTGTAAGCGCGCAGGGCATTGTCGTAAGGTTCATACAAAACAGAAGCTTGTCGTTGCCAATCGTTTTCTGTGGTTTGTACCGCCTCATCATAGTTCAATAAATTATTCTTCCACTGACTAATTTGGTTTTGAAAAAACTTCGCTTTTTCAAGATCAATCGCAGTTTTACCAGCAATATCACGCAAAATATTTAAACTGTCTTCCGGGTCTAAAATAGTGAATTGCGATTTGCGTTGCAAATCATGTGCATGCTCACGAATAAAGCGTAAACCCAAAGAATGAAAAGTTGATACCAGTAAACCCTTTGTATTTGATGCTTGCTTGGTGACGCGCTGCTTCATTTCCAGCGCTGCTTTGTTGGTAAACGTTACAGCAATTATTTGCTGGGGTTTTACCCCTTGTTCAATCAACTGGGCAATTTTTTGTGTAATAACACGGGTTTTCCCGCTGCCAGCACCAGCAAGGACAAGTAGGGGGCCAGATTGATATAAAATAGCTTGTTGTTGTTGTTCATTAAGTTTATTCATTGCTTGGCTATTATATCGGAATAAGGTAAACTGTCCAGCATGTTAGGTGTAAGCAAACTAGGTATGCGCTTCGGCGCTCAGCTCCTCTTTGAAGAGGCGGATTTTCAATGCCGTCCGAATCAGCGTTTTGGTATTACTGGCAAAAATGGTGCCGGTAAATCAACTGTGCTAGAAGTACTAGCGGGTTCAGATAATTCTTACGAAGGTGAGATTAGCCTGCCACAAAACACGCAAATCGGCATATTAAAGCAAGATCACTTCCAGTACGATGAATGGCGTTTGATCGATGTAGTGCTTGCAGGCAAACCTGCACTTTGGGATGCGATACAACAAAAAGAAGTGTTGTTTAGCAAAGAAGATTTCACCGAAGAAGATGGCATCAAGTTAGGTGAGCTAGAAGAAGTGGTGGCCGCCAACAATGGCTACGAAGCTGAAAGTTTCGCGCAAACATTATTATCAGGCCTAGGAATAGCACAAGAAAAACACCAGGGGTCGATGAAAGCATTATCGGGTGGTTTTAAACTGCGCGTTCTACTGGCGCAAGTATTGTTCCAAGAGTCAGATTTATTATTACTGGATGAGCCAACCAATCACTTGGACATCACGTCGATCCATTGGTTAGAGCAATATTTAACTTATGAGTTTGAAGGGATTTTATTGTTTGTTTCACATGATAAACATTTTTTAAACTCGGTAGCAACCCATATTTTAGATATCGACTACGATACCATTATCCCATACACCGGCAACTACGATGCTTTCATGCTGACTAAGGCGCAGGTCGAACAGCAGAGCAAACACTCGCGTGGTTTGCAAGAGGCAAAGGTAGCGCAGCTAAGATCATTTGTTGATAAATTCGGTGCTAAAAACACCAAAGCGAAACAAGCGAAATCAAAACAAAAACAAATTGACCGTATTGAATTAACAGAAATTAAAGCAACAAATCGGCGCGCACCGTTTTTTAAATTTACGCAGATTCGTCCTTCAGGCAAGTCGGTGCTAAAAGTAAAAGAACTGAACAAAACGTTTGGAGAGCTGCAAGTATTAAAAAATGTGAGCTTCGAGTTGTTTCGTGGTGAAAAGGTGGCGATTATTGGGCCGAATGGTATGGGTAAGTCTACTATTCTGAAAATTATTCTAGAGCAGCTTACAGCTGATCAAGGTGAGTATCAATGGGGCCATGAAACTTACAAAGGTTATTTTGCGCAAGATCATCACGAGCAACTTAAAGGTAGCCAGTCTGTTTTAAGCTGGTTAGAAGATGTTGCGCCGGCCTTGCAACGTGCCAATGTGCGTAGTTACTTAGGGCAGATGCTTTTCAGTGGCGATGACGTTAAAAAACAAATATCAAATCTTTCGGGCGGTGAAGCAGCACGTTTATTAGCAGCAGGCTTAATGATCACACAACCTAATGTTTTGATTTTAGATGAGCCCACTAACCACTTAGACTTAGAGTCATTGGCGGCACTGGCTGAGGCGCTGAAAAAATTTGAAGGCACAGTTCTATTCGTGAGCCATGATAGAGATTTTGTGCGCAAAATTGCGACACGAATTATTGTATTAACACCGGATGGCTTGCACGATGTTACACAAACATACGATGAATACCTAGATGCAGCCGGTGAAGACTATCTTGACCGCAACAAAAAAGAAGCAAAAAGCAAACCTGAAAAAGAAGAAAGGTCTAAAAAAAGCGGCGGCAAGGGTAAGCAAGAAGGAAAGTTGCAGAAACAAATCACCGAGTTAGAGCAGGAACTGTTGCTTATCGATGAGCAGATGGCTGCTCCGGATTTTTACAAGAATACGCAGTCGGATGATGTTCAAGGCCTGAGAGAACAGCGTGAATCTCTGCAAAAATGCATTGACGAAAAGCTATCAGAATGGGAAAATCTAGAGTAATTATTTTTTATTCAGGGGGCGCCCGATGAGCGATAACAAAGAAGAAAAAACAGAAGCACTACAAGAAAAAGAGCAGGAATTCAAAATCGATGCTGCACTGAACTCATTAGCAATGGATACCTTGGCGCATATGAGTGATGCAGTCAAGAATAACCCAGATATCCCCGAAAAAGAACACTTGTATGTGATGCTGCATGCTGCAGAGGCCATCACCTTTAACATCATCATGCATATTGCGGAACAAGTAGATGTTGACCCAGTAGATATCGCTGAAAAAACCAAAGCCAATCTTTTTGATGCGCTAGATGCTATTAGCGATGAACTGGATGCAGAAAAAAAGCATGTCCATTAGCGACGAAGATAAAAAACTATTCCGTGATACTGTGCGCGAGATGAAACCGCAGCAGCAGGTAGAACAATCGCAAGAAGATATGGAAGATATCCCGCGCGAACACTACAGCGACCACCTAAACGATGAAAATGTTTCAGCTGATGCTAAGCTTTCTTATTTCAACCAAACCTTGCCTCATAAGGTTCGCAAACAATTGCAAAAAGGCCAGTTTGATATTGAAGACATTTTAGACCTACATAGACTAACGGTTGAAGATGCGCGCGAAGACATCGCTGATTTTTTGCAAGCGTCCAGCGCTCAAGGCTGCCGTTGTGTGTTGATTGTTCACGGTAAAGGCCGCGACCTTAATACCCCGATTCTAAAAAACAAAGTCAAACAATGGCTGCCGCAATCAAAGTATGTCTTGGCTTTTTGCTCATGCCTGCCTAAACATGGCGGCACCGGCGCTGTCTACGTATTACTTCGCTAAATAATCAAAAATACTAGCATTTGCTGGGTTGTTTTTATGCCCAAGCTCCCTCATCATGGTGATTCCTAAAATAATAATAAAGGGATTATTGATGCACAATGCCACAGCCACAACCCGCGCAAATCTTGGTATGCAAGCACCAGAAGTGCGCGTTGAAGTACACATGCGCGGTGGTATACCAGGGTTTTCAATTGTGGGCTTACCAGAAACAGCCGTTAAGGAAAGCAAAGATCGCGTGCGTGCGGCGCTACTTAATGCTGGTTTTGAAATACGTCCACGTAAAGTCACGGTAAACCTAGCACCGGCAGATTTACGCAAAGAAGGCGGCCGCTTCGATCTGCCAATAGCAATGGCTGTGCTTGCGGCATCGGGGCAGATACCCAAGAAAAGTTTGGATGAGTATGAATTTGCTGGTGAGCTAGGTTTAACAGGTGAGTTGCGGCCAGTGCGCGGCATGTTGCCTTTTGCAATTGCAACAAAACGCAAAGGTAAAAAATTAATATGCCCACAGGCTAATCAGACGGAGGCGGCTTTAAGTGGCGCAGAGATCTATGTTGCCAATGATTTATTGTCAGTTACGGCACATTTAAAAAATATTGAGCCCTTGCCAATGGCCGAACGGATAAAGCCAAAACCCTATGACCAAACACTAGATATTGCAGATGTTCAAGGCCAAACAATGGCCAAACGTATGTTGACCATTGCGGCAGCGGGCGGGCACAGTATATTAATGAGCGGCCCACCAGGCACGGGCAAAAGCATGTTGGCGCAACGCTTGCCAACGCTACTACCTGATTTAAATGAGGATCAAGCTTTGGAGGTTGCAGGTTTATATTCGATCAGTCATGAAAATTTTAAAGCGGAGAACTGGGCACGCCGACCTTTTCGATCACCGCACCACACTACATCGAATATTGCTTTGGTAGGCGGTGGCAGTGAACCTAAGCCTGGTGAAATTTCCCTAGCACATCGCGGCGTATTGTTTCTAGATGAATTGCCCGAGTTTTCCCGAAAAGTGATCGAATCGCTGCGTGAGCCGATCGAAAGTGGTGAAATCAATATTGCGCGCGCTGCACAATCGATTAAATTGCCTGCCCGATTTCAGTTGGTGTGTGCGATGAACCCATGTCCTTGCGGTTATCTTACTGATAGAACCCGAGAGTGTCGATGCAGCCCACAACGCATTGAGCAATACGTCAACAAAATATCTGGCCCCATGCTTGATCGCATTGATTTGCAAATTGAAGTGCCCAAGGTTGATATCAAGTCGTTGATGCAGTCGCAGAATACTACACAAGAAACCAGCGCTCAGCTGCGCGCAAAAATCACTGCATTACACGAAAAACAATATCAGGAGCAGGGTTGTTTAAATGCCCATATGTCGACACCACAAATGCAAAATTTGCCCATTGACAAAGCAACGCAGAATTATTTTTTTACCGCCACTGAAAAGCTAGGTTTGTCATTGCGCAGCTATCACCGCATTTTAAAGGTGGCAAAAACGATTGCGGAGCTAGAAGGCATCAAGTATGTGAAAAACGACCATATGCACGAAGCATTGTTTTATCGAAAAATAGAACAAAATAGCGGATGATTAACGTTTGGGCTTAGCAACACCAGCCGCAGGCGCAGCTTGTATGGGGCCTGTGCCTGTTGCTGTTGGATGCGCTTTCTCTTGCGCTGCCCGCAGTTTTGCAAACATGTCAGCAGATGGGGGTTTGAAAGCGCCTGGTTCTTTTTGTGAAAAAACATTGCGGAATGCATCAGCAAGCCTTGATAGTGCTGAGCTTAGTTTAGCGAGTGCGCGATTAAGCTTTGATGGCTCGCCAGAGGTTTTTGTGCTTGCCGCTAAAGAGGCAAACTTTTCTTGCGGCTTATCGCCTACCAGTTTTTGCAGTTGTTGTGATTTGTTCAGTAAAGATATTTTGTTGTTGTTAATAACAACATCTACTTTGTTTAATAGCTTTGTTAAATCTTTATTGCCGGCAGATTCTGCTCTGGCTTCAGTTACTGCTTGTTTTACGCTGTGTATTTCAGCGCTGAGTTGCGATTGCTGATTTTTTTGCAGCCTAATTTCGCTGTTGATAACGGCTAGCAAAGCCATTTTATAAGTGTCACAATAATCAGCATTGTCACCATTAAAAGACCAATTTTCCACCTGTACCTTATATTGCTGTAACGCTTCAATACCTGCATTTTTAAATAATAAAGCGCCGTCGGCTTTTACTGTTTGCAGTAATGCTGCTGTATAAAGCTGAGGCTCACCTGCATCGTCGCAAGCTTGTTTTGTATTCCCGCATACAGTTTTAGCTTTACTCTCTAAATCAGAGTTTTTGTTATCACCGTCGAATTTCTTGATCACTACATCAAGGGCAGTTTTGAGGTTTCTTGAACGAGAACGACCGGGCATAGCACACTCCTTAACAGCTGGTACTTTTAAGTTTAACGACAAAAATATGCTAAGGCAAGCTGTTAATCTATTGTTTTAAAACGCTTATTTTAAAACGGCCTCAAGCTCATCCAGGCGCTCTTCTAGGGCGCTTAGTTTTTGTCTGGTGCGCAATAGCACTTGTCTTTGTGTTTCAAAGGCCTCGGATGTGACCAAGCCTTGGTTTTCTAAAGCCTTTTGCAGTTGGCTTTGCAGTTGTGATTTTACGTCAGTGCCTACTTCACTCAGGCTATCTAATATTTTATCGATAACAGAACTATACATAGGGCCTCCCAGCTCAATGCCTCATGATACCTGTCATATGGGCAATCTATCAACCCCTTCATATGAAGGGGGCAGGAGTTTCGCAGATTACGCCATACTGCGTTAAAAGCCGCGTTCATAAATGCTCATGTACGCGTGTACACTGCGCTTTCCTCAGCGTCTTTTGCCTTGTCTGACGCAATCTGCAAAGACTCCTGAGAACCTTGAAGGCGGCTGAGGCGCTAAAGCTCAGGGCAAAAAAATAGAATTACCGCAAAAAATCAACGACTTATGATGTTTCGGTTCAGCTTGGGTTCAGCTTCACAAGCATATAATGAAGTTATAGTAATTAATCTTGATGAGATAGAGCATGAGCTTAGACCCAAACAGCGTATTAAACACATACAAAATTGCTTCTCGGCAAGCAGGCGATGATGTTGAGCTATTACGCACTGCGCAGCTAGCAGCAGTTCAAGGTTTAACGCAAATGTTGCAAGTAGAGACCCGCGTGTTGGTCAATGACCTGGAGCAAATGACAGTGGCGCTCTGTCTTGATAAAGGCCCTAAAGAGTTTACTGATCTTGCAGAGAGGCAAGCAACGCCTCACCGCGAAAAATTAAAAAATATTTTAGAGGCTATTGAAGTCTTCGCAAAAGATATGGGCAATGCTCCTTTGGCTCAACAGAGTCAAGCAGCGCAAAGCAATCTTGGTGGTTCACAGGTAATAGTCTTTTTACAGCAACTCTTCATGGGCTTATTAAATGCGTTGAAGCAATTAATCGGCTCAAAGCAAGAAAGTGGTGTGCACCTACCAGAAG
The DNA here is from genome assembly GCA_021773275.1 of Gammaproteobacteria bacterium. Lineage (GTDB taxonomy): Bacteria > Pseudomonadota > Gammaproteobacteria > JABCZS01 > JABCZS01 > JAJFKJ01. The sequence continues at coordinate 84,762 of JAJFKJ010000018.1, forward strand.
CTGAAGAAAGCGCGCTAATAGAAGCAATCGTTGATCGCGGCAATGTGGGCAACATAGCACAACAAGACAGAGGGACAAGCGAAATGGTCATTGCTTATGCCGATAACGTTGCAAGAGCTGTGGCAAAAGCTGTTGCGCCTGATGTTATAACAGTGCTTTCTGGTGCAGAGGCCGATCAGCAGGCTGCCGCTGAAACAAAACGTGCTACTAGCCACAGCCGCTAGTTTTGCACCCCTTTAAACACAATCTTTGAAACACCTGTTAAAATGTAGGGCTCTAGGAGCTATACATGAACAAATCTTTACTGAGCCATATTGCCGCTTTCGCATTTTTATTGCTCGGCATCTTATTAAAAAACCCTTACCTGACAAGTATCGGCCTATTTGCATTGGCTGGGTCGGTCACCAATGCTTTGGCAGTGCATATGTTATTTGAGAAAGTGCCAGGTTTGTACGGCTCAGGTGTTATCCCTAATCGTTTTGAAGATTTTAAAGTCGGCATCTATCAGTTAGTAATGCAACAGTTTTTTAACCAAGATAATATGACCCGATTTTTTCATGATACCAAGCAAAAAGAAATGGTAAACTTCGATGATATCATCGACGATCTTGATATATCTCGATCTTTCGACGCATTTACTGAGATAATTATGAGTTCGCAATTTGGTGGAATGTTGAACATGTTCGGCGGCATGAAAGTACTGGAAACCTTCCGCGAGCCGTTTTTAAGCAAGCTAAAAGGCGAGATTAAAGAAATCGCACACGGTGAAACCTTCCAGCTTGCCCTAGAAGATAAGATGCAAGCCTCGATGCAATCGGATCAGGTGCATGAAAAGGTTTCACAGATCGTGCAAAGTCGTTTAGACGAGTTAACGCCACGCATGGTCAAAGACATCGTTTCCGATATGATCCGACTACATCTAGGGTGGTTGGTGGTTTGGGGCGCAGTATTTGGTGGTTTGATCGGTTTGCTCGTAGAGTTATCCACACGGCTGCTCGGCTGAAAGATGAGAAACCATAAGGCCTCTGACAATAATCCCCAGTTCATGCACAGAGTTATCCACAAATGAACGTTGAATTAATCAAAAATGGGCAGGTTTATACGCTGCGGCGTACCACGCCACCCCAAATTGAATGGGTGCTCGATTTTACCCTGCCAGCTTATCAACAGCGCTTGCAGCAACGGGGCCGTAAAAACGACCCGCTGGCAAAAGCCGTAGGCCTTAGCAAGCAAAAAGAGTTACGCATTTTGGACATGACAGCAGGTCTAGGCAAAGATGCCTACTGGCTGGCGCACTGCGGCGCTAGTGTACAAATGTTAGAGCGTCATCCATTGCTCGCTGAATGCCTTGAGCATGCGGTGCAACTACTTGCACAAGACTCAGAGGGTGTTGATGTCGCTAAGCGTATGCAAGTACAGCAAGCGGATGCCTTAGATTTTTTGCAAGCTGTAGCCCCTGGGCAATTTGATGTGGCCTATTACGACCCGATGTTTCCCGAGCGTAAAAAATCTGCTTTAGTTAAAAAAGACATGCAAATCATGCAAGCATTGCACGACGAAGATATTTTATCTGAAAATGTTATTGCAACGGTTTTAAAGAAAATACCAAAGCTTGTGGTTAAGCGCCCAATCAGTGCAGACTTTCTCGAAGGTATTGCGCCGCAGCATCAAATTAAAGGCGATAAAATCCGTTACGATGTTTATATAAAATAGAAAGGGCGCTTGCGCGCCCTTATTTATATCCGCTGGTCGAATATTATTTGAATGAACGTAAGTCTTGTTCACTTAACAGGATTTCTCTTTCTGGAACTTTCCATTCTTTAAGCTGAATTTTATGCATGACAGCTTGTTGAATTTGTTGTTCGTGTTGTTTAAAGGATTGCAAAAATTCTTTTTCGCCGCCTTTTGCTTGGTACACTTCTTTCAAAGCATCTTCAGTAATTGAGCAAGTGATTTGGTTTTTGCCAAGCTTGCCTTTTACCTGAATCAAGTGTTTCGCTTGGTCGTAGTTTACCGGGCCGAAAGAAATAGAGTTCTGTTTTTTCTGCTTCATAATTGACTCCCATAATATGGAAAAAGTTATTATATTAACTATCGCTTAGGATCGGGGTTGTGTCAAATAATTGGCAATTATAAGTTATCTTCTTGTTTCTTCTAAGAAAAACTATCCACAGGCATTTCTAATAAGCCGTAGTAGACCTCGCCAGCTCGCTTGTGTTGCGCGAGAGCGAGCCCTGAAGGTAGGTTTAGCTGTTCTAGCGTAGAGGCTTGCTCCACATAGATCGCTGCACCAGGGGCCAGCCAGTGGTTCTCCTGCAGTAATTGCAGGCATTCAGGGATTAAGGCTTTATTGAAAGGGGGGTCTAGAAAGACAATATCGAAGACTTGAGTGGCAGGCTTTCTAAGCCAAGCTAGCGCCTCTAAGCAAACGCATTCAAAATCGCTTGCTTCAAATGCTGCACCCTGTGTTTCAAGGTGAGTAATGATGCCAGCATGATTATCGACAAAAACAGCATTCGCTGCCCCGCGTGATAAAGCTTCAAAACCCAAAGCACCACTGCCTGCAAAAAGATCTAAACATTGTGCGCCCAAAATACGGGTTTGCAACCAGTTAAACAAAGTTTCACGGATGCGATTAGGTGTGGGGCGGATACTATCAAACTCAGGAAAATTGATGACCCGAGAGCGCCATTTCCCAGCAATAATACGTAGCTGGTTGGGTTTATGGGGCATGCTCACCTACAGAAACTTGCACGAAATCATTAACGCTCAGGTATTTTTTAAACACGCGTTCGATGTCATCTTTTGTGACTGCATTAATATTATCTTGGTATGTTTCGTAATAATCCCAGGGTAGATTGTAAAAAGCAAGCATGGCGATATGGCTGGTGATTGCCTGATTGCTACCTAAACCCAAAGCAAAGCGCCCGTTGATATTAGCTTTTGCATCTTTAATTTCTTCTTTGCTGGGGCCATTTTTCATGTAGGCATCTAATGTTTTTTCTACAAGCGCCATGGCTTTTTTCGCTTCATTGCCGCGCGTTTGTAAATTAATAATAAAAGGGCCGGGCTGTTTTAAAGTAATTAGATGGCTGCCAACACTATAGGCAAGCCCATGTTGGTCACGTACAATATTGAATAATTGTGATACCAGCGGGTTGGCACCCAGTACATGGTTGCCTACAGAGAATGCAAAAAAGTCTGGGTTGCCTTTTGCCATAGCGGGCATGCCAAACAATATATGTGTTTGTGTAGAAGGAAACTTAATATGTTCCTTTTTAGCTTGAGCTCTTGGCACTAAGGGAATTTGCGTGTCGGCGAGGCCAATAGGTAGCTCTTCTAATAAATCGCTGGCAATTTTGCGTGCTTGGTGCAACGAGATATCACCACTGATGGCGATCACAGCATTATTTTTTGTATAATAAGAGCGGAAAAAGTTTTCTAGGTCAGCGGCTGTTAATGCCTCTACAGCATCTTGCGTACCTGTAACTGGGGTAGCGTAAGGATGGCCCGCATAAGCTTCTTCAAAGAAAGCTTGACTTGCCATATCGCCAGCCGATTGCTCGCGCATTTTTATCGCTGCAAGTAGACGATTTCGCTCGCGCGCAAAATTGCTTGCTTCGAATGTTGTTTCTGCAAGCAAATGCCGCAGCATTTCCATAGAGGTTTCTAGCGGCTTGTTGTCGCTTAATGTACGCAGGCTTAATGCTGCATAATCTCTGCTGGCGCTGGCTGAAAACTGGGCGCCAACATTCTCAAAGGTTTCGTAAATACTTTGAGCGTCTTGTGTTTTTGTGCCTTCACCGATCATCTGCGCGGTAAGATAAGCAAGCCCAGGTGTTTCTTTGTCGTATGCAGAGCCTGCAGGAAATAATACGTGAATATCAACAATAGGTAGCTCTGGCAGCGGTACAAATGCAATTGTGGCACCATTTTCTTGCCAATAGTGAATTTCAAACAAGCCTTGCTCTGTACTTACGCGGGTAGATTTTGTTGCACCATCGTGGGGCCAAAAATGTTGCGCGACAAGGATTGCCGGCAATAAAATAACTAGAATAAAACCAATGATGACTTTTTCAGGGTGTTTCTTAAACCATGGCAACATATTAAGACTCCTCGTTTTGCATAGCTATGGGTTGCAATACAGCAACAGTTAGGCTGTCACGAGAAAAATATTTCTGTGCAACAGCTTGCACTTGTTTTGCTGTTACCTTATCGATGTCTTCTAAAAATTCATCGCTTGTTTGCCAAGGCAGACCGACGCTTTCAAGAGCGCCAATTTCCCAAGCTTGGGTGCTGATGGAATCTTTCTTAAAAATATCACTGGCTTTAAACTGCGTTTTTGCACGTGCTAGTTCTTGCCGGCTAACAGTTGTTTCTTGCAGTGCAACTATTTCTTGCCAAATAGCACTTTCCAATTCTTTTATAGTTTTATCTTGTTTTGGAATGGCTTCAATGACAAATAAGTGATCTTGGCGCATCATTGGCATGTACCCTGCAGACCCGCTTGCCGCAACAGCTTGCCCACGCACTAAGTTTTTAGCAAAACGTGCACTTTGCCCGCCATCTAAAATGCTGGCCAATACAGTGAGCGCTGGAATATCTGATTTATCTTCAGCCGTTAATAAAACGGGCACAGGAAAGCCCATGTAAAGTTTCGGTAGTTTTGCAGGGCGCTTTACCTCGATGCGTTTTTCACCTAATGACACAACCTCTTGTTGCGGAAATACAACAGGAATGTCTGATGTTTTGATGTTGCTAAAATATTTTTTTGTATATTTTTCTACTTCTTGCGGGTCGACATCACCGACAACCACGACAGTTGCGTTGTTGGGTGCGTACCACATTTTGTACCAATCATATGACTCTTGTCGTGTGGCATTTTTAAGGTCATCGGGCCAGCCAATAATGGGGTGCCGATAAGTGCTATTGGTTAAAGCAACAGCTTCAAAACGTTCGTAAGCGAGACTGTCTGGCACGTCATCTATGCGTAAGCGACGTTCCTCAATGATGACTTGCAACTCTGTTTCAAAAACTTCTTCGCCAAAATTGATGTTGCGCATGCGATCGGCTTCAAGTTCTAAGGCAATCGCTAGTTGGTCTTTGGGTAGCGATTGATAGTAGCCGGTGTAGTCATAACTGGTAAACGCATTAAGGGAGCCGCCCAGTTTTGTGATGGTATCAAGGAATGTGCTATCTGGATGTTTAGTAGTACCCTTAAATAGCATATGCTCCAGAATGTGTGAGACACCTGTGATGCCGGTGTGTTCGTAGCTAGAACCCACTTTATACCAGATTTGCACAGTAACGATGGGGGCACGATGGTCTTCTCGGACAATCAGCTTTAAACCATTAGAGAGTGTGTATTCGGTGGTGGGCAGGCTTTGTTGTGTTAGACCGGTTGTCCAGATTAGACACAACAAGGTAAAAATTGTTATCCTTAGACGCATTGATAATAGCTCCATGCTGTACAAGCTTAATGTGCTAGCATAGGCAATCTTGAAGGCTGTGTAAAGGTATTAAAATGATATTCAATTTCAAAAAGAAAGCAGAAGAAAAGGCACCAAGCGAAAAACAAGGTTTGTTTTCTCGTATTAAGCAGGGCTTAAGCAAAACTAGACATCAACTTACCGATAATTTAGCTAGTTTGCTTCTTGGCGCTAAAGTTATCGATGAAAACCTGTTGGAAGAAATAGAAACACAACTGCTAATGGCTGACGTAGGTGTTGAGGCGACACAAGAGATTATTAAAGACTTAACAGGCAGATTAAAGCGTCACGAGCTCACGGACGGTGAGGCAGTATTTGCGGCGCTTAGCGAAGATTTGGTAAAGTTATTGGCCGTGCCACAAGTAGCATTACACGAGACAACTGCGAAGCCGAAACTAATATTAATGGTGGGCATTAATGGTGCCGGCAAAACAACCACGATCGGCAAGTTAGCAAAACATCTGCAGGAGCAAGGCAAGACAGTACTCTTGGCCGCAGGTGACACGTTCCGCGCTGCCGCGATCGAACAGCTACAGGTGTGGGGTGAACGCAACGGTGTGCCAGTGATTGCACAAAAACACGGCGCTGACTGTGCAGCAGTGGTATTTGATGCCTTGCAGGCAGGTATTGCAAGAGGGGTTGATGTTGTCATTGCGGACACAGCTGGTCGGCTACATACGCAGTCACACCTCATGGAAGAGTTGAAAAAAGTGACCCGCGTTGTTAAGAAACTCGACCCAGATGCACCGCATGAAGTAGTTTTGGTATTGGATGCGACTATCGGCCAAAATGCGTTGCAACAGGCAAAAGAATTTAAACAAGCAGTTGACGTTAATAGTCTAATATTAACTAAACTAGATGGAACAGCTAAAGGCGGCGTGGTATTTGCCTTGGTCAAGCAGCAGGGCATACCGATACGCTACATTGGTGTGGGTGAAAAAATAGATGATTTAAAACCGTTCGATGCCGACATGTTTGTTCAGGCATTACTGCAACACGATAAAGGTTAGAACCAGCACATGATTACATGCAAACAAGTATCCAAAAAATACCCAGGTGAAGTTACCGCGCTGCGAGATATAAACTTCTCCTTGCCGAAAGGCAAAATGGCTTTCTTAACAGGGCATTCCGGTGCGGGTAAAAGCACATTATTACGCCTATTAACCTTGCTAGAGCGCCCGAGCAATGGCCAAGTTATGGTAAATGGTGTAGATCTTAGCTCTTTGAAAGGCGCGAAAATTGCTAAGTTTCGACAAAACGTGGGTGTCGTTTTTCAAGACCCGATGCTTCTCAATGATCGCAGCGTTTATGAAAATGTTGCCTTGCCGCTTTACGTTGCGGGCTATGCGCCGCTAGATATCCGCAAGCGTGTACAAGCTGCTCTAGAAACAGTAAAGCTTCTTGGAAAGGCTAACGTGATGCCGGCAAGTCTTTCAGGTGGTGAGCAACAGAGGGTGGGCATTGCGCGTGCTATTGTTAACCGCCCATCAATTTTACTGGCGGATGAACCCACCGGTAACCTCGACGCTGAATTGGCACACAGCATTATTCGTTTGTTTGAACGTTTTAATCAAGTGGGTGCCACCGTGTTGATTGCAACACATAATGTAGAATTAATTGAAAGCGCACAGTACCCTGTGCTTGGTTTAACTAAAGGCCAGATAACTCATGAAATCGAAAACACGTAAGTCCAATAAGCGACAAAAAACCAAGTCATCGCATCGTTTTGGGATGTGGCGTTGGCAGCATCTAACCGAATGCAAGCGCAGCTTTAAATATCTATGGCGTACACCGCTAGCAACTTTAATAACCTTAGGGGTGTTTGCAGTAGTATTGTGCATGCCTGTAGGGCTTTATTGGGCCAGCAATAATTTAAATACAATAGGCCAGCAGTGGGAGCAAAGTGGTGAGATCACATTGTTTTTGCAAGATGGCCTGCCGCAAGAGCAAGCCATTGGCTTGGTAAACCAATTACACATACAAGATAATATTGCCAAAGTAACATATTTGTCGCCAGACGAAGCATTGCAACAATTTAAAACGATGTCGGATATAGGTGATTCGTTAGCAGTATTAGAATATAACCCTTTGCCGGCAGTGCTTACCATTTTACCTGCAGATGTAACAGTGGCTGCACTGGAACAATTGCAAAAAGATTTAGATCAAATGCCCGAGGTTGCCACGGCGAGTATCGATGTAATTTGGGTATTACGCATGCAGGCCATTTTAAACTTATTACAAAAAACGGTGATCGTTTTAGGCGCACTATTAGGCTTAGGTTTATTACTAGTGGTGAGCAACACCATCCGCGGCCAACTGCTGCAACGCGAGCAAGAAATTGCGGTTAGCAAGATGGTGGGTGCCAGCAATGGTTTTGTGCGCAGGCCCTTTTTATACACGGGTTTTTGGATCGGCTTGTTAGGCAGCTGTTTTGGCTTGTTGATATTAACGCTAGCAGGCCTGTTTTTAAGACAACCGCTAAATGACTTATTGCTGGCTTATGGCAGCCTCTGGCAGCCAGTCAGTATCAGCCTAGAAATCAAAGCAATGATTATCGTAGGCTCTTGTGTGGTGGCTATGATGGGTGCCTGGATAGCTGTAACGCGCTATCTTTACCAGCTGCGCCCACGCTAAGAATATGCTAAAATTACCATTAGCACTCTAGTGATTTGAGTGCTAAGAAGCAGTATAGAGGTAAATGGCATGCTAAACAAAGACTTACAAGCTATATCGATAACCCTGCCTGGCAGCAGTATAGAGGCATACGCTGCCTATGCTAACGCTATACCCATGCTTTCCCAGGAGCAAGAATTTGAGCTTGCTCGTCGCCTACAAGAAGACAACGACCTTGATGCAGCCCGTGAGCTAGTCCTTAGCCACCTGCGCTTTGTTGTGCGCGTAGCGCGCGGTTATTCTGGCTATGGCCTGGCTGTGGCAGACCTCATTCAAGAAGGCAATATTGGCCTGATGAAAGCCGTTAAACGCTTTGATCCGAAAATGGGGGTGCGCCTGGCTGCCTACGCCGTGCACTGGATTAAAGCAGAAATGCATGAATTTATTTTACGTAACTGGCGGATTGTGCGTGTTGCAACCACAAAATCGCAACGCAAATTATTTTTTAATTTACGCAAAATGAAAAAACGCTTGGGTTGGTTCAGCGAAGAGGAAATTAAAGGTGTTGCAAGCGATCTGGATGTACCAGCAGATACCGTGCGCGAAATGGAAGCACGCTTAAATGTACATGATACAGCTTTAGATGTGCAATACGACGGTGAGACCTATGCCTTGCCAGCGCCGCAGCTTGAAGATCACCAAGCTAACCCGGCATTAATGCTCGAACAGCATAGCGAAAATGAAAACATTAAAATGCAACTTCACAGTGCATTACTGACACTCGGCGAACGTGAGCAAGTTATTTTACAAGAACGTTGGCTACAAGAAAAGAAAGCCACATTACAAGACCTGAGCAAGCGTTTTGGTGTTTCTTTGGAACGCATCAGACAGCTAGAAAAAGCCGCACTTAAAAAGCTAAAAGATCTAATTGCCGCGTAATTCTTTTAAATTAAAGAATTGGCAAATCTGAACACAAATAAACAATGGAATGCCAATAATGGTTGCTGCGGCATTAAAGGCCATTTGCAATAGAGGTGTATCATTTAGGTGCGGATTCACAAAGGTTAAAATAACAAAAAACGAAAACATATAAACAAATAGCACCCAAAATGTTAACCACATATGATGATGCTCAATACGAATACTGGATTTAAATGCGTCAAAAATATGTTTGTTTTCAAGCAGCACGAACATATTGGCAAAATATATTTTTATTGCAATATAAAAGTAAGCGATAACCAGCAAAAAAGAAGAAATAATAAGCACGGGAATATTAAAAGAGGCCAGCCCCATAACTATAACCATAAAAAGCGATAAAAAATTCAGCAAACAAACGATGATCACTAAGCGCACATAGTGGGTAAAAAACCCATCAAAAGCATGTTGTGTGCTGATGGGCAGCCCCGCGCCAGCACTGTAGATGCGCTTAACTATAGGAATAAAAAATACCAAGCCCACCAAGGCTGTTACAAAAGATACCATGACGTCGTTCAGTACCGTATATTCAGCAAGCCCGGTATAGCAGATGGTTAATGCTAAAGCGAGAGAAACCACCAAGGCCAGCGAGTATTTGAAGCTGGCAAAATACAAACGAAAGCCCGCGGCAATAACGCTGCGAGGCGATTCTGGGTTTCTAGGCAAGAATTTAAACATGCTACAAGTATAGTTCAGATTTCGAGCATTACGCCAACGGTGTTGGCCGTAGGCAGGGCGCCAGGCTTATACAAGGTAAGCTTAAGCTTGCTGGCCCCGAACTCATCGCAAATCAAGTCGGCGATATGTTGCGCCAGCGTTTCGATCAGTTTAAAGGAGGTGCCCGCAACATAGGCCTGCACCCGCTCACTCAGTGCGGCATAGTTAATAGCTTGTTCAATATCATCGCTGGCGCTGATTTTTTTGCAATCGGTGCCGAGCTCAACATCAAGCAGCAACTTTTGGGTAATCTCACGCTCCCAATCAAGGCAACCAATCACACACTCAAGCTGCAGTTCTTTTATAAATACGATATCCATATTTGTATTTTACAGCATGCAAAAAAATGAAGCAAATGGCCCCCTCAAATGAGGGTGTATTGTTTATGGTCATGCAAAAAAAAGCAAAAAAAATTCAAAAAAATGAAAAATACTAGAGTTTGAGGGGTTGTTGTTCATATTTCTTTTGGTGATAATGACTCCACTACAACAATAAAGGGAGGAAATATGAATAATAATACTAACCCCAACGATGCAAAATCAGTGGCTGAAATCTTCGAGGTAATTGAAGCAAATGAAGGCGACGTTAATCTAGGTGAAACACGCCAGGGATGTATCTCTGTGCAAGTCCCCAATGATGACGAAACTGACGAGTAGCTAAGCAGGTCAGGGGGGAGCTTGCTCCCTCCTGTTTTTAAGGAGGAAACATGTCTTTGTTAGTTGCAGATTCAGCGTTAAGAATACATTGTGTTAATGGCACATGCTATGTTCATCATCCGCTTAAGCAAAAAAGCTTTGATTGCAAAATTTTAGAGAATAAACCTTTAAAAAAACTGATGAACTATCTTGAAAAGCCAAAATCAAAATCTGATGTTCATGCATTCATTGCAGTTATGTTGAATGTGACGCATGAAAATGCCGCGGAAGCCGCGACAGAACTAAAGAAAAACGGATTTATAAAAGAAATTGAAAGCCAAGGAATCTCGCTCAGCTGGGAAAAACACAATTGGCGTGAAGCGGGTATTTTACATGAGCATACTATCAACACACCGAGAATTTTATATAACAACAAAATGGGCAATATATATGACGTTGCTCTGATGAAGCATTATGTTAAAGAAACCCCACCGCCGGCAAATCACAAAGAGTACGAAGGCACCAAGATACAGTTAGAAAAACCTGATGTAGATGAAAGCATTACTTTAGATAGTATGCTGCGGGGTTCTAAAAAACCAGAGATCCTAACTTTTAAGAAGTTGAGTAGACTTTTGTATTATGCATTCGGGAAAATAGGTGATAGGCATATGCAGGTAACAGGAAAGCATATGCGGAAAACAGTACCTTCGGGCGGCGCTAGGCATCCTTACGAATTCTACCTTCTTGTACATGACATTGAGGGGCTTGACCCCGGGATATATCACTATCAGTTTAATGATCATCATCTGACGGTTCTTCAACTGCGGAATGCATCTTTGGTTGCAAGCTTGATAGATCAGTATTTAGTGATTGACCCTAAGCGACTTTGCTTTTCTCCGCAGATTGCGATTATCTATTCATGTATGTTTGAGCGTAGCATGCACCGATATCGGTATTCACGAAGTTATCGTGTTATGCAATATGATCTGGGTCATATCTATCAGAATTTAGAATTCTTGGCTAAATCCTATAGCTTAAATATATACGCGGGCTACTCTTGTCATGAGCAAAAAATCGAGCAAGCTATCGGCATAGATAGTATCACTGAATCTTGTATGGGGTATGCAGTATTATGATAAAAAAGGTTTATTTAAATCCACTGTTAAAAGCCACGAATATATTTTCAGACACCATTAATTTGGAGGCGGTTTATGATGAGCAATCAATAGCAATGAGCAGAGAATTGTTTATACACACGATTATGGCAATCGCAAATTGTACAGATGCAGACAAAATAGCAAAATACTTGGCTAAAGTATTTGATCTTGATTTGGCTAGAGCTAGAGATCTCCTGGGAAACCTTCAAAAACATCAAATATTAATAAATGACCTCAGCGACTACCCCGTTGATCAAATTAGCATGTGGCAAAATCACAAATGGCTTAATGCGCTTATATACCATCTAAAAAGCCAAAACATCAATTGCATTGATGACAAGCGCAAAAGCGAAAAACAAGATAGACGAATTTTTCCAAAAAGAGCGCTCAGCAAAAATGAAATTTGGAAGAGAGTCCCGAGTGTAAAATTTGTAAGCTTCCAAAAGCCAGCCGGAATAGATCTGAAAAAAATTAATGTTGAAAAAACGCTGCTTAAACGCAGCTCATGCTTGTCTCTGCGCGCAAAGAACATTAAAAAAGAGGAGCTCGGAGAGCTTCTCAGCTTGTCAAATAAGGATTTAGTTTTTTATAGAAGAAAAATAGAAAAATCAACGCGAAGCTTTTATGAGTCAAGATTTATAGCATTAGAAACATATGTGGTGATTCATAAGGTCAAGGGTATAGAAGCGGGCGTATATTTTTATGACCCGAAAGATCACCAGCTTTGCTTGGTTTCATGGGGGGATTTCCGTATGCAGGTGGCAGACATTTGTATAGGCCAAACGAAAGCAGGCTCCGGAGCTTTCTCCATATTCATTACAGCATGTTTGGAGCGTTACATGTCGCGCTACAAACATGAAAGGGCCTATAGAAATTTACTGACAAACACGGCGGAGCTTGCGCAGCAGTATATATTTTTTGCAACGGCCCTTGGGCTAAATACCTGGCTTACCCCCGCAATTATAGAGACGCAGGCTGCAAATTTATTAAAAATAGATAATAAAACTGAAATCCCAATTTATACCGTGGCGGCGGGGTAGTCAATGAGAAAAACAACAGCAGAAAAAATATATGAACTTGGGTCTTATAGAGTATTAGGAAGTGCAACACAATATGTGGCAGATATGCACCTATATTTACCTAGCGCTAAGTTTAATAACCATAAGTTATTCCAGGCAAAGCAAGCTTTGGAGTCACCCGCTTTCTTTCAAGTTCTGGAGTCAAGGCATAGCTGTCATAAATTTTGCAGTGAAGAGTTGTCTTTAAATAAGATACGTAGTTTACTTCTTTGTGGGTACGGCCTAAAAAGCAGGCATGGTTCTTTCACTGTGCCATTGGCTGGTGGCTTAGATGTGATGCAATTGAAAGTAGCTTTGAGGGAACGCGGGCGCTGGGGCGCATATGATTGGGATCATGTGGGGTATAGGCTGAATAAAATTAACCGCATGCTGAGTGATCCAAATAAGCTGTTCTTTGCAAGGAGCACAGATATAAGTCTGTCCTCAGCCGCAATAGTAATCAGTGCAAATCTTGGGGTTCTTGCCAAAAGATACACGGCCAGAGCATATAAGTTTGCTTGTATCCAGGCGGGGCATATTGCGCAAAATATTATACTGGAAGCTACATCTTTGGGGCTTAGCAGTTTAGTGTTGGGCTCATTAAAAGAAGAGGAAATCATCAATTCATTCGGTATTATTTCAGAAAAACCGTTGTATGCAGTAGTCATTGGAAAAAACCTTAAGGAGTAAATTATGCAGGATGTGGCTCTTATATGGGAAGCTATAAATAGAAATCTTGATTTGGCAGGAAGCAGTGTTTCAATTTATCCATTTTGCTACACCACGGATTTGATAGCGAGTGTGCCAGATAACAAGTTTTTTATTAAAAATATATCAGCCTCAGGTAGTGATTCTAGCAAAGATATATCATTAAAGAAGGCGCTGATGGAGCTTGTAGAGAGGGTGGTGTTTATAAAGGAAATGGACCGGGTATATTCAAAAGGCATGGGCAGAGTCAGCTCCAAAGGATGGGCTTGCCATCCCAGTAAGGCGCGGGCAAAAGAGCAAGCTGTCTTGGAGTTCTACGAAGATCAATGCATAAAAAATGCAGAAAACATTTCAGAAAAACTTAAAAATAAAGTAAAAAGCCCCGCAAATGACAATGACTTTAATTTTATGGTATTGAAAATAGATAAGGTATTTTTCTCCGCCGTTTGGTTTCTGAAAGACGGGGTTTATTCAATAGGTAGTGCTTGCGCTACAAGCTCAGCACAATCCTATAAAAAATCACTGCAAGAAGCTTATGTTAAATGGAAAGCTGGAATTTCAGACAGCATCAGCAAAGTGCCCGTTACTTTTCCAACAGGGTATTATGAACTTGATGTGGGCTTACCAGAGCCCAGCATTGAACCGTTATACGATGATCTTTTGAATAAGTTAAATCTTTATATGTTTAAGGCGACAGAATGCAAAACCATATTGCACTAAGCCTAGAGACAAAAAAAGATATCGTTGATTACGGCGAAAATCTGTATAAATGCGAGCAAAAAGATGTGAGAGAGATAAGCTTTTCCAGAGGGACGACCGGGAATGTTGATTATGTGTCTTTCTATGGCCAAGAAAAAACTGTTTTTGCCATAAAACCCTATCAAAAAAAGTTTCTAAATAGATTAATGTTAGAAAATAATTTCGAGCTAGACGAGCACCGGTTTTGCATTCCCCCAATTGCAGAATTGTTTGTGGGCGATCTTCTGTATGCCAAGGGAGGCGTGTTTGATCTAAATGAAATACATGTTGCCGTGTTTCTGCCATATTTTGCCCAGTGCAAAAGGACGTTAGCTAAGAAATCTTTTGTATTTGCAAATCTCATGGAAGAGCGTTTTGTAAAAATGGCACAAAGTACAATGCAGAAATTTTCAATGAATTTAAAGCTAACAAGCCAAGATTTTGCGAATTGGGTATCGCTGCACGAGGGCTTCCATAACAGTGGGCCATTACCTCTGTTTTCAGGCAAGGTCAATAAGTTTAGTAAAAAGTCATATGGCTTTGTTGAAGAGCTCAGAGTCGACCTTTCAATTATCTACTTTATTTTAAACTGCATACCTAGTGAAGGCAGAAAGTCGTTAATAAATGTGGTTTGCTTGGTTATTGCTGACCGTGTTTTTCGAGCAGCACGCTTCCACTTTAACACTAGTCATGCCCCCAGGCATAACATGTATGCAAAAATGGTAGAAGGTGACGCAGCAATTTGTCTGCTTTGTTTATTGGTTCACAATGAGCTACTTGATTTGCCAGGTCGAAAATTTGTCTTTTGCTCGAAAAAGTTATCGGCGGCAATAAAGCCAGTTTTAAAAGATATCTATGATTATGAAAAAAGCATAAACAATAAAGACAGTTTTTATGCTAGTGAACCGAGTTTCTGTAAATATTTACGACAGAAGTACTTTAAATTGAATGCTGGTGTGCGTTTATATTTAGAAGCTAATTCCTGCACAAACTGTACTTACGAGCTGGTATTTAGGCCTGTATGATAAATATAAAAATCACACGCAAACTAATTTCACACGCGTTCCCAATTATCAGCTCCAGCCTGGGTTTATTGCTAATGGGCGTTACTGACACGATTGTTATTTCATTGTTAGGTGAATCAGCGTTAGCCGCACAATCTCTAGCCTCGTTTATCCATATGGCAGTTTTTATGTCCTTGGTTGCATTCGTCTTCCCTGTTGCCAATCTGTATAAGTTAAATCAACATGACGCTATGCCAATATTAAAGTCGGGGCTTGTGTTAACAGTAGGGTTAATATTACCGCTTACTGCAGTGTATCTATTTGGCATCCCTGATTTTATTGTCTATTTTCTGAATTCAGAACAGCAAGACTTGTTTAATGCTTATTTTAAAACTATTGCAATGAGCTTGCTGCCTGGAGCGTTGTTTTTTTATTGTCGCATGCTGCTGTATACGCAGGTTAAGCCAAAGCAGATTGGGCACTGGATTGTTATATGTATTATTTTAAATGCAGGGCTAGATTATTTGATTTTACATGTTTTTGAAAGCCCTGGGGTTGTAGTGCAAGGTATTGCATTAATAACAGTGTTGGTTTTTTGTATATTGGTACTTTTAACCAATCATAGCTTGCCGGAAGACAAAAAATTACAGAAAATAATTAATGTTAAAAGCAACAAGCAATCTTATTATGCAGTGTTAAAAACTTCTGGGCCAGCCGGTATTACAGCGTTGGGCGAGTATGGTTTTTTTGCCGTGCTTGCAGTGATGGTAGCGTTATATGCACCATTAGAAGCGGCTTCATACCGAATTATCTTACAGCTCGAAGAAATGCTAATTATCATTTTTTATGCATTTGCAAGAGTGCTGTCGCTAGAAGTCTCGCAGGAAGATGGCGGATACAAAACACTCAAGTCCAGCTATTATCACGCAACAGCCTTGCTATTGCTGGTGGTTTTCCTGCTACCTATTTTTCATCCGTTTGTTTTAAAAGTATACGGTATTAATATCAGCTTTTCACAGCATTACTTCATTATCATTATGTTATTGCTTTTCGCAGAAGCGTTGATGTTATACATCTGTGCGTTTTTGTGGGGCTTTGCTCGCTATACCATCGTGGCGATCATCACTTGTACGGTAAACTGGGGCATTATTCTTCCCATGCTTTGGCTTTGGCCGCCAGCTCAAATTGAAACCTTCTACTATGCCCTGATCGCCAACTATGCTTTGATAGCTGTGCTGCTTTTAATTTTTTGTAGAACTTGCAACATAACTAAATATAACCTATAATATAACTAGTAAGACAAAAGTGTACCGAATAGTAATACATCGCCAAGTAAAAAAGCAATTGCGGTCCTTGCCAGGGGTTACACGAAACCAGGTGGTCGAGCAAATTCAAAAGTTAGGCCATAATCCGCATGATAATCGACTTGACATCAAAAGACTAAAAGGAGAGGTGCGCTTTCGTTTACGTGTTGGTTTATGGAGAATTGTTTTTGAGAAGCATGAAGATGTAAAAATCATCAGTATTGAAAAGATAGGTGCGAGAGGGGATGTGTATAAATGAATTTACAAATAATTAAGTCTGTAGAAGGTGAGGCAGAATACGTTTTGCTGCCTATAAATGCTTATAAAGCCTTAAAGCATCAGATCGACAAAGTGATTGATGAAGACTACGCACCCTTCAAGCTTGAAGACTACGTCGACAACCCCGTTGCTTTGGCAAGAATAAAAGCAAATTTAACACAAGAAGAGTTAGCGCAACGCATGGATGTATCGCAAGCCTACATCAGCAAGCTTGAATCGCAAGATGCTGTTTCAGCCAAGGTTATGGCAAAAGTGATGACTGCGCTTCAGCAGTAGCTTTTATACACAGAAATATTTTATTATGCCTTAATCGCCAACTATGCTTTAATAACATTAATCTTGTTTATTAACGTGAGAAGGCGTGTATGACATTTTTCTTAATTATGTTCGTGGTGAGCTACTTATTAGGCTCGATTTCTAGCGCAATTTTAATATGTAAATTGTGTGGCTTACCTGACCCACGCTCTAAAGGTTCTGGTAATCCTGGGGCTACCAATGTTTTACGTTTTGGTGGAAAAAAGATCGCCACAGCGGTGTTGCTAGGCGATGTGTTAAAAGGCTTGATTCCCGTTATTATTGTGGTGATGTTTGATGCTCCCAACTGGGTTGTAACTCTAACGGCATTTTTTGCGTTCTTAGGCCATGTGTTCCCAATATTTTATGAATTTCAGGGGGGCAAAGGTGTTGCCACTTACCTCGGCACGATGCTTGGTGTTTATTGGTTATTAGGCCTGATTGCTATCGTTAGTTGGTTATTGGTGGCGGCCATTACGCGGTATTCATCGCTTTCTGCTGTAGTGATGTCGCTTGTTGTGCCTATTGCAGCTTATTTCTTTTTAGGTGTTGAAGCAACCTTACCACTGCTGCTCATGACAGTTATTTTATTGTTTCGCCACGCTGCTAACCTTAAAAGATTGTCTGCTGGCAAAGAGCCTAAGATCGGGAAAGATTAGTGCGTGTGCTTGGCATCGAAACATCTTGCGATGAGACCGGGATAGCGATCTACGACAACGAGCAGGGTTTATTAGCCCATGCAATTTACAGCCAAACAGAAATTCACGAAAAATATGGTGGTGTTGTGCCTGAGCTGGCTTCCCGCGACCATATTCAAAAAACCCTACCACTTATCGAGACCGTACTGACTGAGGCGAAATGCAAAGCTAGCAGCATTCACGGTGTTGCTTATACCGCGGGGCCTGGCTTGGTGGGTGCTTTATTGGTAGGCGCTAGCATCGGCCGTTCACTTGCTTTTGCTTGGGGTGTGCCGGCGATTGCTGTGCACCATATGGAAGGGCACTTATTAGCACCTTTGTTAGAAGACAAAACACCAGAGTTTCCGTTTTTAGCGCTATTGGTGTCGGGCGGCCATACGATGTTGGTTGATGTGCGTGCAATGGGCGAATACCATGTGCTAGGTGATTCCGTCGACGATGCCGCAGGCGAGGCCTTTGATAAAACCGCGAAGATTTTAGGCTTAGGTTACCCTGGGGGGCCAAAGCTTGCCGAGCTGGCACAAAAAGGCGACAGGTCGCGCTTTCATTTCCCTCGGCCGATGACGACACGACCAGGCTTAGATTTTAGCTTCAGTGGTTTGAAAACCTTTGCCTTAAATACCCTGCAAAACAACAGTTCAGCAAAAGAAGATATTGCTGCAGCCTTTGAAGATGCGGTGGTTGATACCCTGCTTATCAAATGCCAACGCGCCTTACGCGAAACGGGCTATAAGAGATTAGTGGTTGCGGGTGGCGTGAGTGCTAATCTGCATTTGCGCGAAACTCTAGATCGGGCAATGCAAGACATTGATGTGCAAGTGTTTTATCCCCGCCATGAGTTTTGTACCGATAATGGTGCAATGATAGCTTTCACCGGCTGCAAGCGTCTTATCGCCGGGCAGCGTACAGATTTAAAGGTTGCCGCAAGGTCACGCTGGCCATTATCTGAGTTAGAACGCATCGAAAACAGCCTGTAGACACGGTTCTCAAAAGCATCTATAATGACCTAGTCCCAAGGGGCAGTATTTTGTTAACGAACTAATTTTAAGGTGGGTGATTTAATGCCGAGTACCCGTGCTCGAGATGGAGAGACAGTTGATTCTCTCATGCGTCGATTCCGTCGCAACTGTGACAAAGAAGGTCGCGCTGCGCGTTCACGTAAACGCCAACAAGGCCATCAAACCAAATCTCAAGAAAAACGTAGAGCGAAGCAAATGGCTCGCAAGCGTCATCATAAGAAAATTGCAAGAGAAATTAAAATCTTGTTGAATGGTCGCGAGCATCATAAAGGTGGTGTTGGTGGTTCTGGCGGTTTAGCTGGCTTCTTATAATGTCTGCATTAAAGCAACGTTTAATGGACGATATGAAAGCGGCCATGAAGGCAAAAGAAAAAGATCGCCTCATGACGGTTCGTTCAATCCAAGCTGCAATTAAACAACGTGAAGTTGATGAACGTGTTGAATTAAGCGATGCGGATGTGTTGCTGATTTTAGACAAACAAGCAAAGCAGCGTCGTGAGTCTATTGCACAATACCAAGATGGTGGGCGTGATGATCTCGTTGCGCAAGAACAACTAGAACTTGAAATCATCAAAACCTATTTGCCAATTCAGCTAAGTGATGAAGAACTCAGCAGTCTTGTTAAAGATGCGGTTGCGCAGACAGGTGCCAGCAGCATGCAAGATATGGGCAAGGTGATGGCAATCATCAAGCCTAAAGCGCAAGGCCGCGCTGATATGGGCCAACTTAGCAAATTAGTTAAAGACGCCTTGTCATAAGTCGTTATAAGTTATAATAAGTAAATGCGCATTCCTTCTACATTCATAGATGACTTATTAGCACGCATTGATATTATTGATGTGGTGCAAAACCATGTACCCTTGAAAAAGTCAGGTAAAGACTATTCGGGCTGTTGCCCATTCCATAAAGAGAAGACACCATCATTCACCGTGAGTCAGGCAAAACAATTTTATTATTGTTTTGGTTGCGGAGCGAGCGGCAATGCGGTTGGTTTTTTAATGGCACACGACCATTTGTCGTTTGTAGAAACAGTTGAGACCTTAGCGCAGCAAGCAGGCATTGAAATTCCTTACGAACAGTCGCCACAGCACCAACAAAAAAAACAAGTACAGAAAAGCTTGTATGATCTTCTGGGAAATGTTTCGAAATTCTATCAACATCGCTTAAAAATCGATAAAAGCGCCGTAGATTATTTAAAGGCGCGCGGCTTAACGGGTGAAATTTGTAAAATGTATGGTGTCGGTTATGCGCCGGATGCCTGGGATGCACTGCTTACACAGTTTCCGCAAGACACAAAAGGTTTGCGACAAACAGGGATGCTTGTACAAAAAGAAAACAGCGAAAGACATTACGACCGTTTTCGTGGCCGTATTATGTTTCCCATACGTGATAAACGCGGTCGTGTTATTGCGTTCGGTGGGCGTGTTATTAAAGATGAACAACCGAAATATTTAAATTCACCCGAAACAACTTTGTTTCATAAAGGGGGTGAAGTTTACGGTCTATACGAGGTGTTGCGTCAAAATACAAAACCAACACAACTTGTAGTGGTTGAGGGCTATATGGATGTCATTGCTTTAGCACAACATGGTGTAACAAATGCCGTTGCGTCTTTAGGTACAGCCTTAGCTGCGCAGAACCTAAGTAAACTGTTTAATATTGTGCCAGAAGTAGTGTTATGTTTTGATGGTGACAATGCTGGAAGATCGGCGGCGTTACGCGCAGTTGACAACAGTTTACCAATTTTAACTGATGGCAAGCAATTAAAGCTTTTATTTTTACCAGATGGTGAAGACCCTGACAGTTTAATTCGTAAAGAAGGTAAAGAAAATTTTTCAAAAAGAATTTCGCAATCATTAAATTTATCGTCTATGATCATGGAACACTTACTGGACCAAGTTGATGTAAGTAGTGTGGATGGCAGAGCACGTTTGGTAGAATTAGCTAAGCAATATTTGAACAAAATTAGTTCAAAAATTTACCAAACATTGATGCTAGAAGAATTGGCACGATATACACGGTTAGATGTGCAGCGACTACACAACATGTTGTTGCAATCTGAAAATGTTGTCAAGCCGGTGCGCAGCAGTCAGCAGAAAAGTTTGTGCGAGCATGCCATCATGTTGTTGTTAAAGAAACCTGTTTTGGTTAGTTTGTTTGAGGTCGGAAAAGATTTTTTAGCCTTGAAAGATGTTAAAGCGGGTTTGTTGGTATCTTTGGTACAGCAGTTAAAAAACAAAGAGCCACTCAATGTAGGACAGATATTAGGCATTTGGCAAGATGAGAGCGAAGCTAAAATGTTAGCAGCCCTTGCCGCCCAGCCCTGCATACTATCAGAAGAAGAAATAGAAGAAGAACTTAAAGATACAGTATGTCAATTAGTGAAGCAGTTAAGAGAAGTAGACATCGGAGGTCTACTCGCAAAAGCAAGGAAGCAAGGCCTTACTGGCCTGTCAGAAGCTGAACGCGAGCAAATCCGTGACTATCTAGCTCAATCTGATAATTAATTGAAAAAAAATTGAACTTTTTGCGTGAGCGCTGTCTTACTATTGATTGGTATTATTGTAAGAAAATGCTCACAATGAGAATAGTCTTTTTCATACAAAGGGTTACGAGGATTACTTAGTTTCTAATAATGTAGGATTGCTTATGACAGACATAAATCAAGAAAAAGGATCGCAACTTAAGTTGTTGATTGCCAAAGGGAAGAACCAGGGGTATTTAACTTTTGCTCAAGTTAACGACCACCTGCCAAAAGAGATCGTTGACCCAGAACAGGTTGAGGATATTATTGTTGTACTCAATGATATGGGGATAAAGGTCTTCGAAGAGACGCCTAATGCTGAAGAGGCCTTATTGCTTGCTGAAGAGGCAGAGGGTCCTAATGAAGAGGAAGTTGAGGAAGCTGCAGCAGCGCTGGTATCGCTGGAGCAAGAGCTAGGACGTACAACAGACCCAGTCCGCATGTATATGCGAGAAATGGGGACGGTTGACCTACTTACGCGTGAGGGCGAGATTGAGATTGCCATCCGTATTGAGGAAGGTATTCGTGATGTGATGCGTGCCATTTCTAGCTACCCACCACTCGTTGCTTATTTATTGGAACAATTTGAGGAGATGATTCAGGGCAACCTGCGCGTTGTAGACTTCTTAATTGGCTTTATTAATGACAGTGAAGATGCGAAAGACGATAGCGTTGGATCAGGCACTACAAGCGATGCTGAAGAAGAATCGACAGGTCCCGATTTTGAATACACAAAACAGCAGTTTGAATTATTGAACCAGCTTTACCCGGCTTATAAAAAAGCGTGGGAAAAGCACGGTCCAGAACATAAAACTACCATAGCTAAATACAATGAAATTTCAGGTGTTTTGGAATCTTTAAAATTAGTTCCAAAGCAGCTTGAGCAATTAGTTGGTATGGTGCGCGATATTGTTGATGTTATTCGTCAGCAAGAACGTGCGATTATGAAAGCCTGTGTTAAAGATGCAAAAATATCAAGAGAGGCTTTTATTGCTTCGTTTCCTGGCAACGAGTCAAACCTGAAATGGTTGTCTAAGTTTGCTAAGGAAAAAGCAGTTAAAGAAAAAGCCGATGCTTTGCTTGAAAACAAAGACGTTATTATTGCGGCACAAGAGAAATTATTAAACTTGGAAGAAACTTACAAGTTATCTATTGCTAGCATAAAAGAGTTGAACCGTCTTATCTCTGTAGGTGAAGCGAAGGCTCGCCGCGCTAAGAAAGAGATGGTAGAAGCTAATCTACGACTTGTAATTTCGATTGCTAAGAAATACACGAATCGTGGTTTGCAGTTCTTGGATTTAATTCAAGAAGGTAATATTGGTTTGATGAAAGCGGTTGATAAGTTTGAGTACCGTCGTGGGTATAAGTTCTCGACTTATGCGACATGGTGGATTCGCCAAGCGATCACACGTTCAATTGCAGACCAAGCACGCACTATTCGTATTCCTGTGCATATGATTGAAACGATTAATAAGCTTAATCGCATTTCGCGTCAAATGTTGCAAGAAATGGGACGCGAAGCATCGCCAGAAGAGTTAGCTGAGCGCATGGAACTTTCAGAAGATAAGATCCGCCGCATCATGAAGATTGCGAAAGAGCCTATTTCCATGGAAACGCCGATTGGTGATGATGAAGATTCGCACTTGGGTGATTTCATCGAAGATGTAAACATCTTGTCGCCGGTAGATTCTGCAACACGTGAGAATTTGCAAGAAGCAACACACGGTGTTCTTGAAAGCTTAACTTCAAGAGAAGCAAAAGTGTTACGTATGCGCTTTGGCATTGCTATGAATACTGACCACACGCTTGAAGAAGTGGGTAAGCAGTTTGATGTGACCCGCGAGCGTATTCGTCAGATTGAAGCGAAAGCATTGCGCAAGCTACGCCATCCTTCACGTTCGGAACAGTTGAAGTCGTTCCTGGAAGATGAAAGCTAAGAGAAGCCCCGCAGTAATCAAAAAAGGCCGCAATCGCGGCCTTTTTTAGTCGATATCTGAAAAATAATCATTAAACGGTATAACATTAATGCCATCTGATTGATAAGGTGCTCGACAATGATAAACAATTTGCGTTGCCGGAAAATTATATTTTTTATGAAAAAATGCTAAAGAAGGGTGGATGTTTGTGTCTCCTTGTTTAATCTCAATAATTTTTTCAATATTGCCATCGTTAATAATGGCGAAATCCACCTCTTTTCCGTCCTTTGTTCTCAAGTAATGTAATTTATATTCAGCGCCTTCACAATCGTTTTTAGTATAAAGGGATTTTAATAGTGAAATGGCTGCAAAGTTTTCCAATCTTGCACCGTCGTTATTTTCAACCATGGCTGTGTCAAAAAAGTAAATTTTTGGTTCTTTAAGCAGGCTTCTCGCTATATTTTTATGGAATGGAGTTACCCTGACAATTATAAACAATGCCTCCAATAGCTGAATATATTTTTTGACGGTGTTTGGTGAGACATTAACATCTTCAGCAATAGATTGAAAAGATACGGGTGAGCCTACTCTGCAGCGCAGCAGTGAAAGCGTCAGCTCTAACGCTTTTAAGTTATGAATTATTTCAATATCAAAAACATCCGTACGAATAAGGCTGTTGATGTATTGTTGCCGCCAGCGTTTTGCATCGACTGGGTCTTCTGCTAAAAATGGCTCTGGGAAGCCGCCTCTTTCCAAAAACCGGGATAAGTCGTGCTCAAAGGGAGAGCCCCTAACTTCGGACAGGCTAAAAGGTAACAAGCGGTGCATAAAAAAACGACCAGCCAGCGAGTCTCCCATTCGGTGGAAGACCTCTAGCTTGGCGCTGCCAGTCACCAGTATTTGCAAGCCTTCGGGCTTTGTATCGAATAAGCCCTTTAGATAGTTTTTCCATTTTGGCATTTTATGAAGTTCATCTAGAATGAGCAGTTCGGTAGTGGGCAGCCAATTTTGCTTTTTAATGATGCTGCGGTCTTGGGCATTGTCATAGTTTAGGTATAGGCTGTACTTAAAATCATTGGCAATATCTTTCGCCAACCAAGTTTTGCCAGACTGCCGAGGGCCAGCCAAAAAAACCATTTTTTTGGTTAAATCTTTGATTATTCGTTGACGTACAGTGCGCTTCATATGACTATTATGAACGTTATTGCGAAATAGTCAAGACTATTCTGCATTCAATTGAATAATCGTCAGAAATTAGCTTTTTTACTGTAAGTTATTGTTTTTAAATATAAGTTTATTACTTGCTGCCATAGAGCACGCTTCTCAAGCAGAGCAGCCGGCGATGCGCAGCAATGTGATTACTATATATGCCATTTTGTCGAACCAACGGTCCGAGTCTACTCGGCTTCGCCGTGCCAAATAAAAAAGCCCCCTAAAGGGAGCTTTTGTATTTGTATGGTGGGCCCACTAGGACTCGAACCTAGGACCAAAGGATTATGAGTCCTGTGCTCTAACCAACTGAGCTATGGGCCCGAAACTTCTGCGGGTCGTATGCAATCGCGACCCCTACGCTAATTATACGGGCTATTGCCCTGTAAGGTTTAGATTCTCTCAAATTAAAGGGGATTAGTCCATAGCTACCCCCTTGCAAAGCCTCCCTGGGCTATGTTAGAATATCAACTTATTTGGGGTGAGAGCTATAGCTTGCTATTTTTACGATGGCTAGTTATCATACGTAACTAATTGAATATTATAACATAACGATATGGCAGAGGGCTTGCAGTGTTGTGGTCTATCACAAAGAAATTTAAATTACCGTTAATTTTGTTGGGTGTATTGCTTTTCCCTTACTTTTTGGGCGGCTATGTCCCCGTTGAAATAAAGTCAGGGCTTTATGCGCTCAGCCTGACCATGAAATCCCTACTTGAATTTGCACTGCCTTTTATTATTTTCAGCTTTTTGTTTTTATGCCTGATTTCCTTGGGCAATGGTGTTATCAGTTTTATCTTGATGTTAATCGGTTTGGTGTTCGCCTCAAATTTTACAGCGATTATGGTTGGCTATGGTGTAGGTGTTAATACGATAGGCGCCCTGGCTAGCGATACCGGAAATGTTGCCGGGCATCTATTATTGCAACCCGCTTGGGACTTTACCGTGCGTAAATTGGTTAGTAATCAGCAAGTACTCGTCTTTGGTTTTGCAATAGGTATGTTTTTTGCGCTACGCCCGAGTGAACCTGTTCTTAAGTTTGCGCGAAAAATTAATGGCTACGCGCATATTTTTTTAAAGAGAGTTTTTGTGCCTCTGTTGCCACTATTTATTCTAGGTTTCGTATTTAAACTAGAGCAAGATGATATTTTAGAGACTGGCCTTGCAGTTTATGCACCCATACTATTTTTAGTTGTTGGCCTGCAGATTTTTTATATAACAATGATTTACCTGATTGCAGCTAAATTTTCGCTTAAGAAGTTTTTCTTTTACATTAGAAATATCCTGCCTGCTACGCTAACAGGTTTTAGCACAGTTTCTAGTGCTGCAACATTACCGATACTTATCTTAGCGACAGAAAAAAACCTTAAAGATAAAAAAATGGCACAAACGATAGTACCAGCTGTGGTTAATATTCATACGTTGGGTAGCGCTTTAGGACTAACGATATTGATTTTGGCGACAATGCTTACCTTTAATATGCCATTGCCACCGTTTGAGTCATTCATTGTTTTTGCCTTCTTTTATGCGCTGAGCAAATTTGCTGTTGCAGCCGTGCCAGGCGGCATGGTAATTGTAGTTGCACCTTTGTTGCAAGCGTATCTTGGTTTTAGTAATGAAATGATTGGTTTAATCACAGCCATTTACATGATCTTTGATCCATTTGGCACGGCAACAAATGTGACTTGCAATGGTGGTTTTTCGATTATCTTTAGCAGAATATATAATGCTGTAAGAAAGCCTGATTTAGTAAAAGAAGCTGTGGCAGAGCCGGCTTCTTAAAACTTAGCTTTATTTTTGCTTACGTTTTAGCTTGCGCTTTTTATGCTGTTCCATAATATGTTCACGGAACTCATAAACAGTTAATCCAATGCCAACCAGCATCAATCCGAATATCACAACAGCAATTTTTATCAGTAGTGCATCATCCATCACATTTGCTCCCACACATAAGTTTGAAGTAGATGCCAAAGCATAAAATAGATGGCACCCAAACAGCTGTAAAAAGACTTTCATCTTTGTACCCAGTAAACCACAGGGTGAGTGATAGAATCAGTGAGAAAAATACTGCAAAAAGAATAATAATGTCAGAAAATTTAATCATGGCGCTAACCTAATTCAAAGTGTAACTTAACTATAGTATAGATTATTCTTTTGAGTCAGTGTTTTTCTTGCGAGCACGCGGGTGCGCTTGATCGTAAACGTTAGCAAGGTGCTGAAAATCCAGTTGCGTGTAAATCTGGGTGGTGCTGAGATTGGCATGGCCCAGAAACTCTTGTACAGCACGCAAGTCACCGCTGGACTCTAATAAATGGCTCGCAACTGAATGGCGTAGTTTATGCGGGTGCAGGCTGCCTGCAAGGCCAAGTTTTTCACCCCAAAATTTCAAGCGCTTTTGAATGGCGCGATTGCCTAATTGCACGCCACGCTGGCTTATGAATAATGCCTGATGGTCGCCCTTGAGCCACAGTGCGCGTATTTTGAGCCAGGCTTTAATTTGCATCAATGCTTGCTTGCCGACGGGGACGATGCGGGTTTTATTCCCCTTACCTGTGACGCGCAGCAAGCCTTCCTTAAGGTCTAGATCGGGCAAGCAGACATTGCTTAATTCACTTAAACGCAAACCTGAAGAATAGAGTAATTCCATGATAGCAAAATCCCGAATTAATATAGGCGTATCATCTGGCTTTATTAGTAATGCTGCAATTTGATCAACATCCAAGGTTTTTGGCAGAGGCTTGTCGGCTTTAGGTGTTTTAACGCCAGTCGCAGGGTTAAGCTCACACCAGCTTTGTTGGCAGCAATATTTAAAAAAACTTCGGATGCTGGCAAGCATGCGTGCGAGTGATCGCGGGGACTTTCCTTTTTTATGCGAATGCATTATCCATTGTTGGATATCATGGTTGGTAATTTTATTAAGTGTATTTTTCTGTAGATTTTCACACCATTGCTTTAGATCGCGTTGGTAGTTTTCGCAGGTGTTTTTTGACAAGCAACGCTCAAATTCACAGTATTCAATAAATGATTGAATAGCTTGATTGAGCTCAGCCATACCAGGTGCCTTGATATACGTTAACCGCAGGGCCTGTTAGGTAGACTGATTTTTCTTGATCTGGCCAGGCAACCTGGCAGTCACCACCCGGCATGATGACCTTAACAGGTGAGGCTGTGAGTTCATTTTTAAAGCTAAGTGCAGCACTGGCGCAAGCCGCTGAACCACACGCTTGTGTAGGGCCAACACCACGTTCGTATACCGCTATTGTGATCGCGTTTTCTGCAATCTTTTTAATGACTGTTACATTGACACCGTCAGAAAAATTTTGATGTAGATTTAGCATCTTGCCAAGCTCGTCTAAGTTTAAATTTTGCGTTGCTTCTTGTATAAGAATAGCATGTGGATTGCTTAATGAAACAGGGTATACCGTGAGGTCTTGGCTGTGATGCTTTATGTCGAATGTTGGCAAAAATTCAGGGGTGCCCATTGCAATAGTGATATGCTCGTAGTCTTTGATTTGTGTAGTGATGGTTTGTTTGGGCATCGCTAAGCTTAGTGCTTCTTTATCAGACAAGCCCTGCTCATGGATAAAACGAGCAACACAACGCGCCCCATTGCCACAATGTAAAGCTTGGGAGCCATCCGCATTGTAAATAGTGTAAGAAAAATCAGCTTCCTCATGGCGGCCAACCACCAACACCTGATCACAGCCAACGCCCGTGCGTCGATCAGCTAATTTTTGAATAATATCTTTATTGAGATCTACGGTTTGATTAATATTGTCGATAACGACAAAATCGTTCCCAAGGCCATGCATTTTACAAAATTTAAATGAAGTCATGTGTTCCCTGATCTCTACAGTAGTTTTTCGTGCTGAAATAGATCGCTTATGGTTTCTCGGCGGCGTACTTCGTGCTCTTTTCCGTCTATAAGTAATATTTCACAGCACTTAGGTCTTGAATTATAGTTCGAACTCATGCTCTGGCCATAGGCACCGGCGTCTTTTATGGCCAGAATGTCGCCTGCTTGAATCGCAAGCTTGCGGTTTTTCCCTAAAACATCAGAAGATTCGCAAACAGGGCCTACGACTTCATAGTTGTGTGTGGGGCCTTCACGTTTTTGCAAAGGGGTAATATCATGCCAGGCATCGTACAATGATGGTCGTGCTAAATCATTCATGCCAGCATCAACAATAGCAAAACGTTTACCATTTTGCTCCTTGATGTATTCAACCTTGGTTAACAGTACGCCAGCTGGGCCAACAATGCAACGGCCTGGCTCTAAAATAAGTTTGATGTTTTTGTCGTGCAAAGCTTCATTGAGCATACTGCAGAATGATTGAATATTCATCGGGCTTTCATTTTCATAGGTAATGCCCATACCGCCACCCAGGTCAATAAATTCTAATTCAACAGTTTTTGCCAAATCTAGCAAGCGTTGTAGTGCGGCTTGATAGGGCGCTAATTCATTTAATTGTGAGCCAATGTGGCAGGCCAGGCCTTTTAATTTTATATTTGAATAGGCATCAAGGCGTTGAATAATAGCGGTAATGTGTTCTAATGCAATGCCAAACTTGTGTTCTTTTAAACCCGTAGCAATGTAAGGGTGTGTTTTAACATTAACGTCGGGGTTAACGCGAAGGGCAACTGGCGCCATTAAGTTTAGGGATTTGGCAACCTGTTGAATGCGCTCCAGTTCAGGTAGCGATTCTACATTGAAACATGCAATGCCCGCTCGCAGTGCAGATTCTATTTCATCGAATGATTTTGCAACACCAGAGTAAACAATTTTTTGTGCATCTACGCCAGCGTGTAGGCATCGTTCAAGCTCACCTTTTGAAACTATATCAAAGCCACTGCCGAGTTTTGCAAGTAACTGCAACACGGCAATGTTGCTGTTGGCTTTAACAGCGTAACAAATTAAATGTGGGATAGTTAAGTTTTTCTCAAAAGCCAGGTAATGCTCCGTGATCATATCAGCATCGTAAACATAAGTAGGCGTGCCGTATTTTTCGGCAATACTAATCATCTTGTTCGATTTGTCCATCATGGCTTTCTTTTTCCGGTAGATATAGAGGCCCTGTTTGGCCGCATGCGACCAACAGGCTGAGCAAAACAAAAATAATTAAGGGGCGCATGCAATTAGCTCCGTAGACCATAGCCTCTTTTAAGAAGCGTTAAGGCAATAACATAAAACAACGCAGTAACCAGGAATATAACTGATATGGTTAAACCAATAGGGATGTCAGAGACGCCTAGCATGCTATAACGAAAGGCATCGATCATATATAAAATGGGGTTCACCAGGGATATTTTTTCCCAGAACGGGGGTAAAATATCGACAGAGTAAAACACACCGCCAAGATAAATTAAAGGGGTTAAAATAAAGGTTGGCACTATGGTGACGTCATCGAAGCTTTTTGCAAACATCGAGTTAATAAACCCGGCCAGGGAAAATAGGCAGGCAGTTAAAAAAGTGACAACAAAAATAAGCAGAGGATATGCTGCATTAATAGGTGCAAAGAATGAGGCCACAATGGCTACTATTATGCCAACAACCATAGCTCTGAGAATTCCGCCAAACATGTAGCCCATTAAAATCATGCTATTGGGTGTGGGGGAAACAAGAATCTCCTCGATGCTTCTTTGAAATTTTGCACCGTAAAAAGAAGAGACAACATTATTATAGGAGTTCAACATGATTGACATCATGATGAGCCCCGGGATGATATATTCGATGTAAGTAAACCCATCTATTGGTGTTACAAAACGACCTATTAAATTGCCGAATACAACGAAATACAATAAAGCGGTAATTGCGGACGGCAGCATAGTTTGCGCCCAAATGCGAAAGAAGCGGTGCGTCTCTTTTCTGACAATGGTTGCAAATGATATCCAGTTACTGTAACTATACATCTTCACCACCTTTGGGTTCATTAGCTACGGACGCCGCGGAACCGGTGAGGCTTAAAAACAAAGCTTCAAGGCGATTGCTTTTATTACGCAAACCTGCAACTTTAATGCCAGCATCGCTAAGGGCTATAAACATTTCATTTAAGGTTTTATTTTCTAGCACTTCTACTTCTAAGGTTTCATTGTCGATGAGCCGAGTATTGAAACCGCTGAGTTCCGGTGCTTCGGCAATATCATCTTCGAGTTCTAAAATAAAACCTTGAGATGGAAGCCGTGATAGAAGCTTGCGCATGCTGGTGTTTTCAATGATTTTCCCATGGTCAATAATCGCGATATTTCGGCACAGTGACTCTGCTTCTTCTAAGTAATGCGTTGTTAGAATGATGGTCGTACCCTGTTGGTTAATTTTGCGTAGAAATTGCCACATATTGTGGCGTATTTCAATATCGACTCCGGCAGTGGGTTCATCCAAAATGAGAAGCTTGGGTTTATGGACAATAGCGCGGGCAATCATCAAGCGGCGCTTCATGCCACCGGAAAGCATACGAGCGCGGATGTCGCGTTTATCCCATAAATCGACCTGTTTTAAAGCGTGTTCAGTGGCTTTAATGGCTTCTTGTCTGGGCATGCCATAATAGCCTGCTTGGTTTTGCACAATGTGCTTAACCTTTTCGAATATATTAAAATTCATTTCCTGTGGTACAACACCTATGTAGGTTTTTGCTCCAGCCCAGTCCAAGTCTATGTTTTTGTCGAATACTTTGACTATACCGCTTGTCTTGTTCACAAGAGAGCAAAGAATACCTATGGTTGTGGATTTGCCAGCGCCGTTAGGGCCTAGTAGGGCAAAAAAATCACCTTCTTTAATGGTTAAGGAGATACCCCTCAGGGCGTGGACATCCCCTGAGTAAACTTTATGAAGATTTTCGATGGTAAGTGCATGCATGGGCCAATTTTAACACAATATCAAGCACATAATGAGATAAAAAAATATGATGATAGCAATAAAGCCATGGACATTAATAGCCCATTTGCTAATATTTATATAAGAATAGTTGGTTTCATTACAAAGAATGGCTATGAACAATAACATTAATAAAATATTTGCTTTGACCCTATCAGGCCTGGTTGCCTTGCTAGGCATAATGGTATTGCTGGGCTGGTTCACGGGTAATAAAACGCTTGTTCAAGTACTGCCGCAATTTGTACCCATGCAATTTAACACAGCCCTGTGTTTTTTACTTATAGGCTTGGGCTTGGCATTAGCTATTGTAAAACATACTAAAGCGAGCATGGCGCTCGGCAGCATTGTTGGTTTGATCGCGGCCCTAACATTAGCGGAATATATTTTTGCCATTAACTTAGGGATAGATGAATTATTTATGCGTCACGACATTACTGTAGAGACTTCACATCCTGGACGCATGGCGCCTATGACGGCGTTTTGTTTCTTTTTAGCTTTTTGCTATTTGGCAGATTTATATGCTTGGAAAAATGTTAACGGTAACACAGCCATTGCGGGCTGTTTTTCTCTAATGATTTTTATTTTATCACTATTTGCTTTGGCAGGTTACCTGATGGGTATTCCTCAAACATATAGTTGGGGTAATTTAACAAGCATGGCAGTGCATACCGCCCTGGGCTTTTTATGCTGGTCAATTGTGGCTGTAGCACAGGTTTGGCGCACAATTTGCTTGGCATCAGAAAGAAAATCAATATACAGGCAATTTTTTGTTTTTTTTATAGTTTCATTCACATTTATTTTAATATGGAGCGCAATGAACAAAAACGAACAGCGTAACATTGGTATAGGACTAAGTATTGCGGAGCGGCAATTATCAAGCAATATAGAAAAAATCTTAAATTTACAAGTCGACGCACTGGAAAGAAGTGCGCAACGTTGGAAACAAGGAAACAATACGTCGATGCTGCAATGGGATGCTGATGCGAAAAGTTATGTTAATGATTTTTATGCCCTGCAATCAATGACGCGTACAGATCAATATTACAGCAAGAAAATGATCGCTGGAATTGAAAAAAACGCGAGTGGCAGCTATGCAATTACTGTGGCGGTGCCGGTTCAGGCCGGCGATAGATATCTTGGGGCCGTGCTTGCTGTTTATGATTTTGATAAGCTTATATTGCCAGTTGTGGAGAATGAAACAGATTATTATATTGTCTGGATTAGATATGGAAATGAAATTGTTCTTAAAACGCATAAAGATGTTGGGCGCTCGTTAGAGCACTATCAGCAAACTGTAAATATGCAGATAGAAGACATGACAATGCAACTAGAGATGTGGCCAACCAAGAATACCGTCGCGATGTATCAGTCATGGGTTTCTGGGGCAATGCTTATTGTTGGGATGTTGATGGCTATGTGCTTGGCAATAGTGTTTGGGCTATTGCATTCTATCAGAAATCTTGAAGCAAGAAACCGTCTTATACTAGATTCGGCTGGAGAAGGTATTTATGAATTAGATGGCAGCGGAATCACGCAATTTTTAAATAAAGCTGCTGAAGAAATGCTGGGCTGGAAGTCAGATGAGCTTGTTGGCAAATCACAGCATGCAATGATACATCATACAAAAAGTGACGGCAGTGCGTACCCGAGAGAAGATTGCCCAATTTATGCAGCTTATCAGGATGGGTGCGTGCATAGTTCTGATGAAGAGGTGTTTTGGCGAAAAGATGGCAGCTGTTTCGAAGTGGAGTATATTAGCCACCCCGTGAGAAATAGCAAAAATAAAGTTATCGGCTCTGTTGTAACATTCAATGATATCAGCGAAAGAAAAAAACTAGAGAGAAGAATAATGGATAGTAAAAACGATGTGGAGGCAACAAATAAAGAGCTGGAATCATTCAGTTATTCAGTTTCACATGATTTGCGCGCTCCACTAAGACATATCATGGGGTTTATAGACCTGATTGAAAAGAACGACAGCTTCAAAATCAATGAGGCAGGAGAAAAGCATTATAGATACATCCAGGAGTCAGCAGAAAAAATGGGGAGATTGATAGATGGCTTATTGGCTTTTTCGCGTACGGGCCGCGTCGACATGGAAAAAGAAAACGTTGATTTAAATAAAATTGCAAAACAGTCTTTTGAGCGGTTAAACGGTGATGTTAAAGATCGGAACATAAATTGGGAGTTTTCTAATCTGCCGACGGTGCAAGGTGATACCGTACTTCTTTCCTCAGTGTTTGATAATTTGCTCAGCAATGCTATAAAGTTCACAAAAAATAAAGATGTTGCAGAGATAAAAATTTTGGCGGACGAGGACAAGGACGAATACATTGTAAAAGTACAGGACAATGGAGTTGGGTTTGATCAAAAATATGCAGGTAAAATGTTTGGCGTGTTCCAGCGCTTGCATAAAGAGCAAGACTTTCCCGGAACAGGCATTGGTTTAGCCAATGTACAGAAAATAATAAATAGACATGGCGGAAGAATATGGGCCCAAAGTGAACTTGAGAAAGGAACGAGTATATTTTTTTCAGTTCCTAAAGATATAGGCGATAACAATGGATAATATAGTTTCTTTAAGAAAAATACTGTTGGTTGAGGATGACGACAAGGATGCAGAATTGATTTCCTCGGTATTAAATAGCGTCGGAACAAGTCATAGCATGACGCGTGTTGAAGATGGGGAGGAGGCTATTAAATACTTAAATGAAGCGCCTGAGTTACCGGCAGTAATATTGCTTGACCTGAAGCTACCCAAAGTGGATGGCTTTGAAGTGCTTAAACACGTTCGTGAAAACGGCAGGCTAAAGCGGATACCTGTGGTTGTCTTAACGTCTTCTAAAGAAGAAAAAGATCTGAAAAACTGTTATAACTTGCTTGCAAACGCTTATGTAGTTAAGCCTCTTAACACGGGTGAGTTTATAAAAACTGTAAATGAGCTGGGTAATTTTTGGGCCGGAGTAAATGAGCCGCCACCTATAAACATTAAAGGTTGACTTATGATAAATAAAAAAGATTGTTACAAAATACTTCATCTTGAAGATGAAAAAAAAGATGCTGAACTAATCGCAGAAACACTGGGCGGCCAGGATTGGAATGTAGAAATAAAGCATGTCGAGACAAAGGAGCATTTTGAAAAAGCATTACGTAATAATGCTTTTGATGTGGTTCTGGTCGATTATGCTGTCTCACAGTTCGACGCGAAAGAAGCTATGCAGTGCATGGCTGAAGCAGATATCATTCTCCCTGTGATTATTGTATCTGGTGCTATTGACGATAAAAAAGCAGCAGACTCTCTGGCGCACGGCGCCATAGACTATGTTTTGAAAGATAAGCTTTTCCGTTTGCCCGCAGTTGTGGCGCGCGCAATAGAAGAATCACGAACAAAAAAGGAAAAAGAAGAGATTGAAGAGTCGTATGAACAATTTGCAGAAACCTCCCCCGTTGGTTTCTACAGGATGGATAGCGCAGGGCGCTGTGTCTATGTGAATGAGGGACTGAATAATTTACTCGGCTTGCCTGAAAGCAAAAAACCAGAAAGCGACTGGTTAGCATGTGTTGAAGATTCCGACAGCGAAAGAGTTCGTAAACTATGGAGCTCTGCTTTTGATAATAAAAGAGATTTCGAAGTCGAAACGAAGATGGCGCCCAGAGGAGGAAAAAGCATCTGGGTATTAAATCAGGCAAAACCTGATATTTCAAAAGAAGGTATATTTGAAGGCTATTTGGGTGTAATTTTTGATATTACACGCCTAAAAGAAACGGAGCTCAGGCTGCAGGAGCTGTCATATTATGACACGCTTACAAACCTTCCAAATAGAAGGTTTTTTCAGGAACATCTGCACAAAGCTTTATCCGGCGCAAAGCGGCACAAAGAGAATTTTGCACTGTTCTATGTTGACCTAGATGATTTTAAAAAAATAAATGACACAAAGGGGCACAACTTTGGAGATAAGTTTTTAGAAGAAGTGGGTAGAAAGTTTCATGAGGTGTTGCGTGATAACGACTTTATAGCCAGGATTGGCGGCGATGAATTTGCAATCATTATGGAGAAATATCCAAGAGAAGAAGACATAGTAATAATGGCAGAAAGAATACTAAAAACAATGGGTGAGCCGTATTATATAGACGAAGAAGTCGTTCATTCATCTGTTAGTATCGGCATAGCCACTTACCCATCTGGCGGGGAAAATGCAGAAATCCTGTTACAACATGCAGATTTGGCCTTATATCGTGCAAAGGCAAACGGGCGTAATTGTTATCAGTTCTACAGCCAGAAAACACAAGAAAAACTTGATGTGCAAGTCAAGATTGAAAATATGTTGCGTGACGCCATGGCAAATAATGAGTTATACCTGGTTTATCAGCCTCAGATAAATGCTCAGACAAGAACATTGTCTGGTTATGAAGTGCTGCTTCGTTGGAACAGTCCAGTGCTAGGTGAAGTGTCGCCAGTTCAGTTTATCCCAATAGCAGAAACTTCTGGGTATATACAAGAAATTGGCATGTGGGTTTTTGAAAAGGCAATTGAGCAGTATACACATTGGCAGACAGAATTTGGTCGGGACGGATTTGAAAATGTTGTAGTATCGATTAACGTATCCCCGGCTCAAATACTGCACCAGGGTATAAGTAAAGATCTTATCAATAAAATAAGGGAAGCAAATATTCCTGCCAACAGCATAATGATCGAGGTTACCGAAACAGCCTATATGCATGATCCCGAGCTTTTGCAAAAGGTGCTCTGTGAGATAAAAGAATTTGGCGCTAGTATTGCGGTTGATGATTTTGGCACAGGATATTCATCGTTGAATATTATTGAAAAGCTACCTATAAATTTCTTAAAAATAGACACAGGATTTGTGAGAAATATGTTCAATGATAAACATAATATTCCTATCATTAAAGCTATTGCCACACTTTCGAAAGCGCTTAACTTTAAGGTGGTTGCTGAGGGTGTAGAGACAGCAAAGCAAGCTGAGGTTTTAACACAAATTGGCTGTGACCATCTGCAGGGCTATTACTTCAGTAAACCTTTGGGGGCACACCAAATGGAACAATATATTCAAGAAATGTTCAAAAATAGGGCAACTGGAACGGACTGATATGCTAGACTTTTCAATAGGCAAGGAGGCAAATCACCATGAAAATCCTAAAAAGTATTTCACTCATATTATTTTTTCTTATCGGGAACAGTGCTATGGCAAAAACACAACTTGCAACTTTTGCTGGAGGATGTTTTTGGTGTATGCAGCCGCCATACGACGTAACTGAAGGGGTTATTAAAAGCACACTAGGTTATACCGGTGGGCATCTCGAACATCCTACGTATGAGCAAGTTTCTCAGGGTGATACAGGCCATACAGAAGCCATACAAATTGAATACAATCCTGATGTTGTTTCGTATGAGCAGTTGCTAGATATATTTTGGCGCAATGTTGACCCGTTTTCTGAGAACGGTCAGTTTTGCGATCGGGGTTACCAATACAGAGCTGAAATTTTTTATGCGGATGAAAAGCAAAAAATAGAAGCTGAAGCGTCGAAAACCAAGGTTCAAGAAAAACTGGGTGAACCTGTAGTTGTAGAGATTGAACCAGCCGCTGTATTTTACCCAGCAGAAGACTACCACCAAGATTACTATAAGAAAAACCCTGTTCGTTATAAATTTTATCGGACCACCTGCGGCAGAGACAAACGATTAAAAGAAGTATGGGAATAAATATGCTAAGAAGAAAACTTTTAGCGTGCTTCATGTTGCTAATTGCAAGCTTGGCATATGCTGACACAACAGATGTTCCTGTAGCAACTTTTGCCGGAGGAAATTTTTGGTACATGCAGCGAGAGCTGGACCTCTCATGGGGTGTTATGCAATCAGAAGCAGGTTATTCTGGTGGTGTAACAATATTTCCAACATACGAACAAGTTGCAACAGGCGACACCAAGCATGTGGAAACTGTGCAGATCGTGTATAGCCCCCAGCTTGTTAGCTATGAGGAGCTGTTGGATATTTATTTTGAAAATATAGACCCAATAGATCCAGATGGGCAGTTTTGCCACAAGGGTTCACAATACGCACCAAAAATATTCTATCACAGCGATGCGCAAAGAGTTGCTGCAGAGAAAAAACTACAGCAGGTGAAAAGTAAGTTTAGAAAAGAAACAATAGTTGTGCAGATACTTCCATATACGATATTTTTTGCTGCAGAACCTGAATACCAGCTTTTTTATAAAAGAAGACCTTTTTTCTACAAATTTATGGAGACTTGGTGTGGCCGCCCCAAGCGCCTTAAAAAGCTTTGGGGCGACTAAAGTTTTATTGGGGCTGTTGATTAAAGATCGACATAATTCTGGCTAAGTCTTCTTGCTCTAGTCGTGCACCATTTAAAATGACAGCACCGCGGTCATAACCTAACTGCAGTGTATAGCTTTTTCCATCGCTCAGCAGTATATTATTATTGCTTAACAAGGTAATTTCTTCATTAACACTTTGTCTAATTAAATCTTGAACAGGCATAGTTTCACCTGTTTCTTCATTGACAACAACTGTTGCATTGGCAGGTATGCCTTGGCTAGCTATAAAATATAAAATTTCTTCTAAAGTCCCCATTGGTACAGAGTAACTAAGATCGGCTTCAAGACGCATGACCAATGCTTGAGCGACGGCTTCCGCAGTTTCCTCGTCGGTAATTGCAGTAACATCGGGAAATAAAATGTTAATGTTACCCTCGATATCACCGGTATCTAAATGGGCTGAACCGTCAACGGTAATTTCACTGCCAGGCGTGAATAAATAGATGACAGTTTGGCTAAGCTCTTGCTTGTCTTTTGGCGAAAGCGTTTCTTCACCGTGAATGATCTGACCTATCCGTAACAAACTTGCTGCATCCATATGGTGAAAAGATGCGGAAATATTTAGATTTTCAATAAGCTCAGACATGATCTCTAAATTGCCAGCGCGGATATTCATGTCAAAATTAGCCACACCTTTTTTCATTGTGGTGTCAGCACTTAGCATGAAATCATCAAGGCGGAGCCGATCTCCGGCTTTATTCTCATAAGATATAGCAGGGATACTAATGTCTTGTTCACCAATCCATGGCGTTGTGCTTGTTCTTTTTGCGTCAGATACAAGCGTGATGCGAGAAATATCCAAGATGGGTTTTTCATCTACTTGTACCAACAATGGCGAGAAATCAATGCTGATGAAATGCTTGAAAAGGTTTTTGGAAAGCTTTACTTGGGTGTCAAGACCGTCCCATTGAATGTAAAGCGCGTCATTTACCTGCTCGTTAATGCCACTAATTTTGATATTAGTGGCAATAGACTGGTTAAAGGAAATAATCGAGTTTGCTTCTATAATCGCTTCGTCATCGAAAAATTCCGATATATCACGATGCGTGATGCCGCTTATATCAATGTCATCCGCTGTTATATAGCTGCGTGTTGTAGCAGCAGCAAAGAATGGGGCTTCTAAAAATAAAGGACCATGATGAATTTCATCATGCCCAGTAAGGGTGAGCACCAGTTCAGGAATAGCCTGCGGTGTCGCGCCGGGCTGATAAACGTTAAGCTCGTAGCTTGCTTCTGAGCGTAGATAACCCCGTTTATACGTTGCGAGCTCCATATACACCCCTTGCGGCAGCTGAGCCTCTCCTACCAGGCGTTTATAGTAATGTTCGGTATATAAACCAAAAGCGAACGGCGAGAGAGCAGCGATAATGACAACGAATACTAGGGCAAAAATAGCCTTGCGCATGATAAATCCTTGGTGTGTGTGAGCATAAAACCTTGTCTGTAGAGACTAGCAACAAAACGTTTCCCTTGCAACCAGATCAAAATATCCTTCTATATCAAAGAGTTGCTGATCTCAAATTCCCCTTGAATGAATCAGCTTGGCGTTATATAATGAGCTCTTGAAAAATTTTGAGGTTTACCATGAAAGCAGAAATTCATCCAGCATATGACGAAATCACTGTTAACTGTGCGTGTGGCAATAAGTTCCAAACTCGCTCGACAATGAAGCATGATTTGCGCTTGGAAGTATGCTCAGAATGCCATCCCTTCTATACAGGCCAACAAAAGATTGTTGATACGGCTGGCCGTGTAGATCGCTTTAAGCAAAAATACGGCAGCAAGAAATCGGTTGAAACGCCAGCTCCTGACGCTGAATAATTTGAAGGCTTATTCAAAATGTTGTTCTAGCATCAGCATTTCTGCCCGCGTTCGAATATTAAATTTTTCACGTATTTCTCTGAGGTGCCAGGCATAAGTGTGTTCTGACATGCAGAGCATTTGCGCACCTTTTTTTCTCGAATAACCCTGATTATACAGTTTCAAAACCCGTAGCTGTTTTGAGGTGAGTCGGTCATATGGGGTAGTATTAGGCAGGTTTATTTTTTCGGCAATTATAGTATTTCTTACGTTAAAAAAGGCTTCTGTCACATCCAGTGTAACAACAACAACACCTACGGGCTTTTTCGCAGATAGGATCGGTATTTTTTTAATCTGTTGTAGCATAGGGAGCTTTCTATCAGGAAGGTATACGATACCGCCGTAATGATTTTTTTCATATAAGCCCTTCATGCATGCTTTATCTTCCGCTTGGTAAATGGAAGCTGATTTTCCTGCTTCACGGAGGGTTAGGTCGAAATCTGAATAGCCAATTAAATCAATAGGTGATTTTATTTTTTCTAAGTCTGCAAAAGATTGGCTAGAATTGCAGAGAGTATATTTATCATTTTTGTGCAGCATTAAAATGGGTTCAGGTGCTTTTTCATAAAGCTTTTCTACATCTTTGAGTTGAATGGAATTGGCAGGCAAAAATGCATTAAAGAATTGCACGCTAGGGTCAGCATCAGCTAGGCCATGACCAAAATTTATATTCATTGTTAACCTTCGTCGCCGAAATGCCTGGTAAAATTAATACACATAACTACCCCTCTATGGGTAGTGTAACAACCTTCATACGGAGGGGGAACCCCCCCAAATGAAGGGTTATTTTAACAAATTCTCTAGGTCTGTTAAATCGGCTCTTGGCATGCGCTTGCCTGAGCTGGGGCAGCGCGTGATGTATTTAGCAGAATTCTCAGGAAAGACTGTGAGCTCTATGGCCGTCTCAGCCAAATAAAAACAAAACATCGGGAATGACGTAAAGTTCCTATTCATCAGCTGTACACGCTGCTCGCCTTCATCGTAAGGGATATTATGATTCACAAAATAGATAATGATTTCTTCGGGTGCCGTAAATACGTGCAAACGTATGTGTGTGTGTATTACGGCTGAACCATCGAGTACCATGCCGGTTAATTTGGGTGAAAAAGGCTGTAGCATTTGCATGGCTTTATAAGCTTTCTGCCGTAACATATGCAAATGCTGGAGGCGCGACTCACGTTTCACAGGGTCAAAATTTTGTATTTCAAATTCGAGCTCAAGTTTGGTTTTTAGATTTTTTCTCAAAACAAAGTCTCAGAAGCATTTTCATCTGTTGGGGTGCGTGTTTCTTCTTGTGCCATATGTGGTGCAGGCGCTCTCTCTTGTGGCACATTCTCAATTCTAAAAATTTCGAACTCGGCATCTGTTTGGTCGCTGCGGGCCAGCAAACCTGTTTTAGGATCGATGCGAACACTGACTAGGCCGGATGGCTGCGCCATAATGCTTTCAGGTTTGCCATCTAGTGCCACACGCATAAAATCGACCCAGGTGGGTAAGGCTGATTTTGCAGCATACTCACCTAACGGTTGATGGTTATCAAAACCAATCCAAGTGGTGGCGACTATGTCACGGTTGCCACCAGAAAACCAACCGTCTTTTTGTTCATTAGTAGTACCTGTTTTGCCGCCAATGTCATCACGCTCAAGACTGCTTGCCGCTCTACCTGTACCACGTTTGATTACATCGCGCAGTAAACTATTCATCATATAAGCATTCTGCTCAGTGATAATTCTGTTTGCTGAGTGGTAAGCTTCGAGCTCATGCGGGAAATACTGTTTTATTTCAGCTGGGTCACAAGGTGCGCAAGCAAATGTGGGTAGCGCCACTTCTATGATTTCATTGTCATCGTCGGTAACATAATCAATAATGTAGGGTTCTACTAAGAAGCCGCCATTAGAAAATACAGCATAGGCGCGCACGAGTTCCAGAGGTGTGACTAAGCTTGTGCCTAGTGCAAGTGATAAGCCGTTTGGCATGGTCGACTTATCAAAGCCAAAACGTTTTGCATAGTCTATGGTGTTTTTTATGCCTGTTGCTTCCAGTACACGAATGGATATGAGATTACGTGACCGAACTAAACCCATGCGTAAACGTGTCGGCCCTAAAAAGCGTTGGTTATCGTTTTGGGGGCGCCACAAAGCTTCTTCGCTTGGGTCTTCAATGACGATGGGTGCATCATTCACTAGGGTTGCTGGCGTAAAGCCATGTTCCAGTGCTGCAGAGTAAATAAATGGCTTAAAATTTGAGCCGGGTTGACGCTGTGCTTGTACCGCTAAATTAAAATTATTTTCATAAAAATCAAAGCCACCGGCAAGTGCCATAATAGCGCCATCTTGTGGTCGCAGTGCGACCAAAGCGCCTTTTACAGCAGGAGGCTGTGCAAGCGTCCAGGTGCCATTGTTACGTTGTGCAACGTATATTACATTACCTTTTTTAAGTACTTCGCTAGGGTATTTAGGATGATGCCCGTAGCGCAAATTACCTAAATCCTTCTTTGCCCAAGATAAGCCTGACCACGGAATCGAAATGTATCCACCTTCTTTGAGCAGAACATCAACATCCTTATCATTATCGGCAGTAACGACACCGGGTTGTAGCACAGCAGCATTACGCACGGAGCGAAGCTCGCTTAACAAGTCTTCTTCTGTGGTTTCCTCAGTGATTGTGATATCACTGATGATGCCGCGGTAGCCGTGACGCCTGTCGTAAGCGAGCAGGTTGTCTTCTAAAGCCCGGGTTGCTGCAGTTTGTAATTTACTGTCGACCGTTGTGTATA
The DNA here is from genome assembly GCA_021773275.1 of Gammaproteobacteria bacterium. Lineage (GTDB taxonomy): Bacteria > Pseudomonadota > Gammaproteobacteria > JABCZS01 > JABCZS01 > JAJFKJ01. Next base: position 126,960 of record JAJFKJ010000018.1, read on the forward strand.
CTTTGATGCCCATTGTGTAAGCATCGTCGCCGAGTTGCTCAAAAAGTTTTTGCCTAACCATTTCGGCAACATAGGGTGCTCTTACTTCGACCTCAGGGACATGATAAGAAGCGGTAATAGGCGCATTAACAGCTTCTTCATATTGTTCTGGCGTAATGTAATCTTGTTGCAGCATACGGTCGAGTACATGCTTACGACGCTCAAGTGCAGCTTCTGGGTTTCTAATAGGGTTAATATTAGAGGGTGCTTTTGGTAGGCCTGCAATGATTGCCATTTGCGCTAATGTAAGCTCGTCTAGATCTTTGCCATAATAAACCTGTGCAGCTGCTGCAACACCGTATGCGCGTTGCCCTAAATAAATTTTATTGAGATACAGCTCCATGATTTGATCTTTATCGAACTCATTTTCAATTTGCAGCGCTAATAAAATTTCGTTAACTTTTCGGATGTAAGTTTTTTGCGGAGATAAAAACATATTCCGCGCAAGCTGCATGGTGATCGTGCTACCACCTTGGCCGCGATTACCTTCAGTAGCAACATGATGCACAGCGCGTGCTAGGCCGCGGAAATCGACACCCGAATGTTCGTAGAAGCGGCGGTCTTCCGTGGCAATAAACGCTTTAATTAAATCGGGGGGGACATTTTTGTATTCAACAGGTAGCCTGCGCTTTTCACCAAATTGACTGATTAGTTTGCCATCGCTGGTATACACCCGCAAAGGCGTTTGCAATTGCACATCGCGCAAGGTGTCGACGGAGGGCAGCTGGTCGCTCATATATATAATGACAATAATGATGCCAAATGCGATGAGCAGCCCAAGGTTCAAAGATAGTGTAAATAGTCTTAACATATATTTAGTTGTTTAGCTTAATAGTTGCTATAAGCTCATGCTTATCTTATCAGTATAGAAAAAACATGGTAACATGTGCAGCATAATAACAACAATAAGGATAATAATATGTGGTATACCACCAAGCGCTTTGCTTTAATTTTTACTGACACCTCCATTTACGCTCTTATTTATACTCGTCGGCAGCTGATTGCCAGCCAGCATTTCTCGCTAGATATAGCCACTCAGCCTGGCGTTCTGCTGGATTGGCTCTGGGAGCACGGCAAGACGCATATGGCGGGTGTATTTTGTCTGCCGCATACAGCCTGTGAAGTCGGCATTTTGACGCTTCAAGGGCAGCAAGATCGTTATGCCTGCTATCAGCAGCTGAAAGATCAGATTAGTAGTGACACTTGGCTCGATTATCAGCTCTATTATGACAAGCCCGCTAAGCAAACCCGGGTATATTGGTATGCCTTGCCAAAATACCGTGATCACGATCTGGTCGAAGCGCTAGAAAGTTCAGGCTTTAACGTGAGGGCTATTAGCACGGTACCACTGATGTTGCGTTACGCTGCTGCTCAGCAGGCAGATAGGCAGGGGGTAAGCTATCTGTACCACGATGATCAAACCCTACATTTTTGTGTTTACCAGAACCGCTTGATTGTTAACACCGTAGAACATCCATGCGAAGCTTTGGACCAATACAATATGCAGGCTGCTTTAAATAGTGTGCAGCAGCAAGTGCCCTTAGCGAATCAGGCGCAATATATTGCATGCACCACAGCGACACAAAAACTTTGCCAAGAAATGCATTTTAGAGCAGCGTCTTTGAATACGGCATGGGACGAAAACATTGCAAAAGGCGTGCCGGAGTATGTGCGTTTAGCAGGTGGTTTAGTAGCGCGGGAGTGGCACGAACTTGCGGCGTGATCATATGCGGGTATTAATGCGCGCAAGGTTAAGAGCTTATCTGCTGTTAACAGTGGGGGCTATTCTGCTATGCAGTGCCAGTTTTTGTTTAAGAACTTGGGTTATGGCTGACTTGGCAGATAGCAGAATACAAAACGCACAGTTGCTTGCTGAGCATCAGGCGCAGCAGCCACAGCTTAAATTTGCAATACAGTTCCAGGAGATGCAAGCACTGCAAAAAAATAACAGAATGGTTTTGGATGGCTTGTATGCCTTGGAAGACTTTAAAAGCTCGGGGGTGAGCTTTAGAAAAATAGTTTTTTCAGATGGCAAACTGCTGGTGCAATCAGGCACAAGGAAGCAGCATTTTAGGCAAAAAGAAAGGCTTGAATGTTGGCAGCAAGAAAGCCATGAGCTTATAACATTTGTGTATATATGTTAGCGCAGATCAGGCAGGATTATATATATGCAGGCCTGCGCAAACAGATGCTGGTTTTTATATGCATAATAATTTTTGGTGCTGTATTAGCCGGCCAGTTTTTTCTGAAGCCGATTTTTACCACGGCAAAAAAAGAAAAACAACAAGCGACGCATTTGCTGTTGAAAAGCCAATATAACAAAGAAATAATATGTGAGCTTCCCAAAAACCATCAGAATATAAATTTAGAACAGATACAAGAGGTTTTATATAATTTTGCTGCACAAGAAAACTTGGCAATAACAGTAAGATGCCTGGAGCCTGGGGCAGCTGAAGTAAATTTGCAAGGAAGCTACCCGTCAATACTTGCATTTTTACGAGGCATAACGCAACAAGAGCAGTCGTTGGCTGTGGGTGCGTTGCAAATTGAAAAAAATAAAATAATAAAAGCCAGCATGACATTGCACTGGCTAGAGAGGTAAGATGCCATTTAAACTTTTTAGTTTTATATTATTGTTATTGCCATTACAGCTGCAGGCGCAAAACTGGGACCCATTTGATGATAGTGGCGTCAGCGTTGTATATGAAAAAGATAAGCTAAGCCTGCAGGCCCAAAGCGTTAGCCTACGTGATGTGATCGCAAAGATTGCCCTGGTGTTAGAAATAAACATTGTGTTGACAGATGATATTAACCAGAAAGTGACCGTGCATTTACAGAAAATGCCATGGGAGAAAGCTTTGGAGACATTGTTGCATAGCCAAAACATTGATTTTTTACAGCTGGACGATGTGTGGATAATAGGAGGGCAGCAAGAAAGTACGAAAAATATGAAAATGCAGGCATACACTTTAAATTATGCTAAAGCGCAATTGCTTGCGGAGATGTTAAATCAGAGTGTTAATGTGTTATCTGAATCCGGGCAGGCTAGTTTTGACGAACGTACCAATACACTCGTGGTAAAAGACACAGCTAGTGTTTTAGACGAGATTGAGCTGCTGCTAGAGAACTTAGATGTTCAGTTACGGCAAGTGCAGATAGAAGCAAGAATTTTAAACGCTAGTAAAAGCTTTACAAGAGATTTGGGTTTGAGTTTTGCAGGCGGTAACGATAATGCACATATTGGTGTGAACCAACAGAATAGCGTGATGTCATTCGGTGATATCCAGCTTGGGCTGATGAAGCTCCCCAAAGACATTCATCTGGATGTTTTTATTTCTGCGGCTGAACAGGACAACCGTACCCAAGTATTAGCCACGCCGAAATTGCTAACTGCCAACCAACAAGAAGCTGTGATCAAGCAGGGCAAGGAGATCGCATTTGAAGAAACCTCGGCCAGCGGCGCTACCAGCATACGTTTTAAAGAAGCCGTGTTGGAGTTGCGTGTAACGCCGCATATTACACCCAACAACGAAGTTATTTTAAACCTGCATGTTAAACATGACGTGATTGGCAAACTTGCCGATAACGGTCAGCCAACCATCGACACAAAATCTATTACGACGCAGGTGCAAGTTGAAAATAATGAAACCATTGTTTTAGGGGGTATTTACTCTAGAACTGATATTAAACAAATTAATAAAATCCCACTGCTTGGTAATATCCCCGTTTTTGGGCGTTTGTTTCAAGGGAGTAACACAGTCGATGACAATGATGAGTTGTTAATTTTTGTAACCCCTAGGATTCTGAGCTGAGCTTAACCCCCCCCATTTGGGGGCTTTGCAGAATAAATTAATAATGCTCTAATGATTCAATGTTAGAAGCGCCAACAATATTTGCCCGCATGATGGGCCATGAACAATGCTATCAGAAAGCACGGTTTCAAACTAATATGCCGATGGCATTGACGTGGTATGGTTATGCCGCGCAGTTGGGGAGCATCAGTGCTTATCTGCACTTGGCGGAACATTATAAAAATACAGATCTACAGCAGCACTATGCTTGCTGCTTAGGTGCCGCCTTGCTGGGGAGTAAGCCTGCGCTGAGATACTTAGAAGGTTTGGCAGCTGAAAACAATGCAGATGCTCAGCATACCTTGGGACAGTATTACTGCCAAAGCGGAGATATTGGCAGCGCTATTACATGGTGGATGATTGCCGTTGAGCGAGGGCATCAAGGTGCCATTGAAAGTCTCAAAACCACTTCACTTGATAAACAAACATGCGAGAAGCTTGCAAATGTTTATGAAACAGGCGATGCCGCGCACAAAAAGAATCTAAGCCTCTCACTAGTGTTTCGCACAAAGTTTTTAGACAAATCCGATGCTGTGAAGCTGATGCACATGGCGGGTGCTTTGGAGTCTGATCATGAAGATCGTCAAGAGAGCACGTTGCTTGCTTGGGAGTATTACAGCAAAGTCGCGCAGATGGGTTGCGGTGAGGCGGCAAAGATATTAAAGATTGGGCTAAATATAAAACACGGACGGTTGGAATGGCAACAGGCCAACGTATTCAAATACATTACTACAAGCATGAGCCAACAGGCAAGGTTGCCAATATTGAATACAAAGTAAAGGGGGTTGTTGATTTTGCTGGGCAGCCAAGTGCACCCGGTCGAAGTGGATCAGACCCTTATAAGCAAGAAGGTAAAAAACGTTATGCGTCAGAGCTGTAGAGCTATTTTAAAATTAAGAGGATAAGAGATGAAGATAATCTGCAAGATAAAAGATGATGTTTGGTTGGATTATGGTCGAGATTACTATCCGCTTGCTCTGGATGTATCACTTCGAGAGGGTGTGAAAGTATACATACAAGCGGGTGAATACCATGAGCCGATATGGGTCAATTTATCTGGTTTTGAGGTTGTGGACCAGACGATACCGAGTTGCTGGGTGGATAAGAAATATACACCAGAAATAGAGGGGCAATTAAGATTGATGCCTGCCAATTGGATACACGCAGGTTTTTTTGAAGATTTAAATGATGAAGTAAAGTCCGCGGTTGATTTATTTAATTATGAAATCTCGAAGATATACACAGAGCTAAAAGCACCGGGTTATGATGGAACGCAAGACCAAGATAAGTGAAAGCCAAGTGCATTAAAATTTTCAGCGATTACGATGAGAAATACATAAACAAAAGTTCATCGTTGACTGTTGGCAAAGAATATATCGTTTTAGAAGTAGCAGTTGGTGCTGATGAGCAAATGACTTATCGACTAGTTAGCGATTCAGGCACACCTGCTATTTTTAAGGCATTACAATTTGAGGTGGTTTCTGAACTTGTGCCATCAAATTGGAAGGTGAGTATTCAAAAAGAATACGGTGCTATTGATATTAGCCCTGCTGCTTGGCGCGAGAATGATTTTTGGGGAGCCTTTTTTGATGATGAGCCATGGGCTAAAGAAGTTTATGAAAAAGAGCTTGCGATTATATATTCTGAGAAATAAATAATTTCTGCAGAGGTCGCACATTAGTTTGTTGCATGCAAGCATCCATGCAAGGCACCCGCGGTGGCCGCTCATGGCCACCGGTTCAACATTATTGCGCTCGTGCGGGCAGCATACAATGCTGCCCCACGTTAAGATTGTCACAAAGATAAATCGATATAAGGCTTAAGCCCAAATTTTTACATAGGTTTCAGGTGCGACATTAGCGCCAGACAGCATCACTAGCAACGTGTGGCCATTGCCGTTTTCTTGCATCCATTGCTCGCAGGCGGCCATGGCGACAGCAGAGGTGGGCTCGACGGCAATTTTTAAATAATGAGCAAGTTGTTGTGCCCAATAAATGATTTTAGATTCATCAATCTCATAAAAACCATCGAGTTTTTTTAAATATTCAAACGTGATATCACCCACAGCAAGTGTTCGGGCGCCATCAGCGATGGTATTGGGTTGTTCTGCAAGGTGATGAATGCTGCCTGTGCGATAAGAAATGCTTGCATCGTTAGCATTTTTAGGTTCGCCCGCATAGACTTTAGCATTGGGGCACAGCAACTCTTTTGCTAAATAGCTGCCGGATATCCAGCCACCACCACCACAAGTTGCAAATATTGCATCAGGCTGCAAGCCCTCATGTAGTGCAGCGTAACAGGCAGTGCCTTGCCCTGCAATGATATGCGGATCGTTGAATGGATGAATAAAGTAATCATCACTGTTTTTATAGATTTCTTCTGCTTCAGCGCGTGTTTCGCAAATCGTAACATCGGCACCATAGGCTTTTGTGGCGGCGACTTTAATTGCCGAAGAGCCTTTGGGGATAAAAATATGTGCTTTAATGCCCATGAGTTTTGCAGCATAGGCAATAGCCTGTGCATGGTTACCAGAACTAAAGGCGCAAACTTTTTCGGGCAGCTTTCCTTCTTCTTTTAGCGATAGCAACGTATTGATCGCGCCGCGAAACTTAAATGAACCTGTCTTTTGAAAACCTTCGCATTTAAAATGAATCTCATTGTTAAATCGCTGGTTTAAAGTACTTGAAGTTAAAATGGGCGTATTGTTTATATAAGGCGCGATACGCTCAGCTGCTTGCTGAATAGATTGTGGGCTGATGTTCAAAAATTTCTCCTTTTTATAATCGCCTGCCGTCAATTTTAAAGTAGTTGTTGGGAAAGGTCAATTTCCAGGCCCCTTCATTTAGAGGATTTCGTATCATGAATAATGGTTTAATATGCATATATTAAAGTGGGGTAGCTTTATGCAAAAATTAAATTGTAGCGGAAGAAAGGGGGTTTGGAGGAGATGAAGAAAGTTCGGAGCTACTGCTTGTGAAGCTGCTTGCCGCCGAGCTGCTAGAGCTTGATTTTGTCTCACCAGCCAGCATAACAGTAAGTTTATTTTTTGTGTGATCGTTTTCTGCTTTAGGGGCATTTTCCGCTACTACCTTGGCTAGTAAAATCATCACTGCAGTGGTTATTTTTCCTTTTTTATAATCGTCATAGGCTGTAGACAATAATTGTTGATCATAAGGTTGTAGAGAGTGAATGTTTGCCAAAGGCCGAGGTAATATGTTTGCTTCTATAAGCTGCACCGGAAAAGAAAGTCTTTCGTTAAACAATATATCAACAACGTCATCAAGAAGTCCCTGTATTTCATCTATGCTTGCCGGACAAGCATAAAATATGTGGCGCCCTTTAAAGAGACGAAAGTATGCGGCATCAGCTACAGCATACGCTCTGCAGCCAGAAAAAATTTTTAACAAATTAGCTTTTTTATCTTGATCAGAATAGCTTTTTTCTAGGGGGTGTTTTTCTAATATTGATATGGTTTTTCTTAAAAAGAAGGGGGTAGCTGCCGCTAGGATTTTTGTATTTACAGCAATCGCAATATCCTTCATCTTTTCTTTGCACGTTTCCAGATCGGCCGCTTCTTTCTCGATAGCTTGTTCAAAATCATCTTTACTGATATTCAAGGAAAGAGCAATGAATTCTATATTGAAATCTTCGGTGTTAAGGATATCGTTTAATGAAAGATGCGTTCCAAAAGAATTCGAGGTTTCTGCGGGGAAGGATGTTCCTGTGAGAGGGGAAGTTTTGTCATGAGAGTTACGCAGAAGCTCTTGCCCGTAGTTGGCGTAAACGATAATTTTTGCCATGGTTGAAACAAAAAAAGCTTCTTTATTTTTAATTAATGAATAAGCAGTAAAGATTTCAACATTCAAATAGGGGTTCTGCACAACTCCGCCTGGCTTATGCTTTTTGAATACCTCTTCACGGCCCCCTGTTTTTGATGGGATGTTCACGCTTACTCGCTGATTGCCATCTGTAGATTTCAGGTTATTATCAGCTAAGGCGCCGTCGGCAGCTTGGCAAATTTTTAAAGTGCTTTTGCTGATCCAGTCTGCAGAAATTGCCTTTCCATGTTTTCTTGCTTCTTTGGTGCTTTGCTGTACAAAGCGAGAACAGTTTTCATTTTGATGAGCATGTAAAAAACAATACATGTCTAAGGCATAAAGCTCCCCGGAAACAAAAATCTCAGCATTTGTTGGCTGCTTAATCGCAAGCCTGCTGACAAAAAAAGCATACATAAAATTTAAAAGATTTGCGCCAGAGTAATAACCTTTAGCATTGGGGCTAACAGCTACGGCGCCATATTCAGCAGGGATTTTATGTTTTATAATCATGTTTAGCGTCCACGGTAAAATTAAAGTGAATTGTTACTTTACGAAGCTTTAGATTTTCTTAGAACAGTGGTTTACTGCTGAATGAAGACCAATAAACGTAATATTTTGGATTTTTGCTAGTGAAAGTTAATGCCCCATATGCATACTTATTTTTACTTACTATATCCTAAGTCTTAAAACATTAGGCCCCTTCATTTGGATAGGAAAACAGCCTGAGACTTACCACAAACAGCAAGCGCAAAGAATCGTCATGGAAAGATCGGAGTGTTGTTGTACTAACATTTTAAGCAAGGATCCATCATCAACCATGCAGTATTGCAGAGTAGGCACCCAGCAACGGCGCTCAAGGGTAAAGAAGAAACTTATTATTATGCGTATATCGATAATTCAGATGCACATGCATTAAAGCATGACAAAATCCTCTCGTTTCGCGATTACCAAGAGCAGCTATGAACCAGCACCAGGTGCGCGCATAACAAGGGTGATGGGTGCCACGCTAAGCACATTGATGGCTTTATCTTGCAGACTGTATTCATCGTCAGCAGTTTTTTCAAGGTAACCGATTTGAATTTCACCTTCAATTGTTTCAACGATACATAAACTGTTTACAGCATTTGCGATGTTATCGCTGGGAAGGCGTTCGCCCACGGCAAAATCACCTGTTGAAAGTGCAGGGGTCAAGGTATCGTTTTTGATCAGCACGCTCATCGTTTGCGGAAAACGTTTGCACAGGGTGCGTAAGGCGCTTTCAAGATCGAGCCCAGTCTCTGTGTTAACCGTTTCGATAATGGGTTTTTCTGGAGGCCTACCTATGCCGTCAAGGAGCCATTCTTCGCTTACAGTCACGCCTAGGCTTTGTGCCGCGGCCGCGAGGTAGCGCGCGCCGCTATCGCTGAGGCCACTTTTATCGCCTTCTTCCCAGTTTCTAATATTGCTTTTTGAAAGTCGAGGGTGACGTGCAGCGAATTTTGGACGTGAAATATCAAGAAGGTCGCGCAGCATCCGCACGCGCTGACTTTGTGATTTTCTGCTTTTTACAGTATTTTCAGTCACTTACCAGCATCCTTAAAAATAGGGATAAAGCGATATGGGCAATATCCTACATGCATAACAGAGTATATCCATTGATAAATGCCCGTTTTGGGTCCATTATGAACCCAATGGGGTTTGAAATGGACCTAAGAACTAAACCAGAGTATAGCAAAATTTTAAAGCAGGTTTAGAAACATCGCAAGGAAGCATTTAGACAATATGCCCGATTGGCAGGAGTGCGATGTGAAAAGTGAGCGTTTTTTTGTAGAAAAATTAAATTATTTGGCAATACGTCTGCTGGAGGAGCTGGGCAATTATGCACCTAGCCAGCAGCAAATAGATTTGCTGGAACAGGTTTTGTCTAGCACGACTATTGACCGCCGTTTAACTTTTGAAAAAAGCTTAACGGTGATGGAAAAGGCTTGTTTATATTGGGCAGCGAAAGGCATGACGACAGAAGAGACGGCGGGTTTATTGAAAATAGCGGCGTCAACGGTAGAAACGCATCGCAATAAAATAAAGCGAAAGCTGCAATGCAAAAACATTGCTCACGCGGTGTTTGAAGGCTTACGGTATGGTTATATTGGAGGTTAAAATGTTCATATCAACAGAGCAAAAGATAAATATGCTGGCCATTGAGATACTGGAAATGTATGGCCATGCTCGGCCAACGCAAAATCAAATTGAAAAGGTTGAGCGTTTTATTGTGAAAAACCAAAAGACGCAGAAAACAAAATCAATTTATTTGCATCAAGAGCTTGATTTATCATCCAAAATGGTATGAAATAGAGGGCGTGTGCACCGAGTGCTAGAACACTCGGTGCCACTGACCACTAACAGTAATGAGGTACTGCTATGGCTAGGTATATTTTAAATTATCTTCGTCACACTTACTACCCTTGTGTGCGCTTCCAACTTATATTTTTGCTGCTCATTGCCGCGAATCAGTATGTTACGTATTTATACGTATGGCTGAGTTGCGTCTTTGCGCGCAAAAAGGAAGCTGCCAAGGGTCGTAAGTGGTGGTCATTACAAGAAAGCAAGGAGGCTATAAATGCGAGATAAAATTCTACTATTGGAAGATGAGGCCATTTGCCGACTGTTCATGTTGCATTTGCTCAAGCAGCAAAACTACGATGTTGACGTTGCTGAAAATGGTGAAGATGGTGTTAAGAAGTTTCGTGAAAACTATACGGAATACAGCATGGTGATTACCGATGTTGGTTTGCCAGGTATTTCTGGTATCGATGCAGTAAAGCAAATGCGTTTGTGTGAACAACAAAAAGGAATTGCCAAAAATAAGCAAATCCCTATTGTTGCGTTGTCGTCACATATGAGCCAGCGTATTCACGAGGCGTGCTTGTGTGCAGGCATGCAAAAAACATACACAAAACCAATCACACCGGAACAGGTAACAGAGGTTCTAAAAATAATGATTCCCTGTACAGCGTAATCAGACGAGACAAGTATGCAGACCAAAATATCAATACAACAGTTGAAAGCATTGCAGCTGTATAACCAGGGTTATACACGTCGACAAGCAGCTGCGCGCTTGTGTATATCCGAGCATACTTATGCCTGGTATTTAAAGAAAATACGAGAAAAGTTTGGCATCAGCTCACGTAGAGAAATGTTAAGCTTGGAGGAGGCGATAAGTCAGTATTACGGTGAAAACACGGCCGTGATATAATAGCCGCATGACAGCGCAACAACACATAGTCTTGATAGGCATGCCAGCTTCAGGGAAAACCACGGTGGGCAGCATGTTGGCGCGTGCTATCAATAGACCATTTTACGATTCGGATAGCCTGGTTGAAAAGACCACTGGGCAGACCATTGCCGAAATCTTTGAATTTCGAGGGGAGGCCTATTTTAGGCACAAAGAAGCGCTTGCGGTGGCAGGCCTGCTCAATTTGAAAAGCGCTGTGATTTCTATAGGTGGCGGTGCAATACTAGACAAGCATATAAGCAAGCTATTACAGGCCCACAAACTTATATATTTAGATGTACCTTTAGATGTTATATGGCAGCGTTTAGAGCATGATGGTTCTCGTCCGCATTTAAATGTAAAAAATAAATATGAAGTTTTAGAAAATATTTATCAGAAAAGAAGCGTCCTCTATCATAATATTGCGCATCTAACAGTGCATACAAAAGATGAAGGGCCCGCGGATATCGCGACCAAAATAGCAGAAGATCTAAATTTTAGCATTGACAAAACTTTCGGTGACTTATGTATAAAATAGAACCCTTGATTTATATTGGCCAAAACATATTAGAACAGTGTTTACCTTATGTTCAGGGCAGGCAAGTATGTGTTGTTACACAAAAAGAAATACCGGATCTGATGCTGCAAAAACTAAAAAATCTGTTCAGCAGTAAAACATTAAACATCGTTTATATTCCCGAGGGTGAAACAGCAAAATCATGGGCAACTGTCGAGTATTTGATGGATCAGTTTGTAGCCGCAAAATTTAACCGCGAATGCACGGTGGTGGCGCTAGGCGGTGGTGTGGTCGGTGATGTTGCAGGGTTTGCTGCAAGCATATATTTGCGCGGCGTGAATTTTATTCAAATGCCAACGACGCTGCTAGCGCAGGTTGATGCTTCAGTCGGTGGCAAGACAGCAATCAACCACGCACAGGGTAAAAATTTGATAGGTACTTTTTATCAAGCAACTTCAGTGATCATAGATATCGATAGCCTGCAAACACTTGCACAACGTGATTACATTGCTGGTTTGGCAGAGGTCGTGAAAATTGCCTGTGTGCGAGATGCGGATTTTTTCGCATGGCTTGAGCAGCATGTGGAAACTATATTAGTGCGTGAATCCGGCACAGTGATGCAAATGATCCATCAGGCAGTCAAGCTTAAAGCACAGATAGTGAAAGCAGATGAAAAAGAGCAGGGTGAGCGTATGCTGCTGAACTTTGGCCACACCGTAGCGCATGCGATAGAGACAGCATCAGCTTACGACTGTTTGCACGGTGAGGCCGTTGCAATGGGTATGGTCCAAGCTTTAGCACTATCACAGGAACATGGTTTGAGCGTACAGGCAGTGCAGCGCATCATAGCTTTACTGCAAGGCTTTGGTTTGCCTACACAATTACCAGAAAACGGCTGGCAAAAACATATGGCCCACGATAAAAAGCATCGAGATTCTGGCTTAAATAGGGTATTATTGGCGGGCCTAGGGCAAGGCATGATACACCTGGAGGCATTAGCCAGTGAAGAATGACAGACTAATCAAAGCATTGTTACGCCAACCGGTGGATAAAACACCTGTTTGGATCATGCGCCAGGCGGGGCGTTATTTACCAGAATACCGCGAAGTGCGCGCACAAGCCGGTGATTTTCTAAGCTTGATGCAAACGCCAGACTTGGCTTGCGAAGTTACCTTGCAGCCACTGCGTCGTTTTGATCTGGATGCTGCGATTTTATTTTCGGATATTCTGACTATTCCGCATGCAATGAATTTAGGTTTGCGTTTTGAGGCAGGCGAGGGCCCAGTGTTTGATCGCCCAGTGCGTGATGCAGCGGCAGTGCGAAAGCTTGGCATACCCGACCCTGAGCAAGATATGCCTTACGTTTACGATGCAATTCGTTTGATTAAAAAAGAATTGGATGACAAAGTGCCATTGATTGGCTTTGCTGGCAGCCCTTGGACAATAGCTTGCTACATGGTTGAAGGCGGCAGCAGCAAAACGTTTAGTCGCATTAAAGGCATGCTTTACGAAGACCCGAAGTTGATGCAACAATTATTAAAAATACTATCAGATTCTGTTGCTGAATACCTTAATGCACAAATTGCGGCGGGTGTAGATGCAGTGATGATCTTTGATACCTGGGGCGGCGCATTATCTGAGCAAGCTTATAAAGATTTTTCGCTTGCAAGCATGCGTGCCATTGTAGAAAAATTAAACTTACAACAGGGCGAAAAAACGATCCCTTGCACGATATTTACCAAAGGCGGTGGTTTGTGGTTAGAAGCGATGGCTGATATCGGCTGTCATGCTTTAGGTTTAGATTGGACAACGAATATTGGTGATGCGCGCAAACGTGTGGGCGATAAAGTTGCTTTACAAGGTAATCTGGATACGGCTGTGTTGTACAGCGACCCGGACACTATTCGCAAAGAAGTGAAAAAAGTGCTGAGCGATTTTGGCGATCACCCAGGCCATGTTTTTAACCTTGGCCATGGTATTCATCCTGATATAAACCCTGAGCATGTTAAGGTATTGGTCGATGCCGTACACGATGCATAATGGTCAATTAATTGACCCTTGCATTCCTAAAATTAATGCTATAATGTAAGATAGCTTAATAATATTTACAACAATAAAAAGTAGAAGAGATTGGCTATGTTGGGTAGAAAGCCTTTTAAACCAGCCTGGTGGCTGCGAAATCCGCACTTACAGACCGTATATGCTCGTTATCTTGGAAGACGTCGCAGTATTAAAACTCGCAAAGAAATTTTTGATCTGGCCGATGGTGATTTTCTTGATTTACGCTGGGCCGGTGGTGATGTGGGTCCTATCATATTAATTTTGCATGGCCTTGAAGGCAGCGTCGAATCTCATTATGCCAAGGGTATGTTGCGCGCTGCAGCAAAGCAAGGTTGGCGCGGTGTGTTAGCACATTTTCGCACCTGCGGTGAAGACCCAAGCCGTTTGCCACGCGCCTATCATTCGGGTGATACCCAAGATTTTGCTGAACTTGTACGATCATTAAAGGCAAGTGAACCTAATACGCCGATCATTGCAGTGGGCTACTCTATGGGTGCTAGTGTATTACTAAAATGGTTAGGTGAAACAGCAGATGAAAATCTACTAGATGCTGCGGTGGCGGTTTCTGTTCCTTTTGAATTAGAAAAGGTAACAGAAAATATCGGTTCAGTATTATCGGGGAAATATGAGCAGTACTTTTTAAAACCTCTAAAACGCAAAATTATTGATATCGTCAAGCGGCACGATTTGCCTTTCAGCCTCGAAGAGGTTTTTGCTTTGAAAACATTGCGCGAGTATGATGATTTGATTACAGCACCATTGCATGGCTTCGACAGCGCCCAAGATTATTATGACCAATGTAGCTCGCGCCACAATCTTAATAAAATTTCAGTGCCTACTTTAATTATTCATTCAAAAGATGACCCATTCATGACACATGACATTGTGCCAACAATGGATGAGGTATCTTTAAATGTAGATCTTGAAATTTATGATCGCGGTGGGCATGTTGGTTTTGTTTCAGGCTGGAACCCATTGCGCCCGAAATATTGGCTAGAGCATCGTATTCCACATTTTATTAATTTACAGTTGCAAGACCTAAAAAGACCATTTCGTGTGGCTTAATTAAAACACTTCTTGTGGGTCGATGTCGAGATTCCAGCGTACCTGTTTCGGTTTAAGATCACCTTCTAATGCATTTGTTAGCGATGTTAGCATGGGATGTAAAGCTTTGCGATTGGGTGCATGTAGCATTAACTGTGCGCGATATTTACCTTGACGCTTTTCCATCACCGCTGGCACCGGGCCCATGCATAGAACCTCTTGAGGAAGCTGCGCGGCGAAGTCTTTGGCAAGCGCTAAAAAGCTCATCGGTGCATCAGGGTTCACAGACTCTGCGCGTAATAATGCAATATAGCCATAGGGTGGTAGCTGCATGGTTTGTCGTTCTGCCAATGCTGATTGCGCAAAACCAGCGTAACCTTCAGCAAGCAGTTGCTGTAGCAATGGATGCTCTGGGTGGTGCGTTTGAATATATACTTCACCAGGAAGTTGTTCGCGGCCGGCCCGGCCGGCAACTTGCGTTAATAGTTGCGCCATACGTTCACTGGCTCGAAAGTCACTACTCACAAGACCGGTATCTGCATCAATAATACCAACTAGCGTAACTTGCGGGAAGTGATGCCCTTTCGCTAAAATTTGTGTGCCTAATAAAATTTGGCACTCATTGCGGTTGATTTTATCGATTGCCTTGGCAAGGCTGTCTTTTTTTCGCATCGAATCACTATCAATGCGCATGATCGATGCATCGGGGAAATGCTGTTGTAACACTTCTTCAATACGCTGCGTGCCTTCTCCCAATAAAATATGTGACTCACTACCGCATTCTTTACAGCGCATCGATTGTTGCGCTTGATACTCACAGTGATGGCATACGAGGCGTTTATTAGCATGGAACGTGAGGCGGCTATCGCAGCGCGGGCAGTTTGCTACCCAGCCACAAAAGTGGCACATCCAAGTTGGGGCATAGCCTCGTCGATTCAAAAAAAGCAATACTTGTTCATTCTTTTTAATGCGTTGCTCGATAGCATGCAATAATTCAGGAGACAGGCCAGCTGTCAATTTTTTCATTTTTAAATCTATCAAGTGATATTTTGTTTTTGCGCCTTGACTAATACGCTTTGAAAGTGTCAGTAGCTCATACTTGCCTTGCTGTGCTTGATACAAGCTTTCAAATGCCGGTGTTGCAGAGCCTAATACAATGGGAATATTGACCTGGCTTGCACGCCATATTGCCAGGTCACGTGCGTGGTAACGAAAACCCGTCTGTTGTTTAAATGATAAATCATGCTCTTCATCAATGATGATGAGGCCCAGATCAGGCATCGGCGTAAAAACAGCCGAGCGTGTGCCAATAACAATTTTGGCTTTTCCGGAGCGAGCTTTCAACCAGGCTTGCGCACGTGGTCCGTCTGAGAGGTTAGAATGCATTACTGCAATTTCCACATTAAACCGTTTTTCAAAACGTGTAACCGTTTGCGGCGTTAAGCTGATTTCTGGCACCAAAACTAAAGCTTGCTTACCCTCCTGCAATACTTGATCTATGGCTTGTAAATAAATTTCAGTTTTCCCGCTGCCTGTTACGCCTTGCAATAAAAATGTTTTAAATTGATTTTTATTTTTTAATATTGCTTGTAGAGCAATATCTTGCTCATCATTGAGTTGCAAGGAAATTTCAGTCGCGGCGCTGTTTTCGGA
>JAJFKJ010000019.1 GCA_021773275.1 Gammaproteobacteria bacterium
AGTAAGCGGTTGTATCGCATGAAAAACGTATAGGCCTGGGTCTCGCAATAATCTACTATGGTAAGTATCCCCTATAATTCCCCAGGAGCCATGTAGAGTTATATGGTTATTTTCTGACTGACTGGGGGTTATGTATGAAGAAGAAGCGATTTAGTGAATCAAAGATTATTGAAGTACTGCAAGCCGGCGAAGCCGGCATGCCTGTAGCTGATTTATGTCGTAAATATCAAGTGGGTGAAAGCACGTATTATAAATGGCGAGCCAAGTACGGCGGCATGACGGTTGCTGAGCTTAAACGCCTGAAAGCACTGGAAGCTGAAAACCATCGTTTAAAACAAATGTATGCCACCTTGAGTATGGACCATGACCTTTTAAAGGAGGTATTGGAAAAAAAGTTAAACGTGGATTTGAGCGAAGAACTTTAGCGCAATCAGTGGTGGCTGCGGGTAGCACCATTAGCCGAGCTTGTCGTGTATTGAGCATAGACCGCAAAACCTATCACTATCAGCCCAAGCAGCAAGCTCTCAATGATAAGATTAAAGCCAGGTTTAAGGCTTTATCGGCTCAATATCCACATTATGGTTTTAAGAAGCTATCAGCTCTTATTGAAAAGCAAAGCATTACCTCTAATCATAAACGCTTTCACCGACTGTATTGTGAGCTGGGTTTGAACTTAAAGATCAAGCCCAAGAAAAGACTGGCGCCCAGAACCAAACAAACCCTCATTCAACCCCAAAGCAGTAATATCTGCTGGTCATTGGATTTCATGAGTGATGCCATGCAATACGGCAGACGCTTTCGTACAGCGAATGTTATTGATGATTATAACCGTGAAGCCATGGGCATTATGGCAGGATTCTCATTACCTGCACAAAGAGTCACACGCTGGCTAGACAGATTAGCTGAAACAAGGGGTTATCCTGAAAACATTCGTGTAGATAATGGCCCCGAATATATTTCAAGCCATTTTAGAAGTTGGACCAAAGCAAACAATATCAACCTTAAATACATACAACCAGGTAAACCTGCACAAAATGCTTACATCGAACGGTTTAACCGCTCATACCGAGAAGCCATCTTAGACATGTATATGTTTGATAGCATCCAGCAGGTGCAACAACTTACCAACGAATGGCTACACCATTACAACCATGAGCGACCCCATGAGGCACTGAATAATATGACACCGTATGAATATGCTCAAAGCATTAAGCAAAATTTTCTTTTAGGGCTGGGGTAAATATGGAGGGGTTATACTTTACATATAATCACACTTGAAGGTTTTTAGCAAAAGCCTCAGCCATACCATTGTGAGATAATTTCTAAGCTAATCAGGCGTCATGTAACTGTTTAATTTCTTGAGAGATGCTTTTGAAAATATCCATTAACTCAGGATTAAATGCATGATACATTCCGTTGGAGCATGCGTCATACATCATTTCAAATACAGCTTGATGCGAAAGCGCTGCTCGGTAAGGACGCCTTGTTCTTAAGGCATCATAGACATCACAAATCCTGCACATAGCAGCTTCTAGTGGAATAGCGTTTCCGGATAGTCCATTGGGGTAACCTGTGCCATCATAATTCTCGTGATGGTTTAAAATAACTATGCCAGCAAGTTTAGCTTGGGGATGCACAATTTTTTTGATAAAACGATGGCCGACTATAGGGTGCAGCTCGACTATTTTTCTTTCACAAACACTCAGGCTACCTGGCTTGCTTAGTATGCTTGATGGGATTGCAATTTTACCCACATCATGAATTGAACCAATTTCTGATAAAGATTTACACCGCTCCTCGTCAAAGCCCATCGCTTTTGCAAGAGCGCCCATAAGGATGCCCACGCGGAGCTCGTGTTGCTCCGTTTTAAAATCGTGATACTCCTCAATTCCATGAAATACGTCACAAATAGTCTGTAAGAGTGAAGGCATTATTGACTTTACCTTTTGTAGTTTTGCTTTTTAATATTAGCAAATATTAAGGTGGGGTCAACCCTTAAATTGTTCGTATTTGTCTGTGTTTCCAGTGGTACATTGTTATTAACCATCGGAGAGATCAAAACGTCAGATTGCTCTAAAAGCTAGTGGGGAAGTTTCTTTTGCAGGTGGGGTAAATATGGGGGCTTTACACTATCAGAGCCCCGACTGTGAAGGAGGGGTGATCACCCATTGCGACCCCTACAAATAGTTTGCGACAATATCACAAAAAAGCGCGAATAACGTGGTATTAAGCTAAGGATTAACCACAATACTGACAATAATCATCAAGGTGATGACAAATAAAACCAAACAGGCGACACCGACGGCAACATAAACCCAGGGGTTGCCTTTCGCGAAGTCTTGGTTTGCATGATCAGATTTTTGTACGCCGAGCAGGGCGGCCAATACTGAACGTAATATGTGTAAAAAAGATGGTTTATTGATGGTTGTCATTTTTTAACATCTCTTCCATGGTTGCTCGGATTTGGCTTGAAAGTTCATCACGTTTTTTAGTGCTCATGCCTTCCGTGTCAATTTCATTGCCAAATTTTACGGTAACAGTTTGTCCGGGATTAAAATGCCAGGTTCTGGCAGGCAGCATTTTCTCGGTACCCTGTATGGTTACAGGTATAATCGTTGCTTGTGATTGAATCGCTAGCAAGAATAAACCTTTCTTAAAGGGTAGCAGTTCACCATTAGTCGAACGCGTGCCTTCGGCTGCGGCCCACATCACAATGCCAGAGCGCATTTTTTCTTTTGCACGCTCAAGGTCGCGAATCGCTTTTTTGCGGTTTTTACGGTCGATAAAAATTATTTCATGCTTGGCCATAGCGCGGCCAAAGAAGGGTACGCGCAAGAGTTCTTTTTTGGCTATCATGCGTACGCTGAGACCCTCAGTGGCAAGGAATATGGCTGGGATATCATAAAGGCTGAGATGGTTGCTCACCAAAATGTAACATTTATTTGGTCTGATCTCGGGTAATCTGCCTTTCACCACAAGCTTCGTATTCATGATATCAAAGAGTTTTTTGCTCCAATTGACAGTATGGTAATCCGTAATCTCGCGTGTGTTGCAATTGCGCAGATTAACCGAGAATGAATGACCAATAAGTTTGGCAAATGCCCAGCTTGATTTGTAGGCAATGAGTAAGCGAGTTGTCAGTGTAGTCTTCTTCATAAGACAGCATCATAGTATGGATTGGTCTAGAAGTCTAGATTACATCGCTGTAATGGGCTTTAAGGTATCTTGCATGCGTGAATCATCTTTACCCATGTGGTACTGATAGATAATCCGGTACACCAACACGGCCTTCACATATTCGCGTGTTTCATAAAATGGCATGGTCTCGATCCAGATATCAGTTTCGACCCGCTCACCTTTTTCCGGTAACCACTTTTTAACACGGTGTGGCCCAGCATTATAACTAGCTGTTGCAAGTACAATATCCTTATTCATTTCATTGTACATTTTATTTAGGTAAGCGCTGCCCAAACGGACGTTTTTATCAAGGTTAAGCAATTGATTGCGAGAAATATAGGGTTCTTTAATTTCACGCGCAATTTGTTTGGCGGTGTAGGGCATCACTTGCATAACGCCGACAGCGCCAGCAGGTGAGCGGGCATCGGGTACAAAAGCACTTTCTCGTCGGGCTACAGCAAAAACCCAGGCTGGGTTAATGCCTTGCTTGCGTGCTTCATTTTGGATAGTATCTTCAAAAGCCATTGGGAAACGTAGATTAACATTGTTTTTATTTTTGGCTTTCGATAACGTCAAGATAGCGCGGTCATGCCAGCCAAGTTCGTTGGCCAGTACTGCCGCTGCTTGTAATTGTTGCTCATCCATTTTGCGTGCTGCATATTCCCATTCGCGGCGTGCGTCGACAGTACGGCCTACTGTTTTGAGCTCCATTGCACGTTGGATGTCAGGGATTTGTGCAACAGCATCGACATCTTGTTGTGTGACTGTGCTCGTCGGCAAATTGAGAGGGTATTCAACTTTAAGGATATCACTGGCCATAAAGCCATGGTAATCACGTTGCGTGCTAAGTGCAGTATATATTTTTTCTGCTTCAGCTTTTTGTCCGCGTGCACTTAATGCGCGCGCCTTCCAGTATTGCCATACGTTTTCTTGCTGCATGTTAGTTGGCATTGTATCAATAGTGGCCAGTACTTGGTTCCAGTTTTTTTGCCTTAACTCACTACGCACTTTCCATTCAAAGAGTGTTGTATCGTATTGTGAGTTTGGAATTTTCTTGAACCATTTTTTAGCGGCAGGGTCGTGGTTCATGGCAAGCTCTAAAGCAAACCTTTTGTAAACATCGATTTTCTGTTCTTCAGTGAAATTGTACTGCCCATCAACCTTGTTCCATAAGACAATTGCACTATCAATCTGCTTACGCGCCATCCGTTTAATACCATATACTTGTGTCATCCTTAGGAATGGATGGTCAGATTTAAACAGACGTTTTGAGCCAACTAGTTTTGGATCTTTATGTACTTGTAACCAAGCATCAATAAGTGGCTTTTCATCTTCAGGTAAATAGCGTGTTAGATATGCGACCAATGTGGATTGATTAGCATCCATGGCCAAGCCAATGCGATCCCACACAAGCTTTTCAGATAAACCATCTTTTTCTATCCAAGTTTCAAATAGAGCATTACAGGCTTTGGGCCGTGACTTGCCATACAGCCATAGAGCCTGTGCTTCTTTTAACACAGCAGGGTTTTTTGTGGTTTGATAACGGGCGTAAATATCGTAGCATTGCAAGTCTATATTATTTGTTGGCTGATAGTCTTTTACAAAATCAGCCCATTTTTGGCGTTTTGCAAGATGCGTTAACCAAAGGCTACGTAATTGTTTCTCTAAAACGGTATCATTTTCTGTGCGCAGGAATCTGCGGATAAGCTCGCTAGGGTCGTTAGGTTGCCCCATCATACGTTTTAATTCGTAATACTGTAAATAAGGGTAGAGGATGTACTGTTGTTCGCGCAAGGCTTTTTTATGGGTGTAATATTCGCCATCTTTTTGATAGCGTAGGGCCCGCTCAGCTTGTGTGAAGGTATCGCGCTGTGCTTCAACCGTAGTGTCATCTGTTAAACCCGATAGCGGAAGTGCCAAAAAAATGACTAACATCCACACAGATATTATTTTTGTTTTGTGCCTGTGCATAATTGATTACCAGTTTATTTAGTTACATTATTAAGAATAATACAAGATTGCAGAAATTGCTATGTATTTACTAATAAACTGGGTAAGAATCGATATTATCTACTGGATTTGCCCAATGCTCTGGATAATTGGCCTCTGTCTCACCGTCATCCATGTCTTCATCCTCGATTTCATCAAAGGGGCCCGACCAATCTTCGGGGGCAGGGATACTTTGCAATAGGAGTTCTTGCCAGTTCTCGAAGTCGACCTCAGTAAGGTCGCCATCGTAATACTGGATTTCGATAGTGCCGCTATCAATGGCAACAACCTCAAACTCTTTGCGTGTTTCGAGGTCTTGATACCATTCTCCTATGATGGGTCTAAGTCGCATATAACACCGTCCACAGATTCCTTCAATACTATAAGTATAGCTAATTTTTCAATTAAGTAATCTTCATAACCTATTGAATTTTCTTGGTTTTGCAAAAATCTAGGTAAGGAGTACAATTCATATTGGATGTGAGTCACCAAGGAGAAGGGATGTACGGCCTAGCATGGATAATAACAGCCGCAGGGATACTAGCACTTGGCTATTTTACAGCGCCTTTATGGCTTTGGACGGCATTCTTCGCAATCGGTACGCTCTATGTAACCTTTCTTTCCTCGGCAAGCGTGGCGACGGTTGCTATCACCTGGGCTGTATTTGCAAGCGCAGCATTGCTACTTAATGTTCCACAATTACGGCAACGTATAATTGCACGCCCTATGATGGCCATAGTGCGTAAAAAAATTCCGCCTATTTCAGCTACGGAAAAAGATGCTATTGCCGCGGGTGACATCTGGTGGGAAGCAGAGTTGTTTCGCGGCACACCCAACTGGTCGCAGCTGCAAAACTTTGAGCTTGCGAAATTAACAGATGATGAAAAAGACTTTCTAAATAATCAGGTTGAAACACTGTGCAGTAAAATCAATGTTTGGCAGCAGCTGCAGTCTCGCGAACTTGGCCAAGAAGTTTGGGACTATATAAAAAAAGAACGATTTTTCAGTATGCTCATTCCTAAAACATACGGTGGTTTAGCGTTTTCACCGCTGGCGCAATCCTGTGTTGTCAGCAAGATCGCTAGCGTCGATGTTAGTACAGCAGTGACAGTGATGGTTCCAAACTCATTAGGCCCGGCAGAGTTGCTACTCGAATACGGAACGGAAAAACAAAAGCAACACTACCTTCCACGTTTGGCCAGCAGTGAAGAAATTCCTTGTTTTGGTTTGACAGGACCTGAGGCAGGCAGTGATGCTGGCAGTATGATCGATCGCGGTGTTATTGCATATGGTGAACATAACGGTGAAACGGTGCTTGGCATGAAGCTGACCTTTGAAAAACGCTACATCACATTAGCACCTGTAGCGACGGTTGTTGGCCTAGCATTTAAATGTTTTGACCCTGAGGAATTATTAGATAAGGAATACGACTGTGGCATTACTTTAGCGTTATTGCCGGCAAACCACAAAGGCGTTGAAATTGGCGAGCACAATTATCCGATTGGCAGTAGCTTTCCTAATGGAACGGTCAAAGGTAAAGAAGTGTTTATTCCTCTGGATTGGGTTATCGGCGGCGCGGGTAATATTGGTCGCGGTTGGCACATGCTTATGGAATGTTTGTCTGCAGGGCGCGGTATATCATTGCCGGCTTTAGCAACATCGGTAGGTAAATTATCCTATGCAACAGCCGGCGCCTATGCGCGCATACGCAAACAGTTTAAGGTTTCGATTGGTGATTTTGAAGGTGTGCAGCTTCCGCTTGCGCGTATTGCGGGCTTTACCTACATTTTGGAGTCAATGCGCGTTGTAACAGCGAGCAGCATTAATAGTGGAATAAAACCTGCGGTTGCTTCGGCTATCGCAAAATATCACATGACAGAGTTATCACGCAAATGCGTTAACGATGCGATGGATATTCATGGTGGCAAAGGTATTATGATGGGGCCTTCGAACTATTTAGCGGGGGCGTACAAAATCTTGCCGGTCGCTATTACAGTAGAAGGTGCAAATATCCTAACTCGCAATCTCATTATTTTTGGGCAAGGAGCAATGCGTTGCCACCCACATCTGCTCGATGAAATGGAAGCAGCGCAAGAAGGCAATTTAAAAGCATTTGATCAACATTTTCTGCAGCATGCAGGTTATGCTTTTAACACGGGCATGCGCGCCTTAGTGCGAGGCTTTACCGGAGGCATATTTATAAGAGCAGTGCCCGATGGCCCGTTTAAAAATTATTACCAACAGTTAACGCGTATGAGCGGCGCATTAGCGTTCATTGCTGATAAAGCAATGATATTACTAGGCGGTGAATTAAAACGGCGTGAAAATATTTCAGCACGGCTTGGCGACGTGCTGAGTTATCTATACATGGCCAGTTGTGTCTTGAAATATTATGAATCTACAAAACATGTCGCCGAGGAACGTTTATACGTAAAATGGGCGCTGGACTATTGTTTGTTCCAAATGCAATGCGCCTGGACAGATTATTTTGATAATTTTCCGATTAAATTTGTTGCTGCAGTGCATCGCCGCTTGGTTTTCCCATTTGGCCCAGCGTATAAATACCCGAGTGATAATTTATCTACTGTATTGGCAAAAACAATGTTGGCGCCTAGTCCTATGCGTGAAAAACTTGGCAAGTACACATTTAAAGGTGATGAGAGCCATGCACTGGGTTTAATCAACGAAACATTGAAACAAGAGGAACAAATTGCCCCCTTGCTGGATAAGCTCAGAAAAGCACGTAAAGAAAAACAACTTGATGGTTCTTTATCATTGCCTGAAGCCATTGCTTCTGCGCACAAGCAAAACATTATTGATGAACATGAAACACAGTTGCTTAACACCTACGAGGAGTACTACAGTAAAGTGATCGCAGTTGATACCTTTGGAGCTAATAAATAATGAAGCCCGTTTATATCGTTGATGGTGTGCGAACACCGTTTATAAAAGCAAAAAACCAACCAAACCCATTTGAAAATGGTGACCTAGCCACACAAAATGGCAAAGCGCTGTTGCTGCGCCAAAGTTTTGATCCCAAAGATATCAATAATGTTATCCTTGGTTCAACTGTACCGAACCCAGACGAACCCAATCTTGCCCGGATAGTTGCTTTGCGTATGGGCTGTGGCGATAAAGTCCCGGGCTGGACAGTGCAACGTAATTGCGCATCAGGTATGCAAGCTATCGATAGTGCCGCCATAGATATTGCGATTGGCCGCAGTGAGCTGGTTGTTGCAGGCGGCGTTGACGCTATGAGCCAAGCACCGCTACTATTTAATGAAGCCATGGTGCGTTGGTTTGCAGCCTGGGCCAGTGCGAAAACACTTGCGCAGCGGTTAGTACTTATTCCAAAAATTCGCCCGCATTTTTTAGCGCCTGTGATTGCGTTGTTACGTGGCTTGACTGACCCTGTGGTCGGCATCAATATGGGGCAAACAGCCGAGAACCTTGCTTATGAATTTAAGATCACACGACATGAGATGGATGTTTTTGCGATGCAAAGCCACACGCGCTTGGCGCAAGCACAAGATAACGGTTACTTACCAGAAGTCGTG
Source organism: Gammaproteobacteria bacterium (assembly GCA_021773275.1). Taxonomy (GTDB): domain Bacteria; phylum Pseudomonadota; class Gammaproteobacteria; order JABCZS01; family JABCZS01; genus JAJFKJ01. Next base: position 8,724 of record JAJFKJ010000019.1, read on the forward strand.
CCAATATATGATAACAAAGGTCGAGACTATACCTATGATGATGGTATCCGCCGCGATAGCACATTAGAAAGGCTTGCAAAATTAAAACCATTTTTTGATAAACGTTTTGGTATGGTTACAGCAGGTAACAGCTCACAAATCACCGATGGTTCTGCAATGTTGTTATTAGCAAGCGCAGATGCAGTTAAAAAATATAAACTACCTGTTCTTGCAAAAATAGTTGATAGCAGTTGGGCTGCAACTGACCCTGCTGTTATGGGTATTGCACCCGTTCACGCAACAACGCCAATGTTACTGCGCAACAATATGAGCATTAAAGATATTGATTACTGGGAAATCAACGAGGCTTTTGCTGCCCAGGTGCTTGCCTGCGTAAAAGCATGGCAAAGCAAAGACTATTGTAAAAAGCATTTTGGTTTAGATCAGCCTATGGGTGAAATACCCATGGACAAACTAAATATCGAAGGCGGTGCTATTGCCATGGGCCACCCAGTCGGTGCAAGTGGTGCTCGCATTACTTTGCAACTTGCAAATATTTTAAAACGTAAAAAAGCGCGCTTTGGTGTTGCAACGATTTGCATAGGTGGCGGACAAGGCGGCGCTTTGCTGCTTGAAAACGTAGATGGGGTCGAATAATGAAAGAAATAATGAAACTTGCCGATTGGCGTGTGGAGCAGGACGAAAAAGGCATAGCCTGGGTTTATTTCGATAAAGCCAATAGCTCCACCAATACTTTGGGGTCGGAAACTTTACACGAACTTGATGCGATAGTGAATCACTTTGAGCAGGAACAGCCCGTTGGCTTGGTGATTACCACGGCTAAAAAATCTGGTTTCATTGCGGGTGCTGATATCAAAGAAATTAGCGCAATGAAAGATCAGGATGAAGTGCATGCCTACCTTGAAAAAGGCCAAAACGTATTTCGTCGTATCGAGGCATTACCTTTCCCAACGCTAGCACTGATTCGAGGTTTTTGTTTGGGTGGTGGCACGGAACTTTCTCTGGCATGTGACTACCGGATTGCCGAAGATCGCAAGGATATGCGCATGGGTCTACCTGAAGTCATGCTTGGGATTCAGCCAGGGTGGGGCGGTACAGTTCGCCTACCACGGCTCATAGGTCCTGCAAATGCAATTGAGCTGATGCTCTCCGGCCGCAGCTTGCGTGGCAAGCAAGCAAAACGCATGGGTATGATCGATTATTTATTACCTGAGCGTGAATTGTTTCGTGCAGCAAGCCAGGTCATTTTATCCCGTGAGAAAAAACACAAACCAGCAAGCTACAATGAGATTTTTCGCTTCAAGCCGCTCCGCATGCTTTTTGCCAAAATAATACGTAAAACCTTGGCTAAAAAAGCTTTGCAAGAACATTATCCAGCGCCCTATAGCATTGTCGATAACTGGGAAAAATATGGCACATACACAAATGCAGGGTATAAGGCTGAAGTTGATAGCATTGTTGATTTGGCTGTGCATGATACGTCTAAAAACTTATTTCGTGTGTTCTTTTTACAAGAAAACTTAAAAGGCCAGGGGAAAGTATCGAATTTCAAGGCTAAGCATGTACATGTAATTGGCGCAGGGACAATGGGCGCCGATATTGCTGCCTATTGTGTCATGCAAGGCTTGCAAGTAACTCTGCAAGACAAGTCGCCAGAATATATTGCCAAGGCGATAAAACGCACTTACGATGGGTTTAAAAAACGACTTAAAGACAAGCGCCTAGTCCGTCACTACATGGATTTACTAACCCCCGATATAAACGGTGATGGCATACGTAAAGCCGATGTCATTATTGAGGCGGTATTTGAAGATTTGACTGTCAAGCAAGAAATTTTTAAAGTTGTAGAGCAGCGCGCAGCAGAACATGCAATTCTGGCAACGAATACATCCAGTATCCCGCTTGATGAAATCAATGCCGTGATGCAGCGACCATCACGTTTGGTTGGCATCCACTTTTTTAACCCGGTTGCTAAAATGCAGCTTGTAGAAGTGGTGCATGGCGAGAAAACTGACGCCCGTATTAAGAATGATGCCATGTCTTTTGTGGCGCAAATAAAACGTCTACCGCTTGCTGTTAAGAGCTCACCCGGATTTCTAGTTAATCGTGTTTTGATGCCATATTTAATGGAGGCAATGCAATTGCTGCAAGAAGGCGTTAGTCCAAGCGCAATAGACAAAGCTGCGGTAGTGTTTGGCATGCCAATGGGGCCGGTTGAGCTTGCAGATGTTGTTGGCCTGGATATATGTTTATCTGTAGCAGAACATTTGAGTGGGACCTTTGCGGTTGTTATTCCTGATGAGCTAAGTGACCGTGTAAAAGCGGGCAATCTTGGCAAAAAAACTGGAAAAGGTTTTTATAGCTGGGAAAAAGGTAGAGTAGTGAGGCCACCACCAAGCGAGCAAAAAACCAACATGCCCGAACAGCAAATACAAAACCGCCTAATATTACGCTTTGTTAACGAAGCCATGGCTTGCTTGCGTGAAGGTATTGTTATGACAGCGGATGAAGTGGATACCGGTGTGATTTTTGGAACTGGTTTTGCCCCATTTAGAGGTGGGCCATTAAATTATGCAAAAACCGTTGGGCTTCCGCATATCAAATCAGAGCTAGAGCAGTATACACAACAATACGGCGATCGTTTTACACCAGATGCAGGCTGGCAAGATGCTGCATATTAAAAAAGTAGCTATTCTTGGCACAAGCCCGATGGCTGCTCAAATTGCAGCGCATTTTGTAAATGCAGGCTTAGATGTTTTTTTATACGATCAAACTGGCAGCACGAAAAACAAAAATCTATTGGTGAAGGACGCTATCAGTGGTTTAAAAACATTAAAACCTACACCCTTGCTAAAAGCCAGCTACTTAAAATATATTAAGGCAGCGAATTACGACGATGATATGGAAAAGCTCGGTGAGTGTGATTTGATTATAGAATCAATTCCTGACCAGCTAGAGTGGAAAGCGGACCTATATAAAAAAATAGCCCCTTATATATCTTCACATGCCATCCTTGCAAGCAATACATCAAATTTCACAATCACAGAACTTGCGGAACATATACCTAAAAAGCTATTGTCCCGGTTCTGTGGCGTTCACTTTTTTAACCCGCCGCGCTTCTTGCCACTGGTTGAGCTGATTGCCCATAAAAAAACGGATACACAGCTACTCGCGGCGCTTGAGAATTTTCTGATTATACACTTGGGTAAATATATTATCCGCGCAAAAGACACGCCATGTTTTGTGGGCAATCGTATTGGTGTATTTGCGTTGTTAACAGCGCTAAAATATGCTGAGAAATTTGATCTAAGATTAGATGTCGTGGATAAATTAACTGGGCCATTGGTTGGGCATGCTAAAAGTGCAACCATGGGTGCGCTTGACCTTGTCGGCTTGGATACATTTGCAACTACAGTGCGTAGTTTACAACAACGCTTTCATGATGACCCCTGGTATGAAAGCTTTAAAATACCAGATTATATCCAACAACTTATCGATACAGACCGTCTTGGTTTAAAATCCGGCATGGGTATATATAAATATGATGCAGATGGCCGCTATATTTATGACCTTAAAGATGGTAGTTATCGTCCTGTGACTGGCCAGGTAAATAAAGAGGTCTTATCGATACTAGCCGAAACAGATGTCAAAAAACGTTTTAAGAGACTGCGCCAATGCAAAATACCTGATGCACGTTTTCTATGCGCATACTATCGTGATATATGGCAGTACTGTGCTTACCACTTGGAATCGCTCGCGAATACAGTACGTGATATCGATGATGTGATGCGTTGGGGCTTTGCCTGGAGTCATGGCCCGTTTGAGCTTTGGCAAAATATTGGTTGGGAAGACGTTACAAAAGCTATAAATGAAGAAATAACGAGTGGAGAGGCTGAAGTTAATGTGCCATTACCTGATTGGGTGGGCGAATTAGGTGTCGTTGGATGTTATAAAGGTGAAGATGGCTATAACCCTAAATTAGGGAGTTATCAAGCACAGCGCCAATTACCGATTTATCAGAAATTAAAACCAAGTTTTAAAAGCAAACTTTATGAAGACGATGCCGTTGTTATGCGCGTTGATGATAATGTTGCCGTATTAAGCTTTAAAACGAAAATGGCAATATGCTCGCAAGATGTTCTTTATGGTATACGAAAAGCGCTGCCTATAGCGGAGCAACAAAGCGATGCCCTAGTGATTTGGCAAGAAAAATCTGAGAATTTCAGTGTTGGGGCAGATTTACTCGCATTTAAGAAAATTATAAAAGAAAACAATTTCTCTCTTTTTGAGGAGCGCTTAAAAAATATTCAGACTTGTTGCATGGCCTTGCGATATGCGCAAGTTCCAAGCGTTGCTGCTTTGCGTGGTTATGTTTTAGGTGGTGGTGCAGAGCTAGCGATGCATTGCACGAGTCGTGTTGCACATATTGAAACGCAAATGGGCTTAGTTGAAAGTACTATTGGCTTATTGCCTGCTGGTGGTGGTTGCAAGGAGATGGTTCTCCGCGCCAGCGAGAAGGCGGGAAGCCTAGATATTATGCAATGGTTGCAACAATACTTTGTTAATTTATCGCGCGGTAGCATGAGTAATAACGCTGTGCTAGCGAAAGAGATGGGTTTTCTTCAGGAAGCAGATGTTCTAATCATGAACCCCGCCGAGTTACTTTATGCGGCAAAACTTAAAGCGAACAGCCTTGCCAGTGATGGTTATGTCCCCCCGCGGAAACCTGAAATCCGTGTTGTAGGGAATACGGGCTGGGCACAAATGACAACTGCTTTAATTAATCAGCATGAAGGTGGGTTTATTTCAGAGCATCACTATATTGTCGCGCATCATATCGCAAAGATCTTATCAGGCGGCATTGTCGAGGCTGATAGCATGGTAACGGAAGAATGGTTGTTGCGTTTAGAGCGCGAAGCCTTTTTAGAATTAATTAAGATGCCCGAAACGGCAGCTTGCATTGAGAAAAAATTGAAATGAGCAACACCGCATATATTGTCAATGCGTTTCGCACGCCTGTTTGCAAAGCAAGCAAAGGTGCTTTTGCTAAAACGCGCCCGGATGATCTGCTAGCGCATTGCATCATGGCCTTGGTAAAAAATCAGCCGAATCTTGATCCAGCGTTAATTGCTGATGTCATTATTGGTTGCGCCATGCCTGAAGCAGAGCAGGGCATGAATGTTGCCCGCATTGCTGCGCTGCTTGCAAACTTGCCTCATAGTGTACCGGGTATGACGATCAATCGCTTTTGTTCATCGGGCGTGCAGTCTATTGCACTTGCGGCACAGCTAATCGAAGCAGGCCAGGCGGATTTTGTCATTGCAGGCGGTACAGAAAGTATGAGTTTAGTACCGATAGGCGGGCACAAGCTTAGCTACAATCCAAAAATTTTAATGCAAAATGAATACATTGATATAGCTTACAACATGGGCTTGACTGCTGAAAAAGTTGCGCAAAAATATCAAGTGACGCGGGAGCAACAAGACGCTTTTGCTTTACTAAGCCATCAACGTGCGCAAAACGCAATTGAAAAAAAATATTTTGCGGATGAGATTACACCTTATTGGGTGAATTCACGTCGGCCGGATTTAAAACAGCAATGTATCGATGTTAAGCGTGAGCAGATTAGCCATGATGAGGGTCCGCGTAGTGATACATCGCTAGATAGGCTAGCAAAACTGAAAACTGTATTTATGAGGGGTGGTACTGTGACTGCAGGCAATAGCTCCCAGATGAGCGATGGTGCGGGTGCCGTGTTGCTGGCCAGCGAGGCTGGTCTAAAGCAGCTTACTACCCAGCCATTGGCACGTTTTTGTGGTTTTGCTGTAGCTGGCGTAGCCCCCAAATACATGGGGATTGGCCCGGTTGCCGCCATTCCTAAGGTATTGCAAAGCAGCGGGGTAGCACTTAAAGACATTAGCTGGATTGAGCTCAATGAGGCTTTTGCGGCCCAATCCGTGGCTGTTATCGGCGAATTACAGCTGAATCCTGAGCTTGTGAACCCCTGTGGCGGTGCTATAGCGTTGGGGCATCCCTTGGGTGCTACGGGTACAATCCGCACAGCGACTCTGCTGCACGGCCTAAAACGCACACAGCAGCGTTACGGCATGGTAACGATGTGCATAGGCACAGGTATGGGGGCTGCTGCAGTCTTTGAAAATATGACATGAAACTAACCAACTAGCTAGGGAATTGCCTACCTCCATGGTATAATTGCGGCTTAACAAGGAAATATAATGTCTAAAAAAACAGATTGGCAGGTTTACAGACGATTGCTTGCTTACGTTAAGCGCTATTGGTATATATTTATCATTGCGGCGGTTGCCAGCGCCCTGTATTCAGCTATCGACGCAGCCATGATTCGCTTATTAGAACCGCTTATCGATCAGGGTTTTGTAGCCCAAGATGCTAGCGTTATTCGGCTGATACCCATCATATTGCCGTTGATATTCTTGGCCCGAGGCATCGCCAATTTTGCATCCAACTACAGCCTTAGCTGGTTATCGCGAAAAGTGGTTACCTACGTCCGCCAAGAGTTGTTTAATCATTATGTGAAATTGCCAGCTTCTTTTTACGACAAACATTCGTCAGGTGAATTATTATCAAAACTGACGTTCAATGTTGAGCAAATCGCTAAAGCCACAACAGATGCAATACTGGACGCAGTACGCTATGGTTTTTTGGGAATATTCTTGCTGGCAGTGATGATATCGATAAGCTGGAAGCTTACAGCCTGGTTCTTTGTGGCAGCGCCTCTTATTTATGTTCTGTTTGCCATGGCGAGTTATCGCTTTCGCAAATACAGCCATCAAATCCAACATAGCATGGCGCATGTGACCCATGTGGCGGAAGAAAATATCCAAGGGTATAAAGAAGTTCGCGTGTTTGGTGGTGAAGGACAAGAGCAAAAATCGTTTGAAAATGCGACAGAGAAAAACTTTAAACTAGAAATGCGATTAGCGATCACAAAGGCAGTCAGTGTGCCGTTGATTCAAATCGTCGGCGGCTGTGGGTTAGCATTAACGCTATTTATTGCAACACGCTCAACCAATACCATCGAACTTACAGCGGGCGGTTTTACAACTTTTGCAACAGCGATGTTGGCCTTATTAAAACCGATAAAAGAGATTACATCGTTGAATAGCAAAATTCAGCGTGGTATTGCCGGTGCGCAAAGCATTTTTGCGGTCTTAGATTTACCACAAGAAGATGATTTCGGTACCAAAACCCTTGATAGGGCGCAAGGTGAGATCCGTATTGAAAATATAGCTTTTCGTTATACCGAAGAGCATCCATTGGCCATTGATAGCGTTTCTATTTTGGTAAGCCCAAATGAAACAGTGGCCTTGGTTGGCCATTCGGGCAGTGGCAAAACCACTTTAGTAAGTTTATTGCCAAGGCTTTACGATAATTTTGAGGGCGAAATCTACCTTGACGGCATCAACATTAGAGATCTAAAGCTTTCATCGTTAAGGCAACAGTTTGCAATGGTTTCACAAAATGTAACCTTATTCAACGATACAATTGCCAATAACATTGCGTATGGTGCAAATGAAGTCGATCAAGCGCGAGTACAAAAAGCAGCTGAAGCCGCTTTTGTTTTGGATTTCACTAACGACCTACCTAATGGCTTAAATACCTTGGTAGGTGATGATGGCGTACTGCTTTCGGGCGGCCAGCGTCAACGTGTTGCGATTGCGCGTGCAATTTATAAAGACGCCCCGATTTTGATCATGGATGAAGCTACTTCAGCGCTTGATTCGGTTGCTGAAAAACAAATTCAGCAAGCGGTTGAGAACTTAATGAAAAACCGCACTACTTTAGTTATTGCGCACAGATTATCCACGATTGAACGTGCAGATAAAATTGTTGTTATGGACAAAGGTAAAGTCATTGAGGTAGGCACGCATCGCAAGCTTGTCGATAATGACGGGATTTACGCGCGACTGCACAGAATTCAGTTTCAGTACGAGCAGGGTAGTGATGTCGCATGAAATTATTCTTGCAGAAATTACAGCTAACTATGGAAAGCGCTTGGTATAATCAGGCCTGGTGGTTGGTATTTTTACTCCCTTTAAGCGGGCTTTATTGTCTTATAATATCTATTCGCAGAGCTTTGTATACCAGTGATATTCTAAAGCGAACGCAGTTTGATATTCCTGTTATTGTGATTGGTAATATTGTATTAGGCGGAACGGGGAAAACTCCGATCGTCATATCGATTGCCAATCAGCTTTCAGATAAAGGTTATCGTGTTGGTATTGCATCGCGTGGTTATAAATCAACAATCAAAGACTATCCGCACGAAGTGAAAGAAACTGAAAGTGCATTATTAGTCGGTGATGAACCCTACCTGCTGCAACATTGCACGGGTTGCCCGGTTGTTGTTGACCCCAAGCGAGTACGTGCTGTGCAACATCTGATTGATAAACATCAATGCCAAATAGTTATCTGTGATGATGGCTTGCAACATCTTGCACTAAAACCTGGTATAACCATTGCAATTCATCCCCAGAGTCTTGTCGGCAATAGCGCGAACTGTATTCCTGCAGGTCCACTACGAGAGCCGCTCAGCTGCTTAGAAAATTATGATATAGTTGTTGACACTAGCCCGAACAGTAAAGAACTTTATACTGTTACGCAAAAAGACATTACCATTGTCGATAGGAAAGATCGCATGATAGACCCTAAATTATTATCAGACAAAGCTCTGACAGCAGTGACAGCTATAGCCCGGCCAGAACGCTTTATCGAATCATTATCTAATGTTGATATTAAAGCAAAGAAAAAATTTTATCCTGACCACTATAGTTTTAAACAGAATGATTTTGATGCCATTGATACGAGTATTATCATGACGGAAAAAGACTGGGTTAAATGCAAGCATTTTAATTTTAATCAGCACGTCTATATTGCAAAACTCAATATTAACCACGGTTTAATTTTTCAAAACAAGTTTTCTTCTTTATTAAATGAACTTGAAGCAAAGCGGGTGCGCCATGAGCTTTAAAATCATGATTCCTGCTCGTTATGCCTCAACCCGTTTACCAGGGAAACTATTGTTAGATTTTAATGGCAAACCGATTTTACAACATACCTACGAAAGTTGTTTAGCGGCTGAACCAGACAGCATTTTGATTTTAACGGATGACCACCGCATTAAAACGGCAGTTCAAGGATTCGGCGGGGATGTGTTGATGACCAGTGAAAGTTGCATCTCAGGAACAGACAGAATTGTTGAGGCCATCAGGCAGGTTGATTTGCCTGATGATACCATCATAGTAAATGTGCAAGGGGATGAACCGCTAATTTCACCGCAGCTTATCAAGCAAGTAGCGTCGTGTCTTCGTGAAAAAAATGCTGGCATGGCAACACTGGCTTATCCTATTACAGATCTTGCTGAAATCAACAATCCTAATGTTGTAAAAACTGTGCGTACCGCTGATGGTTTTGCGCAGAGTTTTAGTCGTAAACCTATTCATGATGAATATAAAGGTTACCTGCGCCATATCGGTTTATATGCCTATACCGCAAAGTTCTTACTAAAGATGGCTGATTTGCCGCCATCGCCTGATCAACTGGCAGAAAGCCTAGAGCAGCTAAAGGTGCTCTGGCATGGTGAGCAGATCTGCCTTGAAATTGCCTGCGTGGCGCCTCAGCAAGACATCAATACCCTCGATGATTATAAGAAAATCACCGCAAGCTAATATACTGATATTTAAGAAGAAAAAACCTCCGCATGTAATTCAACTAGACAACCACCTATGCTCTATGGTATAAAACTTACTTTATGGGCAAATTTATTTGAGGTGGCGAAATGAAAGAATTTACTGAACAACAGCTTGCTAATATAGATGGACTGTTTACAAGTCTAGAAGATTTACCAGAGATTGATCTTGATTCGCCTGATCTTGCTGATGCTTTTAAGGTACAAGCCAGTGGTGCCGCCCAAGCAGTGGTATCTACATCTCCTGTGAGTGAAGATACTGTTGACCAAAGTAACTTCCAATTTCAGGATGACGCCAGTCAAAGCGTGCTACCTGCAAACTTATTCTGTGATGAAGACGCAGACGCATGGGTATTTCCTGAGCTTGCAGTAAGTGGTTCTACAGCAACTCCATCCGCTGCAGCTACAGCATTTGCAGATGCAGTGCTTGCTCCTGAACCTGCAGTGCCTGCGCCTGCAGTACCTGCGCCTGCAGTACCTGTTCTGGGCGTTAATTCATTTTTATTCGATTTGGCTGGCGTGCACGAAATTCAGAAAGTAATGGGTTATTCAAATATTGTACGTGAACCTGCGACACCATCTCGCGATAATGACGTTGAAAAGAATGCAGCTGAAAGCAAATCAGCACCTAGTACGCATAACCCCACTAGTAGAAGTCTAAGCAGACTAGCCTGCGTAGCGTATCTACCAGCTAGCCCTGGCACAAGAGCGCAACAAAAAAGAGAGCAAACAGCGTTTGAAGCTGCTTTAAGAGAAAGCTTGCGTGATCTGCCGGCTGAACCAGCTACACCTATCGCAAATCGTACACGAGGCGCGGGTAGAAAATAAATATCCCGACCATTATTAATGCCTAATTAATTGATCTAGGGCATTAATTTTGGCTTGTATTATCTCAAAATGAGATGTATAATAACATTATAAGAATAACAATATAAGAGGTACAAGGATGCACGTGATTTCGCAAAAGCGCATCTGGGAGGCAAAAATGATGTATCCAGATGCTGTAAGCGCACTAGATGGTTGGTATAGAATTATTAAAGTAAACGATTTCAATAATTACGCGGAACTGAAATGTACCTTCAATAGCGTTGATAAAATTAATAACAAGTTCGTATTTAATCTGGGTGGAAATAAATACAGATTAATTACAACAATACATTTTAATAGACAAAAGGTTTATGTACGAGATGTGTTGAGGCATAAAGAATATGATAAAGGTAACTGGTGATGAAACGCGAAGCAAAAAATCATGTGCTTGAAAATGCGATAAGGTATTGGAGCCATGTTGCGCCTTTGGTTATTATGCCAGAAAATGATAAGGAGCTAGGCATGTTAATAAACAGATTAGATACATTGCTCGATGTTGTTGGTTCGGATGAGCAGCATACGATTATGCCATTGATTGATATCATGAGTAACAATATTGCCAGTTATGAGAAAAATAAATATAAAAAATTACTCGGCACGGGTGTTAATGCTTTAAAATATTTGATGCAAGAGCACGGATTAACACAAGCTGATTTGCCTGAAATAGGCAGCCAGGGTGTCGTATCCGAAATACTCAGTGGAAAGCGTGTGCTTAATTTACGGCAAATTAATCACTTGGCAAAACGTTTTCACGTTGAGCCCGACACATTCATCGACGAACCCTAGAGGTGTCAACAGCCCTAAGCTACGGCTTCTTCATCAATACTACGTAGTAGTTCATTAATGCTGACTTTAGCACGTGTTTCTGGTGTAACTTGCTTGACGATAACCGCGCAGTTTAAATGATGCGAGCCATCTTTACTCGGCAGGGAACCGGGCACAACAACTGAACCGGGTGGTACATAACCAAAGCTGATTTCGCCGGTCAAGCGGTTGTAAATTTTTGTGCTGGCACCGATAAATACACCCATCGAGATCACAGAGCCTTCGCCGATAATCGCACCTTCAACAATCTCACTGCGAGCACCGATAAAGCAATTATCTTCAATGATTGTGGGGTTGGCTTGCAAAGGTTCTAATACACCGCCTAAGCCAGCGCCACCTGATAAATGCACATTCTTGCCGACCTGCACGCAGGAACCGACCGTTGCCCAAGTATCGATCATGCAACCGGTGTCGATATAAGCACCGAGGTTAACATAGCTTGGCATCAATACCGTATTGGCACCAACATAGGCGCCATAGCGCACGATGGCATCTGGCACAATGCGCACGCCTGATGCTTGCAGTTGTGCATTGTCCATGCCGGCATATTTCATCGGCACTTTGTCGTAGAAATGCGTATAACCCGCATCGATCAGCTGATTATCATGGGTTCTGAAATACAACAGGACAGCTTTTTTTAGCCATTCGTGCACCTGCCATTGGCCATCGATTTTCTCAGCTACGCGATATTCGCCTTTGTCTAAGCCTTGCATAGCATGCCCGATGGCATCTTTTACTGATGCGTCGACCTTGCCCGGCGTGATTGCCTGGATATTTTCAAAAGCGCTGTTAATCGTGTTAATTAATTCGTTTGTCATGTTCCTGTCCCATTCATTAGATGCTACAATCAGGTGTTCCGCAATAATCACGACATGATACCATATTGTGTTGCACAACGAGCGAGGAAGCATGCGAAATCTATTTCAGATGCGTCACAGCAGACGCGTCATTGCAGTTTTAGCCTTACTGATCATTATATTTTTGCTGTATCAAACAATGCGCAAAACCAGCAAGAAAACCGACTTTAATCCTATGGCGAATATTGTTCAGGTGTCTGATGTGTTGGTACAAGATATGCCCGTGCAAATTAATACCTTGGCGCAGCTGTTGGCGATAGATGCTGCAGACATTTCCAGCGAAATCAATGGCACGATTGAGTCGATTCATTTTGAAGAAGGCCATGCGGTACAGCAGGGCGATTTGCTAATCAAGCTTAATGACGCCACGCAAACAGCTTTGCTAGAGCAGGCGCAAGCGCAACAAGATCTAACCGAGATCGATTATGAACGCTTAAAAAATCTTTATGCTCGTGGCGCAACGCCAAAGCAGGAGTTGGATAGAGCCGAAGCTGATCTTAAAGTTGCACAGGCGAACACAAGTTTAGCAAAAGCCGAGCTCGATAAAACCAATATAGTTGCACCATTTACGGGCCGCCTTGGTGAAAGAAACATCAGCATTGGACAATATGTATCTTCAGGCGATAAATTGCTGACTATTGTGGATAAAACAATTATCAAAATACAATACGCCGTGCCGCAGCAATACCTTGCTCAAGTTGAGTTGGGTGCACCTGTGTCGTTTATTACTTCCGCGTTTCCGACTGAGGCGTTTACCGGTCAGGTCGATTTTATCAGTCCCAGCGTTGATGCATCGACTCGCACCTTATTGGCAGAAGCAATTTTCAATAATGCCGATGAACGTTTATCACCTGGTTTGTCAGGGCAGATCACGCAAGTGCTTTCTATCATTGAAGATGCAATTTCGATACCGGAAGAGGCTTTAGTGCCAACGATCACGGGTTACGAAGTATACGAAGTACTTGACGGCCACGCCAATTCGAAAGCTGTAAAAATCGGTTCGCGCAGTGGCGGCATGGTGCACATCACAGATGGTATCGGCGCAGATGACATTATTATTACGCAAGGGCAGCATAATTTACGCGATGGTGCTGCGATAGAAATTTTGCAGCTGGAGCAAGAATAAACTATGCGTTTACCTGAAATTTGCATCAAGCGGCCCGTTTTTTGTTTAGTGATCAACATGTTGTTACTGATCATCGGTTACATTGGTTTTGATCGTTTGCCTGTGCGCGAATTGCCACAAACAGAACAATATGTCGTTGAAGTGCGCACGGACTACCGTGGCGCCAGTGCTGAGCTGGTTGAAAACCAGATTACAATTCCAATAGAAAACTTGCTGGCCAGTGTTGAGGGCATGGATACTATGTCGAGTCTGAGTCGCGAAGGGCGCAGCAGTATCAGTATTCGTTTTTTGACGGGCTACGATATCAACGAAGGGATGAATGATATACGTGATCAATTGTCACGCGTGCGGCGTAGTATTCCGGAGGAGTCGGATGATCCACAGTTAATTAAAGCTGACCCATCGGCGCAACCTATTTTATACATCAGCTTCAATGATTCTAAACGTGACGCTATGGGTCTAACAGATTATGTCGAGCGCTATGTCGTGCCTGAAGTACAGCAAGTAGAAGGTGTCGGTGCCGTAAATATTTGGGGGCAAAGACGTTACGCGGTTCGTATTTGGCCTGACCCGCTGCAAATGGCCGCAACGGGCGTTACGGTAAATGATATACAAGAAACTCTGAATGCGAGTAACACAGCATTACCCAGTGGTGAAATCAAGAGCCAATACCGCAATTTTACAATCAACCCTGAATCAAAGTTAAAACATGTTGATGAATTTCGCAGTTTAACCATACGTGATGACAATGGCCGACGTGTTCGGCTTAGCGACATTGCAGATATTGAAATTGGCCCACGTGATGCGGATTCTGCCGTGCGTGTTAATGGCAATACAGCAGTTGTATTGGGTGTGACCGCGCAAGCTAGCGCAAATCCAGTCGCTGTATCAGCGCAGGTGCGTGAACGCCTCGATAATTTTCAAAACTCATTACCTTTAGGTATGAGCTTAAATGTCAGCTTTGATAAAGCGACTTTTATCAATGCCTCGATCAAAGAAGTTTATAAAACCATTTTTGAGGCAACGATACTCGTTATTATTGTGATGTTTGCTTTTTTGGGCACTGTGCGTTCTTCGATCATTCCACTTATTACAATTCCACTTTGCTTGATTTCAAGTTTCGGTGTGATGTATTTAATGGGCTACACAATTAACACGATGACTCTGCTTGCTTTAGTGCTCGCGATTGGTATGGTGGTCGATGATGCAATCGTGATGCTTGAGAACGTCTACCGCTATGTCGAAGAGGGGATGGAGCCCATCGCTGCAGCTTTACGAGGTAGTCGTGAAATTGCATTTGCAATTTTGGCGATGACTTTAACCTTAGCCGCTGTATATGCACCGATAGGTTTTACCGAAGGTTTTACTGGCGATATCTTCAGGGAGTTTGCTTTTACCTTGGCAGGCGCAGTCATTATTTCAGGCTTTGTTGCTTTAACACTTTCACCAATGATGTGTGCGTATATATTAAAACCAACAACAGAAGGCAATCGCTATCAAAAATGGGTAGATCGAAAGCTAGAAAATCTCAATCAAGCCTATCGGCGTTTCCTGAATAGTATGTTGCACAAACGTGGATTGGTCGTAGCTGTTTTTATTGCGCTAGGTGCGAGTGGTATATTTTTATTTAAATCGCTGCCATCAGAACTTGCCCCGATAGAAGATACTGGCGCAATTATTGTAATGTTAAAAAGCCCGACAGGTAGCAGTTTTTATTACACGCAAGAACAAGTCGACCAAGTAGAAGCGATTCTGCAAACCGTTCCTGAGCGCCAAGATGCGATTGCCATTGCAGGTCGTGGCCGGGATACGACTTTAGGCACCGCGTTTTTATCGCTGGTTGACTGGGATAAACGTGATCGTTCGCAAACTGAAATTTTAAATAGCATTAAACCACAAATGATGAGCATTGCTGGTGCGCGTGTAATGGCTATTGAGCTGCCCCCCGTAACCGGTGGCAGTGGCGGTAGTAAGCCTGTAGATATGGTAGTTCAGCTCGCAGGAAGTTACGAAGAGCTTAATCAAATCATGGATGTATTGATCGAAGCGATGGACCGATATCCAGGTCTTGAAAGTATTGAATCTGATCTAAAAATCGATAGTCAACAATTCGATGTCAGTTTTGATCGTGATCTCGCGGCAAACTTGGGTATTGATTTCGCAGAGATTAATGACGCGATTAACATTTTGTTTGCGGGTCGGCATATTACTGATTTTGAATCTGCGGGTGAAAACTACGAAGTAGTTGTAGAGATGAAAGAAAGCATGAGGGATAATGCGGGTGCACTTAATAATATTTATTTGCGCGCTAATAACGACAAAATGATACCGCTTGCGGCTCTAATCTCGGTGAAGAGTGTCGTCAAGCCCGATACACTGCCACATTATGATCGCATGCGTTCTGCAAATTTAACGGCAAACTTGGCAGATGGTTATAGTTTAAGTGAAGCCATCGAAGCTGTCGAGGCAATAGTCAATGAGTTGTTGCCAGTTAATGCAAAATACACGTGGTCTGGCTTTACCAAAAGTTATTTAGAAGCCAGTGGTGCGATGATGGTTACGGTGATCTTGGCGCTGATCTTTATCTATTTGGTATTGGCTGCCCAATTTGAAAGCTTTGTTGATCCATTTATTATTATGTTGACCGTACCGTTTTCAATTGTTGGCGCCTTGATGTTACTGAAACTCACAGGGGGTACGAATAACATTTATACCCAAATTGGTTATGTGACGTTGATAGGTCTGATTACTAAGCATGGTATTTTGATTGTAGATTTTGCGAACCGTGAACGTGAGAAGGGCAAAGACAAGTTTGAAGCGGTCGTTGATGCTTCTGTCACGCGCTTACGCCCGATCTTAATGACCACCGGCGCAATGGTATTAGGCGCTGTGCCACTGGCGTTAGCTTCAGGTGCAGGCGCTGTTGCGCGCTCACAAATCGGCTGGACCATCGTTGGCGGCATGTTCTTTGGCACCATCTTCTCGCTACTTGTCGTACCTACGGCCTACACCTTTTTGTCGCGCGCGCGCCGCCAGCCTGTGTAGTAACCTGCAAAGGAATGCCGCCAACGGTGGGCGAGGGATTTTGTATTCACAATAATCCTGAGTCAGAGCCGCACGCTATTGTAGGGGTCGGACCCTGTTCGACCCGGTCGAGCGTAGCTCGACAATATTCAAGTGTTTCACACTTGCGGGCGGCACAGGGTGCCGCCCCTACAAATGGCTTACGATAATCTATTGGGTGAGCGCGAACGGCAGTGAGCGATCAGTTGAGTCAGTGATTTTATCGTCACTTGCTACAGGGTTTGTTGGCTTCATTGTTCGCTCGCTTCCGCTCACGCTCACTTAACAGATTTCAGTCAAAACTCGCAATAATCCTGAGTCAGAGCCGCGCACGCTAGTAAGCGGTTGAATGCAAAATAGCTCTACAGTAGCCGCTCTCTTCGTTGTGCTGCTCTCGTGTAAAATGATTTCAAGACTGCGGCACATACGCCTTGCATGCTATTTAACCGCTTGCTAGCGCGCGCGGCTCTGACATGAGTGTGCGACATGTATCGCCCCCTTTTTGAAGGGGGCGAACACACGATATTTATCAATTATTCTTCAGGCTTCGGCTCAGCGCTTGTATTTTCTGCTTCGGAACCTTTAGTACCCGAGTAAGGGCGTAGGTGATTAGCACGACGGCGCGGGTATTTATTACCACGACGTTGTTGTCTTTGTTCGCCTTCGCCGCTGCTGCTAGTAGTAGTGTCATTACCCGCATTCGCTGCAGTAACATCAACAAGCTTGGTTTCTTTTGCAAGCGGGCTGTTGTTAAAGTTGCTTGCAGGTGTTTGTGGCACTACAGGCAATTGCTCAGGAGCTGCTGCAGGTGGTTGTGAATCCATCGGTAATGATCTGGATTCATGGCTGATAGCCCCAGTGTTGATTGCTTGATCATTTGGTGGTTGCTGTGTGCGTGTTTCTTGCTGTCTGTCGCTGTTTTGTGGGCGACGACGGCCACGATTTTGGCCACCACGGCTGTTGCCACGGCGATCATCACGCTCATTAAGATTACCTTGTTGTCCACGATCATCACGCTCCGTGCGGTTACCTTGTTGTCCACGATCATCACGCTCTGTGCGGTTACCTTGTTGGCCGCGATCATCCCGCTCATTGCGGTTACCTTGTTGGCCGCGATTGCCTTGTTGACCGCGATCATTGCGATCACCACGATTACTGTGTTGGCCACGATCATTACGTCCACCACTGCGTGGGTTGCGACCACCGCGTTCGCCATCACGATCATTTCGTTCGTTGTTGCGGCGGTTGTTATTGCGATTACGGTTGCCACCACGATCATTACGGTTTCTGTTGTCGCTGGAACGCTGGCGACCTCTATGGTGTCTTTGCTCTGATTGACGACGACCACCACAATGTTGCTTTGGTTTTTTCGATTTAAACAAACTAGCAATACCAGAAAACACACTTTGCAAACATTTTTTCAGCAAAGAAACCACTGGAGGTTTTTCTTGTGAAAGAAAATCAATTGCAGGCGGTGCAGCAGTTGTTTTTGTAATTTGCTCTTCAGCTTTTTCTTCAGCAGTAGCTACGGCCATAGCCTTCGCCATATTATAACTGGAAGAGTCGCTCATTAGCGCTACTTCATCAACACGTACACGTTTAATTTCATAATGCGGTGTTTGCAATTCAACGATAGGCATAATAACAACACGCGCACTATGGCGGCTTTCGACCTCTGTAAGCATATGGCGCTTTTCATTGGTTAAGTAGGTTGCAACTTCAATAGGTACTGCCACATGAATTTGTGCTGAGTTGTCTTTCATTGCTTCTTCTTCAACTAAGCGCATGATAGCAACAGAAAGTGAAGCGACGCTACGAATAACACCTTGGCCACTGCAACGCGGGCAAGGTTCTTGAATTGTTTCACCTAAAGATGAACGCAAACGTTGGCGCGACATTTCGAGCAAACCAAAGCGAGAGATGCGACCAATTTGAACGCGGGCGCGATCCACACGTAGCGCATCACGCAGGCGATTCTCAACAGCGCGCTGGTTAGCAGTAGGTGTCATATCAATAAAGTCGATAACGATTAGGCCACCGATGTCACGTAGACGTAATTGTCTAGCGATTTCATCGGCTGCTTCTAGGTTAGTGGTTAAAGCAGTTTCTTCAATATCGCCACCCTTAGTGGCGCGAGCCGAGTTAATATCGATACTGATCAATGCTTCAGTATGGTCAATTACCAGTGAGCCGCCCGAGGGGAGGTGAAGTTCACGATGGAAAGCTGATTCAATTTGTGATTCAATCTGGAACCGAGAAAACAACGGCACTTTGTCTGTGTGCAATTTTACGCGACTTAGAGCTTCTGGACGTAGGCGTTCAATATACTGACGCGTTTTTTGATAATAGAGTTCATTATCAATAATAATTTCACCAATATCGTCACGTAGGTGATCCCGCACAGCGCGTGCAATGATGTCACGTTCTTGGTGAATTAACGAAGGCGGGCTCAAAGTATCGATTGCTTTTTGGATATCTTCCCAGCGTTTAACTAGAACCGACAAATCCCATTCTAATTCTTCGGAAGAACGGCCAACGCCTGCGGTTCGGACAATTAAGCCCATGCCGTCAGGAGCGACTAAGCGGTCCATGGTTTCTTTAAGTTCGTCGCGTTCGTCGCCTTCAATGCGGCGCGAGATGCCACCGGCGCGAGGATTATTAGGCATCAGTACCAAATAACAACCTGCGAGCGTGATAAATGTCGTGAGTGCAGCACCCTTGGTGCCACGCTCTTCTTTATCGACCTGTATCAGTATCTGTTGGCCAACTTTGAGAATATCTTTAATATTCGGGCGGCCATCAAATGTTTCTTCTTTTTTATTACCTTCTTGCCAGTATTCGCGTGCGATTTCTTTTACAGGCAAAAACCCGTGTCTATCGGCGCCGAAATCAATAAAGGCTGCATTCAAACTGGGTTCAAGGTTTTTAACAGTGCCCAGGTAAATGTTACCTTTCTTTTGAACTTTGCCAGTATTCTCAAGGTCTAAGTCGTAAATATGTTGGCCATCGACCAATGCAACCCAGATTTCCTCTGCCATTGCATTAATTAACATTCTTTTCATGATTATTCATTCCTTTTGTAGTGTACGACACTCACAAATCAGTCGGAATGACAGGGCAGTTGGTTAATACCAACATTTAGGATAGCTATTTCTTAAGAGCTAAAAGTAAAAGCTCTGCTTTAAAAATCGTTTCCTTTACGGCCTACGGCGGTCATGTCTTGCGACCGGCTCAATCAGGGCCTTGCCTGCCACCATCTTGTCTGGGTGCGCACTTGCATCTTCAGTTTACGCTAAACGGTGAATATTATGATGATTCAACAGCTTAGCTATATTTTCATATATTGATATTAACATGTATTAAGATAGGTTACAATGCGCAAATGAATTATACAATCAGTACAGAAGAAGCCGGCGGTAGGGTAGATAACTTCCTTTTTAAGCATTTGAAGGGCGTACCCAAAAGTCGTGTTTATCGCGCCATTCGTGGTGGTGAAGTCCGGGTTAACAAAGGCCGTAAAAAGCCTGATTATAAGCTGCAACCCGGTGATATCGTTCGCATTCCTCCCATACGTGTCGAGGAACGTGAGCCTCATGAGATTTCAGAAGGCCTGGCTGCCAAGCTCAGGGCCGCGATCCTGTATGAGGATGAAGGCCTATTTGTGCTCAATAAGCCACCAGGCATCCCTGTACACGGTGGCAGTGGGGTCAATATCGGCGTGATTGAAGCGATGCGCTTAAGCTACCCTAAGCTGAAACACCTGGATCTGGTCCATCGCCTTGATAAAGATACCTCGGGTTGCTTGATGATTGCCAAAAAGCGCTCGGTCTTAAAAGTGCTGCATGCGGCTTTGCGTGAAGGCACCATTCAAAAAACCTATTTGGCACTGGTTGTTGGGCATTGGCCAAAATCATTGCAAAAAATTGATGCGCCATTACGCAAGCATCACCTTGAATCAGGTGAGCGCATGGTGAAAGTCGATCTAGAAGACGGCAAGGCTGCCTTGACTTATGTTAAGCCATTGGAGTATTACCCCGGAGTGACGCTACTTGAGATTAATCTCAAAACAGGTCGCACGCACCAGATACGGGTGCATACAGCTATCCATAAACACCCGGTCCTAGGCGATGAAAAATATGGTAATCGCGCTGCTAACAAAGAAGCGAAAACTAAGGGCATCACACGCATTGCATTACATGCTAGCGAATTAAACATCAATTGCCCTGAAATTGGGCTACAATTGCAAATAAAAGCAGAAAAACCCAAATGGAATATTGATGGCGGAATTACCCTATAAACTCCTGGTTTTCGACTGGGATGGCACCCTCATGGATTCAACAGCACATATTGTTCTCAGTGTGCAAAAGGCTATAGAGGAGTTGCATTTGCCCCCCGTAGAAGAACGCGTTATTCGCAGCTTTATTGGGATGTCGCGTGATGATGCGCTAAAAGCAGCGATGCCCGATCTCGGCCCCGCTATGCAAAAGGCATTGGTCAAATCTTATGAAGAACATTTTTTCACCCTTGAAGAAATGCCAATCCAACCCTTTAAAGGTGCCATTGAGGTATTACAACAATTGCATCAAGAAGGTTATCAGCTCGCTGTCGCCACGGGTAAAAGCCGGCGCGGTTTATCGCTCGACCTAGATCATTACAATTTACAAGGATTATTCATGGCAACGCGCTGTGGTGGCGAGGGCTTTTCAAAACCCCACCCCCAGGTGCTGCTTGAAATATTGCAGCTTGCAGCCGTAGAGACACATGAGGCCTTGATGATTGGCGATAGTGAATATGACCTCATCATGGCACGCCAGTCAGGCGTGGAAAGTTTAGCCGTAAGTTACGGTGTGCAAAGTAAAGACATACTGCTAGAATGTAAACCATTAGATTGCATTGACAGTATTACTGATTTGCCGGCCTGGCTTGCAAGTAGATAATTTTATAAGGAGATAAACGTGCAAGAAGAACCCACACAACCGTCACAAAAATGGCAAGAAAAAATCCTCGATAGAATTTTATTTGCATCAATTAAAGAACAGCGCGCGAAACGCCGCTGGGGGATATTTTTTAAGCTGATATTCTTTGCTTATCTTGTTGCTGTGCTTTTTATGTTTTTACCTAAAGACTACCGCAGTAAAGCCGTGGCAAAAGGCCATGTTGCGCTGATTAAAATTGATGGCATCATTGATGCCCAGTCATCGGTCAATGCCAATGATGTGATGAAGTCTTTAAAATCTGCTTTTGAAAATCAACATGCTGAAGCTGTTATTCTTGAGCTTAACAGCCCAGGCGGTAGCCCGGTACAATCCGGCGAAATCTATGATGAAATTTTACGGTTAAGACAAGAGCACCCGTACAAACCAATCTATGGTGTCATCACTGATGGTTGCGCATCGGGTTGTTATTATATTGCTGCGGCAACTGATGAAATTTATGCCAACGAAGCCAGCATGGTAGGTTCAATAGGTGTAATGTTTAATGGCTTTGGTTTTGTCGATCTAATCCAAAAAGTGGGTGTTGAGCGTCGTTTAATTACAGCGGGTAGCAATAAAGGTTTTCTTGACCCATTTGAACCTAGTAATCCTGAAGATGTCGATTTCATGGAAGACCTTCTAGATATCGTACACGAGCAATTTATTGCCAAAGTAAAATTGCGTCGCGAAACTAAACTCAGCCAAGACCCAGAAATATTCAGCGGTCTTATTTGGACAGGCCAACAAGGGATACCTTTAGGCTTGGTAGACCATTTAGGCAGTGTTAATTTTGTCGCACGTGAAGTCATTGGCCAGGAAACGCTTGTAGACTATACGCAACAACGCGGTTTTGCTGATTTCTTGTCAGGCTCGCTAGGCACGCAAGCAGCGCATGAAAGCGTTTTACGTTTATTGGCACCCAGTCACGCTTTAAGGTAGGAGATAAATCATGGAACGATTACTGAATGCTGAAAAATTGGTTAAACCCTTAGCGTGGTTTGCAATTGCTATTAGTGTTATTACCTGGGGGCTAGAACTTGCCCACATGGTTGAAGCTTGTCCTTATTGCCAAACACAACGCACAATGATGGGCCTTGCCGGTATCGTGATGCTATTGCCATGGGTAAATATCATTACGCGCTACTTTGTACTCGTATTTGCATTTTTTGGTGCCCATGTTGCGGCAACACAAATGTTCAATAACTTCTACAAAAAAGCCTTTGACGCGCCTTGGATCTACTTGGCAGCCTGCGCGTTGTTAATTTTGCTGGGGCAGATTATTGTGACATTTACGCGTCGCGACCAATAATAGGCAGCCCAAAATATTCTAATAGATTCACGGTTTGAATCAACGGTAGCCCGATCAATGCGGTCGGGTCATCGCTTTGCACATATTCGGTCAAAGCAATACCTGCTTGCTCAATTTTAAAGCCACCACAGCACGCGTAAGGGGTATCTAGTCTCAGATAAGCATCAATTTGCGCTTCTGTTAGGGGCTTAAATTTAACCTCAGTAGTGTCTAGCGCTACTTCAAAATCTTCCCCGCGCACTACGCAAACACCAGTGTAGAACCATACGGATTGGCCTTGCATCCGCTGCCATTGCTGGCTAGCCGCTTGATGGTTCATAGGTTTACGGATCAGGTCATCGCCAAGCCCAGCCACCTGATCTGAGCCAATAACGATGGCATCAGGGTTGGTTTTAGCAATAGCCCGGGCTTTGCCAATACTGAGGCGTTCAGCCATTTCAGCCAGTGGCTCATCGGGTAGGCGTGATTCATCAATATCAGGGCTGATGCACTCAAAAGGTAAGGGTAGACGGCCCAACAAAGCACGGCGATTCGGCGATGAGGAGGCAAGAATAAGCTGTTTTGGCATAGTAAGTACCATCGATTAAAGAAATTAGATCAGGTATAATAGCATGATGAAAACGAATATACCCGAATACATTAAGTTTGAGCAGGCTAAAAGCCAAGATCTCAATATCAATGGGTTATTGCCTATCAAAGCACTGCCACGCCTGTTGGATGCTTTGCCCCATGGCGGTAGCGATGTCCATGTTGAGATTCATAGCGATATTGATGTTAATAAACGGCTGGTTCTCAATACCCAGTTTAAGGTCTCAGCCGGGCTGGATTGTCAACGTTGTATGGATGCCTATCAGCACCCTATAGTGTCGCAGTTACAGTTTTTGCCAATCTTTAATGAAGAACAGATGGAGTTGCTCGCTCCCGAGCAAGAGCCTTTGCTGCTCGAGGACGGAAAAATCAACCTTTTCAAGATGATAGAAGATGAGCTATTGCTTAGCCTGCCTATTATCCCTTTACATCCAAGCGCTGATTGCAGCGTTAAATTAGAAACAATTAGCCCAAAAGCGTCACAATTTGATATACTGGCGACTTTGAAAAACTAGGAGAAAACTATGGCTGTTCAAAAAAGTCGTAAATCCCGCTCGAAGCGCAATATGCGCCGTGCCAATGATAGCGTTGCCTCAGCTACTTTAGCAACCGATTCTACTACCGGTGAGATACATCTGCGTCACCATGTGACTGCTAGCGGCATGTACCGTGGTAAGCAAGTTATTGCCCAAGCCGAAGAAGTAGAAGAAGAGTAGTTGCTTTGGATAATATAAGCATCGCATTAGATGCCATGGGCGGTGACCATGGCCTGTCTGTTACTGTACCTGCGTCAATTGATGCCTTGGAACGTAATGCCGAGCTTAACATTATACTCGTAGGTGATGAGCCTCAAATTCAGCAGCATATTAAAGCCGATGGCAGAGCAGATACTGTTAAAGGTCGTATGAGCATCCAACACGCGAGTGAAATCGTTAAGATGGATGAGCCCTTAGCGCAAGCGCTGCGCAAGAAAAAAGATTCATCGATGCGTGTTGCGATCGATCAAGTTAAAGCCCAAGAGGCCAAGGCCTGCGTGAGCGCAGGTAACACGGCTGCCTTAATGGCTATTGCCCGTTTTGTTTTGAAAACCGTACCCGGCATTGAACGCCCGGCTATTGTTGTGTCTATGCCCACAGAGCTTGGTTTTTGCCAAATGCTAGATCTTGGTGCTAACGTTGATTGCACACCTAAGCAGCTATTTCAGTTTGCCATGATGGGCGCTGTGCTTGCGACATGCAGCCAAGGCAAAGCAAGGCCGAAGGTTGCCTTGTTAAATATCGGTAAAGAAGAAATTAAAGGCAATGACATGGTAAAAGGCGCGCATGCCTTGCTAAAAAATGCTGATGATCATGTCGATTATGTTGGTTTTATTGAGTCCGATCAAATTTACAGCGGTGATGCAGATGTAGTTGTCTGCGATGGCTTTGTAGGTAACATTTCTTTGAAATCAGTAGAGGGTGTTGCCCGTGTAACATCATTTTTCTTGAAGCAAGAATTTAATCGTAATTGGTATTCGAAGCTTACGGGGCTACTTGCGCGCCCGGCACTTATGCGTGCAGCTGCACACATGGACCCACGTAATTATAATGGTGCCAGTATGCTTGGCCTTAATGGTATTGTCATTAAGAGTCATGGTGGCGCTGATCGTGTTGCGATGCGAGCGGCTATTGAATACGCGATCTTACAAGTGGAAAAAGATATTCCTGCACAGGTGAAAAATCGTGTATCCAAGCTTGTTAATCTAGGAAATGATTAATGAAATATGCAAAGATAGTTGCGACAGGCTCGTATTTACCCAAGCGCGTGCTTACAAACACTGAACTTGAAAAAATGGTAGATACCACCGACGAGTGGATTCGATCACGCGTGGGTATTAAGTCACGGCATATTGTCAGTGATGGCGAAACGCTGCTAGACATGCTGGCGGAAAGCGCAAAGCTCATTATCGAGCGCGCTGGTATTAAGCCTAACGATGTCGATGGCATTGTTGTTGGCACAACAAGTAATGATTATATTTTTCCCAGTGCTGCAAATCTATTGCAAGCACGTCTTGGCATTACGAATCACTGCGGCACCTTCGATGTGCAAGCGGCTTGTTCAGGTTTTATTTATGCAATGTCAATTGCAGAGCAGTACATTAAAACGGGCAAAATGAAAAATGTTTTAGTGCTGGGAGGTGAAGCCATCTCTCACTATATTAATTGGAAAGATCGCGGCACATGCGTATTGTTTGGTGATGGTGCTGGGGGTGTTTTGCTAACTGGTAGCGACGAGCCAGGTATTGTATCTACGCATATACATTCCGATGGCCAATATAAAGAGCTCTTATATGCCGCAAACCATTGGCATGAAGAAGGCGATATGGTTAAGCGCCCGCAAATCGTGATGGAAGGCAAAGAAGTTTTTAAAGTTGCGGTCAATACATTAAACGATATCGTGACAGAGGTTCTCGAAGAAAATAATCTTGATAAATCAGAAATTACTTGGCTGGTGCCTCACCAGGCAAACATGCGGATTATCACCGCAACGGCAAAAAAACTGGGTATGCCAATGGACCGGGTCATTGTTACGGTCGATACCCACGGCAATACTTCAGCAGCAAGTATTCCCTTAGCGTTTGATACTGCTGTTACAGATGGCCGCATCAAACAAGGCGATTTAGTTTTAATGGAAGCTTTTGGTGGCGGTTTCACCTGGGGTTCCGCTTTGATTAAAATGTAAGGATTATTATGACGAAGACAGCAGTAATATTCCCTGGGCAAGGTTCACAAGCAAAAGGCATGCTAGGTGATTTTGCTGATGCGCCTATCGTGAAAACATTATTTGCGACGGCAAGCGATGCTTTGGCTTATGATCTGTTTGAGCTTGTGCAAGAAGACCCAGATAACAAGCTCAATGAAACACAATTTACACAGCCTGCCTTGTTAGCGTGCAGCATTGCATTTTGGGAAATGCTCAAAGAGAAGCACGATGAAGTAGCCATGTTGGCGGGTCACAGTTTAGGTGAATATACTGCTTTAGTTGCATCGGGTGCTTTAGATTTTATTGACGGTATCAAGTTGGTTGCAAAACGCGGCGAGTTGATGCAACAAGCCGTGCCTGCGGGTACAGGTGCCATGGCCGCCATTTTGGGTTTAGACAATGCAAAAGTTATGCAAGCTTGTGAACAAGCTGCAGATGGTGAGGTTGTTAGTGCGGTTAATTTTAATGCCCCTGGCCAGGTTGTGATTGCAGGTAACAAAGATGCGGTTGCGCGCGCAATTGATGTTGCAAAAGCATTAGGCGCTAAACGCGCGATTCCATTGCCTGTCAGCGTGCCATCTCATTGTGCATTAATGCAAGGAGCAGCGGATAAACTGACCACCTATTTGCAAGATGTTGCCATTGCAACACCGAACATACCTGTTGTTAACAATGTTGATGTTAAAATTGAACAAGATGCTTCAGCAATTAAAAATGCACTTGTACGCCAACTATACAGCCCTGTTCGCTGGGTTGAAGTGGTTGAACGTATTGCCGCTGAAGATGTTACTGTTTTTATTGAATGTGGGCCTGGCAAAGTTTTATCAGGTTTAAACAAACGTATAGTGAAAGATACCCCGATGGAGCAAATACAATGAAGGAGATGACATTGGAAGGGAAAACAGCATTAATAACAGGTGCTAGTCGAGGCATCGGTAAAGCCATTTTAAAAAGTTTATTGGATGATGGTGCGACTGTCATCGGTACTGCAACCAGCAAAGAGGGTGCAGACAAAATTTCTAAGTTTATAAAAGAAAGCGGTGGTAAAGGTGAAGGTTTAGTACTTAATATGAGTGATACAGATTCTATTAAGACTATGCTTGATGAAATCAAAGAAAAGTTTGATGCACCTGCCGTATTGGTTAACAATGCCGGCATCACCCGTGATAACTTGCTTATGCGTATGAAAGACGATGAGTGGAATGATGTTATTAACACCAATTTATCAGGTATTTTTCATCTGACAAAAGCGTGTTTACGTCCTATGATGAAACAACGCTGGGGAAGAATTATTAACATCAGCTCAATCAGCGGCATGATGGGTAACCCTGGCCAGTGTAACTACGCCGCTGCAAAAGCTGGCTTAATTGGTTTTACGAAATCTTTAGCAAAAGAAATTGCATCACGTGGTATTACGGTTAACGCCGTAGCGCCCGGTTTTATCAGCACCGATATGGCTAATGCGATCAGTGATGATATTAAAAATACCGTCGTTGAGCATATCCCGGTTGGGCGCTTTGGTCAGCCAGACGAAATCGCAACAGCAGTCGCGTTTTTAGCGAGCCCAGGTGCTAGCTATGTAACTGGAACCGTGATCAATGCGAGCGGGGGTCTTTATATGTAAGGCGTTGTATTATATACTGCGCCCTTATAGGTTTTTGGAATGGTTTAAGGTTAATTTTAAAGGAGAGAGAAATGAGTAATATCGAACAACGCGTGAAGAAAATTATCGCAGAGCAGTTAGAAGTTAACGAAAACGACATCGTAAATACACAATCATTTGTTGATGATCTTAAAGCTGATTCTTTAGATACAGTTGAATTAGTGATGGCTCTTGAAGAAGAGTTTGAAGCGGAAATTCCTGATGAAGATGCTGAAAAGATTGCTACTGTACAAAATGCAATTGATTACGTGAGCACACGCGCAAAAGGTGAGTAACATTATTTCGTGAGGGTAGGTGCATCGTGACAAAACGACGAGTTGTCATTACAGGTTTGGGTATTGTGTCTCCTTTGGGGCATGAGGTTGAACCTGTATGGAAAGATATTTTAGCGGGGAAAAGTGGTATTGGTCGGATAGATTATTTTGATCCATCTGAATTCAGCACGCAAATAGCTGGAGCTGTCCCCAAGTTTGACTACTCTCATATCTTGTCAAAGAAAGATGCACGAAAATTTGATGGCTTTATCCATTACGGTATTTATGCGGCTGCTAAAGCCATGGAAGACTCAGGCCTTGAAATTACCGAAGAGATTGCACCCAGAGCTGGTGTTGCGATTGGTTCGGGGATCGGCGGTGCGACCGTCTTGGAAAGGGTTTGGGATGTACTGGATAAACAATCACCTCGCAAGGTGTCGCCGTTTGCTATTCCTGGTAGCATCATTAATATGGTTGCTGGTAAGGTTTCCATGATGCACAATTTGCGCGGTCCTAACATCAGTGTTGTTACAGCCTGTACGACAGGTACGCATAATATTGGTGAAGCTTATCGTCATATTCAATATGGCGATGCTGACATCATGCTTGCCGGTGGTGCTGAACGCGCTATTACACCTTTAGGTTTAGGTGGCTTTTGTGCTGCACGTGCTTTATCGCAGCGTAATGACGACCCACAAAGAGCCTCAAGGCCCTGGGACAAAGACCGCGATGGTTTTGTAATGGGTGATGGTGCAGGTGTTGTTGTGCTAGAGACGCTGGAAAGTGCACAGGCACGTGGCGCTAAAATTTACGCTGAAGTCGTTGGTTATGGCATGAGTGCTGATGCTTATCACATCACTTCGCCACCACCAGATGGCCAAGGTGCCTATGACGCCATGAAAAATGCTTTGAAAGATGCCAGCCTTAATACCACCGATGTACAATACATCAACGCCCATGGAACCTCTACACCTGTAGGCGATAAAATCGAAACCTTTGCGGTTGAGCGGCTGTTTGCTGATCATGCCAAGAAGCTAGCCATGAGCTCAACAAAGTCCATGACAGGGCACTTACTCGGTGCTGCTGGCGCTGTTGAGACGATATTCTCCGCACTTGCGATACGCGACCAAGTTGCTCCACCTACCATCAACCTGGATGAGCCCGGTGAAGGTTGTAACCTTAATTATGTTCCGCATCAGCCACAAGAGATGGCGATAGAAGTAGCTTTGAACAATAATTTTGGCTTTGGTGGCACAAATGCAGCTTTAGTGTTGAGAAAGTTCTGAGCTACGCTACAATAAGTTGATGCGCAAAAACCTTTACAAAAAAACACTCTTACATGCGACGATAACGCTGACGGGCATTGCCCTGCTTGCGATAACTGCACTGATGTTTATTCTTACGCGTGATATCAATGTTCCACCGCAAGGTATGTTGTACGACTATAAACCAGGGATGTCAGTAAAATCACTTTCATCCGATCTAAAACAAAAACAAATTATTAAATACCCGCGTGTGTTTGAGATATACACACGAATCACTGGCAGGGCGACCAGCTTGCATGCTGGAGAATACCGCTTTGCGCAAGGAATGTCTGCGCGCGATATTATTCGCCAAATCAGTGCTGGTAAGGTTGTATTGCATCCTTTTAAAATCATCGAAGGCTGGAATATTCATGATTTGATTGCAAAACTCCAGGCAACAGAAAATATCGAACATACCATGGACTTTTCAAATAACGATTGGTTAATATTTATCACAACGGAATACACGCACCCTGAAGGCTTATTCATGCCTGACACCTATTTTTATACGAAAGATGAAAGTGATCAAATCATTTTGCAACGTGCATTTAATGAAATGCAAAAAACATTAACAAAAGCTTGGGAAAACAAAAGCCCGGAATTGCAATACGCCGACCCTTATCAGGCATTAATTGTCGCATCAATTGTCGAAAAAGAAACCAGCATACTCGATGAGCAGCCTGAAATTGCGGGTGTCTTAGTGCGCCGGCTTAACCACAATATGCGTTTACAAATGGACCCCACCGTTATTTATGGCATGGGTGCTAAGTTTAATGGCAATATCACCAAGGCAAATTTGCAAACAGATACACCCTACAATACTTATACGCGCCGTGGCCTGCCGCCTACACCCATTGCAATGCCCAGCCGTGAGGCGATATACGCAGCGCTGCATCCAGAAGAGGGGACGAGCTTGTTTTTTGTTGCCAAAGGAGATGGTTCACATTGCTTCTCTGATACCCTCGAAGAACACAACAAGGCTGTGGTAAAATACATTTTGCGAACAAAAGAGCAGGATGTGGATGAGCAAAGCTAAATTTATTACACTTGAAGGCATCGAAGGCGTAGGCAAGTCTACGGTGCAAGCATTTGTTTGCGAATATCTGCAGAATAAACTACAAGTACAAATATGCAAAACCCGCGAGCCGGGTGGCACACCGCTTGCCGAAAAAATTCGCGATCTAGCACTACATACGCATGACGAATTTGTTGAATCGGATACCGAATTATTATTGATGTTTGCCGCCCGTGCGCAACACTGGCAACAAGTGATACTACCAGCATTGGCGCGCGGCGAATGGGTGGTTTCTGATCGCTTCATCGATGCAAGTTATGCCTATCAAGCCGGTGGCCGCGGCATCGACCCGGATAAGATTGCGCAACTTGAAAAGCTTGTGTTAGGTAATAATAAACCTGATCTGGTGATTTTATTAGATGCACCTGTTGAAGTCGGCATGCAGCGCGCGAAAAAACGCAGCGCTGAAGATCGTATCGAAAAAGAAAAAACCGAATTTTTTGAACGTGTACGTAATGTCTATCTGCAGCGTGCAAAAGCAGACCCTGCTCGCTATGCAATCATCGATGCCTCACAAAATTTAGCGGCTGTTGAACAACAGCTCAACGCTGTACTGGAGGCCCTATGATGAACACACCTTATCCCTGGTTGCTGCCTTACACAGAACAATTTAGCAAGATGGCCGCACCCCAAGCGCTCATTATTTATGGCGATGCAGGCCGTGGCAAAGCCGAACTTGCCCATGCCTATGCGCAATATATTTTAGGCAGTGAACCCGAAAAGCATGCTGATTTTTACAGTGTCACTTTAAAAGAGAAAGAAAAATCTATCTCAGTAGATGCAATCCGGGCATTGACAGTATTTTCGCAACAAGCCTGCCAAAGTGCGGAACAAAAAGTTGTGATTATCGAACCAGCTGATAAAATGACTATAGCCGCGCAGCAGGCGTTTCTCAAAAGCTTGGAAGAACCTGTTTGTAAAATGACCTTTATTCTAGTAGCCAGGCAAGCCCAAAAACTTTTGCCTACCATTAAAAGCCGCTGCCAATCCCTACATATTAAACCTGTTGCATTTTCACAAGCACAGGTATGGTTGCAAGGACAGGGCTGTAATATCACAGCAGAAGAATATGCTTTGACATCAGGTTCGCCACTGTCA
Source organism: Gammaproteobacteria bacterium (assembly GCA_021773275.1). Lineage (GTDB taxonomy): Bacteria > Pseudomonadota > Gammaproteobacteria > JABCZS01 > JABCZS01 > JAJFKJ01. The sequence goes on from JAJFKJ010000019.1 coordinate 40,195, forward strand.
GTAATATCAAAGGATTTTGCGACATTGCAAGGCCTGATACATGATTTCTCAAATAACAAAGAAACAAAGCTTGATAAGATCGAACCTGATTTGATATTAAGAGCAATGTATTTCAGCGTTATACAAAAAATCAAAAAAAGCACCGATAAAAGTGAACAGCAGGAAAATTATCTAAAACTAGATAGAATTAATGCTTTAGCAAAGGATTATGCCGAACATGCGAGCTTAAACATGAATATGCAACTGCAGGCCTTGTTATGCTAGTCGATACCCATTGTCATCTTCATTTATTAGAAAACTACCCAGAAGAACTTGATAAAATTCTTGAGGAAAATAAAAAACATGGGGTCACGCATTTATTAAATGTCGCCGTCGCACTTGAAGATACACCGACGCAGTATAAAATTGCTGAACTTGATAATGTCTATATCTCAGTTGGCATCCACCCGAATGAATCACCAGGCAAAGTCTATGATTACGAAGATATTAAAAAAGCAGCTGATCATCCCAAGTGTATCGCGATCGGAGAAACCGGACTAGACTACTATCGTCAGGATGCCAGCGAAGATATTACTTGGCAACAAGCACGTTTTGTACAGCATATCGATCTATGCAAAGAACTGAATAAACCTATGATCATTCACAGTAGGCATGCAAAAAAAGATACGATCAATATCATGCGTGAACACAATGCTCGTGATGTCGGCGGCATCATGCATTGTTTTACCGAAGACTGGGAAATGGCGAAACAAGCATTAGACCTAGGTTTTCATATTTCATTTTCTGGCATCGTCACCTTTAAAAATGCAAAATCTGTGCAAGAAGTCGCGCTTAAAATGCCACTCGATCGCATGCTGCTTGAAACGGATTGCCCATACCTCACCCCGGAACCTTTTCGCGGCAAGCCAAATCAGCCCGCTTATGTAAAATACGTTGCCGAAGGCGTGGCAAAGCTGCGCAATGAACCATTTGAAACGATCTGCCAGCAAACAGGCGAGAACTTCTTCAAGCTGTTTGAAGCTTTAATATAATTATTACTTACCAGTCATCCCTTAACTTTCGTAGAGCGAGAAAAACTTCTTTGCGCGATGGGTTGTCTGGTAAAGTGGAATCTTTAGCCCGCAGTGCCGTAATTAACGCTGCATCCTCTAATCTAAAAAATGGATCGACAGTTTTGTCTTCACCGATATTGCTGATATAAAATGCATCATCGCTATTCATTTTATCACGCAATAAAGGTATGCCAGGCAAGTCGGGCTGAAGGCTTTCCACAAATTTTAAATTATTTGCTAAGTAATAATGGCCCGGGTAGATCATGGTTGCATCCGGCAAATGCCGCAGCTGATCTTCAAAGGTGTTAAACATCGCATCAACGCTGCCGTTGTTGTAGCAATTACCGCAGGCGCAATTAAAAAGTGTATCGCCGCAGAATAGAGCAGGGATGTTCTTTTCAAACAAGCAGATATGCGTCATGGTATGGCCCGGTGTATCTAAGACATTTATTTCAACATTGCTGCCGAATTTAATCACATCACCAGCGTGTAGGCCTTTGTCAAAACCCGGTACCAACGATTCAGCATTGTAATGCGCCATTATCTCTGCTGCTGTTGCTTGTTTAACGACTTCGTTGCCACCAACGTGGTCCCAGTGCTCATGCGTATTAACAATGTATTTGATATTAAGCTCATGCTCTTGTGCAGCTGTTAAAATGCGCGTGCTGTCCAAGGGGTCGACCACTAGACAGTCACGTGTATCAGGGCAGTACAGCAAGTAGTGAAAATTGCTGAGTGGGTTGTCAATTAGCAGCGTTATAATTTGCATTATGGACCAGTATTTTTGCCTAACATTGCATTCACCATAGGTGCGGCTTTCAAAGATACTTGCAAACCAAATAAGTCGGCATTGCCATTAACCTTACCGCTTGCGGTATTGGTTATTACACCGGTCGACATGTCTTTATCGATCGAGGCAGTATCTGGGAAAAGGTGCGCGTAACCGAAATCGATGGTTGCAAATTTTGCGGAATTCGGGACCCAGCGAATACCCGCACTGGCAATCCAACGATTTTCATCAGGCAGGCTCAAGCCTCTGTCTGTATTGTTGGTAGGTGTTTGGTCGTAACCGCCACCGACTTTAAACATGATGCTGTCGGTGAACTGGTAGCGCAAACCACCAAAGAATGACCACGTATTTTTAAAGTTTAAGTCTTGCGTAACATCTTGGGGTGGGCCAACGGGTAATAGCACACCTTTAACGGTTAATGACTCAATGCTAGACCAGTTAGAGTAACTGATGGTTGTTAATGCAGTTATTTTGTCTGTGATTGCTTGCTGCGCACTTAAATCAAGTAGCCAAGGAAACGTTGCGGTTGCGGTCGCTGTGTTAGAGTCACCACCTTCGCGGCTTTTACCTTTAAAATTATGTTTCATTTCTGAGCGAAAATTTAGCCCAAGTCGCGTGTTTGTGGGTGCTTCTAGCATAGCACCTGCATGCCAACCGTAACCCCAGCTGGACATTTTGTTTTTAACCACGGAATCAGTGCCCGTAAGATTTACAACGACATTTTGCACAAATTCTGCATACTGTGCATCAAACCCTATGCCGAATGCCAGCCAATCATTCATTCTGTATGCAACACTGGGACCAAGGTTGATCGTTTTGATTTCAGATTTGGTGGCTTGATATCTCGCAATAGACGTTTCGCTGTAATCCGTTGCTAAGCCGAACGGTGTTGTAGCACTGAAACCAATAGCTACTTTTTCATTTATATTTTTGGCGATGTGCATATTTGGCACTAAACGCGAAGTACTACCTGATGCGCTGCCAGTTTCAGTGCCTGCAAAAAACTGAGTGGTTGAGCCTTTAAACCGGCTTTGTGTTTCGATATTCACCGCACCCAAAGACATTTCTAGTGGTGATAAATATACCAAACCTGCAGGGTTATAATAATTTGTGCTGGCATCTTCAGCCACCGTAGCGCTGCCAGCATAAAACTCACCGAGCAGTGCTGCAGACTGTTCGTGTAATTGAAAAGCTGAAGCTAGGGCCGTAGTGGAAAAGATAGAGGCGCTGCTAAGTAGCACAATTTTTAAGTAGTTAGCGGAGCCAGGCCGAAAATACATGCAAACACTCCTTGTTTGAGAGAAATTCCTAGCTAAAACATAGCACATATCTAGCAAATTGGCGATTTTATGCGTACAATTAGGCATGCTTAATAACCAAGCCATTGTACAAGCTAAAAAGCAGGTGATCACCCAGGATTTACCCGCTATAGAGCAACTTGACCCAGCCCTCATTGAACGCTGGCAGCAACTTTTTGCGCAACATAATGCCGTGTTAATTGCGCATTACTACGTAGACCCGAAGCTGCAAGCCTTGGCCGAGGCGACAGGTGGTTTTATTGGTGACTCCCTCGAGATGGCTCGTTTTGGTCGGGATAACCCAGCAACAACGCTGATCATTGCTGGGGTCAAATTTATGGGTGAATCTGCAAAGATTTTAAGCCCTAACAAACGTGTATTGATGCCAACGCTGGAGGCGACTTGTTCGCTGGATATTAGCTGCCCGATAGATGAGTTTAGTAAGTTTTGTGATGGACATGCAGATCGCACAGTTGTTGTTTATGCAAACACGTCTGCAGCAGTTAAAGCGCGTGCTGACTGGGTTGTCACATCAAGCTGTGCGGTGGACATCATTCAGCATCTCAAAGAAAAGGGCGAGAAAATACTTTGGGCACCCGATAAATATTTGGGTAATTATATTCAATCGCAAACTGGGGCTGATATGCTGCTGTGGGATGGTTCTTGCATCGTGCACGAAACATTCAAAGCCAATGCGCTTAAAAATCTTAAAGCGCAACATCCTGATGCAACTGTTTTGGTGCATCCGGAATCACCGATGGACGTCATAGCGCTTGCCGATGTAGTGGGCTCAACTACGCAGCTGCTCAAGGCTAGCCAAAGACCGGAGTTTAAAAAGCTTATCGTCGCCACTGAACGTGGTATTTTCTATAAGATGCAACAGATCTCACCCGATAAAATCTTTTTGCAAGCACCTTCTGGCGGCCAAGGTGCCACCTGCCAAAGCTGCATCCACTGCCCCTGGATGGGTATGAACAGTCTAGAGCGTTTAGACAGCGTTTTTGACAGTGCTGATAATGAGATTCTGGTGGCTGAAAATGTCCGTATCAACGCGCTCAAACCCCTAGATCGCATGCTGGCATTCTGATTAGCCCTTGCATTCAGTACCGTTTTAGTCCACAATGGGCACCATGTTACGAATTACGCGTCTAACAGACTATGCAACGGTGGTGCTGAGCCATATGGCCCAGGACGCTAAGTCCTTGTTTAGTAGCAAAAAATTGGCTTCAGAGCTCGGTCTAGGTATACCTACGGTGAGCAAAATATTGAAGCTGTTAGCCGCAGCAGGGTTGGTCAGTTCTGTACGTGGGGCTGAGGGCGGCTATCGCCTTGCCAGAAGTGCTGCAGATATCGCCATCACCGACATTATCGAAGCATTAGAAGGGCCTTTGGCAATGACCGAATGCGCTCTACACGAGGACAGCTGCGAACAATCCAGTAGCTGCCATCTAAGTACCAGCTGGCAGAGCATCAGCCAGGGTATTTCCGATATTCTACGGCAGATCAGTCTCGCCGACATGCTGGGGGCAAAGCCAAGCGCAGTGCTGGCAAGCATCACCCCAGAACAATTATTAGCGACCATTCCAATGGGGAGTAAGGCATGAGCAATAATGCTGAAATAAAAGAGATTGCAAGCCAAGAGTATCAACATGGTTTTGTAACAGATATTGAATCCGAATCATTGCCGCCAGGTTTGAGCGAAGATACTGTGCGTGCGATCTCGGCAAAAAAGAACGAACCTGAATTTTTATTAAACTGGCGTTTAAAAGCTTACCGTCATTGGCTAACGATGAAAGAGCCAAAGTGGCCGCATGTGAATTACCCGCCGATTGATTTTCAAGCCATCAGCTATTTTTCAGCGCCAAAATCAATAGATGACATGCCAAAAAGTTTAGATGAGGTCGACCCTGAATTGTTACGCACCTATGAAAAGCTCGGTATTCCATTGCGTGAGCAAGAAATGTTGGCAGGTGTGGTCGCGGTTGATGCTGTCTTTGACAGCGTATCCGTTGCAACAACATTCAAATCAAAATTAAAAGAAGCTGGCGTAATCTTTTGCTCGTTTTCCGAAGCGGTACAAGAGTGCCCTGAACTTATTGAACAATATTTAGGTTCTGTCGTACCTTATGCAGATAATTATTATGCAGCCTTAAACTCCGCAGTGTATAGCGATGGCTCATTTGTCTACATTCCAAAAGGTGTGCGTTGCCCAATGGAACTCTCTACTTATTTTAGAATAAACGCAGCGAATACGGGGCAGTTTGAACGTACATTAGTGATTGCCGAAGAGGGCAGTCATGTTAGCTATTTGGAAGGTTGTACAGCACCGATGCGCGATGAAAATCAATTGCACGCAGCTGTTGTGGAACTTATTGCACTAAAAGATGCACAGATTAAATATTCAACGGTGCAAAACTGGTACCCAGGTGATAAAGACGGCAAAGGTGGTATTTATAATTTTGTGACCAAACGTGGCGATTGCCGTGGGGACAATTCAAAAATATCCTGGACGCAAGTGGAAACGGGCTCCGCGATTACTTGGAAATACCCAAGTTGTATACTACGTGGCAATAACTCTGTGGGTGAATTTTACTCGGTTGCATTGACTAACAATATGCAACAAGCTGATACCGGCACGAAAATGATTCATATCGGCAAGAACACATCGAGCACCATTATTTCTAAAGGTATATCGGCCGGTCGAGGTCAAAACAGCTACCGTGGTCTGGTCAAAATCACCCCTAGCGCAGAAAATGCTAAGAATTTTACACAGTGTGACTCTCTATTGATCGGTGATAAGTGTGGCGCGCATACTTTCCCATATATCGAAGTTGCTAACAAGACGGCGCAACTCGGCCATGAGGCAGCGACCAGCAAGATCAGTGAAGATCAGTTGTTCTATTGCATGCAACGTGGCCTAGATATGGAAAATGCAATATCTATGATTGTTAATGGTTTTTGCAAAGAAGTATTTAAAGAGCTGCCCATGGAGTTCGCAGTAGAAGCACAAAAATTACTTGAAGTGAGCTTAGAGGGTTGCGTCGGGTAATGTATCCAAATGGTTTAATAATGAGGTAAATGATGTTTGAAATTAAAAATCTTCATGCCACGGTTGATGGCAAAGAAGTATTAAAAGGCATATCACTAGACATTAAAGCGGGTGAGGTACATGCGATCATGGGCCCGAATGGTTCAGGCAAAAGTACGCTGGGTAATGTTATTGCTGGGCGTGATGGCTATGAAGTTACGCAGGGTGAAGTGCTGCTTCACGGGCAAAATCTTTTAGACCTTGAAGCGCACGAACGCGCTTTGATTGGTGTATTTTTGGCGATGCAATATCCCGTTGAGATTCCGGGCGTGAATAATATGAGTTTTTTAAAGGCAGCTTTAAATGCTAAGCGCAAAATGCAAGGTGAACCCGAGGTTGATGCTTTTGACTTTTTAAACACCGTAAAATCGAAAGTTAAACAAGTTAACATGAAAGAAGACCTGTTGTACCGCGCGGTAAACGAAGGCTTTTCAGGCGGCGAGAAAAAGCGTAACGAAGTATTGCAAATGTTGGTGCTTGAGCCCACATTGGCGATTCTTGATGAAACGGATTCGGGTCTTGATATCGACGCTTTGCAAACAGTGGCCGAGGGCGTGAATTCACTTCGTAGCGCGGACCGTTCATTTATTGTTATTACCCATTATCAACGATTATTAGATTACATCGTGCCTGACAAAGTACATGTGCTTGCTGATGGTAAAATTGTAAAATCCGGTGATAAAACACTAGCAATGGAATTAGAGAAAGAAGGCTACGGCTGGGTGGAGGCATAATGCGACAACAGGCTTGGCAACAATTTACACAGCAAGGGCTGCCGACATTACGTGATGAGCAGTGGAAATATACGCCGCTGCGAATGGTGGCTGCGCTACTAAAAGAAGAAGAAAATAATGTTGGCGGCATATTAAATGAAGCGCGCACAAAGCAAAGTAACATTGAATTACAATTTGAAGCCAATTCTTATGTCAAACAAGTAGATTTTGATAATGTCGCTATTTTTAATCACACTTTTAACTTAGCAGAGCATCCACTGGCTGTACTTAACACAGCCCTCATGCAATCTGGTGTAGCGATCACGATCCCTGACAATACAGTCATTGCCGAGCCTATTGTGATTACTTGCATTGCAAATGATGCTAGTGCAGAGCAAACACAGCAGCTACGCCATATTATCAAAATAGGTGTGAACAGTAAGGCTCAAGTTATTTTTAAATACGAATCAGCAACTGAAAAACGTTATTTCGTAAATATTGTGCAAGAAATTCATGCGGGTGAAAATAGCCATCTTGAACACGTGATTATACAAGAACAGCACGATGATGCTTTGCATATAGAAGGCGTGCATATTAAGCAAGCAGCGAACTCTATTGTTAAATCATATGCGCTTTCAAAGGGTGCTAAGCTCGCTCGTTTTGATATTCAAGCCCATTTTGCTGCCGCAGGCTCTAGCTGCGAAATGATTGGTTTATACCAGGCAAAAGGTAAACAACACGTTGATTTCCATTTAAATGCTGAGCATAAGCAACCGCACTGCCGTACAAAACAGTTTTATCGCGGCATTGTTGACGATAAAGCTAAAGCCGTATTCAATGCTCGGGTTGTTATTCACCCGCAAGCTGATAAGTCTGTATCAGAGCAAACTAATAATAATTTACTGCTATCAAACACAGCTGAAGTTGACACTAAGCCAGAACTTGAAGTTTACCATGATGATGTCAAAGCCGCGCATGGGGCGACGGTAGGGCAGCTTGATAAAGATGCATTGTTCTATTTAACTGCACGCGGCATCCAAAAGGAAAAGGCAGAAGAAATGCTAAGAACGGCTTTTTTGTCTGCAGTGATAGATGAAATTGACAGCGTAATGGTGCAAGCACTTTTTCGCACGGCACTGGGCATGATGGAGGATAAAAATGGACGTTGATTCGGTTCGCACGCAATTTCCAACGCTTCAGCAGATGGTGTATGACAAACCGCTGATCTATTTAGACAGCGGCGCTACCATGCAAAAACCATTAGCCGTGATAGATGCAATGGATTCATACTACATGCACGATAATTCAAATGTGCACCGTGGTGTACATGCGCTAAGTGCTCGCGCCGATAAACTCTTTAATGATGCCCGCAGCAAGGTACGTTCATTTATTAATGCTAAAAGCGACGAAGAAGTCATATTCACCAGTGGTGCAACCGGGGCTATTAACCTTGTTGCACAAAGTTTTTGCCAAGCCTTTATGAAGGCAGGCGATGAAATTATTATTTCTGAAATGGAGCATCATTCTAATATTGTTCCATGGCAGCTAGCCTGTGAGCGTATGGGTGCTGTTTTGAAAGTGGTGCCTGTAACCGATGCGGGTGAGCTTGATATGCAGGCCTATGCTGAATTATTGAATGAAAAAACAAAGCTCGTTGCGCTAACACACGTATCGAACGTGTTAGGCACAGTAAACCCTATTGAAAAAATTATTGAGCTTGCCCATAAAAATGATATTGCAGTTTTAATTGATGCTGCACAATCGATTCATCACATGCAGATTGATGTTCAGGCCCTGGACTGTGATTTCCTGGTGTTTTCTGGGCATAAAATGTACGGCCCAACAGGCATTGGGGTGCTTTATGGAAAAAAACATTGGCTAGAAGCGATGCCGCCTTACCAGGGTGGTGGTTCAATGATTGAAGAAGTCAGCTTTGATAAAACCACATACAACAAGCTACCGTTTAAATTTGAAGCTGGCACACCCAATATTGCAGGCGTAATTGGCTTGGGCGCTGCAATCAACTTTATTGAGCATATTGGCTTTGATTTTATTGTTGACCATGAAGCGAAATTAACCGCGCATTTATTGAAAAAATTAGGTGCAATTGAAGGCCTGCGTATTATAGGGTCTCCTGAAAAACGTGCTTCAGTTGTATCATTTTTAATTGACGGTATTCATGCGCACGATATAGCTACAATGCTTGATCGCCAGGGCATTGCAGTAAGGGCTGGGCATCATTGTGCTATGCCATTGATGAAACGTTACGGTGTTGCCGCTACGACGCGCGCAACCTTGGCGATATACAATACAACAGAAGAAATCGATAAACTAGCTGAAGGTATAGTGAGCCTTCAACAGGTGTTTGCAGAATGAACGATCTCCGGCACTTATACCAAGATGTAATTATCGAGCATGGTCGTAGACCACGAAATTTTGCACGTTTGGAAAATGCGGATTGTTTTGCTCGTGGCAAAAATCCTTTGTGCGGCGATCAGATCACAGTTTATATGAACTTAGAAAATGATTGTATCAAAGAGGTTAAATTCGATGGCGAAGGTTGCGCTATTTGCCTGGCATCAGCATCGTTGATGGGTGAGCACCTCACAGGGCGCACAATAACGGATGCAAAAAACCTTTTCGAAACGTTTCACAAGCTTGTTACTGAAGATAACTGCGAACCCGAAGATGATTCTCTGGGCAAGCTGATCATTCTTTCAGGCGTAAAAGATTACCCTGCGCGTGTTAAATGTGCAACTTTGGCATGGCATACATTATTGCATGCCTTAGAAAAAGACGAAGCAATAGCAACGACGGAATAAATATGAACGGAACAATTGTAACAATGCAGCGCAGCTGCGACGCTTTATTAATCCCCAACGGCATCCCCGTTACGGTTCGCGAAGGCGAACAGGTCATGATCACCCAAGCGATTGGCGGAACGTTTACGTTACAAGTCAATGGCAACTTGGTGCGACTGGGCCCTGAAGACGCCGACGCCTTAGGTATCGACCCGGCGCTTATTGAAAAAAATTCTTTCGTTATACCTGACACCCTGGACGACGATGCCATATGGGAAACAATGGCAACGGTATTTGACCCCGAAATCCCTGTAAATATCGTAGAGTTAGGTCTTATATATAACATGGTGCTTAAAGAACAAGATGGCGGCTATGTGATTGATGTAGAAATGACTTTAACTGCAGCAGGCTGTGGTATGGGCCCTGTGTTAGTCGAAGATGTCAAAGATCGCTTGGGGCAATTGCCTGGCGTGCTAGAGGTTAACGTTGAACTTACCTTTGAGCCACCTTGGAATCAAGCTTTAATGTCTGAAGCAGCGAAGTTACAACTGGGTATGCTATGAGTAAAACTGCTGCACAATGGGTAGAAGTTTGCAAAACTGTAGAACTCCCTGTTGGCGAACGCAAAATCATTGACCTTGATGAAAAACACATTATGGTTTTAAATAATGATGGTGATTACTATGCTATTGAATCTATGTGCACGCATGCTATGTTTGAGCTTGACGATGCTGAGATTGAAAAATGCGCGATCGTTTGTCCATTGCATGGTGCGCACTTTTGCCTAAAGACAGGTGAACCTTTAACGCCACCTGCTTTTGAGGCTATCGACACTTACGAAGTGCGCGTACAAAATGATATAATTGAAATATCTGTTGAAGAGTGATGAGCCATGACTGAAGATTATAAATTTATCGGTGAGTGCATTATCCCGGTGCGCTGGTGCGACATGGATGCCTACGGCCATGTTAATAATTCAAAGTATTTTGATTATTTTTCAGAAGCTCGTATTTTAGTTTTAAAGCAGATTATGTCTGAAAAACATAATATTTTATACATGCTAGTCGATACACGTTGCAATTTTAAAAAAGAAATCCGTTACCCTGAAACCTTAAAATTCAAACACTACCTCAAAGAGATTGGTCGCTCGAGCTTTACATTAGTCGTAGATATTTATTCGCAAGATGAATCCACCTATTACGCCCAAGGTGAAGCAAAACTGGTTTGCTTTGACCCTGAACGCCGCAAGGCAATCCGCATCCCGGATTTTCTAATCGAACAGTTTAAATAAATTACCGCCCCCCTTTATAAAAGCTCTGCTGCATAAATGCGATAAACTCATACGAGAGCCGCGAACGTTAGAGAGCGGTTGCAATGATGCTATCTTGCAAGTTTTTATTCCCTCACCCATCCCTCACGGTCGGGGCTCTGATAGCAGACTTGATTCGCCCCCTTTATAAAGGGGGCAGGCCCGCCATCGGCGGGGCGGGGGATTTTGTACTTGCAATGATACTTCTTAATGCTTTAGCTTTCTATAAAGCACCGGCACTAAAGCCAACAAACCTAGCAGCAACAAAGGCACAAATACATTCGGCTGGAAAATAATCCCAATGTCAGGTGTTTTGTCTTCTGCGAGCAATGCGTTGAGCGAATTCCCTAGCGCCGTGTACACTAAACTGCCAGGAATAATGCCAAAAAATGTAGCGACAAAATATGAACGAAGTCGCATATTCAAAAGCGCGGGTGCTACGTTTACCACCCAAAAGGGAAATAGCGGCACTAATCGCAAGAACAATAGGTAATTGAAAGCATTCTCTTGAAAACCTTGTTCAAGTTTTTTAAGCCATTGATGTGAGCGGCCCGCTATCCAGTCTGCTAGTGCATAGCGCACCACCAGAAAAATGATACATGCACCGATACTGGCGCTGACGATGACAACTGTACCGCCTAAAAAAGTACCAAACAAATAACCTGAGAACAATGTTATAGAGGTCGCAACCGGCAGTGAAAGTGCTACTACAACAATGTATATACCCGCTACAGTTAGAATTGAGAGTAGCAAGTGCGCTTGTGTCCAAGCTTTTAGCATTTCATGGTGTTCTTTCAGGCTTGCATAGCTAAGAAAGCGGTGCAGTTCAAACACATATGCCAGAATTATGGCGCTGATAATAAGAAGTAAAGGTAATAGTTTTTTGAATTTCATGTTGACCTCGTTATTTTATCTATTATAGTTAAACATATGGAAATGACGCTTACAACACCTGCCTTGATTTTCCCGGCAGTGACCTTGTTGCTACTGGCCTATACAAATCGATTTTTGGCTACGGCCCAGCTTATTCGCAGGTTATACCAGCAATATGAAGATAATCCCGATTCGGTGATCAAAGGCCAAATAATCAATTTACGCAAACGCCTGGGCGTGATAAGAGATATGCAAGCCTTAGGGGTTGTTAGCTTATTGCTTTCGATGTTATCGATGTTTTGCCTGTTCGCCAAGCTCTATATGCTCGGCAATATTATTTTTGGCTTATCGCTGCTTACCATGATCAGCTCATTGATGTTTTCATTATATGAAATTCAGATTTCTGTGGTGGCTTTAAATATGCAGCTCGCTAAAATGGAAGACGAGGTATAATATTTACCCACCAATATGTTGTTCGCCACGACTTTTAGCTAATTCAATTTGTTTTGCACGCTCAGCCGCACGTTCGCGGTTACGTTGTGTTTGGCCTTCATTGCAGTGCGGGCAAGAGATATTTTGTACATAATGTTCAGATTGCATGTCTTGCTGGCTTACCGGGTGGCGGCAGGCATGGCATAGTTCATAGCTGCCTTTTTGCAATTTATGGTCGACCGTTACGCGGTTATCAAACACAAAACATTCACCTTGCCATAAGCTTTCTTGTTCCGGTACATCTTGTAGGTATTTTAAAATTCCGCCCTTAAGGTGGTAAACCTCTTCGAAACCTTGCTGTAGCATGTAGCTCGATGCTTTTTCACAACGAATGCCGCCTGTGCAGAACATCGCTACTTTTTTGTGTTTGGCAGGGTCTAGCTGCGATTGCACATAATCGGGGAATTCAACAAAATTCGTGGTTTCTGGGTTCACGGCGTTTTTGAAGGTGCCGACATCGTATTCATAGATGTTCCGGGTGTCGACCACAAAGACCTCAGGGTCTTCGAGCAAGGCATTCCAGTCCTTGGCCTCTACATAGGTGCCAACGCCTGCTTGCGGGTCAACTTCTTGGCGGCCTATAGTCACAATTTCCTTTTTTATTTTAATTTTTATGCGATAAAAAGGGTGTTTTGGGTAACTAGATAGTTTATAATCGATGCCAGAAAGGAGAGGATGAGCCTCAAAATAGGCTTTAATCGCATCTATGCCGGCTTCAGGGCCAGATATGGTGCCATTGATGCCTTCAGCGCCAAGCAAAATGGTGCCCATTATGTCGTTCGACTTACACAGCTTAAGCAAAGGGGCTTTTATTTTAGATACTTTTGGCAATGTAACAAATTTGTAAAAAGTTAGCACTATCATATACGTAACCAAGGTTTAAATGGATTTGAGCCTGATTATAACACGGATGATTGTTGAGGAGGTCTAAAGCTATATGCAGTACGATTACTCTAACGGGCGAGGGTAACCATGGGTGAGGGCGACCAGCAAAAAAAATCATCTGGAACTAGCAGTTCACCTACTGTAGGCGCGCGTATAGCACCTATACATCGTACTTCGCCTTTAACTAGACCTGCAAGCCCACTTAGCGTTCAGATACCAACGAGACCTAATAGCCCAGGCCGCTCTTCTCCACCTTTAATAGCACCCGAATCAATGAACGCTGGCATTGACGCAATTACGAACAATGCTGCCACTGATGATGAAAACAAAGCAAACATAAGAAGAGCTAAAAGCACTGCAGATTTACAGCAAGCAGCAGCTCGTAACAGACAAACTTTTGATACAACACCAAATAGACCGCAACGCAGCGCTAGTGTTGATAACATATCGACACCAAAGCGTAATAGCAATGCAAGCAGGCCACCTTCACCAGGTAGTGCTGTACTGAATAATTTGTTAGATGGCCATCGTAGAATAAAGGCACGTGAAACTGTCATAGACAGCTCCTCAGACACACATAAAGCGACAGTTCGCCTTTTAAAGATGATGTATAACGAAAAGCTGCAACAAGATTACCATGATGAAATCCCAACGATGCTTTGGCGTAAACGGTTCAACGTTTTCTTGGCGGATCGCATGGTCAGTATGACCATGTTTGCTGTTAGTTTTGTGGTATTAATTTATGATTATGGGCCAACTGAAATTTTCACGAGGTTTGGTCTGCTTCCCACCTTGATTGTTGGTATGGTCGCTGGACTTTTTTGCTTGGGTTTTGTGTATTGGCAGCAGTTGGGCGCTGAAGGAAAGCAAACAGAGTTTGATAAAAATGACTCTAAAATGCGCAGAGCTATTATTTATAAGCTATTGCATATTGAATATATGAAAAGCGATGATAAGGTGCTCACCCCGGCGTTACGGCAAGCACTCAAAATAATTTTTGAAAAAGAATATGCTTGGAACAAAGACCCCGCTGATCTCGGAAATGAAATTTGCGATGCGTTTGATGACGATTTCAATCTACTTGAAAAAATTAGCGGTTATCAAGCATTAAAAGACCACCTCTATAGTGAGATGCAAAAAAGGGTTGATATTGCCCGAGACGAAGTGGAGCAACGACATCAGAAGGACGGCTTTACAGTGAGTCAATCAAAGCGCACAGCAAGCCCGACTTTCCGTGCGCTTTGGCCTGCCATGACTATTGCTGCATTTTCATCGTTATCTCCAGGGCTGAACCTAAATTTATTTATGTTTTCTGTCGTTTTGATTTTCGTATACATGGCATATGAAACTGATGCTCTATATCAAAACAAACAGAAAAAATACAAAAATGAAGAGGCTATAAGAATCGCGCGCACAAGAACATGGCTGCAACACAAAGACCTTGAAAGGAGTTATTTAAACACATATTCTTCCGTCAATGGCTACCACTCCAATGATACTGAAAACAAGCAATTGGAGGAAAACAAAAATATTATTGCCGCGATTATTTCCACGGTGACGTCATATAAAGTTCTTGATGACTCAATACATAAAAGATATTCATTTGCAGTGATACTATGTACATTCGGCATAGGGTCTTGGGTTTTCAAGTCTGCTGGTGCAATATTGGAATTTCTTGAAAGTTCAACACTAATTGCTGAAGGAGCAATAACAAGCAATGGTTTAACAATATTTTTAATGGTGTTGTTTGCAGCAGTCGCGGCAGGTATGATTGAGTACAGGGCTTCTTACCATGATACAAGCCAACGGCATCATGACCCCTACAACGGGGGCATGCCAGACGAAAAAACGCTTGATACCGTAAAATATCTTGAAAACCTCCATACAGAAAAAAGCTTGACTGCTTTGCGAAAACAAGCAGACGTTTTCGTTGCTAAAAACAAAATACTTAAAATTGATTTGGATTCAATACCCGGTGCAAAAGAAGAATATGAAAGACGGCTACTTCGCGGCAATTCATTGCAGTACGACCTAAGTGATGCCGCGCAAGCTCGCCTTGAAATGAACAGCTGGATTAATACACCGTATTATGTAAATAAAATTAAGAATAAATTTTTCTACAAACCCGTAAAAACCCTGGCTGCGGTTGGTATGCTTGCCTCATTGTTGGCATTTGACCTAACCACGAGCGCAGGGACGGGCTTTGCACTACCAGTTCTTGCTATTTTTCTAGGATTCACCTTGCTTGTTTATGCGTCATATCGCGAATATGATATTAAAACAACAGAAGTTTGCCACATGCGCTATTTCAAAAGTACGATAGGTGCGCTTGTCAGTGATAATGAAATGAAGCTCGATGCTATTAACGCTGCTAAAAAGGCTAATGCCGCGAACGATAAAAACTATGATGATAGTGATGCTGAAACAGCAACGACTAGTAGCTCGGCTAGATTATTAATAAAAGATGGAGAAAATAACACTAACATAAACCCTGCTCTACTTAGCCCAGTACATAGGCTCGCAGGAACGCTATGGGATACAGTCGGAAATAAAAACGGTAAGCTGCCAGCAACACCAGCAGCTGCCGCAAGAAGCAACAGCAATGCGGAAGTGCAATCAAACGCTGGCTCACCAGCAGGAAATATAATGGCAAGCAACCTTGCTGCCACGGCTGCTGCGGATACTCAAGAAAGCAGGGGCATTATGGGTACTTGCGCCCAGTGGTACAAAACGACACGTGATGCTGCATGCAGTGCTGCATATAATGTTGCATATGGTACTGCATCTAGCACTATGCCGGATATTTCTGAAACACTAAGAGATAGCAGTATTGGTTGTATTGATGATTACTCCCCCGAAACTCAACAAGCAACGATTGTTAAGAATGCTGATCAGTTAGACGTCGATAAGCTTGAGCGCATGAATTTTGATGAAAATGACAAGATGTATGTTGCCGGCAGCTCTCCTCGCAAATATGTGAAATTTAACATATAATCAAGCTACTTATGTTCAAACCTTTGTCACTCTTTATAGGTCTTCGTTATGTCCGCGCTAAGCGGCGGAATCACTTTATTTCGTTTATTTCCTTGATATCGATGCTCGGTATCGCGCTGGGTGTAGCCGTGTTGATTACCGTTATCTCAGTGATGAATGGGTTTGACAAAGAACTAAAAGACCGGATTCTTGGCATGATGCCGCATGTGCTGGTCTTAGGCATCGAAGATCAGATGCAAGACTGGGACCTTACGCAAGAAGTGTTGCTAGAGCAAGCTGAGGTTTCGCAGGTTACGCCTTTTGTGGAAACGCAAGGTTTACTCAGCACGCCAGGTGTTACACGTTTTGTAGCGATTACAGGCATCGACCCAGCATACGAAAACCCGCAATCCTTTTTGGCGCAAAATATGTTGATGGGCAGCATTGATGAACTTGAAAGCGGCAGCTTCAATATTGTATTGGGCGACCAATTAGCATCAAACTTACATGTTTCTATTGGTGATAAAGTCACGCTGGTTATTCCTGAGGCTGCTTTAACCCCAGCAGGTTTAATTCCACGTTTCAAACGCTTTACTGTCAGCGGCATATTCAGTGTGGATTACGATTATGATGCAGCATTTGCCTACATCAATATGCAAGACGCACAAAAAATTATGCGTTTTAGCGATGGTGTGACGGGCTTAAATGTAAAGCTCAATGACTTCTACCAAGCACCAAGTGCTGGTAAAGCCTTCTTTAATTTGTTTCAAGGCCAATACCGGGTTTACGACTGGACGTTTCTTAATGGTACTTTTTTCGAGGCGGTGAAGCTTGAAAAAACCATGATGTTTATTATCTTAACGTTGATTATTGCAGTTGCGGCTTTCAATATTTTATCGATGTTGGTCATGGTGGTGACAGACAAGCAGGCGGATATCGCCATATTGCGCACCATGGGTGCCCAGCCTATAACGATTACCCGTATATTCATGGTACAAGGCTGTGTTATTGGTATTGTGGGTACGCTTTTAGGTGTCGTTCTTGGCATTACTTTGGCGCTGAATGTAACACAGCTGGTGAGTTATTTAGAGCTGGCTTTAGGCTCACAATTGATTTCTTCTGATGTCTATTATATCAGCTATTTACCAGCAGAATTGAAATTAAAGGATATACTTACTATTGCAGGGATATCTTTGGGCTTAAGCTTTTTTGCGACGCTGTACCCAGCATGGCGCGCCTCAAAAACACAGATCGCAGATGCATTGCGATACGAATAAGGAAATAAAATGCTCACAGCCAATAATCTTAAAAAATCTTATCACGATGGCAAACGCGAGCTGACAGTTCTGAATAATTTGAATTTTTCAGTGAAATCCGGTGAAATGCTGGCCATAGTGGGTGCTTCTGGCTCAGGCAAATCTACATTTTTACATTGCCTGGGTGGTCTTGACACTATCAATGAAGGTGATATTTTTTGGGGTGAGCAAAACATTGCCAAGCTCAACGAGAACAAGCGTGCGAAAATGCGTAATCTGCATTTGGGTTTTGTGTATCAGTTCCACCATCTTTTAAATGAATTCACTGCATTGGAAAATGTAACCATTCCATTATTGCTGCGCAATACAGATGTTGCTGCAAGCAAACAACAAGCAATGAGTTTACTTGAGCATGTGGGCTTAGCAGAGCGTGCAAGCCACAAGCCTGGCGAACTTTCAGGTGGCGAGCGCCAACGTGTAGCCCTTGCCAGAGCGATGGTAACTCAACCCAAATGTGTACTGGCGGATGAACCTACCGGCAACTTAGATCGCCAAACAGCAACTGCAATGCTGGATTTGATGTTAAAACTCAACCAAGATATGGGTATTGCTTTTGTAGTGGTTACCCATGACCAAAATATCGCTGCAGCCATGCAAAAAACGATGACGCTTGAAGACGGAAACTTAGCTTAAAAGAACCAGACAAATGCTACGGTATGTAAGTCTAGCCCGCGGTTGGGTGGTTTAAACCCTGCATTTGAATAGTGATAATAACGATAGATAAGTTGCGCAGGGTTCTCTGTGCCAAGATTCATGCCAATACCAAATTTATCTTCAAATTGCCAATTACTACCGAAATTAGCATCACCCAGGCTGGTTTCTGTTAAATAAGCTGGCCCAACACCTATTTCAAAAAATACAGCAGTGCGTTGCATATTATATTCGCCTAACCAAATTTGTAATATTGGACTGCCTGAGAGGGTATAAAGATAACGGTTTTGGTCACTTTTGGTTTTATTGTTGCGCCAGTAGCCAACACCGGCTTCCCAGTACCCAGTTAACTCGATTGGCCTGCCTTCGAGCCAGCGTACATTCCAATCCCAACGTGGGGCCACGCGTACGCCATGCCTGTCAGTACATTCATTCCAGTAGCCAAATGTAAATGTTGTAGCCGTGGGCTTGAATGACATGGCTTGCGCTATGTTTGTGCTCAGAAAAAATACAAGCGTTACTAAAACCATCCATGGTCGCATCAAACTATCCACCGGTATTGCATTGGTATTAGAAGTTATAGCATAATAAGAAAAGAATGCACATATAATAAGGATAATAATAATGGTGCTTTTAACCGGCTTTTTAACGGCCGTTGTTTTTGCGTATTTTGCGCCCAGTGTTGAATTTTTACTGCTTTGTAATATTACATGCATTTCGCTTGCTGTGGCGAGCTGGTGCAGAAACTGGCATAGCGATATACTGGCTTTGATGGCGGGTGTGAGTCTTGGTAACCTATTAGTTTTAGCATATGCCTATAGTTTTCAGCTCAATAAATTCCCCAAAGATCTTTGGCAGGAAAAAATCCCCGTTACATTCACCGTGCTTTCAGAGCCAAAACATGAGCAATACCGTGCAAGCTTTTTAGCAAAAATTGCTGATTTAGATATGCAAGTACGATTAAGTTGGTATGTGCCACCCAGAAATTTACAACAAGGGCAGATATGGCAGGGCACAATAAAGTTAAAACCGATTCATGGCTACGCAAACCCAGGTGGTTGGGACTATGAGCGCTACAATATGGAGCGCAACATCAAAGCACAGGGCTATGTTGATAACAAAGCTAATTTTAAATTGCTAGATACTCTGCATAAGAGCAATCTATCCGAAAGATTACGTAATCAAATAAAAACAAAAATGACAGCGTCAATGCCCGATGATGCCACGGTACCTTTGCTGTTATCCTTGGCAATTGGCGACAGGCAACAACTTGCAGATGAACATTGGCAGGTTTTGCAACGTACAGGTACAGCGCACTTGGTGGCTATATCTGGTTTGCATGTTGGCTTGGTATTTGCTGTGTTTTATGGCTCATGTATTTTATTATGTCGAACGCTTGCCATGAGGTGGCAACTTGTTCCAGCAAAGTTTATGGCAAGTATATTCGCTACGCTGGCAACAAGTTTGTACATCTTATTATCAGGAATGGCCATCAGCACCTTGCGTGCTTACCTTATGCTATGCATCGTTTGTATTTTCTTATGTTTTTACAAACGCCTGAATATTATCTATAGCCTGTTACTAACCGCTTGCATACTGATTCTCTTTAATCCGGTGGTAGCCCTACAGACAGGTTTTATTTTATCTTTTGCAAGCGTTGCGATGATTGTCAGTTTGATTAGAGGGCAGTTTATTCAAACAAGCAAATTAAAACTTTCTTTAGGTTTGCAATGGCGATTAAGCTTAGCTATCATCCCCCTAAGCTTGGCCACACTCAGCGTAGTGGCATTGTTTGCGCCATTGGCAAATATTTTTGCTATACCTTGGGTTAGTATTGTTATCGTGCCGCTTTTGCTATTTTATGATTTATCAGTATTACTGTATATCCCAATAAATACCTTGTTATTGAGTTTGGCGGCCATTGCAATGCAAGCTTTGTGGTGGTTTTTGCAACTTGTGGACAATATATCGTACACGCCAAATATCATTATTTTTACAGCAGCACAGTGGTTTGCTTTAGCTGCTTTGTATTTGTCACCTCGAGCTTTTGCGCCTATCTTTTTATTATTGGTTTTTTACCCTGTTGTAGAAAAACCAAAACAGGGTGAGGTATGGTTGACTGTTTTAGACGTCGGGCAGGGCTTGGCAACCGTGCTACAGACGCAGCATCACGTATTGGTTTATGACGCTGGCCCCTTAAAAGGTGAGACGGTGCTGATTCCATATCTGAAGCATCGGGGTATTAAAACTATTGATCGCTTGATAGTCTCACATGCAGATGCAGACCATAAAAATGGCGCCCTGCAGTTAGTGCAAACAATGCCTGTTAAGCAGATTTTGGTGGGTGAAACGATCGCTGAGCTTGCACAGCAATCTTTTTGTGAGCAGGCGCAAGCTTGGGAATGGGATGGGGTTTTTTTCGAAGTACTGCACCCTGATAATAATCCAAAATGGAAAGGCAATAACCGTTCCTGTGTATTAACCATACGCGCCAAGAACAAGCAGATATTGCTGACAGGTGATATTCAAAAATCAGTTGAAAATTGTCTCCTTAGCACAAACATTGAACGTTTAAGATCAGATATTGTTGTGCTCCCCCATCATGGCAGCAAAACATCCTCGACCTATGATTTTGTGCAAGCTATTGCAGCACAGTATGCCTTGGTTCCGGCCGGGTTTTTAAGCCAGTACGGGCACCCACACCAAGATGTACTGGCTAACTATGAAGCAGTCAATGCGCAGCTCTACTATACTGCGCATCAGGGTGCGATACATGTTAAAATTACACACGAGGGTGTAGATATTAATACATACCGAAACCGCTACAAACGTTGGTGGCAGTAACTACTGGGGGAAACATGCTTTCATTTATTCAGGCTGGTGGCTTCTTGATGTGGCCCATTATTTTGTGTTCAATTATTGCGCTAGGTATAGCGGTGGAACGCTATTGGACCTTGCAGTACAACCGCGTTGTGCCTGAAGGCCTATTGCATAAGACACTGTCCTTGCGCACACCCATCGAGCCACAAAAATTAAAAGCCCTTGAAAAGCATTCGCCCTTAGGCAAAATTCTTGCTGCGGGTTTGCAACACAGCCAATCCGATATCGAAGTTTTATCAGCTCGTGTTGAAGACGCAGGCCGCCATGTTGTTCATGATCTTGAAAAATACTTATCCGCTTTAGGCACCATCGCCGCGATAACGCCATTATTGGGTTTGCTCGGCACGGTGGTAGGCATGATCGATGTTTTTTCTAGCATCATGCTACAAGGCGTAGGCCAAGCTCAAGCACTAGCTGGTGGTATTGCAACGGCATTACTCACAACGGCAGCAGGCTTAATGGTTGCTATTCCCGCAATGATTGTACATCGCTATTTTCAACGCCAGATCGATACGCTGTCTATTGCTTTAGAGCAGCAGGCAACAGCTTTTGTCGAAGCGATGCGTTTGTCGCGAGGTAAGCGCAGTGCAAGTTTGGAGGCTGCATGAAGTTTGCCAATCATGCCAGGCAGCCTTTGCAGCTCAACCTAACGCCATTGATTGACGTCGTATTCTTGTTGTTAATCTTTTTTATGGTAACGACGACTTTTAATAAAGATACACAACTGCAAATTGATTTACCCAAAGTTGCTACACAGCAATTAAGTGATTCTGAAGCCATACAGGTATTTGTGAATAGGCAAGGTCAAATCGCCCTAGAAAATGAGCTATTGCTTAATACATCTGCTTTAACCTTAACTGATGCAATAAAAGCACACGCTAAATACAACCCACAAGGCAAAGTGATTCTAAGTGCAGACGCTCAGGCACCGCACCAGATGGTGGTGCGTGTTATGGACGTCGCTGCCCAGCTAGGGTATCAGCAGGTACAAATTCGTGGTGACTTAAGTAATTAAACAGGAGGCTATTATGAGCGTAAATATGGGAATGGCAGTGAATGAATGCCAAGACGTTACTGAAGTGTTGAAGTGTGCGCTTGCCGACACTTATACGCTTTATCTAAAAACACAAAACTACCATTGGAATGTTACCGGGCCAATGTTCGTCCAGCTACACACAATGTTTGAAGGGCAGTATCAAGCTTTGGCAGGGGCTGTAGACGAGCTTGCTGAACGAATCCGTGCATTAGGTGAGTTTGCGCCAGCAAGTTACAGTGCCTTTGCAGAATTTTCAAACATCGATGAAGACAACACCGTGCCATCAGCAGAAGCTATGGTTGCGCAGCTGCTTGATGACAACGAAACCATTGTGCGTGTTATGCGTGACAGTTTTGATGTTGTTGATGATGCAGGTGACGAGGTCACAGCTGATCTGCTCACCCAACGCATGACGTACCATGAGAAGGCTGCCTGGATGCTCAGAGCATTACTGGGCTAACTGGGTATATTTTGCACAATAGTTGTTGACCGGCCCGCAATAATCCGTTAATATGGAGATGTGACCCTAACTTTATTCTATAAAATACAAGGGCTTACGGAAGTTTCATAAAGTCCAATCTATGGACTTAACATATTGTTTTTATTGAGGGTTAGGCATGGCTGAGATTCACTTGCCACATGCATCTTTGTTTTCTTATGATGACGCACCTGCTGCGGGCTACCAGCACAGAGGCTTGGCTCAACAGGTTCTAGCGCACAGAGGGGCAAAGCTTAGTCACCAGCTTGATGTGCTCCTGAAGCGCTATCAGACGCAGGTAGATGCCATTATTGAGCTCCGTGAGCGGGCACTGCGACTTGATAAAAAAATCAAAGGCTTAGCGAAAAATTCGCAATTGAGAGCTAAGCTGTCTGTGGATGTAGCAGAGCTTAGATATCAATCAAAGCGCCATGAAAAGACGCTTCGTTCATCTAAAATTAGCATAGAAATCAGTAGCTTAAAACGAGAATTAAACGCAATATTGCAAGATTTAAACTTGTCTAATTAAGCTTAGGTTTCTATACTTATAAGTATGGATGTTCAAAGCCATAAAACGAGTGTATTCGCACCTAATACGGGGAGCTCTGACGAGCTCATAGCCCTGCAGACTATTTTAGTCGATACCGTGCTGGTTCCTTTCCTTGCTAATCAGAACGCGAAGTTTGGCTATGTCCCGTCGCCCAGTGTAATGGATGAGGCCTCAATATTATTTGCAGAGGCTATCAATAGTAGCGAGTTGCCCGAAAAGCTAGGCATATCAGCCAATCGTGCGATTAAGGCATTGGATTTTAACCATTGCTACAAGCTTGCCTTGGTGCGCCATCTTCATAGCTTCTTGTTTAAGCATTTCCAGCAGGCGATTCGCACAGACCCTAATCTAATTGCACGCCCTGGCAAAACGAGCCAGCTCAGAACGCAGCTCTTGTTAGCCTCTACGCAATGGTACATAAATGTGATCGGTGATGGTGTGTATAGCATGGAATGTCTGCGTGAAGTTCACGACATCTTTCGTGAAGCTCAAGCGGAATACCAGGCTCGTCAAATCCACCATTAAAAAAAGCTTGCATGTTCTCTGTTTGTTCTCTATAGTATCTCTACTAGGCATAGTTTTGTTGTAAATGGAGGTACAATGATGGGGTGTATTACAAGAGGACCACCAATGAAGGATAGTGAACGTAAAACATTGCAATTTATTGAACAGTTTGTGGCTGAGCATGGTTTCAGCCCCAAGCTGCAAGAAATTGCCAAAGGTATCGGTATTACTTCCCGTGGTACGGTAAGCCGTTATATTGATGGCTTGATTGAGCAGGGTCACCTGAAAAAGGACGGCAAAAAAAGCCGTGGTTTGAATCTGCTACAAACGGCATTGCAAGGCAAATTGATCGCGCCCTTGCCCTTATTAGGTTTTATTGCTGCGGGTAAACCTATTGAAGCGATTGAGCAAGAAGAGGTTTTAGACTTATCAAGTTTACTGCAAGGCAGCGATCACTATGTTTTGCGTGTGCGCGGTTACTCGATGCAAGACGAAGGTATATTGGATGGTGATTACGTTATTTGCCAATCACAAAAAACAGCCGAAAATGGCGATATTGTGGTGGCGCTCATTGATGAACACGAGGCGACTTTAAAGCATTTGTACTGGCAGCCTCCTGATCAAATCAAGTTAGTACCTGCTAATGAGGCGATGCAACCTCAGGTGTATCATATTGATCGCATCACAATACAAGGCGTGGTAAAGGGTTTATTCCGTGCAGGCTAATAAAAAATGGCCTCGCGCCATCTTGTTGATGGATTTGAATGCTTTTTTTGCTAGTGTTGAGCAGCGTGATTTTCCTGAGCTGCGCGGCAAGCCGGTCGCTATTACCAATGGCGACCAAGGCTCCGCTATGATCACCTGCTCTTACGAAGCGCGTAAATTTGGTTTAAAAACAGGGATGCGTTTATGGGAGGCACGTAAGCGCTGCCCTGATCTTATCGTGCAGCCATCGCGTCACAAAGCTTATTCTGCTGCCTCAAAAGTAGTTATGCAAGCGCTGCAAAAAGTCACACCTGATATTGAAATATTTTCAGTTGATGAAGCTTTTCTAGACGTTACAAATTGCCAAAGCTTGCACGGCACGCCAGAAAAGATGGCGCGCATGGTCAAAGATATTATTTTTGAAGTTTCGGGTTTGTTATGTAGTGTCGGTGTGAGCGGTGATAAAACTACAGCAAAATATGCTGCCGGCGTACAAAAGCCGGATGGCCTTACAGTGATATTACCCTGGGAGGCGGAAAAACGCCTGCAAGAGGTGCCCGTAACACAGCTATGCGGCATCGGCCCGAAAGTAGGGCAGTTTTTAGCGAACTACGGTGTGTTGCGTTGTAAAGATATGAAAAATATCCCCATGAACGTTTTGTCAAAACGTTATGGCAACATGGGGCGCCGCATTTGGTTGATGTGCCAAGGCAAAGATCCTGAGCCTGTTTGCACAAAAATAGAAGACCCGAAGTCAGTAGGGCACGGAAAAGTATTACCGCCAGGAACCCGTAATGAGAAAATTATTTTAAATTATTTTTTCAGAATGAGCGATATGGTCGCCGAAAGAATGCGAAAATATGGCATGAGAGCGCAATCGTACCACATCAGCTATTTAAGCGAAGCGGGCCGCAGTGGTGGAAAATACCGCCTGGTTGTACCCGAGCATGATGGCCAACATATATTTCACTTATGTCGTTACATGTTAGACCATCACTGGAGCGGGGAAGTCGTAAAACAAATACAAGTCACCGCTATCGATCCACAGCCCGGTGATACACAAATAGATCTGTTTGCAGCCCCTGATGAAAAACGCGAAAAATTACATACAGTCGTTGACCAAGTTAATAAACGCTTTGGCGATAGCAGAAAAATTGGCCCGGGTATGTTACAAAAAAAATATTAGATACTCGCCCCCTTTGTGAAATGTAGGGGCGCCACCCTGTGCCACCCGCGCGGGCGAAAGCCTGCGGAACAGCACCGCTACAGAAAATCAGATGTACAACCTTAAAAATATTCCAGCGGCCCTAATGGCACGATACCATTCGGATTAATCTGTTTTTGGCTGACATAGTAGTGTTGTTTGATGTGTTCAAAATTTACGGTCTCACTAATGCCAGCTTGCAGATATAAACGCTTTACATAATGATGCAAGGAATGATATTCGTGCAGTTGTTGTAAATTGCACTTAAAATGACTAAAATAAACGGCATCAAATCGGATCAAAGTAGTGAACAGGCGCCAATCAGCTTCGGTTAAATAATTATCAATCAAATACATATGCCGAAATAATATTTTGTCAAGGCTGTCTAGCGCCGAGAACAAAGCCTTTACTGCTTCGTCGTAAGCTGCTTGCGTGGTGGCAAAACCTGCCTTATAGACACCGTTATTAATTTTTTCGTACACAAAAGCATTCACAACATCGATATCACTTTGCAGAATTTCAGGGTAATAATCAACAGACTCATCAGCCCACTGGTCAAATGCCGAGTTAAACATGCGAATGATATCGGCTGATTCATTGCTGACAATAGTGTTTTGTTGTTTGTCCCAAAGCACCGGCACTGTAACACGACCTGAATAGTTTGGATTTGCTTTTAAATAAACTTGATACATATAATCACAATGATTGACTGTATCGGGTATAACGCCATCGCTCTGCTCAAAAGTCCAACCATTTTCTAACATAAATGGGCTGACCACCGAGATAGAAATAATATCTTCGAGTTTTTTAAGTTTACGGAAAATTAAGGTACGGTGCGCCCAAGGGCAGGCCAGTGATATATATAAATGGTAGCGATCAGGTTCTGCTTTAAAACCCGAAACACCTGTAGGGCCAGCACTGCCATCAACAGTCACCCAGTTGCGGAACTTGGCAGACTCACGCTCGAATTTGCCTTGATGTTTCTCAGTGTCATAGCCTTGATCACGCCAGACGCCATCGATTAATAAGCCCATCAACCATCCTTATTTGTTTCCTTTCAAAGAGTATAGTTGATCGTAAAAACCCCTTGCAATTATTAATGAGAATCATTATCATTCACATTAGGTTGTAATAAAGAGGCGTTTATGGGTTTTGGGCAAAAAATAAATAGCGATTATCTTGAGTTTTGGGGGCAAAATAGCAGGTTAGCAAACTTATTCTATAACAAGGAAGCTACGTCAAGAGCTTTACGTAAAGCAAATCAGCCCGATAATACTGATGAGCAGATTGACAAAGAAATCGCTATCGAACAACAGTTTACAGTATACGAAATTGCCACACCAAACATTGAACCTTCATACTTAAGCTCACTTGCATACGTGCTGACAGGTGCTTTAAAACAGGCATGGAAATACGCGCCATCATTGTATGGCCCATCAGTCCCCGATAAAAATGGTTTAATCACACAGCCGCGCAAACAGCAGGGCGTTATTGAGCGCTGGGTTGAGAGCGGATTTAGTACGACGCATGATGAATATTTAAGCAGATTTTCTGAAGCATTAGCTGAATTTGAACAATCAAAAATAACGCAAACACATGAGGGTTCTACAAGGGGTTTTCCTGTTGCTCAGTATTTATTTGCAAATGTGATTATTGAAGTCATCAAAAAACATGGTTTAACTAAAGCTGAGCATAAATATGTTTTAAAGCCTGAAGTTGTGAAGTGGCTAAAAGAATCGAACGTTGCCAAAAATTTACTTTACGCCAATACGATTTACAAGCAAGGCTGGGTGGAGAGCAAAACTTTCCTTGATATGTTTGCCAATGCAAATGAAAAATTTATTTGCGAGTTGAATAAAGCAATAGAGGCATTGAGTGACGAGGACAAAGAAAAAAATTACAGATATCAAATAGATGGTTTTGTTACAGACCGGCTCCCGGATTATGCTGATGAAAGGAGCAAAGACGCTATTTTCAAATTTTTGAGAGCAATCCACAAAAAAGAAGAAAGCACGGAAGCACTTGAGGCTTACAGAGCGCTTAGCATGTTCCGCACCATTGGCGAAAATGAATCACAAGCGCGCGTAAGAGCCCTGCTAGAAATATTAAAACACGGTGTAAATAATCCTTATTTTGATATTCAGGGATTTCAACTCTACCAAATTATTGCGACTGTTGAAGCGGAAGAAAGGCAGAGATTTAACAATGCCCTGTATACCGCTTTAGTTAATGCACACAATCAAGATGATGAATATAACAAAGCGGTACAAACTTTGCTGTACACTCTGCCCGCCTATGAAAATGCAAAAGATAAAGCTGATCGTGAAATTTGGATTCATGCGATGCTAATGGGTTTTGGTGGAGCTGCATTCGCGGCTGACGTGGTAGTCGGTTTTTGGGAAATGTTATTGTTTTCGGGCGTTGAACCTGAGCCTGAAGTCTTGTTTTTTGTTTCGATGTTCACATTGATTTTCCTGTCTGCATTTATGGGGGTATTCTTCAAGAAGGGGCATCAAGGCGAGCTCTACAAAGCGCTAATTGAAGAAAATTTTGAAAAGGCAGTAGAGCATAATAATGTGACAAGTTTTCCCGATGAGCAAGATGATGATCAGGATAAGCTTCCTGATAATGTACGCGCATGGGCGTGGATCGTGAAACAGTTTGGCACTTGCGCCGAAGGTTTTTTTGCAGCAGTAGGGACGTACGCGGCTTTTGCATTTATTTCAGATATGTCGGTAGTTTATTTCACAAACCAAGAGATCGACGCTTTTGTGCCAAGCCAAATAACTATTGAATATTTTAATGGCACGACGGGAGGCATTGCTATGTTGGGCTTTGCTATAGCAGTAGTTATTTTAGTTAGTTTTGCTGTCGGGAATTCGCTACGTCTTGGCCACAAAACACTAGATGGCCCCAACAGTGATGAAATGATTTTCAAAGAGCATCTCGACTGGGAAGAAAAAACACAATTGCCAACACAGAATGGCATTTTAAGCTTTGATTGGAAAAACCGTCATAAAGCAACGGTAAAAAACGCAATATCAGAGCTACAATTGCCGCAACATGAATTCAGCTTAGGGCCCAGTGTTTGATATCAATAAGGCGATGGTGTCGGCGGACCTTTGGGAGGTCTGGGTGGCATTGGAATGCTGGGGTTGCCGATAAACACTTCGATGCCAAGTTTTTCACGTGCATTTTTAACCACTTCTTGCAATCTTTCACGCATGCGGTCGCTAATATCTGGCGGCAGGCAAAGCATGCCCGAACGCATATTAAGAGAAGCTGCTACTTCTAACATTCTACTAACACCTTTTACCATGTCCTGTTCTTGCTCTTCTTTGCTTTTACTGCGATCAATGTAACAGCTTAGGCTGCCATCTTTGTGCAGGTAGACATCAATATCGTCAAATTCAAACACATAGACATGTTTGTGCCTTTCTTTGGGGTCAAACTCATCATAACGGAAACTTGGGCGGGGCTTGATGTTTTTTAGGCCGGGTGTGTTTTTGACTAAATCATTTCTAAAATCAGGCGAGTTTTCAAGCTCTTCCATCAGCATGTCGCGGACAAGGATTTCGTTGGTGCTTAACTCTTCTGCTGGGCCACAGGCGATAACATCGTTAGATTCAGGTGGTGTAAAGGGTAGTTTTGCATTTTTATCATTCTGATTTGGGCCATGCTTTTCATCTCTGTAGCGCAGGTCCTTGCCTTCACCATAGCCTTCAGGCGTAAGTTTTTCATCAATATTACGCTCTTCCTGTGCTTTTTTTGGCTTTTTTGGCCCCTTGCCACTATCTTTAACCATTTTCCACCCAATTGCGTATATCTAACTAAAATATGGCTTGATTTTAGCATATAGGAAGGCTGACATATGACCAATAGGATTAATATGTGAGTTTTATTAGGTATCTAATGCTGTAAGATACCGTCACGATGGTAATTAGGCCAGCAAGGTACAGGCCTATAAACCAGAGCCATTGCTTCTGCTTTTTAGTAAATGTCATCGCTGTTAGTTTTACCTTTAAATACATAATAATTAAATGCCGTGTAAGCAAGAATAACGGGCAAGACCACCACTACACCGACCAACATAAGCGATTGGGTTTCTGGCGTACCTGCAGCCTCCCAATAAGGAATCGTGTGTGGTACCATCCATGGGAACATACTGACCGCCAAGCCGAGATAGCTAACCGAAAAGAGCAATACGGTTAGCAAGAAAGGCTGGTATTCCCTTTCATTGATAATACTGCGAATCAACATAATAGAGATGGTAATGGCCAGAACAGGGATGATTACCAAATAGCCGAAGCTGGGCCAAGCAAACCATTTCGCGTAAATTTCTTGGTTTAAGAATGGCACCCACATGCTTACCGCAAACATAAATACGATAACGTATAAGACCGCATATTTTGTGACTTTGCGCGCCCATTTCTGTGTTACAGAGTCTGTTTTCATCACTAACCAGCTGCTACCAAGCAGAGCATAACCCATCACTACAGCAACGCCTGTCATCATAGAGAATGGTGAAGCCCAGCTGAAAGCTGTACCGACAAAATCACGACCGATCATGGGTATGCCTTGCACAAATGCACCGAGCATTACACCTTGGGCAAAAGCGGCCATAAGTGATCCGAAATGAAAAGCATAGTCCCAAATGAAGCGACGTTTTGCACTGGCTTTATAATGAAATTCAAATGCGACGCCACGAAATACCAGGGAGATTAACATCACGATTAAAGGAATATAAAACGCGGGAAAGATAATGGAGTAGGCGAGTGGGAATGCTACAAACATACCGCCACCACCTAACACTAACCAGGTTTCATTGCCATCCCAGAAAGGCGCAATAGAGTTTAGCATTTTGCGACGGCATTCTTCAGATGGTGCGAAAGGAAATATAATGCCTACGCCTAGATCAAAACCATCCAGTATGATGTAAATATATACTGCAATGGCGATAATTGCCGCCCAAATAAGCGGCAAATTAATAAATTCTTCAAAGCTAAACATAATTATTTATCCTTTTTTGATTTGAATAAAAAGATATCTGCAATGGTTGTTGGATTTTTAAGCGCGTGTTGCCCATAAGTGTCTTGCCACTGCCCAACTTCCATGCCTTTATTAATTAGCCGGAATATATAATAAATGCCTGTGCCAAACACAGCAAAATAAACCACAACAAACACGGCTAACGACCATGCAACCTCATGCGGTGTAACAGGTGAGACCATATCTGCAGTCCGTAACACACCGTAAACAACGTAGGGTTGTCGGCCAATTTCAGTCACAAACCAACCGGTCAGGATAGCGATAAAACCCGCAGGTGCCATCAATACGCACCATCGTTGGAACCACTTTGTGGTGAATAATCGTTTGCGGAAGTATAAATACATGGCGCAAATTCCAGTAAACAGCATCAGTAGACCCATGCCTACCATAATCCTAAATGAGAAAAATACCGGCCAAACAGGTGGGCGGTCTTCACGTGCCCAGTTTTTGAGGCCCTTTACTTCGCCGTCCCAGCTGTGCGTGAGAATCAAGCTCGCAAGGTGTGGGATTTTAATCGCATAATTTGTACTTTGTGTTTTTTCGCTTGGTATGCCAAACAAAACTAGGGCTGCTGGAGATTCATCTTCCCATACACCTTCCATGGCAGCAATTTTTTCTGGCTGATGTTCCAGTGTGTTTAAACCAGATGCGTCACCGACATATATTTGAATAGGGATTAATATCGCAACCGCAAATAATGCCTTCACGAGCATAATTCGGGCATGGCTTACGTAGCGGTCTTTTAACAAATACCAAGCTGAAACACCAGAGACTACCAAGGCAGTGGTTAAAAACGCAGCAATGACCATATGGAAGAAACGGTACGGGAATGAAGGATTAAACAGAATTTCCAGCCAATTAGTGGGCACGAGAATACCATTTTCTGCAATTTCAAAGCCTTGTGGTGTATGCATAAAGCTGTTCGCGGATAAAATCCAAAAGGCAGAAAGCAGTGTGCCTAAGGCTACAAACAAAGTAGCTGCAAAATGCATTTTAGGCCCGACTCGGTTCATGCCAAAGAGCATGATGCCTAAGAATGAAGCCTCTAGAAAAAATGCGGTGAGCACTTCAAAGCCTAGTAACGGCCCAATAACGTTACCCACATGATCGGAGAAAACGGCCCAATTGGTACCAAACTGGTAAACCATCACCAAACCTGAAACCACACCCATACCAAAGGTTACGGCGAAAATCTTTACCCAAAATTGGAATATTTCTAAATAAATAGGGTGTTTAGTCTTTAACCACATACCCTCAATGAAAGCCAGCCAACTCGCGAGGCCGATGGTAAAAGCTGGGAAAATAATATGCACACTAATGGTAAATGCAAACTGAATCCGTGAGAGTACGGCGGTGTCAAATAGTTCAATCATGGTGAATCCCTCCGGCTAAAGTGTAGGCTATAATTTAAAGGTAAGCAATAGGAAAACACATGCCTGAAACAAGTCGCCGCATTACAAAATTACTGGAAAAATCTCAATTATTTTCTGATGTCTCAGCAGATGTTTTATTATCGCTAGCACAGCAAATGGAATTGATAACCATTAACAGTGGCGATATCTTAATAGAAAAAGGCGAAATCGGCGACTGTTTATATATTCTTGCGCATGGGCGAATGAGAGTATACGCCGACAAAATAACCGAAAAACCTATAGGTGAAGTAGGTGTAGGTGATGTTGTTGGCGAGCTTGCGTTACTTGCTGATACGCCGCGTACAGCAACAGTACGCGCAGTACGCGATTGCACTTTGATCAAGATATCGCGTACCCTATTCAAAACTCTGGTTGAGCAACATCCCAATTCGGCAATGAAGATCATATCCACCTGTGTAAAAAGATTTTTGCCAAATCATAGTGAAAAGAAGCATCACATAAAAACTTTGGCGATTATGCCTTGTCAAAATGCTGTCGAAACACAGCAAGTTACAGAAAAACTGCAGAAGGCGCTATCAGAATATGCGCGGGTTAATGTGGTGAGTGGTTCGCAAGATGGTATTGATCAGCTCATGCAAAAACCGAATGCGCAGATTCAAGATCAGCTGAACAGTGCGGAGCAACAATTTGACATTACCCTTTATGTTGCAGACCACGATTGCACAGCTTGGACAATGCAGTGCATACGGCAAGCGGATAAAATCCTCTTGGTATCAATGAGTAACTCGTTCGCAAGTTCTGATGCTGAAAAATTTGTGCATAAGCAAAAAAACATTATTGCAGAAAAAATACTTCTGATCGTACATAATGAAAATACCAAGCTTCCGCAAAACACCAGAGACCTTATTCAGAAAAAACCTTGCGATCAACACTTTCATGCCGCCAAGAATAAAGATTACGAACGCCTTGCAAGATTCCTTCTAGGCAAGGCTATATGTGTTGTGTTAAGCGGCGGCGGGATCCGTGGCCTTGCCCATCATGGCCTAGTCAAAGCATTTGAAGAACGGAATATACCCATAGATATGGTAGCAGGCACAAGTTTCGGTGCCCTGATGGCAATGGCCGTGGCAAAAGGTATGAATCAAGTTGAAATGAATCAAGCTTGGAGTAAGTTGGTTAAAAAAATCGACAAAGTGGTTGATTTAACATTTCCTATTTCTGCAATATCAAGCGGGAAGGTATTACATCAATTACTGACAGAGATATTTCCTGCAGTTTTAGACGTCGAAGATTTATGGTTGCCTGCTTTTAGCGTTGCTACAAACATTTCTGACTTCAGTGTAAATGAACTACGCACAGGACCCGTGTGGCGTGCGATACGTGCTAGCTTGTCCATCCCGGGGATATTTCCGCCGATTATTGATGATGGCGACCTATTAGTAGACGGTGCCTCATTGAATAATCTACCGGTTGACTTAATGCATCTCGTCAGTAACGATGGAACCGTTATTGCATCTGTTGCCTCCAGTATACCCGCAAAACAGACGTTCACAGGAAGTGATAGTGGTATTTCAGGTTGGCGCATATTATTGGATTCTATTACCAATAATAAGAAAAGTGTTATGCCTAATATTGCAGAAGTGTTGGTGAACAGTTCGCTGGTAGCGAGTACTCGACACGAACTAGAAATGAAGAGTATTGCTGATTTTACGTTCAACTTAAAAACAGATGAATTTAAATTACTGGATATTGAAAACTGGGAAAAAATTCGCGACAGAGGTTACGAGTCAGTCTGTAAAGAGCTAGATGAAAAGAACCTAAATAGAGAGGCTTTTGGGCTTTAAGTCAGTCTCAATTTCATTATCGTCAGCATTTGATTTGTAGCGCGAATTCAGCAAGGTACTTTTAACATAAGAAGTACATTCATTGTGCAGAAAAACCTCTTGTTCACTACGGGCATTTTCAAGCTTATTGAGCTGATTATGATCGGCAGCACGTAATACGTCAGCTGTTTCAAGTGTATAGGCTGAGGCATAGAGTGTTGAACAAACAACTGTAAAAGCACCGTATAGCAAACGCATGGCATTGTAATCCAAGCCAAGGAGAGGCATCACGCTTAAGGCTACAAAAACCAATGCACATGAAATCGTAAATGAACTGGTAAAGGGTGATTGCTCTACGTCTCTTTGGTCTCTGTTGTAATGTATTAATGCAAGTGCTATCGCCGCTGCCAAAAATAAGTAAGGGGTGGCTTGGATATCATTAAGCAGCGTTAAGTCTCTGGTCATCAGGTGGCTATCGTTTATACTGGCTAATTCAAACAAAATTAGTTCAAAAGTAGCTAGTACGCCGAGCATGGTAAAAAAGGGCAACACATTAATAATAAAACGGGTGTGCGCATAATACCAAAAACCTAGTTTTTCGCGATTGATCGGCGAATCAAAATCAAAATTATCGCTGCGTGAGGCAATTCTCTCCAAATAGTGTGCATGCGCGCCATCGCTACATGAGGCATAGTTCAAACGGCTCATGGAGTAACCAAAAATAACTGACAGGACAAGTATTATTGGCGTAGCAATGAGTTGAAATGAGCCATCGCTGATTTCACCAAATTCTAGGTAATTTGCGCTATCAAATAACAAATGGTTAACAATGGCTAGCATCACTTCAAGTGCAAGAAATATGCTTAATGAAGCGCAGACATATAGCACCCAAGGCACAATATTATTTTTTTCGAAATTGATGCGCTTAATTTTAAGCCATTCCTCTAGAATGGCTTTATCTTTTTGTGCTTCTAAGAGCATTTCGAAATCTATAAGCTCATCGCCTACGTCGTTATCTGCAACAGCGTTAACGACTACGTCATAAAGCACAGCATAGGCAACAAAATTCTGATATTTATTTTTCAGTAAGTCATGTTTTTTTGCTGCTTTAAACAACGCTATAAGTTTTCCGTGGCAATTTTCTGCAGCTTGCAGTTTTGCTAGCCATTCATAGGCAAGCACGGGGTTATGCAGACTATTAATAAAATTTGCTGCATAGGTTTTTTCGTCTTCGGTCCACATAGCCGCTATCAGCGTACTTTTAATGCGGCGTACATTAATCTCATTAAGTTTTTGGTTTAATGTTTTATTATATGTTTGATCTTGGCCTAAGCTAGGTATGAAGCTGTGCAGCTGTTGAAGATTCCAGTTACGGTCTTCGTACAAATGTGCATGTAGGGCGGCTTTTTGTTTTTGTAATTTAGGAGGCGTGTCTAAGACTTGTGAGCTTGGCCCAATTCCCTGCGCATTGCGCCCTCCTGTTGGATTAATTTTTCCCATCGACCCACAAAGCACCCATGTTTAAGTTAGGAGCCTTATTCTGCCTGATTTTTCATGGGAAATCAATTATTATTTGTTGCTTGGTCGCTTGTTGGCAAAGTCTTCAAGCTCTTGACCAATATCAGATGCCCCTGACCCTGAGCTACCCCAAGTGAACACCCGCTTGTTGCTTTTAGCCTGTGTAGACCCTTGGCTAGCGCTAGAAGATTGGCCCTGCTGCTGGCCTTGCTGTTGCTGCTGCGCTTGCTGTTGGCCTTGTTGCAGTTGTAAACCACCAGGCCCGGCAGGCGAGAGCGCATCGGGCGCAGCAAAGTGTATATCCACTTGTTTTTGCGCTTCATCGTATTCATCGGATTTTTCTGCAGCTAAGGTGTAGACCACTACGGCGGCTACCAGGCCGACGACGATAGTAAAGGGGTTAAAGAGTGCGATGCCCAATAGCACAGCGCCAAAGCCTGCGGCGGCATAAAGCCCCCAGCGATAGGTATTCTGCTGCGTGATTTCTCTGTCTTTTCCCATAAAGGGGATGCCTTTTCTGGCTTGCATTACGCCAGTGACTTCCGTGCTCAATTTTGATTTAAACGCCATGTAGGCCATGCCGCCGAGTGTAGCCAAGCCAACAAGCGCAATGCCTGCCCAGAATGCAGGGTTGCCTGTCATTACAAGCAGAGTGCCAACAATAACTAATACGCAAATTACTACAGCTACAAGCGCTAAACCTCTGATGATAGGTTGAATGGGTGCCGGAAATACTGAGAATACATCTTGCATTTTATTGCCAAAATTTTCTAGGGCCGGCCAGCCCATTTTTTGCCCGGCCCATTTTGCGAACATTGCAATCAGCGGCAGCGCAACAACGAGGCCTGCAATAGTCAATGCCACAGGTGCTAATGCGGTCGACACAGCTAAACCTGTTACCGCCGCGAGTAACCATCCGGTCATGGAGTACAGTATGGATACGTAGACGAAAATTTTGAATGCAGGTTTGGCAACTTTTTGTATGCTTAGGCCTGCAGTTACCATTCCATCTCCAATCCGCCCGCCGATTAGTTTGCCAAGTTTTTCAAGTCCCCAGCCAAAGGCATATACCAAGCCGCCCAGCAATGCACCATAGAATCCTAGCGCTAAGGGGCCCGCCCATGCGACAGCTGGGTACGCAAAACTGAGCCAGCCTTTAGCAAGTTCCAGCGTCGCGCCAATTCCGGGAATGTTTACAGCACCTGCTGACATTACGCTCAGATAACCCAGCACTACCAGTACACCGGCAAGAAAGTAGCCGGGAAGGGCTCTTTTGCGGTATTGCTCGCGTTTAGCCATTTTATCTTCGAGGACAAGGCTTTCCAGTGCAAGTTGGTGTTTGTCTTTTTTGCGTAAACTTAGCGAGTTCAATACAGCATCGTTAAGTGCCCATTCTTCGTGTTTTTTAAATACGTTAATGCGAGCATTGCTTAAAGCTGTCACTCTATCAGATTGATATTCATTTTCAGTACGTTTTTTTATTACACCTTGGTTTAACTCTGTTATGAGGCGGTGCAATCGTCTTGCTCTAAAAATATTGCATTCACCAATGCCTGCCGTAAAATCATCAAGATTATCTTGGTCTGCTTGCGTATAGTCATCTTGCTCGTGCGCATCAGCGGCATCTTCACGTGTTAAATAATTTTCAATTTCCTGCTCTAGCTTTGTGCTATCCAGTGATTTTGCGGCCAGTAATTGGCGAATGCTGTCGATGCTGGCGGTGCCGCTGGTTTTAGCTTTGCTAAGTTGTCCATTATTTTCAATTCTTGCTGCTAGTCTTGCTTCAAAGTGTTCGCGATCTATTTGCCAGTCGGCAGGGCCGCGATCTGTACGCCATTCATCATCTAAATTTTCTTGTTGTTTTACAGCGTTAAGAAACGTATCAAAATCTGCTGCTGTTAAACCCGCATCTAAAAACTTTTCGCGGACATAATAAAAATAATCCGCCATTTGCGTTGCAACAACATGCCGTTGCGCAGTATTGGTGGTGCCGAGATTGATGCATGAAAACATGCCTAAGGCGCTAGCCAGAAGGTAGCTTCCTTCTTTAGGCTTGCCTTTCTGCTTAATAATTTCATCGATTTCTTTTTCTGATGCATTAGCGACTTCAATAAAGCTTGCGCCACCTTTACGTAACGGTGTTAGCCCGTGCTCGCGGAGCGTGAAGCCCATGTCAATGATAGGGTTTTTTGGCATAAAATTGTCCTCTATCTAACTAGTTTATCAGGGTTTTTCAAAGAAAGCAATCTCTAAGCAGTTGATAACTATATAGTTTTTTAACTGTCTTTTAAAGCGGCACAATAACCCAGCCATAGGCCACCATAAGGCCGGCTGCAAACCCGAAAATATGTCCCTCCCAAGAGCTAGCTGCGTCTGTGGGCAACAAATGCAGTAGGATGCTACTGCAGTAGTAAAGAGCCAGGGCGCCCAAGATCAAGGCTACAGCAGAGGGCTGAAAGTAAGCCTGTAATAGCAGGTAGCCCATATAACCCATAATCACGCCGCTAGAACCAACGTGCAGGGCCTTGCGGCCAAATAACCAGGTTGCGGCCCCGCCGATCAGCGCAATATTAATCGTGATCATAGCGAATGCTTCAACGCCACTGCTGAGCATTAAACATAGTAGTAAAAATAAAGGAATCGAATTAAAAAATAGATGGCTAGCATTGCCATGCAGCAAGGGCGAAAACACAATGCCAAACAAACCGCCAATGTGGCGAGGGTATATGCCCAATACATTGAGTCGATAGTGCAAAAGATGATTGACCAGCTGTATGGCCCAAAGCACAGCAATGATTTGCAGTGCTAGCAAGGCATGTTGTTGCATGCCTGCGATCACTTGTTCAATAGCTGCAGTGAAGTTGTTAAACATTATTGCGGCTCATCGATATGAGCTAACCAAAAATGACTGGTGATGTTCGGGTGGATCATCGAATACACATTGGTGTTCTTCACTTCCGCAGGTAAAAACAACGATTGCCCGACCATGTACTTTTCACTTCCGCGGTCTTTACCATGCACTGCCCACATGTTTTGGTAGAGTGTGGGCATATTGTGTTCATCTTCGCCAACGTAAAGCATAATGTGGCTACCAATATAAACTAAGGTCATAAAGGGTTTGCCATGTTTGCGAAGATAATCAAGGCGTTGTTTGTAATTTTGCATACTGTCGAGGTTTTCTTTGCGCAGGCCATCGACTTGTGCTTTTGAATTGCGCGCAAGCCATACACCGAACGGTGTATAAATATTTTTAAGTTCTAATGAGCAATCGTTTAAGTAACATTGCCCGCCCCAGGCATAAGGCTTGTTAACCATGCCTTGCATTACGTGCGCAAAATTTGCACGCGTCGGCGCAACAGGCATAGCAAGGGCAGTAGGGCGTTCATCGTTTTGCAGTTTTACCGTAGCAATATGTGCAATACCATATTGATCAGTCACGGGTACTTTGATTTTGACTTGGTTTTCAGTTTGCCTTCCTGGGAACACAGCGCCAATACCCACTTGCGTTATATAGTTATCAGTTTCAGCGTTGTTCAGGCTGACATTATTTTTAACAATGGCAATCAAGTCATCGTCACTGTGCTGCCATTTTTCAACAAAGCCATCGTCAACCCGCGCGGCATCTTTTGCCTGCACCCAGCCGGAGTAGCTTTGTGTGTAAACATAATGCCAGGCATTATCTTTTGTGGTACCTAAAATGTAAACCGGTGTACCTGCCCATGCTACAGACATTTGCATACGGTCAAAAGGATTGATGCGCCCGGAGTTTTTATAGCGACGATAATAGGTATCGTGTGTTGGGAATACGCGTACAAAAGCGTTGTGGGTAATAATAGCGCGATTACGCGCATTGTATGTCAAGGCATCAAATTGTGGGTAATTGGCATTGGCGACAATGTTATCAAGCCATTCGCAAGAAAAAGGGCGGTAGTTACTTTGAATCACTGGGTACTGCGGGTTTGGATTTTGTGTGCAGCTTTGCCCATGCGCTATTTCATTGCGGTAACCACGTACAATGCTAGCGAGTACGCGCGGGTAGGCTTCTTTTTCAATCTGTTTGCTCACGGTGGTCTGCGACCAAGGCGCAAACCAGTTTTCTTGCATGCGTTGGAACTGTTTTTGTTGCGCTTGTTCAGACATCAAGGGTTCATTGCGGTCAGTGCCTTTAGGCACGGCCCAGTACTCGGCATTGTCGTGCTCAGGAATTAGGCGAAGGTCGAATAGCTTAGGTTGCACTAGGGTCGCAAGCGAGCTCAGCGGCAAGCACAGCAAGTATGTTGATAGAATAACTAATTTGAGCTGTTTAAACATTGCGCAACTATATCATGTTAGGTGGGTTGGTCCAAGTAGCCAAGCCAGAAGTAATCCGAGGCTCGATCATCAAGCAAAGAAAAAGTATTCGAGGCTTTAACATCCGCTGGTAAAAATAGCGATTGGCCAATAATTTGCACGCTGGGTTCATCTTTTTTCCACAGATACCAAACGTTTTGGTAAAGCACAGGCATGTTGTTTTCATCTTCGCCGACGTAAAGCATAATATGCCCGCCAACATAAACCAAAGTCATAAACGGTTTTCCATGATCGCGCAAATAAGCCAGCCGTTTTTTCAAAGATGTTTCACTATCGAGCTTTTTGACTTTAATGCTGTCCATCTGTGCTAATGAATTACGCGCTAGCCAAATGCCAAAAGGCGCGTATAGGTTTTTTAACTCTTGTGAACAATCATGGTTAAACGATGTGCCACCCCAGCCGTAAGGTTTGTTGACCATATCGTTTAATAGACGTGCAAAATTTTCACGTGTGGCAGGGATGGGTAGTGCCGCAGCTAGCGTATCGCTGGCATTACTTATTTTTGCTTTGGCGATACGTGCTTCTCCATGTCGGTCGCTCACGGGCACGGAAACAGTAATAGTATTGTTGTTAATGGTGCCAGGTAGTACCGCACCTATACCGATTTGTGTCATAAAACGATCGTTTGCTTGATTATTCAAACTAACATTATTTTTCATGATAGCAATCAGTTCAAGATTATTATTTTGCCACTGTTTAATAAAATTATTATCAACGCGCGTGATATTTTGCGCTTGTACCCAACCTGCATAACTGTGGGTGTAAATATAATGCCAAGCTTTATCTTCACTGGTACCTAAAATGTAAACAGGCGTGCCGGCCCAGATGTTTGACATCTGCATGCGATCAAAAGGATGAAATAAACCAACATTTTTTTCACGTTCGTAATAGGCATCGTGCACGGGGAATACACGCACCAAACTGTTGTGAATAATAATCGCACGATTATTTTCTTGGTATTCGACCCCTGCAAACTGTTCAAGCTGAGTATTTTGCTCTACTGCTGCAAACCACGCATTGCTTGGCGGCCGGAAATTGCTCTGCATTAACGGCAGTTTGCACCCTGGCGTGTTTGCACAGGTATTGGCATAGGCGATATCGTTGCGAAAGCGTTTGTTTAAATGCGTAAGCGTCTTGCTATGACGATCGCCCTCAATGGCGCGCTCGATTGCTGATGGGTTCCAGGGGGCAAACCATTTGGTCTTAAACCGTCGGGTTTGCTGTAATTGCGCTGTGGCATTGATTAAGACTTCGTTGCCATTACTGCCTTCGGGGATTGCCCAATAAGTGGCATCACAGTGCTTTGGCGTTAAGCCTAAATCGAAAAGCTCAGGCTCAATCAGCGTGCTAGCACCTAACAGGGGCCAGCAGAGCAATAAGGTGTATGCAATCCTTGCAAGTAGTTTCTCCATA
Organism: Gammaproteobacteria bacterium; assembly: GCA_021773275.1. Taxonomy (GTDB): domain Bacteria; phylum Pseudomonadota; class Gammaproteobacteria; order JABCZS01; family JABCZS01; genus JAJFKJ01. The sequence continues at coordinate 81,319 of JAJFKJ010000019.1, forward strand.
TTTGAATATTAGCAAAAATACTAGATTTTGCTGGGTTGTTTAGGGCATCTTCACACGTTAGAGTATAAAAAGCTCGACTTGACAGAGCTTATAAAAACACTTATAATTAACTTATATTGGGCGAGATGTTTGATATTAACTGGAGTTTAAAAGCACTGAGACAGTTGGAGAAAATTCGTAACCGCGTTGTTCAAAAAGTGATTTTTAATGCGGTAGATGCCTTAAAGGATTATCCTGGATGTCCAAATATTAAGGCGTTAAAAGCCCACAAATACGAGTACAGATTACGTGTCGGCCGATATAGAGTGTTTTTTAATATACGAGAGAAAATTGAACTGATTCATATTGAAGAGGTTAAAAAGCGTGATGAAAGAACTTATTGATTATCAAATAATATCTAAAGATGGCATACCCGCTTTTGCTGTATTGCCTTATGCGCAATTCCTTGAGATATACCCTCAAGCTGTGGAAGATAAAGCTGGTATCCCTCACGATGTGGTTCGTAGAATAATCAAAGATGGATATTCACGCGTGCGTGCGTGGCGAGAGCATTTCGGTTTGACGCAAAAGGAACTTGCTCAAAAAATGGGAATAACGCAACCCGCCTTATCGCAAATTGAATCGCCCGACGCTAAACTGCGCCCAGCAACAATTGAAAAGCTTGTTAAAGTTCTGGCTATTCCCGCCGATTACCTAGTATAATGAGAGTATAAAGGTGGTGAAATGGTTACAGCAAAACTGACAAGCGATTTTGTATTGCTTTGGGCGACCATCGACCCCATTGGTACACTTGCTTTGTTTGCTGCCGTTACCGTCAAAATGACGGCGCTGCAACGCCGCCGCACAGCACTGAAAGCCATAGCCTATTCAGCAGCTATCTTGGTTGGCTCAGTTATCGTTGGCCAAATTATTCTAAAAAGTATGGGCATTCAGCTAGAAGCCCTGCAAGTTGCCGGTGGTATCATCTTATTCTTGTTTGGTCTCAAAATGGTATTTGGTGGTTTGGATTCTTCTCCAGATTCACAAGCTGAGAAAGGCCATGATATTGCAGTATTCCCACTGGCAGTGCCTTCAATTGCTAGCCCCGGCGCCATTACGGCGGCAATTATTTTAACGGATAACGAGGTGTACCCGGTTGCTGTGCAAATGGGTACGGTAGCGATGCTGCTGGCCGTGTTAGTGATTACATTCTCACTCATGCTTGCAGCGAATCACGTATTACGCGTCATGGGTAATAACGGTGCATCGATTGTGGTGCGGGTCATGGGCTTAATACTGGCTGCGCTTTCTGTGCAACTTATCTATCAAGCATTTGGCGGGGTCTTTGTTTGAATTGTCACGACATTTCGCCTGCGCCTGCGCCTGCGCATGATCATGGGCAACATGCAAAACCACTTTTTTATAAATCACTTGCGGCAGGCGTTTTAGGCTTCAGCTTAATGTTTTTAGAGCTGGCTGGCCATATGCCAAATGCAGGCTTACTGATCGGCATAATAAGCGTTATTGTGATGATCTATGCGGGTAGTCATATCTACGTAGGTGCATGGCGTAGTTTTTTACAACATCAAGCCGACATGAATACTTTAGTGTCGCTGGGCACGCTAGCGGCATGGCTGTATTCAATGCTAGTTGTTATTGCGCCACAAATGATTCCTGCAGAATCCAGGCACCTGTATTTTGAAGCATCGTTAATCATTTTATGTTTGGTTGATCTGGGTGCTGCACTTGAAATGCGCGCCAAAGGTAAAACATCCGATGCGATTAAAAAACTGATGGGGCTGCAAGCAAAGACTGCTCGAAAAATCATGCCCAATGGTGACGAAGAAGATATTCTGATTGCCGATGTAAAACTTGGTGACCTGCTTCGCGTGCGCCCCGGTGAAAAAGTACCTGTCGATGGAGTGATTACAGAAGGGGAGTCTGGCATTGATGAGTCGATGTTGACCGGCGAACCCTTAGCTGCAAATAAAAAACTAAATGACAATGTTTTTGCAGGCACAATTAATAAGACCGGTAGTTTTGTATTCAAAGCGAGTAAGGTCGGTAAAGATACAACCATCGCGCAAATTATAGCCATGGTGAAGCAAGCGCAGGGTAGTAAGCCACCCATTGCGCGTTATGCAGATATCGTTTCATCTGTTTTTGTGCCCTGTGTGATGATCTTTGCAGTGATTACAGCAATGATATGGTCTAACTTGAGCTTTGGTGCTGGTTTCGTATTGGTAGCCAGTGTGACTGTTTTAATCATTGCCTGCCCATGTGCATTGGGCCTGGCAGCGCCTATATCCGTTATGGTCGGCATGGGCAAAGCTGCAGAAAATGGCGTGCTCATTCGCAATGGTGAGGCGTTGCAACGGGCAAGTGAAATCACAAGCGTGGTGTTTGATAAAACCGGTACGATTACAAAAGGCCAACCCGAGGTGATCGAGATCATAACTGCCAATGGTTTTAAACAAAACGACATACTGCAGCTGGCTGCCAGCCTTGAGAAAAATTCCGAACACCCATTGGCAGCTGCCATTATTGCTAAAGCAGATGATCTTGAATTAATAAGCAGCGACAGCTTTAACGCAATTGCAGGCCATGGCGCAGAGGGTATTGTTGCAGGCAAAAAAATCTTGATTGGCAATGGCAAGCTAATGCATGACCGCAATATTGATTTGGGCGATTTTGAAAACAAATTTTCTGAGCTTGCCAAGAAAGCACAAACCCCGATGTATATTGCCATCGCAGACAAACTGGCCGGTATTATCAGTGTTGCTGACCCTATCAAAACGGACTCAAAAAGCGTAATTAAACGCTTAAAGAGATTAGGTATCACCGTGTACATGTTGACTGGCGATAATAAAGAAACCGCCAATGCCGTTGCTAAGGCGGTAGGTATTGAACATGTTCGTGCACAAGTACTGCCAGAAGATAAGGCCAAACTTATTAAACAACTTCAGTCTGAAAATGAAGTCGTTGCCATGGTCGGTGATGGCATTAACGATGCGCCAGCATTGGCGCAAGCAGACGTTGGGTTTGCAATTGGTTCTGGCACTGATATCGCGATGGAAAGTGCCGATGTGACCTTGATAGGGGGTTCTACTGCCCAGGTACTGGCCGCTATTTTTGTTTCAAAAGCAACACTGCGCAATATCAAGCAGAATTTATTTGGTGCCTTCATATACAATGGCGTTGGTATTCCGATTGCAGCAGGTATTTTATACCCATTCATTGGCGTATTACTGAGCCCGATGATCGCAGGCGCAGCCATGGCTGCATCTTCTTTGACAGTTGTAACAAATGCAACGCGCTTGCGTTTATTAAAAGTTCCCAGGGGTAAGTCATGAGCGCAATTATTTTTAATATTGCAGCGTTAATGCTAATATGCTTTATTATCGTTTGGTTTTGGGTACTAAAAAAGTAATTACTTAGCTTCGACGCCACCCATCAACACCCATTTAATCGCATCTTTTTTCTTCATGGCGATCGGTGAGCAGTGGCTTTTATCGACGTAGATAGTGTAGCCACCAATTTGATAGCTCATGGGCAAATAGACAGAAATCATGTGCGGGGCAGCTATGCCTTGCGGCGCTTTCTCAAAGTCTTCACGCGTTACTATTCCGATCAGTTTTATTTCTGGGTCGCGACTGCAGGTGACCATTACAACTTGTGCGGCTTTATCACCATTTTTTTCGGTGAAGTATTTAATCATGTCTTTGATGGCATCATAGATATCAGAGACCACAGGGGTTTTCTTAACAAGTTTTTCGCACAAGCCACCAAACGATTGCGCAATCCATGACTGCAAAGCAAGACCAACAAGAAAGATGCAAATAATACCAAGAACTAAGCCAATACCCGGCGCATACCAATGGTCGGGCAACAATAAGCGGGTCAGCCACCCAAACATAGACTCAACAAACTTGGCGAGCCAAACGAGTAAATAGACTGTGATAGCGATCGGTAATACGGCCAGCAAACCTTTTAAAAAGATGCCATAAATTTCTGAAGCTGGCTTTTTGAATAAGTCTAGTTTTTTCATCCTAATTCTGGCTCCTCGACCACAACAGCCCCTAGCTGCTTTTGTTTATATAAACAATAGTAGCTCAGGCCACCGACCACGACAAATGAAATTGCCAGAGGGTAGGCGCTGTCTGCCGGCAAAAAGGAAAAGATAGCGCTAGTTAGGAACATAAAGAATACTTGCAGGGTTGAAAACAGGGCGCCGGCCAAACCGTAGTGATGCTTTAAGGTATCAAACGCCAAGGACATACCATTGGGGAAGCTGAAAGGCACGCTGGTAAAATAGATCAGGCAGCTTATAAGCAGGGTCGCTACGCTGAGCTCGCCGAAACTTAAACAGACAATTAAAAATACACCTGAAACAAGCTGCAAAGCTGTTCCGACAACAATTAATTTTTCGGCCGACACATAGCTAAGTAATTTTGTATTAATGATTGCAAAGGTGAAAATACTTGTGCCGATCGCCAAAGACAACAAGCCAAATTGTGTCGAGCTTAGCCCCAATACATTTTGGAATAAAAATGGTGTTGCAGTAATGAACGCACCGATACCAATGGATAAAATAGGCGGGATTAAGCACCAATACATAAATCGCCTATCTGTTAACAGTTCTTTGTAGGTATCAATACGCAGTGAAAACGGATGCGGGTTTTCTAAAGTCTCTGGCAGTGTAAACACGGTGAGAATAAGTGCAAAACTTAAAAAGGCTCCCAAGAAAACAAATACCATGCGCCAGCTATAGAAATCTTCAAGCACACCGCCGACAGTCGGGGCGATGGCCAGCATGATAGGCATCATGATGGTAATAATTGAGTTGAACTTGGCCATTTGTGTGCCGCTGTAACAATCCGGTATGACCGCGCGGGCAACCGTGATTACCGCACCTAAACCAATACCTTGAATAAAACGAGCACCAATAATCCAATAAATATCTGCTGCCCAAATACATACAAGGGTACTGAGTGCCGCCAAAACAAGACCAATTAAAGCGATAGGTTTACGGCCATAGCTGTCAGAAAGCGGGCCAAATATCAAAGGCGCAATGGCAAAACTTAACATGTACGATGCGATCGTCAGTTGCGCCATAGAGTCGGTAGTCAGTAGATCTGTGGCCATGGCTGGCAGAGCAGGCATATAAACGTCTGTTGCAAAATAGCCCAGTGATGTCAGCACCAATACGACGAACAAAAATATTTTGGAGTTGTTGTTTTTCATGTGTACATTTTAGCACATATACGGCGATGCGAGTATTACTTGCTGGGCTTGTCAAGTTCCTTGGTTTCAGCATTAGTCACAGATTCATGCGCTTCGCGGGCAGACTTTAATAGTGCGTCTGTAGCGTTTTTGTGTTTTGGTGCGACGGCAAAGCTATACCCTGTGGTAACAGTACCGCCAATGCCAAGAAGGGCTATAGCGCTTGCTTTTTCACCAGCGTTAAAACCGTCGTAATCGCAGCCAGTAATACCTGGATCGCTATACAGATCTATGCCTAACAAAACAGTAGCAGTGATCAAGGTGAGAGTAAGTAGCATGAAAGCAAATAGTATATATGAGGCTTTTGTATTTTGATCATGTCTGGAGGCAAGTGAAGCAGTTATATCAGACAGACACTCAAGGAAAGCTTTATCATCAAGTTTGTTATTTTCAGCAGCAGCTAGAAGTTCATCAAGACCACCGACAGAAAAATCAGGGTCATCCTTAAAAACCTCACCTATTCTTTCTAATAAAATTAATAGCGGGGTATCAATTTTATTTGTTTTTTTGTGGGCTCTTAGAACCTGTTTTACTTTTATGCTTTGTGTGCAGGTATGTTTATCGAAGGTGTTTTTTGCTAAATCATAATCCAAAGAACTTTCGCCATCGGCAAGATTTTCTAAAAGCGCTTCAGGAAATTTATTCGATGCTAACATGCGATCAAGTATGTAACAGTCAAGCTCAGGAATATACCTATACACAGTGGCGATACAAGTATCTGAGTTGTCTTTAGTGCCTTTGGATCCGTCCTCGTTAATTTTTTGCAGCGAAACATTGGCCTCAAGAAAAATAATGTATTTATCTTTGCCATCCGTGTAAAAACTGATGGCGGGCGAGCTTGCAGACATTTCGTATGCCATCAAATCATCGGGCACGCCATCGCTTGGATCCGCAACTGCAGCAATTTTCGCTACCTCCATTTGCTTTGCGATGCTCACGGCGCCAATAAACGCCCCTTTCATCTCTTGACCATAAAGGCCTATATGCCAGTCCTTGGCTGTAAGCCGGTCGATGTTTTCGTGTGCTTGCTCATTTATGAAGATAATTTTATCATTAAGCTTGTTAGCCTCGTCAACATCGCCAGATCGACGCGCATCTTCGCTAAGTTGTTCACTACCACGATTTATATTGTCTTCTTCATTTGGCGTGGCATCAGGATTAGGCTTCATACGCAGTAGATCGCCATAAGGCTGTATCATTGGCGCTCGACCTTGTTTGGCAAGTGCGTGAAAATGTTGTAGTGGCACAGAAAATAGCGGCATAGGAAGCTGGCGGGCTGCTGAGCGTGGCTCATTAACCTTCTTAATCAATTTTTCAATGTGGCCGTTAACACCATCAACCATTGCTGCACTCTATCCTGCTGTATGAGTCACGTGCTTAATTATACCTTAATTCCAGGTATATAGCTAGACTTGCAGTGCTTTAGCAGATAGTTGAAGGGCGTTCAAGGTGCTGATTTTATTGCGCATTTGGTAGCCAAGGCAAAGGCTGGCAAACATCATACCGTAGAGGGGGCTGGGGTCAGATTGAAGCTTCTGCATGAAGTGCTGCTCAGAGGCTTGGAGAAAAGCTTTGGTTCCGTTGATTTTACGAACCGAGCTTTCAATCTGTTTGTTCAAGTTTTTGGTATTCATGAAACTGTGCCCGTGTGTATTGAAAAGACATACGCTTTAAGTAACGCTTCAAAAGCAAGGCTGCGGTGAGCATCATGCCCAAATTAACCAAAAAAACGGTTAAGAAGGTAATGAACAAGCTCTGGCTGTAGAAGTATAAGCCGTAACCCGCCAGAGTCAGTGCGCACAACCATGTGCTGATGCTAAGGAACAGCAACAAGCATGTGCACACTAAAGCAGGAAGCAAGCTGATTTTCGCCAACTTTGCTTCTAGGGTAAATAATTTGAGTTGCTCTCTGATTAAAACTATCCAGGCAATTCCCATTTGCTCCAGTTCTTTAATCATAAAGCCCCACTTATTTTGACAATAATTTACCCAAGAATAACCCTACTACACCTGCAATGATAGTAGATTTTACAGGGTTTTTCTTCATATATCCTTCGGCTTGATGCCAGTATACTTCGATTTCATGCTCAAGATCGCTGGCAGTTCGTGTAAACTGCTGCATTTTTCTTTCGCCGTTTAATTTCATTTTGTCACTAAATGAAGTAGGTCTTTCACTGTTCTGTATTGGTCTAGCCATGGTTTTTACTCCCCACGATTTACTACATTAATAACTAAAGTATTACACAAGCTAGATAGATATCAAGTTTGGTGATAAATAAATATTGCATATAAATCAACAAGATAAGCGTATTTCTTAAGAAATCGACATAAGTATATATTATGGGGTGTTTTGACCCATACTCTTTGTGAGAGGCCGCCCTGCCAGCAGAGCATATTGTAGGGGCGGCACCCTGTGCCGCCCGCACAGGCACAGCCTGTGACAAAGCAATGCTGCGCATTGCCGGGTCGAACAGGGTTCGACCCCTACAGTAAGATCGTGCATTAATTCGGCTTCTGCGTTAGCTCTCAATCACCGGGTAGTCTGGCTCCCAGCATTTGTCATCGATGAGCTGCTGTAGCTTGTCGTCAGGTACCGCTTTGGCATGCCCATCTTTTATCGCTTGGCTAGCCACAGCAAAAGCAATATGTTTGGAAATAGCCTTGGCCTCGCCAATAGGAGGTAGTAGGGCGCCATTAGGGTTTTCGATGGCCGGTGCGTGCTGGCTAAGCGCTTCAGATGCCGCCATGAACATCGCATCCGATACATGCTTAGCCTTAACGCTTAATATTCCCAAACCCATGGCCGGGAAAATATAACTGTTGTTACATTGCGCTACTCCATCAAATGGGCTGCCAGTGGCAATCAATGCTTTGCCATCGCTCCATTTCATGATGTCATCGGGTACGGCCTCAATTTTTGAAGTAGGGTTCGATAAAGGAAACACAATCGGTCGAGATGTATTTTCTGTTATTGCCTTAATCACATCTTGTGTAAAAGTATTAGCTTGCCCGGAGACGCCGATCAGTGTGGTTGCTTTTGCATGTTTGATAGCATCGAGCAGTGAAATTTCACCTGAGCTATCACTTGCCCAACTGGATACTTTATCGTGCGGCTGTAATAGTTTAGTTTGGAAGGGTAGCAAGCCTTTCATGTCATCGTGTAGTAAACCATGCCTGTCGATCATATAAAAACGGGATCGCGCATCAGCTTCTGATAAACCTTCTTGCACCATCGTCGCAACCATTTGTTCAGCAATGCCGCAGCCGGCAGAACCGGCGCCAAACATCACAACGATCTCGTCTTTGAGCTTACCCTTTTTAACTTTGGTAGCGGCAAGTAAGGTGCCGACAGTAACAGCTGCTGTACCTTGGATATCATCATTAAATGTGCAAAGCTGATCGCGATAGGTTTCGAGTATTGGGCCTGCATGTGTTTGTGCAAAATCTTCAAACTGTAATAGTATATGTGGCCATTTGCGTTTTACTGCTTGTACGAACATATCAACAAAATCAAAATACTCTTGGCCAATAACACGTTCGTTGCGCCAACCAATGTAGAGCGGGTCTTTGTGCAAATCTTTATTATTGGTACCAACATCAAGTAAGATCGGTAGTGTCGTACTTGGATGAATACCGCCACAAGCCGTGTAAAGTGAAAGTTTACCTATCGGAATACCCATACCTCCAGCACCTTGATCACCTAAACCTAAAATACGTTCACCATCAGTAACAACGATCACTTCCGGTTTAGAAATAGGGCTATTCTCAAGAATATCATCAATTTTGTGGCGTTCAGGGTATGAAATAAACAAACCGCGTGCGCGGCGATAGATTTCGCTGAACTGTTGACAAGCAGCACCTACGACTGGGGTGTAGATCATTGGCATCATTTCAGAAAGATGCTCGCTGATTAAGTGATAAAATAAAACTTCATTGCGATCTTGCAATGCACGCAAAAAGATATGCCGTTCGATGTCTTGGTCTTTATTTAAATAAGCTTCATACGCGCGCGCAACTTGCTCGCCGAGGGTTTCGACATGTGGCGGCAATAGCCCGACCAAACCTAGCACATCACGCTCTGCTTCAGTAAAGGCATTGCTTTTGTTCAATAGTGGCGTATCGAGCAGTTCAGCTCCGTGTAGATTACTTTTCACAATTGGCATAGTTGAACCTCCATATACATTCAGCATAGCTGAAAATTAGGCAAAATCCGGGCTTTTGCTGGGTGTTTGTTCAGGTTTAATCTTAGTATAATGGGATATTACCAAGAAAAACAAAAGCTTAATAACAAGAAAAAATGGAGTTGACGTTATGACAATTTGTATGTACAATAAGGGTATATGTTTAGTATGGGACAGTAGTAAGAATGAGAGAAACCTAGTAAAACACGGGTTTGATTTTCAGGATGCATTATACGTGTTTGCAGGTGAAACCATTACTTTTATCGACAATAGACAGCATTATGGTGAGGTTCGCTATACAACCCTTGGTTTTTTAAAGCAAAGCAAAGCAAAGCAAAGAGAAGTGGTAATAGCGCACACACTTAGAGATGAGTGCTTATGTGTTATATCGATGAGGAAGGCTAATGAACGTGAACAAAAAATCTTTAAAAAGCGACTTGAATCGCATAGACAAAATGAGCGATCAAGACATTGATTACTCAGACATACCAGAGCTAGATGATTCTTTTCTAAGTAACATGACCGTAGAGTTGCCGAAACCAAAAGAACGGATATCCCTACGGTTGGATCCGGAAGTCTTAGATTGGTTCAAGAAAGACGGCCCCGGTTATCAGACTCGTATTAATGCTGTGCTTAAGTCTTATGTAGAGGCTTGCAAACGTTAAACCTCGTGATCTAAGCCCATTAACCATTTGCGTGCAATGGGTAGCATGATAGGTGCGATGAATGGTAAAGCATGTCGTGCAGCAGCTGCCCAAGGTACTCTGCCGCGAGGCATTTGTGTGAATTTGCTAATACCTTTTACAACGCGCTGGTCAACGGCATGACGAAGCTTGCCGTAATGTTCAATTTCACCTGCAGCTAACAACTTTGCAAAAATATAAGCATCCTCAATGCCGAGGTTCATGCCACGTGCACCCATAGGAGAGTGTAAATGCGCCGCATCACCTGCTAAGCAAATAGGCCCTTGCTGCAGCGTTGCAGCCACGCGATGCGAAATTTTAAAATCTGATTGCCAATGAATTTTGCCTACATCTGTACCTTTGGGCAATAGTTCAAGTAAATTCTCAATATTGCCTAAAGCGCGCCAGAGGTTATTTTTAATTCGCAATAAAAATATAAAACCCTTCGGCACAAGTAAAATATGCACCTCGTTATCTTCAAGTGGTATATCAAGTTCGAGATCGTAAAGCTTCCAGGGTTCAGCATAACTGTTGCCAGGAAAGTCGATGTTTAGCGTTTTACGTACGGTGCTGTGCGCGCCGTCAGCGCCCAACAAAATATCTGCATGGATCGTATCGGTATTCACTTGTGCAATAACTTTGTTATCTTGAACTTCAAATTCGGTGAGCACTTGTTCGCGTTTAACAGAAGCGCCTATGCTATTCAAAGCGCTTTCTATTGTGGCTTCGGTTTCACTTTGCGGGAGTACCAGCATAAACGGGTAATCCGTGCCGTTTTTTGCAAGGTCAACTCGCACAAGTGTTTTGCCATTTTTCCAGATGTTTGCTGCGGTTGCCTTCCAGCCTTTTTGCAGTAGCGCATCAGTTACACCTGTTTCTTGTAGCAGTGTGAGCGTTCGAGGATTAACGCCCAATGCTTTAGAATGTGGCGAGATGGCCGCTTGCGATTCGATAATCGTGGCATCAATGCCTCGCTTTTTAAGAAATAGACCTGCTGCTAGGCCCGTCGGGCCAGCACCAGAAATAAGAATGTTATGCATTTTCTTATAATCCTCAAGTAAAGGCTACAACCATAAATATGCCAAGTAGAAGAATAAGTATGATGGTGGTCATTTTGTCCATGATGTGGGGCCTCTTTGTTTCTTAATGAGAGTATAGAACAGCTTGTGAGTTATAGAATCATTTCCTATAGCTCAAAATATGCTATAATATGAGTTATAGAGGCAGGAGCTATAACGCATGAAATGGAGCTGGCAATTACCCAAATGGCCCAATTATATCTACGATATCAATAGATTAGAGGGGTTTGAGCGGCAGTTTTTAACGGCATCAGGGGCTTTTTCAGGCGTATTTAGATGCTTAGATGCCCAAGAGCAAGAGCAGCTTGAGGTGCAGCTATTAAGCGAAGAGGCGGTGAATACATCGGCAATTGAGGGTGAATATTTAAACCGTGGTAGTTTGCAGTCATCGATACGCCGTGAGATGGGCTTAGCGGGCGATAAACCGCATAGCACGCCAGCAGAGCAGGGCATCGCTGAAATGATGCTAGACGCCTATCGTGGCTTTGGACATACGCTAAGCCATAAAGCCTTGCACAACTGGCACAAAATGCTGACCAAAGGACGCAAAGATTTAGAGTTTGTTGGGCAATACCGTGAACACTCTGAGCCGATGTTGATTGTCTCAGGTGGCAGACATGCGCCAACGGTTCATTTTGAAGCGCCACCTTCGAACGAACTTAAAACAAAAATGAGTGATTTTATTACTTGGTTTAATGATTCAGCGCCTAAAGGCGCACATCCAATGCCGGCCTTATTACGTGCGGGTATTGCGCATTTATATTTTGAAACCATTCACCCCTTTGAAGACGGCAACGGCAGGATAGGGCGTGCAATTGGGGTAAAGGCATTATCGCAAAGCTTAGGGCAATCAACCCTTATAGCATTATCGTACATTATTGAAAATAATAAAAAAGATTATTATAAAGCTTTGCAAACAACAAATTGTTCTTTGGAAATAGATCAGTGGCTCGAATATTTTGCGCAAACTGTTTTAAAAGCACAGGCGCACACACAAACCCACATAGAATTTCTTATTAAGAAAGCGAAGTTTTTTGACAGCATTAAGCAGGATATTAACGAGCGGCAGCGAAAGGTATTGCTGCGAATTTTTCGTGAAGGTGTCGATGGTTTCGAAGGCGGCCTAAGCGCCGAGAATTACATCAGCATCAGCAAAGCGTCACGTGCTACCGCGACCCGCGACTTACAGCATTTGGTGAAGATACAAGCGCTATCGAAAACGGGTGAGCGCAGGTATACGCGGTATTTTCTGAATTTGGGGTAGATGTGCTTACAACTTAAATATGGTATGCTTTATCTACTTCTAATTAAACAGGGACGTTTACATGAAATCATTAAAAGTATTTATTAGCAGCTGTCTGCTCGCGCTAGCGCTAAATGCTACTGCAGCACCAATGGCTATTGATTTAACAGCTTGGCAGAAGCTTGGGCTGGGCAATGTGGGTGTAGCAGGTGACGATACATTTACCCTAAGCGTACCTGAGATGGCAAACTCGAAGGGGTTAATTTTCCTTTCTGAAAACATGCTGCCGGATAACTATCGTGTTTCTTTTGATTTCCAAACCAGTAATGGTGATGGCGTGTTGGTGATGTTATTAGCATTAACAAGCATAGATGGCGGCGATGTGCTTGTGCCCGATAACTACGATGGGAACTGGCCTTACTTTAAAGATGGCGTTGACCATAGTGCTTATGCAATTGCTTTGCATACGCATGCACATCAACCCAATAGTTTTATCCGTAAAATTCCGGGTTTTGATTTATTGGCGCAAACACATGACCCTTTTGAAACAGCGGGCTCAGTACAATGGAACAGTTTAGTGATTGAGAAAAATGGTGGCAATATCAAGCTGATCCAGAATAATAATCAGCTTTTACTTGAGGTTAATGATTTTGATGGCAACCCACTGAGTGAAGGGTACTTAGGTTTTCGTCTAAGCCCTGCGAAAAGCCAACCGTTTGAAGTCTCTTACCGTAACTTGCAGATCGAGCACTTAAGTGAAGATTGATTTTGAAACGATTGCCTGCGAGCAAGCAAAGTATTTAATTATTTGGCTGCATGGCCTTGGCGCCGATGGGCATGATTTTATGCCTATCGCTGAGGCTTTGAATTTGCCCGATACGCAGTTTATCTTCCCGCATGCGCCGATGCGTCCGATCACGCTTAACCAGGGAATGGTGATGCGTGGCTGGTATGATATTGCATCACTTGATCGCTTTGAGCAAGAAGACGAAGCCGGTATGCTCGAAACACGCAAGGCGATTGATGAACTTATTAATGCCCAAATTGAAGCAGGTTTTAAAAGCGAAAACATTACAATCGCTGGGTTTTCCCAGGGCGGCGTAATGGCTTTGCTGGCAGGTTTGAGCTGCCCACACAAACTCCGAAGTATAGTAGCGCTTTCTTGTTATTTGCCATTGAATAAAAAACTTCAAGCGTATGCAAGCCCGCAAAATAAAAACACACCCATTTTTATGGCGCACGGCACCCTAGATCCCGTGGTGCAGTATGACTTTGGCGAACGCTCAGCAAAGCATTTGAAAGATGACGGTTTCGACGTCGCTTGGCATAGCTACGTCATGCAACATCAAGTTTGCCCTGATGAGATAGCTGATATCAAGGAGTTTTTAGATGTGGGATAAAGCAACCGCTGAAGAGCTATATACTAATGCTAAAAATTACCAGCGTGGTAGCATCCATGTTAAAAAAAACTTAACAACTGCAATTAAATTTCTAACGGTAGCTGCAACAATTGGTAATGCTAATGCACAAAACGACTTGGGTGCACTCATTGGCAATGGCAAAGTTAAAAATAAAGACATTTATGATGCTGTCGAGTATTTCCGTCTTGCAGCAGAACAGGGGCATAGTAAAGCGCTTACCAATCTGGGGTGCGCCTATCAAGCAGGTGATGGCGTGCGTCCGAATCTTGTCGAGGCAAAATTTTATTTTGAAAAAGCGACTGAACAATATGAACCAAAGGCGGAACAGCTTAGGGATGAAATCAATTACGGCTTAACACCTGGCTTAAGCTATTATCCTTCGCGGTTTAAAGCGAAGCAAAAACCCGAGTACATTGAAACAGACACGCCTACACCTTCTTTACAAAACAAGTTTTCAAAACTAGGCCTTTAATCCCTGCTGCATTGCAATCAATTTCCTCAGGGTTACTTGTGAGCCTGATATTTTTAGCAACAGTGCCGCGTTTAACTTTTGAAGTTGAACCTTTTAGCTTTAGATCTTTTATGACTTGCACGGAGTCACCGTCTTGTAGAACTGTGCCGTGTGCATCTTTTGTTTCCATGTCGGCTCCTAGGTTAACTTTAGTGGTTTGAATTCACTTGTTGCAGAATCGTATTGTTCAAGCTTACCTGTTGCTAGATCAAAATACCAACCGTGCAGTCGTAGTTGTTGTTTTTCGACACGTTTTTTTATCCATGGGAAGGTTAGCAGGTTTTGCAGCGAAATTTGCAGCGATGCTTTTTCGCAGTGGTGCGCGTGTTCTTCACTGCTTGCATTTGGGTATTCTTTTAATACTTGCTTTTTTGCAGGCTCTGCGATATCCATCCAGGCATTGATAAAACAATCTTCACTTTCATGTGGTTTTTGTTCGATCAGGGCACGAATACCGCCGCAATAGCGGTGCCCTAATACAATGATGTCACTTACGCCTAGGCCAAGAACGGCAAACTCGAGCGCAGCACTGGTGCCGTGGTGGCGTGGGTCGGCCTCAAATGGAGGGACCAAATTTGCCACATTGCGCACCATGAATAAATCACCAGGTTTGGACTGGGTTAAAATGGTGGGGTCAACTCGGGAGTCGCAGCAAGCGATCACAAGGGCCTTAGGCTCCTGCCCGTTATCGGCTAGGCTGTCATAGTAATCTTTGTCGTTTATATATTGTTGATAAAAAGCCTGATAGCCGGTGATTAACTCATTGAATTGATTTGTCATTTTGACTGATTAACCTCAAATAATTGCTGAAATAACTTCAAAAATTATATATGAAGCAAGTACGATTAGCAAAGCTTTGCTAAACATGATAAACTGGCTAACTTAATGGAGTGTTGTCATGTTAGATTTTGAAAAGCTTAAAGAATTCAATCCTGCCTTGGTTTATATGTTTCAAGCGGAGAGCTCACGTCCAGCTGGGGGCACTGACGCCACTGAGGGCATCAACCATATGCACAATGTTGCTGGTCAATACCAGGACATGTACGACGCCTATATGTATGCACAAGAACAGGTATTACCATGGCTAAAAACACATGATCTTGCTGAGCTTAGTAGCACAAAATTAATTGAATGGTTGCAACAGATCCATGGCAACATCGCAAAAACCTTAGCTAAAAACAATGAGGTTGAGGCCGGAAGGTTTATTAAAGTTGGTGAGGAAATTACTAGCTGGCATGCTGGAGCTACAATACTACAGCATATCAAATTTTATTTTACTTTTCCCTTTACAGAGGAAAGTCATAAAAAAATGGCTGCCGCAAAAATAGCCGGTAATTTCCCTGGCTTGAATGAATCAGATTTTGAAAATTTCTTGTTTCTCGCAGCAAGATATCGCACAGAGCCGGGCCCACTTACCATGGATCAAGCCGAGCAAGTGCTGTCAAGACTAATTGATGCGCACGACAAAAAACAATTAAGCAACGATGAAATAAACGTTGTTGCGAAAATAGTAAAAATTGGCATGCCTGCTTCCATGGTGCCACAAGCGATGAATGACTTCGCGAGAAAAATTATTGGTAAATGGAAAAGCTGCAACCCAGATGATCTTGAGGCTGTTTCATCTTTACTGGGTGAAACATTTGATGGGCTTGTGGATATCCATCCTTTTTTCAATGCTAACAAGCGAACAACCACTTGCCTAATTAACATTATGCTGCGATCATTTAATTTGCCCAGCATATTACTGCGTATACCTGATGATAAAAGAACTGCCGATCTTCTAGGAGAGCATATTTTAAGGTGCATCAAAGATGCACAAGCAGGAAAGCAGCCCAGCAGCGAAGATAAAAAGCAGATCGCTGTTCTGCGGGTAGAATGCAGCGATCTTGCCAAAAAAATAACAAGAGACTTTCCTGGGTTCAATGTTGCCAAGTTTAGTGATGATTTGTTTAAAAATGATGCGAAAAAAACAGTAGATTTGAATAACGATTCTGCGTGCATAGCTGTTGCCATGGAAAGATTAAAGGAAAATGTCATGCACTTTGGGAGAAAACATAGAGAGCTTTCAGTTTTTTCTTCAGAGGAAGGGCGGAACTCAATTAAATTAGCCGTAAAACAATTAAGCGGCGTTGACGAGTGGGCGGTCATGGGAAAAGAAGCTAAGGCCTGGCGTCAATTTCCCCAGGCTGAGGCTAATAGCGTTTATAAAGAACTGAAAGCCAACCCGGCGTTCGTTGCAACAAAGCATAAAGTTACCGCAAGTCGTGATAATAGCTATGTAATACAACTGCAAGGTATTGATGTTGATGCCTTGCTTGCACAAGGGCAGGCCATAGCGACAGCCTCACAGGGCCCGCAGAAAAATACGAACAAATAGCCTAAATCTTGGTATACTGAGATATCGCCATTAACTCAAGGAATGAGCATATGAAAATTTTTACTAGCTTCGCTATAAGTTTACTTTTGTTATTCGGCTTTTCTGCACAAGCAGCTGATTCACGCTGGACCTTTGACGGCGATATCCGCAACAATACCTTGGCGGTTAGCCCTAATGAAAAGACGGCCGCTGTTGGTAACAGCGATACGCCTATTATCTATATATACGATTTAAAAACAAGCGAGAAGCAAGCCATGCTTTCGGGTTTTGTTACGCCACGTAATATCCTGTTCTCGCCTGATGGCGAGTTTCTGTACATTTCGGACAGCAGCCTTGGCGTTATTTTTAAGTTTGATGCAACTAATTTTAAACTTTTAACGAAATATACTGTTGGCCCAGGTGCTTTCGGGACAGCTATAAACAACGATGGCTCCAAGCTCTACATCAATAACCAAGCTGCAAATACAGTGACTGTATTTGATTTGCAAAAAGAAAAACCTGCCGCGGTAATCACTGGCTTTGCACAGCCCCGGCAAGGCGTAATATTAAGCCCGAATGGCCAAACGCTTTACGTAACGAATTTTGCTAGCGACAAAATCACGGTAGTTGACCTTGGAAGCAATGAGATTGTAGGCGAAATCGATGGCTTTGATAAAATTCGCGCTATTTCAGTAACAAGCGATGGCAAAACAATATTTGCAGCCAATAGTGGCAATAACAAGATTGCGGTGGTTGATGCGCAAGCGATGAAAGTCATTGATACCATCAAAGTTGGCAAAGAGCCCTACGGCGCAGCACTGACCCCGGATGAAAAATTTGTATACTCAGGTAACCTAGCGGATAACTCCCTGACTGTAATAGCATTGCCTGACATGAAGGTCATTACAACAGTAACAGGGCTAAAAGAACCACGCCAAGCAATCGCATTTTCACAAGACAGCAAAACAGCCTACGTGTTGAACGGTGATTTAAGTATTGCAAAGGTAGACTTAACAACAAACGAAGTAGTTGTTAATTAACGCTGCGGAGCAACGCCTAGCACATCGTACAACCGGTAGCCGTGATGGCTTGTACAACAGGGCTGTTTTTTCCATCGACATGCGCTTTGAGTAAGTTGTCACAAGCTCGCATCTGGATAGAATGACCCAGAGTGAGCTCGGACAAGCCTTGAATGCTCTCACGTTCTTCTAGCGATGAAAAATGCGCAGTTGTCATTTGCGATGCTTCACTCTCTGGAAAGCTGTTCCACAGTTCTGCTTTGTCGTGCATTAATATTACACTGTGCATCGTTAAGGAGTAAGCCCAAAAACGCAGATCATTTTCGGGCAGATGTTGTATTATCATTTTACCCAGATGGTTTTGATTGCTGTCAGGCGCAACAACGTCTTTAAATTTATTTTTAAGATACCCATATACGATCGTGTCATTTTTACTAGCTGCAGCATGCAAGTTCATCACATATAGCCAAATGATATTCGTCATGTTTGTTGTCTTGTCTTCTGCAAGCTTATGGATCAAAACATCGCTGTCGCTTACATGTGCAGTAATCCTATTGCTATAAATACCTTTTCTATGTTCGCCGGCGTATATTAGGTAATAAGACACCGCCCAAGCATGCGCGCAGGCATCGGCATGGTCGCTTGCTTGGTACCCAGGGTTGTCATCTTGTGCCAGGTAAGCTTCAAATAAAGCAGCAATGCCTTCGCGATCAGTTTCGTTTGCGACAATTAAAACACGCCCCAGCATCCAGGCCTGCTCTGCAGTAAAGCGTCCTTCATGCGCCATAGTCCTTGGGTTCACGCCTAGCAACACAAGCATTTCACTTTGGACTTGTTGGTGTTCTTTTTCACGAAAGCAATAGGCCATCGTTAGTAAGGCAATACTGAGGTTTCGTAGACTATCACGGTTACGCATAGCAAAAACTGACTCTGCATCCTGCAGGGTCTTATCTAGGTAAGAAGATAGGCGTACTTTTGTTTGACTCATGATTACTATGATAAACTGAAAAGCACATCGTGGTCAATCATGGGAAATATTATGCTGAAAAAACAACAGATTATCATGGCTGTAAGTATATCAGTTCTTGCTGTTTATTGGCTGTTACCGCTACCAACGCCTATCAGTTTTGGCTTATGCTTGTTGCTGTGGGTGGCTATTATGTGGATGGGCGAGCTTTGGCCGCTACCAATTACAGCCTTAATGGTGCCGATCCTTGCTGTTGCCAGCCAAACCTTGAGTATGCCGCAAGCGTTAAGCAGTTTTGCACAACCGATCATATTTTTAAATTTAGGTGGCTTTGCATTAGCAGCCGCTTTGCACTTGCATGGCGTCGACCGCAGGCTTGCCGCTTGGTTAACGCATTTAGCAGGGGACAATACCTTTGCATCGTTTATGCTGTTATTTATTGCCACGGCAATACTCTCAATGTGGATCAGCAATATGGCAACCACTGTGATGATGCTGCCTATTGCACTGCAATTAGTCCCAGAAAAATACAGCAAAGCGCGTATCTTTGCGTTGCTGGGTATTGCCTACAGTGCAAATATCGGGGGCATGGGTACTATAATCGGTAGCCCGCCGAATGCGCTTACTGCTGCAGCGCTGGGCCTCAGCTTCGCAGATTGGATGAAAATCGGCATCCCTGCCGTGTTTTGTTTTTTACCTGTGATGATTTTTAGCCTTTATAAAATAATCACGCCGGAGCAGGGGATTGTTTTAGAAAAAATGCAAGATCATCGTGAACCCTGGGCACAACCCGCAAAAAAAGCAATCGTGATTTTTGCGGTGACTATATTTTGCTGGGTGTTTTCCCGCCCACTTGCAGCTTTGATGGGCATAAGCCAAGATTTTGATACCCTGATTGCCATGTCAGCTGTTATTGCGATGGTTGCGAGCGGTGTTATTACCTGGAAGCAATTACAGCACCATGTCGACTGGGGTGTATTGGTACTCTTCGGCGGTGGTCTTTGTTTAAGTGCGGTTTTGGGTGCAACAGATACAACCGCGTTTTTAGCCAATACTGTATTTGGCTCGGCAGGGCAGTGGGGTTGGGTTTTTCTCCTATTCGTTATTTTATTGTTAGTGGTATTCTTGACTGAGTTTTCAAGCAATCTAGGCACGGCGGCTGTGCTGATTCCTATTGTTGTGGTTTTAGCCGAAACGATGTTCCCAGAAAACACGCAGGCCATGGTCATGGCAGTTGGCTTGGCGTGTTCTTGTGCATTTATGTTGCCCGTTGCAACACCATCAAACGCCTTGGTGTACGGCACGGGACTTATCCCGCAACGACTTATGCTAAAAGCAGGTTTGGTGCTTAACATACTTGCGCTGCCTATTTTGTTCGGTATACTGGTATAAACAACGGAGGTCTACGATGCGTAATATTACTACTTATATTCTTTCATTCATTTTTGCATTGATCCCACTGTATGTGGCAGCAGCCGATGCACCTGTTACGGTCACTAACATTATCACGACAGATGAAGCTTGGGATGGTTCAAGCCTGCCAGGTTACACCAGCAGTAAACCTTTGTTGCTAGTAAACCATTTTAAGATCATACCCGGCGGTAAAACCTCTGTGCACTTACACCCCAGCAATGGCGCGGGCTATATTATTTCAGGCGAACTTACGATGTATGCAACGTCTGATACAAATGGCAGTTTTGATGATCAAACAAAAGTAAAGAAAGCAGTGTTGAAAGCTGGTGAAGCCTGGGCGGAAAATGTTAACGTCTGGCACTATGGCGAAAACAATGGTGATGATGATGTAACTTTTGTAGTTGTATTTGCCAATGAAGAGGGTGTACCTGCTACCTTGGGGCAGTAAATCTAAATGTCGGCAAATTTGAGTCAACAATTACATATTAAATACCCGATCATTCAAGCACCTATGGCAGGCGGAGCTACGACTCCTGCCTTGGTGGCAGCAGTGTCAAATGCCGGAGGCCTAGGGTCGTTAGGGGCAGGTTATATGAAGCCAGATGATATTAAGCGGGCCATCAAGGACATTCGTTTATTAACCGATAAACCGTTCGCTGTTAATCTTTTTGTGCCAGAGCAAGCCGAAGCAAGCAGATCACAAATCGCTGACATGATGCAACTCATTGGTCAATCGTGTAAAGAATTAAAATTCAATATACCCCCGATTTCTCCGCCCTATGCGCCTTCATTTGATGAGCAGATCAATGTTGTTGTCCAAGAAAAAGTACCCATATTTAGTTTCACTTTCGGTATTCCTGATCCATCGTGGATCAAAAAACTTAAACGAAATAATACGCTATTAATCGGCACAGCCACAAATAAAGAAGAAGCAATATTACTTGAAAAAAATGGCATTGATTTTATTGTTGCCCAAGGCAGTGAAGCAGGGGGACATCGAGGCACATTTATGGGTGAAGCAGAAAACTCGCTAAGCTGCCTACCAGAACTTGTTGCAGACTTAAATGCAAATGTTAAAACGCCCATCATAGCTGCAGGGGGTATCATGGATGGCAAAGATATCGTCGCATCCTTATCTCAAGGTGCACAAGGAGTCCAAATAGGCACAGCGTTTCTAACCTGTGATGAATCCGGAATTCATCCTACTTATAAATCAGCGTTATTAAATGCAAGCAAAGACAACACTGTCTTAACGCGCGCTTTCTCAGGAAAATTAGCACGCGGAATCAATAATCAATTTATATCGCGTATGAAATTACACGAAAATGAAACTTTGCCTTACCCCATTCAACATACGCTTACAAGCACCATGCGCAAAGAATCTGCAGAACAACACAATACGGACTTTATGTCCCTGTGGGCCGGCCAGTCTGTTCATCTAGCAAAAACAATATCAACAGCAGAATTGATGGGGAAATTGATTTCGGATATTGATAATGAAAAATGACATCATTATTAGCATTGACTGGGACCATACTTTAAGAGGGATGCACGGGATAGACCTGGGTCTTCTGGCCCTAGCCATGTATGCGAAATCTAAAAGTATTCCTGTTGGCTTAACCACCCATCGCGATATTGAAAACACGACGCTGTATACGCTTTATTACTGGCAGCATAAACCGCCGAAACGCTCAGAAGATGCGCTTGCCGCTGCAATAAGTTACTGGGATAAGCTGTGCTTCAAGCCTTTTAATTTGCAGTTTGATTTTATCAATGCAAGGTATCAACCACGCACCGGGAAAGGTAATTACTACCAAGATGTCCTTTACCCACTAGAGCAAAAGCTTGCAGGGGAAATCCGAGAAAATATGATTTTGGAAAACCCGTTATTGGTGCAAGAGAAAATGCATACGTATGCCCAAAAGGAACATCCGATAGAAAACAATGACGCAAAAGAAGCACAAATAATCTGGCTATGCGGACAGTTCAAAGAGGCAATGATTTACCATGTGGATGACAGCCCAGAAGTGTGCGGCGACTTGCCGCGCAAATTTTCAAGGTTAAATAAAAACCGCAACCACAGGGTTAAAACTATTTTTCATGAAACCACCCCGATCCTTAACAGTGAAGCATACGCAGAGCTGTTAATTAAAATTGGCTTGCTCGAAGATATGGGCAAGCTTTTTAAGCAACAATACAACACTGCGAACACGTTTGAAGGTCAGCTAAAGGCACTTGCAATATCTTTAGCCTTGCTGCAAGCTGATGGGCCCAATAGCACAGCTTGCCAAGCGGTTGAACAACTGCTGAATCAGCTAAAGCCTGTTTTACATGTTAAACATGCTAGCTTACATGGTTTAATTGAACGCTTATTAAAGCAAGCAAAAGAAGAGGGCGCGATGCCTTCTGTGCTGTCAAATTATTTTGTTTAATGTGACGATTCCAAAGTATCGCTCAATTACTTGTTGCGCCGTTTTCAAATCAGTACATTGATTGAAGGCTGAGCAAAAATCTTCTTTAAATTCCAGCTTGCGGGCGTAATATTTTGCAAAACACCGCGCTTGAATGATCGCAGACTTTTCGGTTTGCAATAGATCACACAGGCCTGCTAAATGCTTTAAAAATAATGTGCCAATAATAGCAGTAGAAGGTGGTGTAAAAGTATCACCATTGATCTGCGCTTTTAACTCGGCAAACAACCAGGGTTGGCCGACACTTGCGCGACCAATCATAACGCCCGCACAGCCTGTAGCAAACATGCGTTTTAATGAATCGAGGCAAGCAACATCACCATTGCCAATGACTGGGATATTTAATGCGTCGACAAAAAAAGCAATGTCATCGTATGCGCAGTCAACATCGTATTTATGCGTCCAGTGGCGTCCATGCACCGTAATAAAATCAGGCTGTGCATCTGCAATAGCCTTAGCCATGTCTTGGTTAAAGTTATCATTGCTGTCAGCATCAACGCGAATCTTAATTGAGACAGGTCGATCTGTATTGTTTTTCATCGCGGTGATAAATTTGTAAATTTTCCCCGGCTCTGATAATAAATGCGAACCGGCGGCTTTGCTACGGATTTTTTTCACTGGGCAGCCGCAATTTAGATCGATCAGATCGGCGCCACAGTCTGTCACTATTTTTGTAGCCAAACCAAGCTCATCCGCATTATTAGACGACAGTTGAAAGCCAAGTGGGCCTTCATCAGGGTGTTTTTCTGTAAAGCGCCGCTGCAAGTGTTTTGGCTTGTTAATTAAATTCTTACAAGAAGACATTTCAGTATAGGCAAAAGCAGGCTTTCCCCATTCCCACGCCAGAGCGCGAAACGGACCACAGCTTACGCCGGCCAGCGGACCTTGTATTAGATTAGAGGGGTAGGTGGTGTTTTTAATTTTCAATTGTATGTATTCTTTCTAGGCATGTCTGCTTCTTTAATTGTTTTATCATCCAATTTCCGGCTTTGCCAAGTAATGAAGGCCGCCAGGCAACACCCAGGGCAGCTGGGGTACACAGAGGAGGTACATTTTTTATCAGTAGCTCACCAGAGTCAATATATTCTTTTGCATAGCTCAGAGGTAAATAGCCAATACCAAGCCCAGCCAATAAAGCTTGTATTTTTTCATTAAAAGAATTAACAGTGAAAACTACTTGTTCCGATAAAATCCCGGTGCTACGCGAAGGAATAAACCCACGTGTAGAATCTGCGACAGCAATAATGCGATGCGTCATGATATCGTCATTAGTGAGCTGTTGCTTTTTTGTGGCCAAAGCATGTTTTCTGGAAACCACAAAAACAAAGTCAATTGAGCCAAGTGGTATTACCGACAAGTCATCACGTATGGGTGGGTCATCACTCACGCCTATGGCTATAGTTGCACGCCCAGACAGCAATGAATCCCAGCATCCGCCCAGTACTTCTGCGCTAAGCTTCACATCGATATTGGGAAATTTCTGATAAAATTTATCTAATAAAAAAATCAAATTATCAAAAGGGACAAGTTGGTCATATGAGATCAAGAGCTGTTCTTCATAGCCTGTCTTATGCAGGTGTATGCGACGCTCAAGCTGTTCAGCATTTGCGAGTAGCTTGCGTCCTTCGCTAACAACTAAATGGCCAACAGCTGTTAATTTGGCACGATGGCCTGTGCGATCAAATATTGTGATGCTGAGCTGGCTCTCGAGTTTGCTTACCGTATAGGTTAGAGCAGATGGCACGCGATGAAGCGCCTCAGCAGCTAGCGCAAATGAGCCGCACCTATCTATAGCCTCTAGTACCTGCAGTGAATCAAGAGTAATCTTCATAGGTCAAAATATTTGAATAAAAGGTGCAAAACATTCCTCTATGATAGCATGATTCTCAGTGCTATGCTGATTATTAGTAGGTATATATTCATATAATTTGATGTAAAGAGAGGTCATATGGAAAGTAAGGCATTATTGCAGCACTATAAGTCGAGCGACCTGTATCTTAAAAATAGGGCTGTTATGGCGCCTCTTACACGGTGCCGCGCTGACGGTAATCGTGTGCCAACGAAGATCATGGCAACTTACTACCGGCAACGTAGTAGCGCTGGTTTGATCATTACTGAATCGGTCTCAATTTCTCCTAACGGTGATGGTTATGCGCGTGTCCCAGGGATTTATTCTCAAGAACAGCAAACTGCATGGCGTGAGATAACTGATGCCGTACACCACGAAGGTGGAAAGATTTTTGTACAATTGATGCATGTTGGGCGCGTGGCACATCCCTATAACAAAGCGCCTGGTGCTGAAACTGTTGCGCCTAGTGCGATTCGCGTTCAAGACAAAATATACACGGATAAAGCAGGAATGCAGGATATCGTGATGCCACGTGAACTGCGGACCCAAGAAGTCAAAAAGGTAATAAAAGAATACGAACAAGCTACAAGAGCGGCACTTGACTGTGGGTTTGATGGTGTTGAGTTGCATGCAACATCGGGCTACTTGCCGATGCAGTTTCTTTCTAGCGAAAGTAACCGTCGATCAGATCAATACGGGGGAAGCCTACAAAATCGTATACGTTTTGTGCTTGAAACACTGGAGGCAATGTCTTCTGTGGCTGGTGCTAATAAAGTAGGTATTCGCATTTGGCCAGGTAGTACATTAAATGGCATAAATGATGCCAATCCGATCGAAACATATGTTGCACTGTTAAAAAATATTAACCACGTGGGTTTGGCATATGTGCATGTAATCGACTCTTCTGAATACGGCGTAGATAGTTTTGGCCTAGTTAAGGATCATTATTCGGGCCCGGTCATGCTTAATGGCGGCTTTACTTTTGCGCTTGCAGAGCAAGCGATAAAGACAAGAAAAGCAGATTTGATTTCATTTGGTGTGGATTTTATCGCAAATCCTGATCTTGTAAAAAGATTTGCTATTGGTGCCAAGCTTAATGATGCTGATCCAAACACGTTTTATACACCGGGTAAAAAAGGATATACAGACTACCCGTGTATTAATACATGAGGTTATGAGAGGTAAAAATATGCTTAAGTCAACACCACGTTTTATTAGCGTTATTGTTGATTCATCAATGGAAAAACTTTCTCCAAGAATGCTTGAGTCATTGCGCTTGTTTAATCGTGGCTTGCCGCGCAAGGTCGCCGCGGAAAAAATGAATATCTCAGTAGGCAGCTTGACATTGGATGGGTTCAGTGGTAAGCTGCCCAACTGATCAAAAACTCTACAAAAATTGGGCATAAATGAACTACATTGACTTTAAAAACAGCTGGTTATCCAATATCCGCGGTGATCTACTTGCAGGTGCCGTGGTGGCACTGGCCCTCATTCCTGAAGCCATCGCCTTTTCCATTATTGCGGGCGTTGACCCTAAAGTGGGCTTGTATGCCTCTTTCAGCATGGCTGTCGTGATAGCTATTGTAGGTGGTAGACCAGGCATGATTTCGGCTGCGACAGGCGCCATGGCGCTTGTGATGGTGATGCTCGTCAAAGAGCATGGCCTGCAATATCTATTAGCAGCGACCATATTAACCGGGATTATTCAGATTGTAGCTGGGGCGCTGCGGCTAGGGTCATTACTCAGGTTTGTATCACGTTCTGTAATCACCGGCTTTGTTAACGCGCTTGCGATATTAATTTTTATGGCGCAGCTGCCTGAGTTTGTAGGGACAGGATGGCAGATGTATGCCATGGTGGCTGCGGGTCTCGGCATTATTTATGGCTTCCCTTATATTACCAAAACAGTGCCTTCACCGTTGGTAGCCATTATTATTTTGACAGTATTTAGCATGTTTGCCGGAATGGACTTGCGTTACGTAGATGATTTAGGCGATTTGCCCGATACATTACCCATGTTTTTGATACCAGACATCGAATTTAGCATGAAAACGCTGATGATTATTTTACCTTATTCAGTAACTCTGGCTGCAGTCGGTTTGTTAGAGTCGCTAATGACAGCCGTCATAGTCGATGATATGACGGATACGCCGAGCGAAAAAAATCGTGAATGCGCAGGCCAGGGCATTGCAAATATTGTTACAGGATTTTTTGGTGGCATGGCAGGTTGCGCCATGATCGGGCAATCTGTTATCAATGTGAAATCTGGTGGTCGCGGTCGATTATCAACGTTTTTTGCAGGGGCTTTTCTATTGTTTTTGATTCTTGTCTTAAGCGATTGGGTAAAACAGATTCCAATGGCGGCATTGGTAGCAGTCATGATCATGGTTTCGATCAGCACATTTCAGTGGTCATCAATAAAGGATATCCGTACAATACCAAAAGCATCGAGCTGCGTAATGTTAACGACTGTTGCCGTTGTTGTGTTCACACATAATCTTGCTCTAGGCGTGCTGGTTGGTGTTTTGCTAAGCGCCCTGATTTTTGCAAAACGTGTATCGCGCTTAATGATTGTTGAGTCTGATTTGCTGGAAAAGGGCAAGCATCGGATTTATCGTGTTCGGGGGCAAATATTTTTTGCATCAGCAGATGGCTTTACAACACAGTTTGATTTTAAAGAAGCACTTGAAAAAGTTACTATTGATATGTCGCAAGCACATTTCTGGGATATTACAGGGGTAGGCGCTTTGGATAAAGTGAAGATGAAGTTTCATCGCAATGGCATACAAGTAGAAATACTCGGTATGAACGAAGCGAGTGCTAGTATTGTTGAAAAGCTCGGTGTTAGATCAGATTTATCGATAAGCCAATCGCAGAGTGATCCCCTGTAAAATAAGATCATTATTGTGGCCGCCTGTTGCGTCATCAAAAATTTGCAATTGATCAAACCAATCCATGATTTCATAACTTAAGCTCATGGCAAAATTATCATTGCTTACTGCTACGCCCATTCTTGCTTGAATCGCTAATGCACCAAAGTTTCGATTTGAAAGTTTTACTTTGACGGTTCTAGGGGAGCTATCGTGATAAACATCTTTCAGCTGCCAGTGGCCGACTAAATAAGCAGTTGAGAATTCGGCTAAAAGACCGACAGCATATTTTGATCTTTTTAAAATCTCTAGGCTGCCATCAACACCAAACTTTGGCCCTACACCCCAGAAGTTATTATCAATTTTTTCAGTGGTGTCGTATTGGCCTTGGAAGTCAGCGGTGATCGCTTGATCAATCCACCCACCTTGTAATCCGATTGTTGGACGCATTGTAAAGTCTGGTGTAATGGTAAACCGTTTTCCGACATACCAGTCAATCATATTGTAATCAATTTTCATTTTAAACTGACCCGTATCATAGAACGGGTCGCCTGGCGGTAGTCCAATAGTGCCACCTATAAAACCTGACTTTAAATTTCCGCTTGCACGATCACTGGTTCTTGAAGAATAATGTGTATAGATAATCCCGGTTTCCCAATCTTTTTCATAAGCAATGCCCACTCTAAAGCCAGGCTTGTAGCCAAAATCGCCCGACTCATAGGTGACGGTTTGATTTGGTGTGGTCAAGCTGTTGTCATAGGCCCAGTCGATGCTTTCTGACGCCTTCCAATAGAGCACATCAACAAAAACATTAAACGCGTCTTTGTCCAATGCATGCGACATAGTCGAATAAAAAATACAAACTACTAATATAAGTCGAGTGAAAATCTGCATGTTGCACCTTGTAGGGTTAAGTCACCGTGCGTAGGAAGTTGTTCAAATGTTGGCAGGCGAACCTGGTTAGCCCAGTATTGCAGCTCATAACCTATGCCGACATTCACTCGCGGTAGAGCCTTCGGGCTCCAATTTAAGCCAACAAAATAATTCAGGGCCAGCGTTCCTAATTCCGAACCACTCATCTTGGTAGTAATGGTTGTTGGATCTACTAAACCTGGAACAGAAGGGCGTTTATAAACATCTTTAACATCCCATTCCCCCCACATGAATGCGGCAGCTAGGCTGCTCATAAAATTAAGTGTTTCTGTGATGTTCCACATACCACTGATACCAAAGTTTGGCCCAATACCCCAATAGTTGCTTTCAACTTTTTCCGTTGCATTGTAGAGCACTGCCTGCCATTGGGTGTCTATGTTTTGGTTTATGGTGCCACCCTTGATGCCAATCATCGGCCGCAGACTGATATTTTTTGCAATATTAAATTGATGGCTCATTTCTAAGTCAACCATATTCATCTCAATATCCCAATTCTGTTTTGCACCAAAGAAGATATCACCACTTAAAAAGCCGCTAAAAAACTCCGGAATAACAAGGTGGCCTGCAATCGGAATTTTAGCGTCACTGTCGGTAGAAAAATGCGTCCAGTACAATTTTATGTCTGCAAAAGACTCAGTTTCAAATGTAAAACCGCCTCTAAAGCCTGCGTCCCAGCCAAAGTCATTATTCTTTTCAGAGAATTCGTCAGTTGCTACGACGGTTGCCCAGGTAGATGCTGTTTCCTGTGAGGCTTGCATGACCAACAATTCGATAAAGGGTGTAGCCTGAAAGGAAAATGCACTCGGCGCATGCAGCGCAAATAAAATCGAGATAATAAAACTGTGTAACTTTTTCATGTGCAATCTTAATTAATAATTTAAACGAAAACCTAAAGAGCTACCTTGTAATGACATGAGATTACTTAATCTGCCCATGTTGTAGTTATAGTATTGAACCTGATCAAACCAAACTTGTGCCTCATATACTAAATGAACGCTTAACGACGTTCTGGAAAACTCTTTGGCCCACTCTAAGCCGAGCAGGCCTCGCGCCATTGTTGCGGCGCTTGTGTGATCTTGCGTATCAATGCGGATTGATGTGCCACCGTCGTTTACGTAGTGGTCGTCAAATGTCCAATGCCCCCACATCAGCGCACCTGAAAAATTACCGATGATGCTGAGTGAGTCTAAAAGTGGCCAGGTGGTATCAAGCCCGAGCACAGGGCCAATGCCCCAAAAATCATTTTTAATCTTTTCTCTTGCGGTAGAAAAAGCAGTAATGGGAACAATAATGCCTCCGACCTCTTCCTTCGGGCCGAACCAGTGTGAGTCGATATCCTGTTTAATGACCGCGGCCTTCAGGCCCACAAAGGGGCGCACGGTAAGTATGCGATCGATCACGAAATTACGCCCAAACTCTAAATCCACAGAATGAAATGAAAAATCCCAATCAACTTTTGCACTATCGTAAAAGGGGCCGTAGTCTTTGCCATCAGGGTTGCAGGCAAAAAAGTTACCGAGATAGGCCGAGTAAACATTGCCGGAGGCACTGTCTTTAGCGTTAGTTCGAAAGTAGGTATAGTAGAGCGCGCTATTCCAAGCATCACTGGGGGCATCATAAGCAAATCCTACTCTAAAACCTGGGCTAGAAGAGAAGGGGGCTTCATGAAGGGTGGCTGATTGCTCAACACCTTTTTGTGTTATGTTTTGGCTCCAGTTCTCATCGCTACCTTCCCTGAGCTCCCAATAAAGTAATTCAGCGATCAAAGAAAAAGAGCTGTTCGTAGCAGAGCCTGCGTGCACCTGGCACGCAAGTAATAAGCAAAGAACTATAAAAATCCGTTTCACAGTTGGCTCACAAATCATTCATCCTGAATCGATTTACGAAGGCATTAAAACATAAAAGAAATAGTTTGGCTATGGAAAACCAACTTACGTTTAAAGTATGCGCGATGGTTGACAGTCAAGTAACAAAATGATAGCTTAGCATGATTATCCAGGAGGCATTTATGACGATACTAAAGTGGAATAAAAAATATGAGCAAGAAGCAGAAGCTATTATAGCTGAGCGGGGATTAATAGGTGCGCTGCAAGGTGGTTTTGCTTCAAGCAATACGCTCATGGGTAATGCAGAAGCATCTGCGGATGAAAAAAATTACAAAGCTGCCGCCGAATATTACCTGTTACATGCCTATACAAGTGAAATGATGAGCCGTAAAGCACCAGATAATCTAGCAGCAACTATGCTGAGAGCGACTATGGAGGCCGCAAAGTATAGCTCTTTAGTCTCAGTAGAATATTACAAAGCAATGGATGCATGGCAAGCAGGCGGGCAAGTAACAGCTGAACCTCAGCTGGATGAGTTTTATGATAAGCACACGTTTGTTGGAGCTCACGAAGCTGTTCACAATAAGCAAGGGTTTAATGATGAAGCGACTATAAGAATCATCCAACAAGATGATGATGAGCCCGCAAGCACATCAGGTGCTTCGATGCCGCAACCGATGTTTTCAGAAACGGCAGCTAATACCTTGGGTTTGGCTATTGTAGCTTGGCAAGGCATGAAGAACTTTGCATCTTGGATGCACGCGCCTGTTGCAGGCCCTGCAGCTTATTTACAAACTGAAGTTGCAAGTGAGCAACTACAAGGCTTACAAGATGTGCTAAAGCAGCTTGGCAAAGACGCTAAGGCACAACAATCACCTGATTGGGCTAAATGGGCCTTGGAAGACATGCAAGGTGATTTGGATAAATTACAAGCTAAAAAAGGTGTGAGCTCGCAAGAGTTAAGCGATTTAAGACGCGATGCTAAACATTTAAGCAGCGACCTTAAAGTGTCCGCATTAGCCGTAGACCCACAAGCGCAATGTGTGGCGACACCAACGCGCTTTATGCCACGGGGTCAAGAAGCGGCGACACACAATGCACAAACGGTAGCATTGCCAAGCGGGGCAGCGCCAGCCAAAATCAGCAATCGTTAAGTGAGAGTCCCTTTGTAAAGGGCTTTGTACATAAATGTGTGATGAGCTAGAATGAGAGCGCGAACGGTAGTGAGCGATCAGCTGAGTCTAGCCCTCCTGATCGCTCGCTTCCGCTCACGCTCTCTTATGTGATTCGTCATCAAACACTATCATTTTGCGTCTACAGCATTTGTCAACGCTGTTTAGGGATGTCCTATGTGGGGTTAGGTAGAAATGTCCGGTTTTTAAGGGCCGGGCCACTGTAACTTATTGATTTTGAATCGTTGCTAGCTTTCTGCATATGTGCTAAAATATTCCATTATTGAGTTTTTACTAGGAGGCCTAGATGTTCACAGCCGCGTACGATGCTGATGTTAATGCACGAAGAATACCTAACCATTTGTTAGAGAGAATGGTTGGCTCATATTTCCGAGTTACCCTTGAAAATACGACAAGCTTTGGCGATCAGTCTAGTCATGAGATTCAAATATTTATCACTCAGAAAGGCTGGATTGATCCATCACGACCAGACTCTAAATTAAATAATTTTTTTAGCGGTGCTGGTGAGTTTCAAGATTTAGGTAAACCCATACATGACATTGCTGTAGGCACTAGTTTTGACGGCAAGAGAACATGGCTTAAATTTACCGGTAAAGCACTAACCAAATTGAATCAAGAAGATTTTCTCTCCTTGCCTCAAAACGAAGTTATGCAAGAACTGATAGACTTGATCAATCAAAATTGCAATCTTGATTTGGCTTTGCCTGACACCCCTGCTAAGCTTCCTGCGCTACCAAAGGATGAAAGTTCTTGCTGCACAATGTGATCCAGATTACCGCCTTGGCACACTTTTACTCCGCTCACAATCTAGCTCTGCTTGTTTCTCGTTAATGTAAGCCATTACGGCGCTTAGACGTTTGTTTTCAACAATAGCGCCTGGGTCGATGGTTTGACATCTATCGTGCAGAATAGAGTAGGGGATTGCCTCCTTTAATAAGAGGGGGCGATCAAACTAGTTTTGTTTGCCACAGACAGGCGAGGGCTGCTCAGTAGGAACGCTATGAATTGTAATATGTTTCATTGAGCAATCGTCTTTACCTAAATATAGAGAAATAGCAGCCCAGATAATAAAAATTAAACCGAGAAGAGGTGCAGCGACAAATATTTTCTCATAGCATTTGCTATGTTTCATTTCTGCTGGGGTCTTGGCTTGCATTTGAAATACCAGGTCATTTTTTGGGTCTTTGTCATTTAATTTATTTTCGACTTCTATGAGCGAGCTCTTAGCAAAGCCAATGAGCTGTATATTTCTTTTGTCGAGACGCCAAAAAATATAAGTCACTACGATAAATGCGATTGAGGCCACAATCACAAAGATTTCAGAGCTTATCCCGCTGCAGGCAAACCCTCTAATCATTAATGCTATACCTGTCATGTATAGCGATACAAATACGATAAAATACCTGAACAACGTGGTTCTTTGGTTTGCATGTAGGGCAAAGTAATCCCATGCATAATTACGAAATAGCTTTAATTCTTCTAATTTAGGTTTGCTCATGTATTAAGTATCGGCAGCTGCGTCTACACCATTTGTCAACGCTGTTTAGAGATGTCCCATGGTGGGCTAAGTAGAAATGTCCTGCGTATTATGGCTTGGAAGCAGTCCCAAGTTGTTGCCGTGGCATAAAATCTGATGCCCTCAATGCAATTGTGAATGCATCGCACGTGTAAATACTTTTATTTTTATCAGCATTTTCCAGGCCGGAGTTGAAAGCAACGCCGGTTGGTAATTTTCTGAAAGCAGGTTCATGACTTGAAAAGTGATTTTGAGTCGAAAGTAGCTTTTCAATAGCATTGGCTTCATACTGCCAAAAACAAGACAATAAGCACATGCCATTGGGTGAGAGAATATGAGGAATAACCTTCCCTAAAATATTTTTATAAATTTCCTTTTTTTGAGAGTTGCAAACATCTGGATGTCGAAAAATGACTAGCTGCGCTATATCTTTAAATCTTGGGGCGTTTAGCAGTTCTGCATCTCCACAAAAAAACTGTATATTTTCGTTATCAGTGTAAATAAACTCTGAAGCCCTTATGCTTCCTTCATGTAGATCAATGCCCTCATACATAACTTTAATTTTATTTTCAGAAAAGAAGCGCAACATTTCGGGAAGGTGCTCCGGAATGTAACAGCCTAGTTCCATGATGCCAATCTTGGTAATTTTGTTTTTTTTAAGCTCCGTAACAAATTTTTCCAAGTCTGCTCGATGCGCGTCCATGAAATAGTGACCCGAGAGTGTTTGCAGGCTACGCGTTACAACACTGACATGGTATTGCTCTAGAGGCGCACTTTCAAGCATTTTCATACTGTGGTTATTCACGCTTGCTTGGTAGTTCGGAAAGTTTTTTACAAAGCGGTGTAGGGAGTTTTCATCGTCTAATTCAACTGCTATAAGATTTTCTGCTTTGAAGCCGATGTCCATTAAAAACGCTATGCAAATTGCGTGTTCACAGATGTTGCCATCCTTTTCCATGTTGCTCCATGTTTCGGGTGTGGCCTTTACAAGAGCCCAATCTAGCGCATTATTACCGTTACTACTTGTTGTAAATAGAAAGTTGTCACGTAGTGAGAGGGTAGGGTCAATGCTATATTTTACAGACAGCTCGTCATCTAGCGCCTGATTGCCCATGTACGTGGAAATTGATTTTGCTAGTTGCTGAATTGTATGGCATGAAGCAATAAGCGTCCTGGCATCGCCAAAACACGCAGCTTGCCTTAAACCTAAGGCCGCATCATTAAGTAGCTCTAGAGCTATTTCTATATCGTCTTCGCTTCCCACGGCTCGAAGTAGTCGATCATGAAGAATTTTATACGGGCTGCCCTCTAGCTTGCTTTTAAAATGATTATGATACGGGATATTTAATTACTCTGTTAGTCAAATAAAACAACATGGTACACTATACTTTTATACGAAGCAAGCTAGAGCAGTGCTTGAGCCCCATGGTTGTCGCGACCCTCACTCAGGCCGGCCACAGCAGCGTCAACGCTGTTTAGAGATGTCCTAGGGGCAGCTAAGTAGAAAAGGCCAGTAATATGTGGTATAAAAATATTTTTTAACTAAAGGAAGTTTTACCATGGGAAAGTCAAAAGAAGAAGCAGCTATACATCCAAAAAGCACCCCACCACCGTACGAAGCGGGACAGCCGGTTAGCGGTGCCGCACTATTAAAAATGTCGCAAATGGCCGAAAAAGAAAAACAAGAAAATCGCAGACCACTTGCGCAACAAGAGGAAGTTAATAACATATATCAAGTAGTAAAGGCAAGACTGGCAAGTGAAAATTTTGGAAAGGAGCTCATTGGTGCCGCAAACCATGGTGATAAAGAACTACTTTTGTATTCTACTTCTGTACAAACGCGTAGATGGACGGATCCTAGTTGCGGCATATTTGACAAAACCTATGACCGACGAGGGGCTAAACCTACCTTAGATGAAAAAGAAACTATTTATAACCTTGCGTTAGAAAAACTTAATGAAGATCCTCAGATAACGATACCTGGCGATACGTATTTACGTGTTAATTCAAAAATAGATATTAGCCATAGGTACGAGGAAGCTGAATATTGTGGTGACTCTGATGAATCAGGGAATAATGTAAGCGTTAATGTTTATCTTATGCTTAGCTGGGGGCCAGAACAAGCCGAGAAAAGCAAAAAAGGTTGTTCGATAATGTAAAGATGGGATAGCCCCCTTTAATAAGGGGGCGATCTATGGATGGGTACAAACCGGGTAGACGGGTAACACTTTAAACCGGGATGATAGGTAACACTTTATGGGAGGGAGTTACCTATGGTTTGGCTAGAATGAGCGCGCGAACAGTAGTGAGCGATCAGCTAAGTCTAGCCCTCCCGATCGCTCGCTTCCGCTCACGCTCTCTTATGTGATTCGTCATCAAACACTATCATTTTGGGTCTACAACATTTGTCAACGCTGTTTAGAGATGTCCTATGTGGGCTAAGTAGAAATGTCCGGTTTGCAAACAGTAAAACAATCAGTTATAATAAAGCTAACTAATAAATTATAGATATACTATGAGCAAACATGATTTAAGCGAACTTTTGAAACTTCAAGGCCAGGTAACTGAATCTTCAGGCCGGACAGGTTCCATGCTATCTGTTGACCAAAATTTTGTTAACGAATCCAGAAAAGCATTGTCTAATATAGATATAACAAATACGCTTGTGATCGTTAATACTGGGCATTCAATCCCTATCGGTTTACTTTTTGTGGAACAGGGCTACTCTCTAGCTTGGTACCAAGATGTATCTAAGTTTGAAAAGCCATGTTTAGACCGACTTAGAGACCAGCTTAAAAGCTATCCGCTTACAGAGCAAAAATCTTCCGGTGTCGATTCTATTCCAAACGTAATCCTTTTAGATGTTCACGAACCAATAAGCACAGAAAATTTTCCTTCATCTGAACAACTTTACAATGCTGGGATAAGAAAAATTGTTGAAATTGCAGAAATGCCCCCTGGAAAATATGAGGTTTACAAGGGAGACTTACTAGGTGCTTTCTATACCGAATGCGAGTCTAAAGGGATATCAACGCAGCGTTTTGGCGTAGACAATAGAAATAGAGGTACTACATATTCTACCCAAGCCATGTCAGGTTTTTCTAACCGACAACTTATCTATCGCGATTCTAAAGTAGAAAGGCTCGGAGATGACTTTTTTGCGCAAAGCAAAGATGGTAAACGGTATATCTTTAATAATGGAGAGTATTACAAAATAGTAAATGACTTCCGGAAAGTCATGATCGAGGCTGAGCTTGAAGAATTTAGCAAAGCAATTGAAGAATTTAAGGGCAATGAAAAATCTTCTTCTGATAGGGTTAAACCTCCCAAGCCTAAGTAATGACTACCTCTTCGCCGCACTTTTGCTCCTTTCACAATCTAGTTCTGCCTGCTTCTCATTAATGAAGAGCAGGGGATAGCCCCCTTTGTAAATGGCTTTGTTGCATAAAGCTAAATGCTTGAGATGATCTGGACTTCAGTCATGCAGGATAGTGTGTTACCCAGCCGCCAATCTCTTCTGACAAAGGGGTTGACTTATTATGCAAACCCAGGTACTATCTAGTTAAATAACGGAGTTACCATGCAGCCCCCTATATATACAGAAAATCTAAATGTCCAAGAAGAACATAAGCCTATCTTAATGGGTGCGGGTGATTACAGCCCCTGCTCAGTTCCCAATCCTGAAAACAGCAAAGATATTCCCTCTCTAGTTGGGGTTTATCAATGTTTTGACTGTATTGGTATTGTTGGCTGGGACAAGACCACAAAAGCTACTTTTTTGTATCACATGAACGAGTTTGATGAACGCCGTATGACGTATGGAATTGCTGATTTTATAATTAAAATGCTTGAGCCTGAGCCCCAGGGAATTGACGACAGCTCACCCAAGGTAAGAACATTAAAATTACATATGGAGCGCTTGGAGATGAAGTATTTTGACTACGATGGAGAAGTTAATAACCTTATTGACGCTATTAAAGACTTTAACCTGCTTGACAATACGCGTTTTACTTTAGTATCCAAGGACGACAGAAGTTTAGGGAAATTAACTACTTTCTTAACAGTAAATATTGGGCTGAAAGAAGATCAGCTTTCAGCTGATGTGCCACAGAATTTGCCAAATGTGAAATGGGCTCAATTAGTAATTAATCGCAATAATGGTGAAATTTGCAAAAACTTTACTTACAATCCAGATGATGGGATTACATATTGTCAATCGGATTTATATCGAGAGACAATTTGTAGACTCATGTGAGTTGCCCTGCCAATGCGAGGGGCCACGCTAACTTGACTGTAGTATCATTTGGATATACAAACTTGTAGCGACCTAGATGCTTGTAGTAAATGAATAGCCCCCTTTGTAAAGGGCTTTGTACATAAATGTGTGATGAGCTAGAATGAGAGCGCGAACGGTAGTGAGCGATCAGCTGAGTCTAGCCCTCCTGATCGCTCGCTTCCGCTCACGCTCTCTTATCTGATTCGTCATCAAACACTATCATTTTG
>JAJFKJ010000020.1 GCA_021773275.1 Gammaproteobacteria bacterium
CAGTACGGTCCCCGAGTCTCGCGAAAACCTACTGTCAGAGCCGCGCGCGTGAGCAAGCGGTGATCAGCCAGCGTTACATCGTACCCATCGCTAACGCTCTGGGCTCTGATAATCCGATCTTACCGTGAGATGTTCCTGAAGTAGAAATGAATTTATCCTTAACAAAGCTTAATCTAGCTTATGACTAAATTAGTATATCTTATAGCATTATATTGACGGTGAGCTCGTTTTAAACAATAATACAGAAAATATCCAGGAATATCAATAGGTTAAAAATATAAACCCCCGTCAAAAACCCATCGTTCAAATGGAGAAAGGCTGATAGCACAGCAGTCAGTTATCCAATTGTCAGCAGGGCTCTGCTTAGCTAGAATTACTATACAGCTTATAAAAAAGAAGTCGTTATAAAAGCAGGAAGTAGAAGTTATGTCGTTTAGCAGTAAATTAAATACAGCGTCGCAGGCGTTCTATAAGACATTTGAGCGTAGTACCTATAAAAATCTTAGTGAAAACTATGGTAATTGGGCTTACCTGCTTATTCCACTACGCGTTTTAGTAGGCCTATTATCTGCATCCTTATATCTTTTCAGAGTAGTTGCCAGAACACTATTCAATCCTTATGCGGCAATAGACCGCCCACAAAAATTTGTGTTAAGTTGGTTGCTGACAGCTGGTATCGCAGCAGCCACGTTTTTCTCTTGGGGTGCTGTAGCGGCAGCTGCTGAAGCTACAGCGCTTGCTATAGGCTTCACTGTACTTGGCGTGAGTGCGCCAGTAATAGGTGGTATTTTAACTGGGTTAATATTCGCTGCCGTGATCGCGCTAGCATTTGTGGCTATAAAATATGTAGCCAGTGGCATTGAGCAACACTATGCAAAACAGTTTATACACCCCGAAGCTAAAACATCTGTAAGAAGGTTATCAAGAAGTGGCATGGCTGTCGTTTTTGAGCTAAAGCCTTTGCTAGACAAGCAGCATGACGAAACACTTACAGATTTACTGGAAGGTTCGGCCAGGCTAGAAACCTTATACCAAAGTTTAAAAACTGCATATGAAGATGGTAGTTATGAAGCACTAGCTGAGCTCGGCGTTCAAGCGGATATCGGTCAAGGTATTACGATTCAAGACAGTGCTTTTAATATCATGAGCGACATTAAACAGCTAAATACACGTTTAGCGGAAATGATGCAGGCGGTGAAAACCGCAGATTCTCAAAACTTTACTGCTACTAAAACAAAATTTGATTTGCTAAAAGCTGATATTGCAGCATTTGTGAGTTTACTGCCGCATTCGTTAACAATGAAGATGGCAACACTTGATTGTTTACGAGACTATGAATTACAATATGAAGGTATGTCGGCTTCTATCGTGAAAAAAACTGATGGTCATGTTAGACCTTCATCTCTACATATAGAAAAGCAAAGCTCTTTCCGTACACCGCCAAGAACACCGGGCGACAAGAGTGCGCCAGCTACACCTAGAACACCACGTTCGCAACGCAGAGTGCAGCCATCAAATGATAAGGTCGCTTCAGAAGGAAAAATCGTGTTGCTAGCTGAAGATTCAGAGGGTTATTACGAGCCAACCTTTAATTCATCTGGTAGTGATGCAGATGGTCGCCAAAGTCGTATGAGCAATAGCAGTAGCGATGGGTCAATTGTTGAAGCGGTAAGCTTTGGTAATGCTTTACTAAAGCAAGCACCAACATCGACATCACCAGCACATGCAAGCGATTCTACTATCAGTAAATCAACGAGCGGCGAATTTATTTCAATTTCTGATGATGGTAGAAGTCGCGCCAATAGCACAGATGGTTCGGGTTACCATGGGGGTAGCGACAATACCGGGTCACCAGATTCTGGTAATTCAATTTTAAAACTTCAACCAGGTAAAAACAGATGATAGAACCGTATTTAGTTTAAAGTTACCCCATCGCCATTTGCAAAGCCTTGGCTTCCTCGCCGGCTTTTTTTGCAAAATCATTGCCTTTGCTTGCGTATAAAATACTGCGTGATGCATTAATAATCAAACCATAACCATCACCCGCGCGACCCGCTTCAAGTACAGCAGCCAAATCACCACCTTGTGCGCCGATGCCGGGTACTAAAATTGGCATGTCGTTTGCAATACTGCGAACATTACGCAAAGCATCAATTTGTGTCGCGCCTACAACCAAGGCAAGGTTATTGTGTTTATTTAAGCCGAC
This sequence comes from Gammaproteobacteria bacterium, assembly GCA_021773275.1. Classification (GTDB taxonomy): domain Bacteria; phylum Pseudomonadota; class Gammaproteobacteria; order JABCZS01; family JABCZS01; genus JAJFKJ01. The sequence continues at coordinate 2,207 of JAJFKJ010000020.1, forward strand.
ACACAGTTGCGCAATGTGTTCGTACAGAGGCTTACCATGCACATCAAGTTGCTGTACATCTTTTGCGCCGGGATTTGATGTATGGCAAAGCACGATCACACCACAATCTTCATGCTTTATAAATGGCTCCAGGCTATCTGCACCTAAGTAGGGGTTAACAGTAACGGCATCTGCACCGTAACGTTCGAAAGCTTCCATGGCATATTTTTCAGCCGTGGAGCCGATGTCACCACGTTTGGCATCAAGAATAACAGGGATTTCAGGATAATATTCTTTGATGTAATCGATGGTCATTTCCAGCTCATCTTCAGCGCCCAAGGCACTGTAATGTGCAATTTGTGGTTTGAAGGCGCAAACATACTGTTGTGTGGCGTCGATGATCGCCTGGTTAAACGTAAAGATAGGGCACTCATGTTCCAAAATAAATTCTGGAAAACGTTCCGTGTCAGGGTCTAGACCCACGCATAACATAGACTTGGATGTTTCCCAGCGTGTTTTTAGTAACTCGATAAAGTGTGACATGGTGTTTTCCTATAGGTTAAATATTTTTCCAGGGTTTAAAATATTTTTTGGGTCAAAAACTTGTTTGATATTGCGCATGGTATGCAGCACTTGGGGCGACAGTTCTTTATGAACATACGGCAGCTTTGAAAGGCCAATGCCGTGCTCGCCTGACAAAGTGCCTTCCAGTTCAATAACAAGATCAAACACAGCCTCCAAGCAAGGCAGGGCGTTTTTGTCTTGCGCAGGATGACCCGGGTCGTACATTAAATTGACATGCAAATTGCCATTCCCGATGTGCCCAAAGCTGACGATTTTGATGCCAAATTTCTCGCTAAGATGTTGCAGGCGCTGTACCAGTGCTGGAACATTCGATACCGGTACAACGATATCTTCATTGATTTTTTTTGGGGCTACTTTTTTAAGTGCAGGCGATAAAGCTTTACGTGTTGCCCAAATAGCCTTAGTTTCGGCTGAATTTTTCGCCAGTTGTGTTTCAAAAAGTGCACTTGATTCAGCTGCATTCAGTATGGCTTGCGTATCGTGTTCTAATTGTTGTTCATTGCCATCGACTTCTAAAATTAACATGGCACCTGCATTTTTCGGCATGGGTACATCACTGTATTCGCGAATCATATTAATAGCTGTGGTATCCATAAACTCTAAAGCGCAAGGAATAACAGGCTGCGCCATAATGCGTGATACTGCTTTTGCGGCACTGGCAACATCTTGGTAATAAAGTGCAAGTGTGTGTTTTGCCTCTGGCAGTGCAGTGAGTTTTAAAGTGGCTTCAGTGATTATACCCAGTGTGCCCTCAGAGCCAATCAGTAAACGGGTCAAATCATAACCGACAACACCTTTAGTTGTTTTGACCCCTACTTTTAAGGTTTTGCCATCTCCGGTGATGGCCTTTAAACCTAGCGTGTTGTCGCGCGGCGTTCCGTATTTAATGGCGCGCGGGCCGGATGAGTTATACGCTAAATTACCACCGATGGTGGCATAGTCACGACTGGAAGGGTCGGGCGGCCAGAAAAAACCCGCATCCGCAACGTGGTCTTGCACGGCTTGGTTTGCAATACCTGCTTGCACAACGATTAGGCGGTTCTCGGGTTCAAATGAAATAATTTTATGCATTTTTTCAAAAGAGCAAACGACACCATGTTTAATAGGCACGGCACCACCCACAGTGCTGCTTCCGCGCCCACGTGCTAACAAAGGAATCTCTTGTTCATAGCAGGTTTGCACAATGGCTTGAACTTGCTCATGTTCTGTCGGAAATACGACCACTTCAGGGGTGGATTGTTGCAGGCTGTTATCGTAGCCATAGGCATAGCAATCAGCAGGGTCGGTATAGACGGCATTTTTGCCGACGATATCCGTGAACTTTTTAATCGGTATATTCAAAGGCTCGCACCACACGTTGCACACCGCTAATTTTGCGTACATTCTCTGTTGCGATATCAGCTTCTTCGCGTGTAACAATACCCATCAAATAGACGGTGCCACTTTCAGTGATTACTTTAATGCGTAGTGGGTCGACTTCAGAACCAGAAAAAGCCTGCGCTTTTGCTTTGGTGGTAATCCAGGAGTCAGACGAGCGTGTCATGAATGATTTTTTCTCAGTGATGTCTAGCTCATTGTAAACTTTATTTACTTTATCTACTTTGGCGATTAAATCTTCAATTTCGGTAGCGCGATGCTCGTCAGGCACTTGCCCGATTAATAAGACATTGTTGTTATAGCTAATTGTTTTGATGCGGGCGTCTTCTTTAAGCGCGGGGTTGTCGCGTAGTGCTCTAGAAGCACGCATTTCAATCGCGTTGTCTTCAACTATGGTGCCTGTGGTGCGGTCGTTATGGGCCATGCCGGCACCAACGCCGACAGCGGCAACCGCTGCAGGGGCTGCAACAATACAACTGCTAAGGACAACAGTCACAACTAATAGACTTAAAATTAGAATAATGTTTTTCATAGTTCACCAAACAGTTGATTGTCGATAAGGTCGCATAGACAATGAATAATCAATAAATGCACCTCTTGAATTCTTGCGGTTCTGTTAGCAGGCACGCGAACCTCTACATCATTGTCATTGAGCAATTTTGCCACATCTCCGCCATCTTTACCAGTACATGCGATAACGCTCAGGCCGCGGTCATGTGCTGCGTGAATGGCCTGCACAATATTGTTGGACATGCCGCTGGTTGTAAAAGCGATTAATACATCACCTTGTTGCCCAAGTGCGCGAATTTGTTTTGCAAATACTTCGTCGTATGAATAGTCATTTGAAATTGAGGTAAGAATGCCCGTATCAACGGTTAATGCAATAGCAGGCAAACCGGGGCGCTCGCGTTCAAAACGATTAATCATTTCGGATGAAAAATGCTGTGCATCGCCGGCTGAACCGCCATTCCCACAGGATAGAGCTTTATTGCCTTCGAGCAGGGCTGTAATCAGTGTTTGTGCTGCGTCCGCAATCGGTTTGCCCAATGTTTCAGCGGCATTGATTTTAGCTTCAATGCTTTCTTTAAAATGTTGCTGAATTTTGTCGTCTACATCCATTTCGTATTTTTACCTTAAGCTTCAAATGCATCTTGCAACCACTCAATCTCGTCGTTGCTTAAATTTACGGCAATGATATCAAATCGGCACTCAGTGTGGTCATAGTCTGCAAACTCAGACAGGTATTGCCGTGCTACCCGTATGATACGGTGTTGTTTGTCTTTTGTCACGGTCTCAAAGGGGTGGCCGCTGTCAAAGTCTTTGCGGGCACGGACTTCGGTGAATACCAAGGTCTCTTGCTCACGCATGATGAGGTCGACTTCACCGTAGGGCTTTTCATAATTGCTGGTAATCAACGTCAGGCCGCGTGCTTGTAAATATTTACGCGCAAGCATTTCGGCATATTGGCCTTGCTTGCGCGTAGTCATGGGCATCTTACAGGCTCGATTGCAGCTGTTTAGGCGCACCTTGGCTAAAGCGTGTGCAACGCAATACCCGGGTGATCGCCCCGTTTCTGTCCAAATAGAGTTTACCGGTAGCGCCGCTCATGGCAAAGTCTGGCAAAGCTTCTAAACGTGGAATCAAAGGAATAACCTCATAAGCATCAACACCCAAAGCGTACAAGCGTTGCTGTGATTGCGTCTGGCTAGGCCAAAGTGCAGCAATCGCATCACGTGTGCCACCTGATTGTGGGCGCGCGTCGAGGTTCCAGGGGATGTCACAGAAGGTTACACCGTTAAGGTCTTTATCTAAGCCAGGGTTAGGCGTACCGGCGTAAACGCTGGCAGTCGCGTAGATAGGTACGTCTTTGGCGTAGTAAAAAGCGAGTAGTGGCGGAATTTGACGCGCTTCACGTGGCATCGCGGCCAAGAAAATCACATCAACATCTTGTCTGCGGCGTGCATCAAAGTTTAAAGGCACGTTGATTTGTTCAATAAGTTGTTGCGCACGTAATTCGCTTTGGTCAATGTTCAGTGCAGATTTGATCGAATTCGCAAGCTCGGCACCGGGCGTAAACGTAATTTCGTTCAGTACACGGCCACCTTGTGCTTTCCATTGCTTTTCAAAAGCAGCGCTAACACGTTGGCCCCAATCACCTTCTTGCGCGATTATGATGGCATTGAGATAGCCATCTTGCCAGGCCTTTTGCGCAGCTTGGCGCGCTTCGTCTTCAGGGGACAAACCAAATTGGTAAACATGGCTGGGTGTGCCGCGGTCGCTGTAGTTTAATGCCAACACAGGCGTGCTGCTGGTGGCTACTTTTGCGATTTGCTCAACACCACCTTTGGTTAGCGGGCCTACGACAAGATCGGCACCACCGTTGACAGCTTTTTGATAAGCCTGTTCAACTTGTGTGTCATTTTTAGTGTCGATAACCGTTACTTTCGGTTGCCGGCCACTGGTTTGTTGGTTTAAATAGTAAGCAGCTAAAAAGCCATCGCGGACGGCATCGGCAGAGTTACCCAGGCTACCTTCTAATGGTAACAATAAGGCAATGTGCTGCGGTTGCATGCTGCTGACTTGCGCGCGCGAAACGCTGGAAGGTAATAAGCTTTCACCTGGGTGGCCGCGGAACGTGCCCTGCCAAGTCTGCAGTTCTGCCACGTACTCTGGGCTACTCTCATTGATGTTACGTTCAATAATCGCAAGCTCTAACCAACCTTTTAGTGTTTGGCTAGACGTGCTGTTGGCATAACGTTGCAGTTCGCTTATACGTATGTGCTGCAGTGTTTGCCAAATTTGTTCGTTATTGTAAGTCATAGAATTTTTGCTGGTTAACAGGCCATCAAGTTTTAAACGTTCGGTAACACTGTTGATCGGTTGTCCAGCTTCAAGAAAAGCCTGTGCTTTAACATCGTGGTACTCAACAAGTAATTGTGGCGTGAAGTCGTTGGTGTTGGCTTGGTTTAAACGCGCTAGGGCAGTTTGGGGGTTGTGCGTCGCTAATTGGTAGCGGCCTTCAACCATATATTTAAAGCTCAGCATGCTGCCGGTAAATTGATAACCCTTCACTTCGTCTAGCACTTGTTCAGCCTGTGAAACTTTGCGGGCTTTAAGTAGAGCATTAGCAGTAAGGAGCATATTGGCTTCACGCTCAGGACTTTGTGCCTCTTGGGCCTTTTGCCAATAGTACTGGGCGCTTTTATCGGCATTTGCTAGTGTTGGGTTGCTGCTAGCACTATAAGAACTGCTGGATTTGCTGCTGCCGCCTTTTTTACAACTGACCATGACGACGGCCAAGATGCTGACCATAAAGACTGCTAAAATACGTTTTGAGTTCATTTGCTTACCCGCTCTATATTAGTGGAATTTCAGTGTTATAGCATATCACGGATTTGTCATTTTCGCCAAAAATAGCTGGTTATATAGCTCATAAAAAGTCTGATATAATCACCCGCATGAATATACTTGGTCTTTCAGGCGCCTTAGGGCATGACGCATCAGCTGCATTGCTTGTCGATGGCAAAACTATAGCGGCTGCCGAAGAAGAACGATTTATCCGCGACAAGCATGCTAAAAACAAAATGGCCAGCGAGGCTACAAAATTTTGCTTGGACTATGCGAATTTAAAACCTGCTGATATCGATATTGTTGCGATTCCGCACGCGCCCTTCCCGTTTACCTATGCAGGCCGCTGGCATTACGCAAAGCGCTACTGGTACGCACCAGACCGCGCCTTCGATGCTATCTTTAATGGTAATCGTCGCCATAAACGTTACCTTAAGCAAATCAAGGCGATGCTACTTGAGCTGGGCTTTGATCTAAACAAAACGCAGATTAAACCCGTCGAGCATCATTTAGCGCACGCGAGCTCGGCATATCATTTAAGTGGTTTTAAAGAAAAAACTGCAATCATTGGTATTGATGGCAAGGGTGAGTATGCCACCACGTTTTTTGGTATCGGTGAAAATGGCAAGATTACTAAGCTGAAAGAATTTTACGACCCGGATTCATTGGGTGGTGTTTACGGTGCACTGACGCAGTACCTCGGCTTTGAAATGCTGGATGGCGAATTCAAAGTAATGGGCATGGCACCTTATGGCGATAAAACAAAACATGATTTGTCGCGTTTGATCAAACACGATGAAAAAGGCTTTGAAGTAAACACGAAACTAATCAATACAATTGGTTTACGACGTTACAAAAAAGATGGGGTAGGGTATTACTTTAGCAAGAAATTGCTAGATTGGCTTGGTCCGAAACGTGAAGGCGATGAAATCGATGACCCGTACATTCATTATGCAGCGAGCATACAAGGTTTGCTAGAAGATGTGACGCTAGAACTGATTGAGCATTACCTAGGCGATACTATTCGAGAGACCGGTAAAGTTTGCTTTGCAGGCGGCGTGGCATTAAACGTGAAGCTGAATCAAAAAATTATCGCGATGCCAGGCGTTAAAGAATTATTTGTGCAACCGGCGGCGGGCGATAATGGCAGCTCTTTAGGCGCGGCTACTTATGTGGCGAACGCGCTGGGCGAGAAAGTTGAGCCGATGCAAGATGTTTATCTCGGGCCGAAATTCAGCAATGAAGAATGCGCACAAGCTTGCCAGCAACACGAAGCTAAACCACAATTTGAAATTGTCGCAAACCCGGTAGAAAAAGCAGCCGAGATATTAGCGGCAGGCAACCCTATTGCATGGTTTCAAGGCCGTATGGAGTTTGGCCCGCGTGCATTAGGTAATCGCAGCATTATCGGTGACCCGAGTGTTTCTGAAATTGCCGATACAATCAATTTGCAAATTAAATTCCGTGAACGTTGGCGCCCATTTTGCCCAAGTATGGCGGAACATATTGCACCTGAGATTTTGCAAACCAATCATCCATCGCCATACATGACCTTCGCTTTCGAAGTTGCAGAGCAATGGAAAAACCGCATTCCTGAAGTGGTGCATGAAGACGGCACCGCACGTACGCAAATCGTCACACCAAAAAGCAACCCACGTTACCATGAATTGCTAAAAGCCATGGAAGCCAAAAATGGCAATGCCGTGCTACTCAATACCTCAATGAATCGCCGCGGCGAACCCATGGTTTGTACACCTACCGATGCCCTGAACATGTTCTTTGCCTGCGATCTACAGTATCTGATGATGGAAGATGTGTTGGTGAAGAAGTAAAATCAAGTCAGAGCCCGAGCGCTAGCGAAGGGTCAATCAATTTTTATTCGTGCAAAAATCTTTGGTGCATCTGACCCCTCACTTGCGTGAGGGGCTCTGTTAAGACGACTATCTTGTTTCGAAGCAATGCTGTCCTGGTTCGGAAACAGTGATACAATGACTTAAGAGCTCGATACAAGGCTTGACAATATAATAAAAATTACTATAATAAAAATTACCAGGGTATCCAGTGAAAATCTACAAAACTCGTGTCTTTGCCAGATGGGCAAAGAAATCGGCTATTAGTCGGTATAGCTTATTAGTGACTGCAAAAGAGACTGAGCAAGGAAAAATAGAAGCATATTATGGCTGTAACTTATACAAAAAGCGCATAGCAAACAAGGCCCGAGGGAAGTCTGCCAGCACAAGAGTACTGCTTTGTTACGAAAAGAATAATAGATTGTTTTTTCTTTATGGGTTTGAAAAATCTGAGCGTGAAAATATTACTTTAAAGGAAAAGAAAGCACTGCAAATACTGACAAGAGATTTAATGGCTTTAAGTGACCATGACATAAATGTCCGCTTAGATGTGGGTAGCTTAATAGAGGTGAAAGATGAGTAAAATTTATGAAACTATTCTAGAAACAGCGCAAGATTTAGAGCTTGATCAAATTACTATCCGTGAGATAGAAGCGCTGGATATTCCTCAGCTAAAAGCCATGAAGCCTAGACAAATTAAAAAATTGCGTGAAAATGCCATGGTAAGCCAAAACATCATGGCAATTTTGTTGAACGTAAGTCCATCAACGTACCAGAAGTGGGAGCGTGGAGAGGTCATTCCCAAGGGTGGTAATCTGAAGCTCTTGACGATAGTTGCAAAGCACGGCATAGAAAGCTTGCTCTAACTACTGGTCAATAAACTTGTCTTGCTGCAAAGCATGTTCTTTGCCCAATTTGTGGTTCATTGTAAGCAAAGCTATCAAGGACGCCGGAATTAAAATATCCGTGAATAATATGCTACCTGCATTGCCAGGTAAAAAGTTCTGTTGCACAAAAATATCGTAAATGTGTACGCCAGCAGCGCCGAGTAAGAAACAGCTTGTAGCAATCACTGTCGCAAGTCGAAAACCAAAATTAGCACGAAAGGCGAGTAGGCCCAGTACGCCTAAACCTAGGTTAGCCATCGCAACTTCGATTTGAAAAGGACTTTGTGGCCAGCCAATATAGGCGGCAATCATGTCACCGAAAAAGGCGTGCATGATGAAGTTATAAATCCCATTAAAACCCACAGCCAATAGCAGTATGTAGGCCAATGAGATATCAATAACGAGAGCCCGGTTTTGTGCTTGTCCACGACCCCAGAGGCGAAGGCCCACAATGAGTACCGCCAGAATGTATAGATTCAGCGCTGGGTTCGATATAATCCAATACAGCCAGGTCATTGTGTTCTCCTTGTTGTCATTTAAGTATAGAAGATAATGGGTCAGGTCGTTAAGTAATTGATAAGCATAGATAATATTTATTGACCGAATAAGCCGGCTATGGTATAATTTAGTTAGAAGGTAAGCTGTTAATCTGGAGTAGTAGTACATGCCAAGACTAGACAATCTCAGTGATGAGCAACTACTCGATTTGGATGCTACGGTAGGCCAATTATTTGAAGAAGTTCAATATCGCTTGCGTGAGATGCAATCGTATGGCATTGATCCAAAGCAAGCGCTACCTATGTTTTTAAGGCTTACAGACACCTCAGACAAGGGCACGCCTAGCAATGATGATGCACAGAAAGCACTTTTTAGATTTCAGAGCGAATATACGCAAAATGCCGTAGGTGGCGATGAAGTTATAAAGGAATTTTCTAAACACTATAGGGGCATTGAACAAGCAGTGCTTGCTCTTCGCGCAATCGACCAATCATTACGTACTTACAATGAAAGCCCAGGCAGGGCCAATTCAAGCGCCACTTACCGCCATGGAGACTCGATAAACATACTCACCACTACGGTTACTAGGACTGAATTTCTTGCTGGTAATCGCCCGTACTATGTGCAGGTGCCTAGTACTGCACTTAGTAATACTAGTGCACCAATGCAACGAAATATCGGTATTCAGCTGGTGTTTGCTTTGGAGGGTTTAGATCCGAATCAAAAGAATGCTAACAACAGAAATTTTGAGGACAGAACAGACCAAGTATATCGTTCATTTCCTGAAAGACGCGCGGCTGTATTAGCATACCTTGACCAAAAACGTGTCAATATTCGCAAAGCTGGGATACCCGCCGGCGTGCCGCCTGAGCATTCCCAAAAGACAGCAAAAGAAAGAAGAAATACAATTACAAAAATTTTAGCATTGGAAGAACATACTGCTGATTTTGGTGTGTCTCGTGCATTGCCAAATGAAGCATTAGAGCTATTGCTTGAAATAAAAGCCATGGATAGTGAGAGCCAAAAAAACCGTACGGTTTTATTGCAAAAAGGTAAAAAACTTGTTGAAATTTTAAAGAATATTGATAATAAATTTGAACCTGGTGATGCATACAGATTGTATATTGTTAATGAAAGACCTAATAGCAACATTACTCTCGAGCCCTTTAAAGCTGTTACGGATGCCTATCTAGTAGAAGTCATAGGGACAGTTGCGAGAGATTATCAACGTGCACCTGCAGTAGCAGAAGCACTAAGTCAAGCAGTGCTTTCTTCAGAGCCTACAAAAAATGAAACATATTTTCAATATGCGGCTAGTAAGTTAGCAGCGCTAGCATCTGGCAGTGAAGAAGCTGATTTTAAACTTTTTGTAAATAGCACTAGCCATCTAAAGCAAGAATTAACCCCCGTCATGCAGGCGTTAATAAGTACATACCTTGACGCAAGAACGAGCGAATCTACACTGGCAAACGTGTTTTTGGTCGATGAGTTTTTATCGAAATTAGAAAGTAACAAGATTGACCCTAATATTGTTTTTACACAGCCAAATTTTTTCCAGTTGTTAAGTGATGCGCAGTTTACACGGCTCACCAACATCTTGTTGGATAAAATTAACATAATCTCCGCAGAAAACTTTAAAAACATGCTCATGTTAGGCAGCTTGGATGTAAAGGCACCGAGAAGAAATCAAATACCCTTAGAGATGCTGCACAGGTTATCTTCAGGTGAAGGGGCATCAGATAAGAAAATGCCAGATTTAACAGATGATCAACATGCAGTATTCGGAACATATTTAAATGGCTTAAACAGAGTAATTAATTTCCACAAAGCATCTGAAACACAAAAAGCAGAAGTGAGTGTTCTCACTGAGCGGGAAGGGATATTGAACACCACCACTACAAACTATAGGGTGGCTTTTATAGGCAGTGGAAATGAAGCAGGCATATTTATGCAAGTGGCACAGAGTGCAGCAGGGAAGGAAAATTTCGATAAAACTAAATTTTTCGAAGCATTTGCCCGCATAAAAACAGATGAACTAGAGTGGCGTGAAGAAAATGATCCAGAAATTGTTGCTGAAGATCGTGAAAAACAAATAAAATCTTTAGATATATACATTAATAATGCGCGCAGTATGGATGATGTTACTGATCAGCGTTTTATAGATGCGCTTATAAAACTCAATGATTCTGAGCAAAAGCAACATGCGAAGACACGTTTTCTTGAATTAGGTGGTAGTGGGGAAGAATTTGATCGCAAGATTGGTGTAGAAGACGTACAGGAGATCCCTGCTAAAGAGATTCAGGAGATGCTTGATAAGCAATCTATTGCTGAATTTTCCGAGAAGCAGGTGCAAGTGGCATATGATTACATTTGCGAAAATGAAGCTCAGCTGCGTGGTCAGCCAAGAAATGAGGCTGCGGTTAACCGCGGAGTTTTCAGTGCGCCTGGTAATAGCCGTTTTGCAGAAATCTTAGAGCAACTTAAAGATCGTCTATTTTATTTAGCGCTGCATAGTAAGACTAG
>JAJFKJ010000003.1 GCA_021773275.1 Gammaproteobacteria bacterium
TAGTTAGAAACGACTTGACCCCTTTTTTTATTTGCGACCTTCGAGCCTTCTTGCTATACTTAAGGTAAGTCAATATAACTTACCAGGTGTTTAATGAAAAGTGCAATCACACTCAACGACAAAGCGGTGGTCTCCTCCAAAGGGCAGGTAGTCATACCCAAGGCCGTACGCGAAAAACTTGGTATTCATGCCGGTCATGAGTTGTTATTCAGTGTACAGGATGATGGTACAATATCTGTTAGGCCTATGGCGCGTAGTATTGATATGTTTTTTGCCCGGTGCAAACGTGAAGGCGAAGCCAGCATGAGCATCGAAGAAATAGATGCAGCGATCATGCAGGCTGTCATCGAAAACGATATCAATAGCCAGGACAATAATAAATAATAACAAGGAGGGCACTCATGATAGGCACTGATACCAATGTACTTGTACGAGCTGTGTTAGACGATCACCCACAAGAATCACGTGTAGCAATAGCTTTTTTAAAAACAGCTGCACAAAAAAAACAACTGTTTATTTCTTCTTATGCCATTCTAGAAATGATTTGGGTATTGAAAGTACGAAAACGCACGCGCAAAGAAATTTATGAGTCGGTAATGGATTTAATTGATTCACCAGGCATTGTTATTGGTAGACGCGAGGTGCTTGTTATTGCACTTGAAATGTATGCTAAAGGTAAAGCTGATTTTGCAGATTACATGATCATGTCAGAAGGTGAGGTGTTTGAAACACCGTATCTTGCTAGTTTTGACAAAACCTTATGCAAAGATACGGCACGTTGCGATAATCCGAGTAAATATTTCTAATTTGGACTGTTGTATTTGTTGTTGTTGCCGGTAAGCTTTTCTTTAGCTTTACCTGCAGCTTCTTTGGCATTACCCCAAAAGTTCCAGGATCCGCCAGAGCCATTTTGTTTTTCTTGAAGTCCGCCTGAACTGCCGCCTTGAGGTGCGCCACCGTATGTTGTTGCGCGAGCACCCAGCAAGCCCGTTTGATTATTGTCTTTCGTGTTTTTGTCGCCACCAAACATCATATCCTCGCATATCAACTAAAAAGTAGTTTTATACTAGCAAGCTTTTGTAAGGTATACAATTTTTCTTGAAAATTACATCTTGCGGTAATCTTATCGTAGGGGCGGCATCCTATGCCGCCCGCACGAGCGGCAGCTCGTGGTAATTACATCGCTTTGCGATGTCGGGTCGTACAGGGTACGACCCCTACAGTTAGTTTGTCGCGGCTCTCGTAGCAGATTATTGCAAGCACAACCGTCAAAAATACGACGCAGAATTATAGTTTTCTAACTTGAAAAGCCCATCTTTATCGTCCATAATAAAAATTCAGTGGTAGAAAGTGGTAAATTGTGGTAAAAAAGGCATAAGCAGTGGAGGTAGACGTGTTTAGAGGTGCGCAACAAGTCACACTCGATAGTAAGGGCCGGGTTATGGTCCCTGCTCGTGTACGTTCTGCGCTCGAAGAATACGGCAAGACTACCTTAGTCGCAACGATTGATGTTGCGGAGGCTTGCTTACTGGTTTACCCATTATCACAGTGGGAAGGTATTGAGGCTAAATTATTAGCTCTGCCTAACCTAGATGGCCAAACCCGGCAATTGCAACGTTTGCTGTTGGGCCACGCCAGCGAAATTGAGCCAGATGCGCAGGGTCGCATCTTGCTACCCAGTCTTTTGTGTGAGTATGCGAAGTTGAACAAAGATGTGATTTTGCTCGGCCAAGGTCATAAATTTGAGCTTTGGGATGCTGCACATTGGCAAAAACGTCGTCAGGCATGGATCCGCGCTGGCGTAAATGGCGATGAATTGACCGAAGTACTTAAAGAAATAAGCTTATAAAAATGAATACACGGTACGAACATGAAACAGTGATGCGCAAAGATGCCATCGAAGCACTAAACGTGCAGCCGCATGGCCTGTATGTCGATGCTACATTTGGTCGTGGCGGACACGCCCGCGGCATCGTTGAACAATTAACCGATGGTAAATTATTGGTTATCGATAAAGACCCGCAAGCCATTGAACAAGCAGAAGCGTTAAAAGCGGAAGGTTTTCCGATAGAAATTCGTCAAGGTTCTTTCAAACACTTAAACAAGTGGATTGAAGAATTAGCCTGGGAAGAAGTTGACGGTGTGTTATTTGATTTGGGGGTTTCTTCTCCGCAAATAGATGACCCGCAGCGCGGTTTCAGCTTTATGAAACCAGGGCCACTGGACATGCGTATGGATACCACGCAGGGTATGAGCGCAGCCGAATGGTTAAAGATTGCGAAAGAAGAAGATATCGCTAAAGTTTTAAAAGAATATGGCGAAGAGCGATTTGCACGTCGCATCGCACGTCGCATTTGTGAAACGCGCGATAAAAACCCTATCGAAACAACAGATCAATTAGTTGCTGTGATCTCACAAGCGCAACCGAAAAGAGATAAATACAAACATTTCGCGACACGCTCGTTTCAAGCGATTCGCATTTTTATTAATCAAGAGCTAGAAGACCTAGAAGAAGCGCTTGAACAAGCCATCGATGTTTTACGTAAAGAAGGGCGACTAGTGGCTATTAGTTTTCATTCTTTGGAAGACAGAATAGTAAAAACCTGTTTCAAAAAAGCAGCAAAAAGCATATTGGATGATTTACCGTCTTTTATACCTTTGCGCCATCAGGAGAGTAACGCAAGAGTTAAGTTGTTAGGGAAGTATAAACCGTCATCAGACGAGACGTCACGCAATCCGCGTGCACGTAGCGCCATGATGCGAGTAGTGGAGAAGTTATCATGAGTAGTACGAAATACGCGGCAAAAAGAAAAAACACGAAACAGCAATGGCAACACAACTTGTTGCTTAGCACCATTGGCATGAGCTTATTGCTCAGCAGTGTCGGCATTGTTTACGTTAAGCATTCAACGAGGCAGATGTTTGGTGAGCTGCACCAACTGCAAGCGTCTAGAGATCAACTGAATACAGAGTGGACGCAGTTATTATTGGAACAAGGCACTTTAACGACAGATGGTCGTGTTGATGCAATCGCAAATGATGCATTAAAAATGCGCACGCCAAGACCTAGAGATATGATTTGGGTAAAACAATGATTCGTTTTATTTTTCTGGTGGCAGTTCTAGCCGCTTTAGCTTTGGCTGTTGTTGTACGTATGGCTTATTTGCAGGTGTTTGACAGCAGTTTTCTGCGCAAACAAAGCGATATGCGTATCATGCGTGTCATTGAACTCCAAGCACTCCGCGGTATCATTACTGACCGGCACGGCGAACCACTGGCAGTAAGCACACCCGTTGATTCTATTTGGCTAAACCCTGAAGATTTTCTTGCGGCGAACAGCGAAGAACGCAAAAATTTTCTTGATTCATTAAATTTATCTGAAGATTTTTTAAAGAAACGTTTGCGCGAAGCAAGCGGAAAGGAATTTGTTTATATAGAACGGCAAATGGCGCCCGAGGCCGCGCAGGCAGTGATGGATTTAAATGTTCCAGGAATAAACCGGCAACGTGAATACCGTCGCTACTATCCTGGTGGTGAAGCAACTGCACATGTCGTTGGTGCAGTTAATATCGATGGTGCGGGTGTCGAGGGCGTTGAGCTCATATTTAATGATTATTTGACCGGGCAAAAAGGTGCAAAGCGTGTATTAAAAGACAGGCGAGGGCGCATCATTCAAGATGTTGAATTATTGCAAGCAAGTGAGCAGGGGCAAACATTACAGCTTTCAATCGATAATCGTTTACAGTATTTAGCTTATCGCGAATTAAAAGCAGCAGTTGCTAAGCACGATGCCGCAGGTGGCTCATTAGTACTGCTTGATGCCCAAAGTGGGGAAGTTTTAGCGATGGTTAATCAGCCGTCATATAACCCGAATAATCGTAACCAATATAAACCAGAAAACATGCGCAACCGTGCAGTGACTGATGTTTATGAATTAGGTTCGGTCATTAAAGCGTTTGGCGTGCTGTCAGCTCTGGTGGCCGGGGATTATACGGCTGACAGTGTAATTGATACCAGCCCGGGTAAAATGCAAGTGCATAATAATACGGTACGCGATATTCGCAATTATGGCCGCTTATCTGTGCGAGAAATACTGCGTCGCTCGAGTAATGTGGGTACAGCAAAATTAGTGCTCTCAATACCGCAAGAAGAATTAATCGATGTTTATGCGCGTTTAGGCTTTGGCGAACCTACTTATGTAGAGTTTCCTGGCGAGCGTTCTGGGTATTTAGAGACAGGGCGAACTTTAGATCCGTTTTCTTATGCGACCCTCGCTTTTGGCTACGGTCTATCGGCAACCGCAACACAACTTGCAAAAGCCTATAACATCATTGCAAACGATGGCGTCTATGTACCCTTAACCATGCTAAAACGAGATCCAGACAAGCAGGTCGATGGCGAGCAAAGAATAAGCTATGAGGCCACAAAAGCATTGCGTGAGGCATTGCTGATTGACCCCAAAGATGGTGGATCTGGGCAAGCAGCTCGAGTCAGCGGCTACCATGTTACCGGTAAAAGTGGCACTGCACGTAAGCTGGGTGAAACGGGCTACCTGTCAGATAGACACATCGCTAGCTTTGCTGGCTTTGCCCCAGCGTTGAATCCACGTCTAGTTTGTGTGGTTGTCATTGATGACCCGCGCCAAGGAGGGTATTATGGTGGGACCGTAGCCGCACCCGTATTCTCTAATGTCATGCGTGGGGCGCTGCGCCTGATGGACATCCCCTTAGACGACGAGTCTGCATACCATGTGGTTGTAAAGGGCAAATAAGGTTTAGAGATTGAGTATAGTTTCACAGTTACATGACCTGGGCGTCGAGAATTTAGTCCTGGATAGCCGAGCGGTTAAGCCAAATGATGCATTCTTAGCATACGTTGGCTTTAACAACGATGCACGCAATTATTTTGCGCAAGCGCAACAGCAGGGTGCAAAGGTTGTTGTCTACGAATCCGAGAATATAAAACCTGAGCAGCAGGCATGGCTCGACCAGCATTCGGATCTAATACAGCTTCCAGTAGCTAAATTATTGGCCAGCATTCCTGATCTCGCAAAAGACTTTTATCAAAACCCTAGTGTTGAGCAACACATTATTGGGGTTACAGGCACAAATGGAAAATCATCGATCGTGCACGGCATTACACAACTTTACGTGATGCTTAATGAGCCTGCTGCAATGATTGGTACTTTGGGTATTGGCCGATTGCATGAGCTGTCTAAAAACCGGTTTACAACACCTGATGCCGTGACGACACAGAAAATACTGCATGAATTTATTAAGGAAGGCATCGAAACGGTTAGCATGGAAGTTTCTTCGCATGCACTGCTTCAAGATAGGGTTGCCAATGTCGCTATTGATACCGCTGTATTTACCAATCTTACGCGTGACCATCTTGATTATCATCAAACGATGCAGGCATATGGCGCTGCAAAATCACGTTTATATAAATTTCCTAGCGTGAAGCAAGTGATTATCAATCTCGACGATCCATGGTTCTATGAACAGATAAACCATATCCCGGTTGATAAATTGGTGGTCGGCTATACCTTGCAGAACAAGTCGCATCCGCGAGTAGCAACGCTGCTAAGCGCAAAAAATATCGAAACCCATGGCCAGGAGCAGACCTTTGCCTTGCAAACAGAAAAAGCAGAGTATTTGGTATCTACACCATTGTTAGGTACATTTAACATTAGCAATATATTAGCCATGATTGCAACATTGTATGTCGATGGGTTTGCGGTCGAAGAGATTGTTCCACTTGTCGCCAAATTGCAAGTGGTGCCGGGGAGGTTGCAGCGTGTTAGCAGTGACAATCAGCCTTTAGTTGTTGTCGATTTTGCGCATACGCCCGATGCTCTAAAGAATGCTTTGCTGACGCTAAAGCCCTATTGCACAGGCAATTTGATTTGTGTTTTTGGCTGTGGTGGTGAGCGTGATCGCGGTAAACGACAGCTGATGGGTGAGGTAGCGCAACAATATTGCGACAAAATCATTGTCACCGATGATAACCCTCGTAATGAAGACCCAACACAAATTGCTAGAGAAATATTGCAAGGTATACAACATCATACTAATGTAGAAGTGATGCATGATAGAAAGCGGGCGATTCATCATGCTATTGGTAAGGCAAAACCAGGCGATTGTGTACTTATAGCAGGCAAGGGACATGAAACCACTCAAACAGCCAGTGGCATCGAGCAAGCATTTAATGATGTTCAGGTGGCACTGGAATTTTTAGCGAGGGAATGATGAAATTAACTGAATTTTTTGAATCGATTGGCCCAGTCAAAAATATTTCAACGGATACGCGTACATTAACACCAGGCGATGTATTTGTGGCGTTACGGGGCGAGCAGTTTGATGGCCATGAATATATATCGCAAGCGGTATCGCGCGGGGCAATTGCAGCTATTGTTGATTGTAAAGTTGATGTAGATGTTCCGCAATGTGTTGTGGATGATACATTGCTTGCCTATGGTGAGATTGCACGCATGCACCGCGAAAAAATGCCTGCGAAGCTAGTCGCGCTTACCGGCAGCTGTGGTAAAACCACAGCAAAAAACATGTTGGCTGAAATCTTTGCACGGGCGGGCGAGACACATGCTACAGATAAAAATCTAAACAATCGCATTGGCGTGCCACAAACAATATTGCAGATAACGCCAGATCATCGCTGGGCTGTTATTGAACTAGGTGCCAGTGTGCCCGATGAAATCAAACATTCAGCACACATTGCCACACCGGACATCGCATTAATTACGATGGTAACCTTACAACACCCTGAAGGCATGGGCGACCTTGATGACATCGCGCGTGAAAAAGGCGAGATCTTAAACGCACTGAAAAAAAATGGAAGTGCAGTATTGCCCAAGGATGATGAATATTTTCATTATTGGGAGAGTCTATTGCAAGGCCAAGAGATCATCACCTTCGGATTTGACCCTGGCTCGGATGTCACAGCGACTAAACTAGGTAAAAACGATCAAGGCTATGTTAATGCGGAAATCAAAACGCCCATGGGCACCTTTAACATTCAGCTGAACCTGCTGGGCCGACACAATATATACAATGCTTTGGCATCAGCGGCTGTTGCAGTTGCTGCAGGTTTGCCACTAAACGATATTGCCGCAGGTTTGCAGGCAATGCAGCCAGTGGATAAACGCTTAACAGTTTACCTCGGTATAAATCAGTCTACACTTATAGACGATTGCTACAATGCTTCACCAACGGGTATAAAAGCCGCTTTAGAAGTATTGTCGCAATACGAAGGTGAGCGTCTTTGGGTGTTTGCAGATATGAAAGAGCTGGGCAGCTATACTGATGAGTCCCATCGTGAAGTAGGCATCGCGGCTAAAGCGCTTGGCATTGATGAGATTTTTGCGATAGGTGAAAAAGCCCATCTAACCTTGGAAGCGTTTGGTGAAGGCGGTCAGCATTTTAAGGATAAAGATGCCTTGGTTTCTGCTTTAAAGCCAAAATTGCATAAAGATATGACAGTATTAGTTAAAGGCTCACGCGGGAATAAATTAGAAACCGTCGTTGCGGCCTTAAAAGGATAAAAAATGCTTTACACATTTACCGGTTATTTTCACCAAGATATTATGCTGCGTGCTTTTATAAGCCTGCTGACCGCTTTTATTTTTGCATTAGCTGCTGCGCCAGTAATGATTCGCTATTTGAGTAAATATAAAGTAGGGCAACCGGTACGTGATGATGGCCCTAAAACACATTTCAACAAAAGCGGCACGCCGACTATGGGTGGCTTGCTAGTACTTGCAACGATCACAGTAACCCTATTACTTTGGGGTGATTTGCAGAGTCGCTTTACTTGGGTGCCGTTGCTTAGTCTTTGGGCATTTGGGGCCATTGGTTTTGTGGATGATTATAAAAAACTTATTCTGAAAAGCCCGAAAGGCTTGGCAAGCCGGTATAAATACCTCGCGCAGTCTGTTGTCGGTTTGATTATTGCGATTATTCTATTTGTGCTGGCTAAAGGCCCTGAAGGCACGTCGCTTATTTTTCCATATTCCCACACTGTGCTGCCGTTAGGTGCTTTATACATTGTTTGGGTGTACTTGGTTGTTGTGGGTAGCTCTAATGCTGTGAATTTAACTGATGGCCTGGACGGTTTGGCAATCGTCCCGGTCATGCTATGTGCTGTTGCATTGGCCGTATTTGCCTATTTGTCGGGTGATATTTTGTCAGCAGAAGCATTTCGCTTACCGCATATCAGCGGTAGCTATGAATTGGTTATTTTAGCCGCCACCATTGTAGGTGCTGGTTTAGGGTTTCTTTGGTACAACAGCTTCCCTGCACAAGTATTTATGGGTGATGTCGGCTCTTTAGCGCTGGGTGGTCTATTAGGTGTGATGGCTCTGATGGTGCATCAAGAACTATTGTTGGTGATTATGGGTGGTGTTTTTGTACTCGAAACCCTCTCTGTCATATTGCAAGTGGGTTCTTTCAAGCTGCGTGGCGGCAAGCGGATCTTCAAAATGGCGCCTATCCATCATCATTTCGAGCTCAAGGGTTGGCCTGAGCCGAAAGTGACTCTACGCTTCTGGATTGCCACAGTATTACTAGTGCTTCTTAGCCTTACATCTTTGTTGTAAAAACCAGGTCGTCTTCAATTTTCGTGTATACTTTAGCGCATGATAAATACAAGGTATCTTATTATTGGCTTGGGCCAGACAGGTTTGTCTGTAGCACGATTTTTAGCGGCTCAGCAGCAGCCATTTGCTGCCTATGAGGCTGATAGTCGGTCGAGCAATCTAGCCATCTTTAAGTCACAGTATCCTGATACAGCTGTTCATATGGGTGAGGTGCCCAAGGCAGCTATCGACCAGGTAGACATTATCGTCGTGAGCCCAGGTGTGCCATTGGATAACCCTGAAATCACTTATGCAAAGCAACATAACAAGTTGATTATTGGTGATATAGAGCTGTTTAGCCGCTACAACAAAAAACCCATTATCGCCGTCACCGGCTCGAATGGTAAAAGCACCGTGGTGAGCTTGTTAGGTGAAATGGCCAAATGCAATGGCGTTAAGGCAGCGGTCATGGGTAATATCGGCAAGCCGGTCTTGGATATGCTCCTTGATGAAGATTATGCTGTGGCAGTGATGGAGTTGTCGAGTTTTCAGCTGGAAACAACCCTAAGTTTACGCCCAACGGTGGCAACCGTATTAAATATCAGTGAAGATCATCTTGATCGACATAAAACCCTGGAAAATTACACACGGCTTAAGCACCGCATTTATGAAAATGCCAAATTTACAGTGTCTAATGCTAATGACCCAGCGACCACGCCGAAGCAAAATTCACCCACTTGTGTTTTTTCAAGCGCAGAAGCCAAATTTGATACAGATAGTTTCCAAATTAAGACCGATCAATACCTTGCCAATGTTATGGCAGCGCTTGCTATCGCTGATTGCATGCGGTGGAATAAAGACAAATGCTTGAAAGCAGCTGCACAGTTCACAGGCTTGCCGCATCGCTTAAAGCACGTGGTCACTAAAAACAAAATTGCTTACTATAATGACTCAAAAGCGACTAACGTAGGGGCTGCATTGGCTGCTATCGAAAGTGTTGCAAAACTGATCGAGGGTAAGCAGGTGTTAATTATGGGCGGGGCAGCCAAAGGTGGTAGTTTTGCACCGTTAACGCACCCCATAGAGCAATACGCAAAAGCCGTTATCCTATTGGGTAGAGATGCTAAGCTTATAGAGCAGTGTCTACCTGAAAGCGTGCAGCGGGTGTACGTCAGCGATATCCCTGACGCTGTTCGAGCAGCAACTCGTTTGGCGCATGCAGGGGATGCAGTGTTATTGGTTCCAGCTTGCACGAGCTGGGATATGTTTAAAAACTATCAAGAACGCGGTGAGCAATTTGAGCAAGAGCTTAATTAAACCTCAGCAACATATTATTTTCATTACAAGCTTGATTTTAGGAACAGGTTTGGTGATGGTCGCATCTAGCTCTATGGCTATTGCAGAAGCGCGCACCGGCGACCCATTTTTCTATCTTTACAGACAGGCGATTTATTTGGTCATCGGCCTACTGTTAGCCTGGTTTGTCTATCGTACACCTACACGTTTTTGGTATTTTGCTGCTAGGCCTTTGCTATTGCTAGCGTTAGCCTTGCTTGCTTTGTTGTTTGTTCCGGGGATTGGTACAGAGGTGAATGGCAGTATGCGCTGGATTCGATTCGGCCCCATCAGTCTGCAGGTATCAGAGCTAGCAAAATTCTGCCTGATTGTATATTTGGCTTATTACCTTGCACAAAATAATCAAACATTACGTGAGAAACCCACAGCGTTGCTACGTGCTTTATTGCCTATCGGTTTGGCATGTGGTTTGATTTTATTGCAGCCCGATCTTGGCGCTGTCGTGGTGATTTTTGCCTGTGCCTTAGGCATGTTATTTATGGCGGGCTTACCTTTATGGCAGTTTATTGTGTTGACGGGTGCAGGCGCTGGTACATTTGCCGTTCTGGCTATTTCAGCCCCTTATCGATTGCAACGCCTCACGGCTTTTCAAAACCCTTGGGCAGATCAGTTTGACTCAGGTTACCAGCTAACCCAGGCCTTGATGGCTGTAGGGCGTGGTGAATGGTTTGGTGTGGGTCTAGGTGCCGGCGTGCAAAAGCTGCTCTACCTTCCAGAGGCGTATACAGACTTTATATTTGCTGTTACAGCAGAGGAACTAGGGCTGCTTGGAGCCACAACTGTGTTAGTATTATACGGCCTATTAGCTTGGCAGGGTTTGCGTTTGGCGTATTACGCACAACAGAAAAAAGCCTTGTTTCAGAGTTACCTGGCTTACGGGATTAGCTTGTGGTTACTTTTGCAGGCATTGATTGCCATGGGCGTCAATATCGGTTTATTGCCGACCAAAGGCTTGACCATGCCTTTATTTAGTTTTGGTGGTTCAAGTTTAGTCGTGAGTATTATTGCCGTAGCATTGCTGTTGCGTATTGATCAAGAGGTTTAAGATGACAAAAAAAACCAATCCAAAACTACTGGTGATGGCGGGTGGCACAGGTGGCCATGTATTTCCGGCCTTAGCTGTGGCTGAGGAATTACGCAGGCAAGGTTGGAAGGTCACATGGTTGGGCACGAAGCGGGGCATGGAGTCACAAATTGTACCATCGCATGATATCCAAATTGATTACGTTACCATTTACGGTTTACGCGGTAAATCAAAATTAAGTTTGCTCTTGGCGCCAATGCAATTGTTACGCGCACTATTACAATCAATAAAAATAATCAAGCAACGTGATCCCGATTGTGTATTAGGGATGGGTGGTTTTGTTGCGGGCCCTGGTGGTCTAGCGGCATGGTTATTAAAAAAACCACTCGTGATACATGAACAAAACGCAATAGCAGGCGTTACCAATCGTATTTTATCAAAAATGGCGCGAACAGTTTGCGAATCATTTCCAGGTACTTTTAATATAAAAAATAAGTTACATACCACGGGTAACCCTGTTCGTGAAGAAATTTTCAATATGCCTGTGCCATCACAACGTTATGAGCAGCGCCAGGGCAAAATACGTTTACTTGTATTAGGTGGAAGCCGTGGTGCAAAAGCGATCAATGATATATTTCCCGAAGCTTTGGCAAAAATGCCAGTAGAACATCGCCCAGAAGTTTGGCACCAAAGTGGCGATAAACTTTTTGATGGCACAAATATACGATATTTAGAGCAGGGTGTGCAGGCAAAGATCGAGCCTTTTATTAAAGACATGGCGCAGGCTTATGCTTGGGCAGATGCAGTTATATGCCGTGCTGGCGCATTGACTGTTTCAGAGATTATTGCAGCGGGTCTGCCCGCCTTATTCGTGCCATACCCTTATGCGGTTGATGACCACCAAACCAAAAACGCACAAGCTTTGGTAAACAGTGGGGGTGCGACACTTATTCAGCAAAAAGATTTAACTGCAGATAAGCTTCATGAGATTATTACGCAGCAATTTTCTGATCGAGCTGTGTTGCTACAACATGCGCAAAAAGCGCGTGCCTTGCAAAAGGAAAATGCGACACAACAGATCGCACAGTTTTGTTCGGAGGTATACAGTGGATAGTTTAGCGATGCGCCGTGTAAAGACAATACATTTTATCGGCATTGGTGGCGTGGGCATGTGTGGTATTGCGGAAGTACTGCATAACCAAGGCTTTAAAGTTTCTGGCTCTGACTTGAGCAGTTCGCCAGCTACAAGACGTTTGCAAGATTTAGGCGTTACAATGTATCAGGGGCATGATGCCAGCCATGTGCAAGGCGTTGATGTGATTGTTTATTCAAGTGCAATCACTGAAAGCAACCCGGAAATGGCTGCAGCTAAAAAAGAACGCATTACACTTGTTCCTAGAGCGCAGATGCTTGCAGAGCTTATGCGTTTTCGCTATGGTATTGCTGTTGCAGGCACACACGGTAAAACAACGACAACGAGTTTGATTTCCAGTGTTTTTGCACATGCAAGCTTGGACCCAACCTACATCATCGGTGGCAAGCTAACCAGCGCAGGCCATAATGCCAAGCTTGGCCAAGGCCCTTATTTGATTGCGGAAGCAGATGAGTCAGATGCTTCATTTTTGTATTTGCACCCGATGGTGACGATTGTTACCAATATTGATGAAGATCATATGGGCACTTACGAAAATGATTTTGAAACATTAAAACAAACATTTTTGAATTTCATTCATCAAGTGCCGTTTTATGGCTTGGTGGTGCTGTGTATTGATGACCCGATCATACAAGAACTCTTGCCAAAAATTAATCGCCCTATTGTGAGCTATGGCTTTAGCGAAGATGCCGATATTCGTATTCAGCATTACCAGCAACAAGGTTTGCAATGCCGATTTGATTGCGTCATTGATGGCCAAAGTCATGCCGTTTGTCTGAATATTGCAGGGCGACACAATGCCTTAAATGCAGCAGCATCAATTGCGGTTGCGCGTGAAGAGGGTATTGAGATGAGCAATATCCAACAAGCGTTATTGCAGTTTGGCGGTATTGGCCGGCGCTTCCAAAATTATGATATTACGATAAAAGAAAAGTCATTGGCACTCATTGATGATTATGGCCACCACCCAAGAGAAGTAGCAGCGACGGTGAACACGATTCGCGAAGGTTGGCCTGAAAAGCGTTTGGTGCTGATATTTCAGCCACACCGTTACACGCGCACGCGTGATTTATTCGATGACTTTGCTGCCATCTTGAGCAAAGCCGATGAGTTAATTTTACTAGATGTTTATGCTGCAGGTGAAAAGCCGATTAAAGGTGCCAATAGTGCAGATTTGATTAGAGCCATTCGTGCACGTAGCGATCTGGAGCCAATTTTAATTAAAGAACATGATGAGCTGCCTGAAATTCTGGCGCGAGTTTGCCAGGATGACGATATAATTCTAATGCAAGGCGCTGGTAATATCAGTACCTTGGCGCAAGATATAGTTTCAGAGTTTGGGAGCCCGGAGTCAGAAGTTGTTACGCGGTAAGCTTACAGAAAAAGAATCGTTAAAAAAATTAAATTCTTGGCATATCGGTGGTGCTGCGCAGCGCAGTTATCGCCCGGCTGATGCCAAAGATCTTGCGTTATTTTTGCAACAACTGCCTGCAGACGAACCTATTACATGGTTGGGCTTGGGTTCGAACCTGCTTATTCGTGATGGTGGCATACAAGGCACCGTTATTTTAACGCAGGGAATGCTAAATACGATTGAGCAACTTGATGCTCAAAGCATTTCCGTGCAAGCAGGCGTTACTTGCGCCAAGGTCGCAAAATTCTGCGCTAAACAAAATTTACATGGGGCCGGTTTTTTAGCTGGCATTCCTGGCACCATGGGAGGTGCTTTGGCAATGAATGCGGGTGCTTTTGGCAGTGATACCTGGAGTATTGTACGTGATGTCACGACCATCGATCGCTATGGTAAAACACGAGTGCACGCTGCAGATGATTTTAAGGTAAGTTACCGTCATGTTGAGCTACCTAAAGACACCTGGTTCTTAGCAGCAAACCTACAGTTGCAGGCCAGTGAAACTGAACAACAAAAAGCGGAAATAAAGGCCTTGCTAAAACGCCGTGCAGAAAGCCAGCCTATAGGTTTACATAGTTGCGGCAGTGTTTTTACCAACCCCAAGGATGATTATGCGGCTAGAATCATTGATGGATGCGGCCTCAAGGGCTTTAAGATAGGTGGGGCGCAAATTTCTGAAAAACATGCTAACTTTATAATTAATACAGGGAATGCAAGTAGTCAGGATGTTGAAAACCTGATTGAGCATATTGAGCAAGTTGTGTTGAATGAAAAAGGCGTTAAACTGCAACGAGAAGTTCGTATCATAGGTGAAAAATTATGACAGTTCTAAAAACATTAGGCCAAGTTAAACGTGACCCAAAAGAATATGGCAAGGTTGCCGTGTTAATGGGTGGGGATTCTGCCGAACGTGAAATTTCACTGATCTCAGGTAAGTTTGCAATAGACAATTTAAAAGCCGCTGGGGTTGATGCTTATGGTGTAGATGTACGCCAAGATACAATCATCGAAAAATTGCAAGAAGGCCAGTTTGATCATGCAGTGATCGTTTTACATGGCCGCGGTGGTGAAGACGGCACCATTCAAGCTGTTTTAGAAATGCTGCGTATTCCTTACAGTGGCAGCGGTGTACTCGCATCAGCTTTAACCATGGACAAATGGCTAAGCAAAAAAGCATGGCAGGGTTCAGGTTTGCCTGTTGTTCCAGGGTGCTTGGTGACGCCAGAAACAGATTTAGATGCCTTGGTAAAAGATTACGGTTTTCCTATGGCTATTAAAGCTGCATCTGAAGGCTCTACGATCGGTATTTCCCGTGTGACTAAAGTTGAAGAATTAAAACCGGCCATCGCTGATTCAAGAAAATATGACAGCACAGTGATCGCAGAACCTTGGATTCAAGGTGACGAATTTACTGTGGGCATAGTCGGCGAAGATGTATTGCCCTCGATTAAAATTATACCTGCAAAAGGTTTTTATGATTTTTATACAAAATACCATGCGAACGATACACAATATTTATTGCCATCGGGTTTATCCGATGTAGAAGAAGCACAGCTGGCCAAACTATGCAAGCAAGCTTATGATGCAGTCGGCTGCAGTGGTTGGGCGCGTCTTGATATCATGCGCGATAGCGATGGTAACTTTTTACTGTTAGAAATTAATACTATCCCCGGCTTAACGGGTCAGAGCCTCGTTCCCAAAGAGGTTGCATACTTGGGTTACTCCGCGATCGACTTGATGCTAGCGATTCTTGAAAGCGCTTTTGCACGTAATGCGCAGACACTGCCAGATGTGTCTAATGGCCAAATCTAGGTCGAAACCTAATTTTGTTAACATGCTGCCTTACAATACGTCTTGTAGCAATCTTAATGTGATGGGCGAAGGTAGGTGAAACATTCTGACGTTCATCCGCTGAGCTTGTATACTAGTTGCTGGATTAGTATAACTTTTCTAGGTAAGATACCGGCATGTCTAGAATATTAGTAAAAAGTTTCTTAGCTATATTGTTGGCTATATTTCTAATAATAGGCTATAACTATTTGAAAGATGGCAAGCATTTGCCTATTCGTACGGTAAATATATCGGGCCAGTTAACGTACTTGCAACCCGATACGGTACAAGCCTTGCTTGAACCATTTGTGAAGCAGAGCTTTTTTACGGTAAATGTGCAAGGTGTACAAAAAGCATTGGATACGCAGCCTTGGGTTGCCAGTGTTCAGGTCGGGCGAGTGTGGCCTGATACCTTATCGGTACGTTTGCAAGAGCATGTTCCAATCGCTTATTGGGGCGCGGAACAATTACTGAGTATAGAGGGTGTGTTGTTCGCACCGGATGTGTTGCCCGCTTTGCCATTGGTGCAATTGGCAGGGCCAGATGAACAAGTACATACAGTTTTAATGATGTTGCAAGAAATGAACCAAAGCTTGCAGCCTCTAAATGTTAAAGTTGGTAGTTTACAGTTAAATGAACGCCGTGCATGGCAGGCAGAGTTAACCAATGGGGTTAAAGTTTATATGGGAAGCGTCGACATGATACCGCGATTACAACGTTTTGTTGCGAGCTACCCAAACGATTTTGAAAACAATGCTGATGCAATAAGTTATGTTGATTTACGTTATACCAATGGTTTTGTAGTAGCAAATGATTGATAGGTGAAAACATGGCAAAAAAACCGGATAAAAATTTACTTGTTGGCCTAGACATAGGTACATCAAAAGTTGTGGCGATTGTTGGTGAAGAAACCAACACCGGCACCATTGATGTTATTGGAATAGGCCACCATCCATCGCGCGGCTTAAAAAAAGGTGTGGTGGTTAATATTGAATCAACCGTTAATTCGATTCAACGTGCAATTGAAGAGGCCGAACTCATGGCCGGTTGCGAAATTCGTTCGGTTATTGCAGGTATTGCTGGCAGTCATATACGCTCATTAAATTCACACGGCATTGTTGCAATTCGTGATACAGAGGTAACAGATGCCGATGTTGAACGTGTGATCGACGCAGCACGTGCTGTTGCGATTCCAACAGATCAAAAAATTCTGCACATTATTCCGCAATCATTTGCGATTGATAATCAGCAAGGTATTCGCGAACCCATCGGTATGTCTGGGGTGCGTCTTGAAACGAAAGTACATATTGTAACGGGTGCAGTAAGCGCCGCGCAGAATATTGTTAAATGTGTGCGTCGTTGCGGCTTGGAAGTTGATGATGTTGTATTAGAGCAGTTGGCATCAAGTTATTCTGTACTTACCGAAGATGAAAAAGATCTTGGCGTATGTCTAGTCGATATCGGCGGCGGCACGACAGATATTGTTATTTTCACCGAAGGTGCGATTCGTCACACGGCAGTGATTCCAATAGCGGGTGACCAAGTCACTAACGATATTGCTATGGCATTGCGTACACCTACGCAAAGCGCGGAACAACTGAAAAAACAATACGGCTGTGCATTAGCAGAGCTTGTTGAAGATAACGATACAATTGAAGTGTCGACCGTCGGCGATAGACCTGCACGTCAGCTTTCACGCAAAGCACTAACCGAGGTAATAGAGCCTCGCTATGAAGAATTATTCACCTTGATACACCGTGAGATTATGCGCAGTGGTTTTAAAGACCTTATTGCCAGCGGCATTGTATTAACTGGTGGGAGTGCTAAAATACAAGGCGCTGCAGAACTTGCAGAAGAGATTTTTCATATGCCGGTACGCATTGGCTACCCGCAGTATGTGAGCGGTTTAAGTGATGTAGTAAGTAATCCGATATATTCAACAGGTGTCGGTTTATTACTGCATGCAAGGGAACAATTGAATAAGCAACGACCAGCTTTCTGGCATCGCCATAGCCAATCTATTTGGCAACGCATGCAAGGTTGGTTCCAAAACGCAAGCCACGGGGGTTAAAATGTTTGAATTTGTTGATGAAGTAGCACAAAATGCCGTAATTAAAGTGATTGGCGTTGGTGGCGGCGGAAGCAATGCCGTTGACCACATGGTGAATCAATCTATTGAAGGCGTTAATTTTATTGTCGCAAACACTGATAGGCAGGCTCTTGAGTCTTCGTCAGTACCGACGAAAATCACGATTGGCCAGCAAATTACTAAAGGTTTAGGCGCTGGCGCTAACCCTGAAATTGGCCGTGAAGCGGCCCTTGAAGACAAAGAGCGTATTTTAGAGGCTATCGGTGGCGCAGATATGATATTTATAACCGCGGGCATGGGCGGTGGTACCGGGACTGGTGCAGCACCTGTGGTTGCTGAGGTGGCAAAAGAGGCCGGCATTTTAACGGTAGCGATTGTCACACGTCCGTTCCCATTTGAAGGCAGACGCCGTATGCAAGTGGCTGACGCGGGTATTCAACAGCTTAGCCAACATGTAGATTCATTGATTACCATCCCTAACGAGAAGCTCCTGACGGTGCTTGGCAAGGGTATTTCCCTGCTAGACGCATTCAAGGCTGCTAACGACGTGCTATTGGGTGCTGTGCAAGGTATTGCTGAGCTTATTACCCGCCCGGGTCTGATCAACGTCGATTTCGCCGATGTGCGTACTGTGATGTCTAAGAACGGCATGGCTATGATGGGTACAGGCGTGGCTACAGGCGAGAATCGTGCTCGTGAGGCTGCTGAAGCAGCTATTTCCAGCCCACTACTTGAAAATATCAGCCTGAATGGCGCTCAAGGTGTGTTAGTGAACATCACAGCTGGCATGGATATGTCGATTGGTGAATTTGAAGAAGTCGGTGAGGTCATTAAAGGCTTTACTTCAGAGGATGCGACTGTGGTCGTGGGTACTGTGATACACCCTGAAATGAGCGATGAGCTGCGTGTCACCGTAGTGGCTACAGGCCTTGGCCAGCAAGCCCTTTCAGGCGGTACTCAGGACAAGGCTAAGTCTATTGTAGGCAGCCAGAAGCCTGATGGCAGCGTGGATTACGCTAAACTAGACAAGCCAACAGTTATGCGCCGCAATAGTGAGCAAGCTAAATACGATAGCTTTTCTAGCGAAGACACCGATTATTTAGATATCCCGGCATTTTTACGTCGCCGGCAAGGTGAATAACAAGTTTAAAAGGTCGTTGCTTTACTTTTTAGCTATGTTATAATGCCCCGATTTACTTAGGGATTTTCTCTGTTTGCTTGAAAAGCGAGCAGACAGCAAAAGGTTTGAACACAATGAGCGACATGATTAAACAGCGTACGCTGAAAAATACTATTAATGCGACAGGGATTGGCGTGCATACAGGCGATAAAGTGTATCTCACTTTAAAGCCAGCGCCGGTTAACACAGGTATCGTTTTTCGTCGTACGGACTTCGAACCGGTTATCGAAATTCCTGCATCTAGCGCCAATGTTGGCGACACACGTTTTTCAACTTCATTAAGTAAAGATGGCGCAACAGTTTCAACTGTTGAGCATTTATTATCTGCGATGGCTGGTTTAGGCATCGATAACGCGTACGTTGAGCTTAGCTCCGCTGAATTACCCATCATGGATGGTAGTGCAGGTCCGTTTGTGTTTTTATTGCAATCTGCAGGCATTTGTGAACAAAATGCTGCAAAACAATTCATTCGCATCAAAGATAAAGTGATGGTGCAAGATGGCGATAAGTCTGCCATGGTAGAGCCATATGACGGTTTTAAAGTGACCTTTGATATTGAATTTGATCACCCGGTTTTTCGTGAAACAGCGCAATCAGTAAGCATCGATTTTTCTGAAACTTCTTACATTAAAGAAGTTAGCCGCGCACGCACATTTGGATTTTTGAGCGACGCTGAAAAAATGCGTGCTGCAAACTTAGCTTTAGGGGCTAGCATGGATAACACGGTTGTTATCGATGAATATCGCGTTTTGAATGAAGATGGTTTACGTTACGACGATGAATTTGCCCGTCACAAAATACTTGACGCTGTCGGTGATCTTTATTTGCTAGGTAAGAATTTGATTGGTGCCTTCCACGGCGTAAAATCAGGCCATGCAATGAATAATCAATTGCTGCAAGCGCTTATGGCAAATCCTGATGCATGGGAAATCATTACTTTCGAAGACGAAGCCGTAACCAAGACCGCACCCGTCGCCTGCCAATGGGAAGCAATTGGCGTATAATCGGATAAAACATGGACTCGTTACAAGCAATTATTCTTGGTGTTATCCAGGGCATTACTGAATTCCTGCCCATTTCTAGTACCGCACACCTGTTATTATTTTCTAAATTAGCTGATCTGCAAGATGAAGGCTTAGCTTTTGATGTCGCTTTGCATTTGGGCAGCATTGTTGGCTTGATTGTTTATTTCAAAAAAGAAATCATATTAATGATCAAAGATTGGTGCGTCTCTTTGTTCGGTGGCGCGGTAACACTGCATTCAAAGCTTGCTTGGTATTTAATTATTGCAACAATTCCTGTTGGTTTTGCAGGTATCTTTTTCCATGACTGGGTGGCTGGGGTTATGCGCTCTGCCGTCTTGATTGCGATCATGTCGATCGTCTTTGGTATTATTCTCGGCCTGGCTGATGTATTTTGTAAACGCGAGCGTGAGCTAGCATCACTGACGCGCAACGATGCTGTATGGATGGGTATTATGCAAGCATTAGCCATTATTCCAGGGGTTTCTCGCTCCGGCATTACCATCACAGCTGGTCGTATGATGGGCTTAACGCGACGCACAGCAGCTTGTTTTGCTTTTTTAATGTCGATACCCGTGATAGTTCTGGCAAGCGTGTTACAAATTTACAAGCTTATCAGCACGGAAGCCGTATTAGAGATGCAACCTTTGGCATTGGGCTTTATTGTTTCTGCTTTTGTTTCTTTTGCCGTCATTTTTTGGTTTATCAAAGTTATTGAGCGCATCGGTATGCTGCCTTTTGTGGTTTATCGAATTTTGCTCGGTGGTGTTTTACTTTACGTATTTTTATAAGGGGAATTCAATGGGCGATATTAAGAATGTGATGTTAACGGGTTTGATCATCATGATGTTGATGTTTTCATCTTTTGCCCGCGCCTATGATGGGCATTGGACTGATGATCTCGAAGCTGAGCTGGGTTTAGGTGTGGCTTACTTTCCTTGGTATATGGGTTCCAGTGATTACCGTGTATTGCCTTTGCCCGTTGTTGATGTAAGTTATAAAAAGTTTCTGTATGCATCCAGCCAGCAAGGTCTGGGTATCCGCACGATGGTAATCGACAATCTAATTGTAGGCGCACGTCTTATGTATGATATGGGTCGACCTGAACACGGCCATGTTAGACATATGAAAAACCTCGCAGGTAGCATTGATGGCGGCATATTTGCACGATATTTAATGCTCCCATGGTATTTTACCGGTGATGTGCAAACAGCATTATCTAGCCAAGGTCACTCGGGTACTTACGGTTCTTTGGGTGGTGGTTATATTTATGAAGTGAATTACAACTGGGAAATAAACACACGTGCTTCGATGACACTTGCCAACGAGCGTTACATGGATGCATATTTTGGTGTTGACCAAGGTGATGCCAATAAAACAGGGTTTTCAACGTATAGCCCCAATGGCGGTGTACGCGATATGAGTATCTCAAGCGCGCTTAGCTATTATGGCGTGCAAAACTGGCGGATCTTCGGGTCAGTCGGTGGTTCTGTGCTATTTAAAGAAGCTGGCGACTCTGATGTCGTGCAAGACCAATTGCAATGGCGTTTATTCGTAGGCGCTTCGTATAAGTTTTAAGAAAACCTTGCAAAAATATTTTATCAGAGCCGCGCACGCAAGTAAGCGGTTGTATAGAATGCAGAGCGTATATGCTGTGAGTCTTGCAATAATTTGATGCGAGAACCCCACCGTAGGGGCCGCACGTAGTACGGCCCCCCGCGGGTCGCACCCTGTCCGACCCCTACAGTAAATTTGGTGAGAAGAAGCCTGGCTACCTACTTAGGCCTGGACAGTGAACCGGCAACATCAGGCGTAGACATTGCGAGGGTATTTGTAGTTGCAGCGCTCTGATACGAGAGTCCGACCACCATAGTCACACGTGTTCCTTGGGTTTCGGTGCTCTGCAATTCAGCCTCGAGCTGTGCTATTCTAGCTTCAAGCAGTTGCATTTTTTCTAAATTTTCGAGTTTAGCTGCGCCGTAACCTTCTTCATAACCCGCTTGGAAGATACGCCCTGCAACAGCTGCTTTACCACTTGCGCGCTGTGATTGCAAAGCCGGCAGAACAGCTGTGCTAGTAGCGCTTGAAGGTGCAGGTGATGTCTGTATGTAAGGTGGTGGTGAGGGTTGAACTTCATTTTCGGGTTCAGGTTCAGAAAGTGTGTTTTGCTTTGCGCTTTTATCAGATGAAGCGCTCTGTGCATCAGAACTCAAAGTATCATCATCATCTTCTTCAGTATCCGAACCAACGGGTGAAGCAGACCGGGTCGAACTGTCATCATCATTGTTATCCTGAGGCGGAGGCGCCGTTGCTGGTATTGCAGGCTGTGCAGTTTGAAATTGCGATGATGAACCACTTTGGACTTCGCTTGGGCAGTTTAGTGGGTCATGGCACGATTCACGCAATGGTGCTTTTGACGGGTTAAAAATAAGAAATGCCTCAGTGTAAAAATCTGGTTTTGCTCGTATTCCCTTGGGGTCTGCAACTTGCTTTGCAGTATGCATTGCATCGAAAATGCTTTTGGCAGTGTTGCCGTCCACATCCTGCATATACATGAGTGAGAAGTGTTTGTCTTTGCTATTCTCACATCCAGCAATGGCAACAACAGCTTTATAATTTTGTTGCTCAACGGCTAGCTGCATTATTGTTTTAAGATTTGGACCTCTATCGTATAGCACTTTAGTTAGCATTTTGAAATCACTGTTGAGCTGCTCCTTCATGTATTTTGCAAAAGCATTGAGCTGTCCGGCATCTCTTAATGCGGAAAAATCATTTTCACTTAGATTATCAAAAACTTTGTATTCATCTAGAAGCGTTTTAAGTGTGTCTCCGATGTTATCAGCATTTTGCAAAAACCTGGATTTTATTATTTCTAAAGGCTTGATTTTATCAAAACCGTTTTCTTGTTCATCTTCCTCAAGCCTAGCAATAGAAGCTTGAAAGTAGAATTTTAACATCTCGCGATCTTTGCTTTGTGAGTTTTCAACAAGTTTATCTAAGGCGCTAGGCTCTTCTGGTTTTTCTGCATAGCCTAGTTCCTGCTGAATGTCTTCTGGGATCTGAGTGTAGTGATAGCTAATCCATGATTGTAATATGGCCGATAGTACGGGGTGTTCTCTAGCCATCTCAATGATTGATTTATCATAACCGGAAATCTTTTCTGTTAGTAAAGCAAATTTTCTGTAGAGCAGATAGGTATCAAGCATATCTGAGAACAAGATATAGTTTTCTGCAATTGGGTTTCGAACTGCTTTTATTGTTACGCGTTGTAGTGGGTGGAATACAGGGTAACGCGCTCCTAGGTTTGCCCCATTTCTCGCCAAGTATTCAAAAATAAATAGATTAAAAGGTTGTGCAAGTTGTTCGTGGTAGAGTGCAGATATTAACTGAACATTTTTTTGATCTTCGCCTAAGTAATCGTTTATCAACTGTTCCTTGTCGTTGTCGCTGCGTTCAGACACATTATTTACCATGTTATTGATTTCTGTCGAGCGAGCGGTGTAATCATCCGCGGGCTCAATCACTTGCACGCCTGAGATTCTTTTAAGCACAGCTTGTGTGCCTAGCCCTCTGGCTGCTGCGGATCGAAACAACTCATCTGTGTTTTCAAACTCCATTTCGTCAATTAAATCTATTTTGTCTTGCCGTATGAGTTTATCGACAACGACCTGGTGGTCGCACAGCTCGAAAGAGCCAACTGTTATATCACCGGTAAATCTTGAAAGTTTTTTGTTTTTCAATTGTAGGGCGAGGCGTGGGTAGCTTGCCAGAACTGTCTGCAGTAAAACGTTACGCGCCTCACCACTGGCGCAATGAAAGGGCAGCATTCCTTGCTTGTTTGCTTGCAACATGGGGTGCTTATCGACTTTAGCGTAGAAGTCGTCATCTTGGAGATGGATATTTTTTTCTGAGACAAAGCTAGTGATAAACGGAAAGGCTTCCATCAGCCAAGTTAATGTGCCAATGTCATTGTTTTCAGCTAAGCGATGAAATAATGTATTACCTTGCTCGTCTTCTTCTGAAGCGAGCCCTAAAAATGTTGGTGCAGCATACATTGTGTTATGTGCAAGGATATCAAAAATATGCGCTCTAACTAACCAGAAGTTAAGTTCATGCAATTTTTGTTTTCCTTTGGCGTCAAATTTATGGGACTTGATAATACCCCTAAGTTTATCTTGTTCATCTGATGTTTTTGCAAAAGTAGGGCTATGATCAGCTATATACCAAATTTCATCAAACGTAAAAACACAAGGATCGTAATCTCGGCTGTTTGTACCACGCGTAAGGGCCGCAATAAACACACCATCTTCAGAAATTAAGTTATCGTGACTGATACCCCAATCAGATCCAGTAGCGTAGATTGCGTAGTCTCTTTCTTTTTCATTTGAGAACTTCTTCAGCTCCGGATCATTGAAACGATTCAAGCCGTTATTACTGGTGATCTTATTAAGCTCGGTAACCTCAGTTAATGTAGGTAATATTGTTTTGAATATTTTAAGTGTTTTCCTTAAGTTTTCCTGGTCATCATGTTTAATTAATACCTCGAGCAGGCCGAATTTTGCGTACAGAGCTTTAACGATGAAATTTGCTGCTTGTGTACGCTGCTCGATATACCTGGGTGCCCTTGAAGCACTGCCTAAGGTGCTTGTATCTAAAGCATTGATATTAGCACTTGAGATTTCCCAGTCGTGCATCGATCTGTATTTATATTTTTTAGCACTGTTGCTCTCATACAAACCCGCTATATCGGCTAAAATATCAGTGATAATTGCCGCATCTTTTTCTGATTCAATGTTAAAGTTTTTTTGACAAACGATGCGTTCTAGGTACCGAACAGAGATAACCCCAATGGTCTGAGATCTTTTTACAACATTATCTCCAAGCACAATAGAGAAAAACGCTTTTAATCTGTCACGTTGTTTTGCATGATAGTATTTAAGATTGCTGGGCAGTAATGATGCAAAGTTCACGCTAATATTACTAGCTGCTTCTGGGTGATTTGCATGCATGTCTTGAACCCAGGGGGCAGTTCTGTATGCATCATCCGAAACGTTGAGAAAAAGATATAATAAATATGCGACTATTTCTCCGCTGCTTAACTCGGTTATTGCAGTGCCTTTGAATTTTTCGTGAATAACTTGCAAAGCACCAATGTTCATGTGTTTTGCTGCGTAATACATCGGTTGCCATGATGTAATGGTCTCTACCTCGTTATCAGCAGCATCAAATAGTGCTTGTAATTTTGTAGTGTCAAAGCGTTCTATGGATTGGGCACAGCTGAGCGGTAGGTAAGGCCCCGCCCCATTTTTAGCGATCTCTTCAGGCGTAAAAAGGCTTGCCGCCATTAATTCTCGGAATTCTTGCGCTAAATCTCTTTTGCCCATAACCGTACACCTTCGCTTTTATAATCATAGAGTTGGAAGGGTAACAAATTTACTACAAAACTGTCAACTTATTTTCAAGCCTAGCCTGCCAGCAGAGCATATTGTAGGGGTCGAACAGGGTTCGACCCCTACAGTAAATTTGGTGAGAAGAAGCCACTGGCCCGCTTACTGAGCAAGCTTCAAAAGCTTGCCAGCTAAATTTAGCTCGTGTATAGTGTGAACTCCACTGTTTTTTTATGGAGCCAGTTGTCGTGCCAAATAAATTGATTGTTAATATCCCATTTCAAAATAACACTGTTGCCCAGCCATTTGAAGTGACTCAAGATGTACTAAAGCGTGTGCAGGGTTATTTTGTAGCTAATCCAGAACATAAGTCGCATCCTGTAGATTTTATTTTTCCTGAACTCACGATTCCTGGCGCTGATGCAAAAGATAGCTTTTTTGAAGACAAAGATAACAAAACAATTGACCAGTGCTTGAAAGCTATTCTTAATTACTCGCGGAATTTCCCACTTGTTGGCATGATGATTGGCTTTCCGTATATGGTTAATGGCAAGCGCCACATCAGTGCTGCATATATTAAAGACGGTAAAATACAAAGTATTAAAGGTAAGAGTGAACTAGCAAATAATATAAGCTCAGCGGCTAATGGTAAGACAGCATCAGGGCAGGGCAATGAATATGAAAAGCGTTATTTTGACGCTGTGCAGCCTGGTATTATTGAGCTTAATATATTAGGCCAAAAAGTTAACTTTGGTGCTTATAGCGGCGAACAAGACAGAGACGCAAAACTATTTATAGATGAAACCACAGCGCCGATTATTTGTGAAGAAATGTTTGTCGGCACAGAGCCTGGCGGTGATATGGAAACAAACCGTATTATCCAGTTGCTAAGACGTGGTGTGACAACA
Source organism: Gammaproteobacteria bacterium (assembly GCA_021773275.1). Taxonomy (GTDB): domain Bacteria; phylum Pseudomonadota; class Gammaproteobacteria; order JABCZS01; family JABCZS01; genus JAJFKJ01. Next base: position 25,951 of record JAJFKJ010000003.1, read on the forward strand.
TTTTATGTGCATAATGCCAGCCCGAACGGTAATCATAAACAAGAAAGACGCCCTGAAGTTCTCAAAACAATACTTGAGTATATTAAAAAGCTAAAAAATACGGGTGAAATAACGACAAGTCTGTACGAGATCAGCATCCATTACTGTAACTACAAAGGCGCACACGGTTTAGCAAACGTTTTTGATGGTGCTTCACATCACGCGCATTTTGAGAATAATCAGCCAGTAGTTAAGTCACAGCTATTTACCGACCAGCCGCATGTTTTTGATACGGCTGCGCCTAATGTCACCGAAGATGCAAATGGAGAATTCTTTTTACAAAGCAATTATGACAAGCATGAAGCCCTTATGCATAAAGGTAAACCTTTAGAGTATCGCCATACTTTAGACAATATTTACCCCGCTTTGCATACAGACATGGAATTTGCGTACGAAGCATTTAAAAAACACTGTGATAAATATAAAGGTTTTTTTGTATCGCTCAGCGGTGGTTTCGATTCGTCTTATACGCTTACTATTTTGGCGCTATCCATTGAAACAAAATTCAGGGAATACCATAAGCAGGGTGGCATGGAAGCCGCCATTAGAAAAATATGCGCTGAATTAAATATTACGGATGAAAGACATGACGGGCTAATGAGCCAGTTATTGAGCATGCCACAATCCGATGAAAATATTGGCGCTATTGTAAATGTCATTCGCTCCAAATTAATAAAAGCTGCTTACATTGCATCGGATCTTAGTGGTAAGCCCACCCGAGAGGCAGCTCAAGATCTAGCTAATGCTTACGGTATTGTTTGTGATGTAGTGTCAATGGCTGATGATTATATCGATAGCTTGCTTAGTTATATGATGCCTGAGTACTGCCATGTTGACGATGAACAGGCATTAAACGCTATTAGATCAGCATATAAAGCATTTTTGAAGACCAGCAAAATAGCGAGCAACGACCAAGAATTAGATTCCGCAAAACAGGAGTTTAAGGAACAGTTGGCTGCTTATGATCTTACCGTTGAAAGTGATGACATCATTAACTGGCGCCAGCATGGGTTGACCTTAGAAAATATCCAAGCTAGAACACGCGCATGGAAGAACTGGGTGCTGGCAGACCGTGCTAATTTAATGCCGACCTCCAACCCTAACCATAATGAATCCATTATGGGTTATACCACCTTTTGTGGTGATGAAATGGCTGGCCTTGCTTCTGTCACTTCACATCGCCAAAAATCACATATTCAGCTTATTTTAAAATATTTGCAAGTCCATGGTGTAGAAAGCAACCCAATGATGACTGGCGCTGTGAAACCTGTGCAGGCTTTGGATAGTGTATTTAAAGTACCGCCTTCTGCTGAATTGCAGCCAGGCGTAGAAGATGGTTTGCCTGCGCAAACGGATGAGAAATCATATGGCATAACTTATCACCAGCTGAAACACATCGCCGATAATTTATTTCGCCCACACGATAATCCAAAAAACGGTGGCGCATTCTTCAACAGCAGTGAGCTGCTCGAAAAGATCACTGCTTCTCGAAAAGATGACAGCAATCCGGCAGGTGATGTCGCATTTGAAGGCATTCCTCGTATCGATATTTTGCGCCGTATTGCCGACGTGAAGGGGCAGTTTTTGTTTTCCCGGTTTAAGCGTAGAGCAATGCCGATTGGGCCTGTGACTGAAAACAGTATTGAGCCACACTCTAATTTGCGATACCCGCTACTGGGCACAAATGATCACGTGGATTTTGAAATTAACCAGGCCTTTCTGAAGGAATTATTTCCTGATTTTTACGAAAAAAATGAAACTGCAATTGTATCAGCGCTGTTAAGTAACAAGGTTTATGCAGGTGCTGTTACAGGTGCAAGGAAAACCTTATATTGGAAAACGAAAGAGCTGAACAGAATCTCACACACGGATGATGAATTTAATGCAAGCTTAGAAAATGCAGTTGCAGACTTTAAGCAAAAACAGACTGAAATGTTACTGACGCTACCACAAAAGGAACAGGTCAGTGAAATTAAATCAGATGCTGAAACAGATATTATGCTCGCAAATATTCAAACAGTAGCTTTGAGCCATCATACCAACCTTGAAAGAATCAAGCTTGCAATCGATAAAGCCTGTGAGCAAGGTGCCAAGATGCTTGTGTTGCCCGAGTTCAGCCTAACCGGTCATGACCTTGACGATGGCGTCCGTATGCTGCGCAATGAACATACGAAGCACTTGTTACAGGCTATTGCTGATTATGCGAAGCAGCGAAAATCAGACCTTAAAGTTGCTATTGGTCACCCATGGATGCCCGAAACCAGCATTATCGAAGATAATGATCGCAGCAACGGCTACGTGAGTGCTATGTCAGTTCTGCAGCATGGCCAAGTTCAGGGCATGACCTTAAGGCAAGAAGCCGTGGTTCGCGCTGATCAAAGCAGCCCTGAATATGCATTTAGGCAAATGCGACAGGATATGCCCGCTAATTATTCTGTAGAAGAAGCATTTACCCCACTTGAAGGCGAAGCTTATCATGTGATTGTTACGACAAACAAAGATCTTCATGAATTAGATGATAATACAAAGCTTAGTTTCTATTTCGATGCTGTAGAGCATGAAGCGCAAGATGAAGATGAAGAAATCATAAATATACATGTTGGTGGTAAGCCTCCCAAAAGCGACGCTAATACACTTTATGTGAGTCCGCGGGGTGCCGCTGCGGCGAGCACATGCAAAATGGGTAGCATGACTGGTTCTAGTGATAATTTTTCATTTAAAGATGTCAATTATCAGAAATTCAAATTGCGAGAGGGTGGTTTTGAGCAACAGCAAGATGCCGATGCCATGGTTATTAATGATGTCAATCAATCGCTAAAACAAGATGCCTTGTATGCGTATACTTATCTGTGCTCGGCACCTATGCGCTTTCAATTGATGTACAAAAATGATGTCGACTTCCATTATAATCTTTTTGTTGTAAAAACAGCGATTGAACAACGCTTAAACGCATTAGAAGGGGTAAGCCTTGAAGAGAACGCCAATAAAATAGCAACAGAACTTGGGGTAGCAAAATCTTATCAGCATAAAGAGAACACTACCGCTGATGAAGTTGTCTATGCCTTGTTGAACAGTAAGTTTTTGATCACGGACTGCGAATCAGAACACAAGCCAGATGCATACCCGGAGCTTAACGGTCTGGATATGAGCAAAGTAAACATACGTTACCATCCACTTAATCAAAACGTATTGATGCGTGACTTAGGCGATAACCCCACAGTTGATGCCATCCGTGAAAGTAGAAGTCGTTATGCGGCTTCAGTAACATGGATGATTGCGGGTAAACAAGGCACGATACCTGTGGCTAATGGTACACGTACGGACCTGGCAACCAATAAAATGACATTTTGTGGAAATTTGCACGAAGCGCCTATATCATTTTCATTACACCGTAGCCGCAGTGAGATTGCTGATATTTTAGGCTTGAAGAGAGATGCTCATGTTATTATTAACGGCGCCCCATACCTGCAAGATTTTGTTGATCTGATACTTGATCACGTTCGGGGCAATGCAATAGATGCATTAGACGCCAGCGCTTTTCACAACTCGCTGGAATATTTTAATGCGGTAAAACATATCTGCTATGCATGGCACGACAGCGCCTTGGCACGTAATAGTCACCCGATGGTGGTGGAAACTGAAAAAAGCATCAGCAGACAAACCGCTTACCAAGATCCGCCTGCACGCCAAGCATCTAGGCACCAGCTGATCAAGCTTGCACTTAAATTGCAAGGCCATGAAGGCTTCGAGTTTTTTAACAAAGGTTGTTACAAGGAGCTTTGCGATAAGTTTGTTGGCCGCGAAGATGTAGCCAATGATGTATGGCAAGCGCTTGGCGCGCTGGTAGAAAACAGAATTTCTCAGGATGCTACTTC
>JAJFKJ010000021.1 GCA_021773275.1 Gammaproteobacteria bacterium
ATAGTCGTTATCACCGCCGAGCCCAAAATTATCTCTCAGTTTCACATAGACTTGCCTACAGTTGTCGGCATGAGAGACTGTTATTTTTATATAAGGCAATGTATGCCGCACGGGAGGCCAGACAAGCGCCACCTCTAAACCATCAATATTGTTCACATAGCCTTGAATTACACCATGAATATTACCTATTTCCGCTTTAATATTGTTAATTGCTTCAGGAGTAGGTTTAGTGCCATGCACATCCCCCCAAAGCTTTAACCCAGCCATTTGTACAAGCGCTTGGATCGCTTTTACCTTCAGTGAAAGCATCTGCCCTGCCGTAAAACCTGGCACATAGGCAATTTTCCATGCCGCATGTACCAAAAAAATAAAGGGTATTGTCTGGATCAATTGAACTGGACACAATGGGTCTGCTTGATATTGCCACACGGCTGGATTGTAAATATCATTTAATGGCCGTTCTATATGAGGCAAAGCCTCTATATTTTTAGGTATGGCACTAGTGGGGTTTTTCTGCAAAAGCACCGAAAGCAGGCGTGGCGCAAAGAAAAAAAACGATAAATGAACCGCGGTCCAATAAACATGATTTTTTTTGCTATCTTCTTCAGGCGCCTGCAAAACTTCAGCCGATGCAACATAAAGTTTATGACAAATGAAAAACAGTGTCATTACGTTCATACTGTCTTTAAAGTACCCCATATACCTCACAGCATATGCAAGCATCTGCTCCTGGATAGCGTACAGGCGCTCCAGAAGCGCACCAAAATCTTCTTCCTGTCTTGCTGGATTGGCTGTTTGAGGTTCGGTAGGCATGGGTGCTTCTCAATAGTAAAGCACCATTATCAGTTACCTGCCTACATTTGTCAATAGACCCTAGTCTTCTTTCCAGTCTTGCAAACGCGCTTTCAATCGTAGCACCGCTTGTGAGTGGATTTGGCATATACGTGATTCGGTTACGCTCATAACCTCACCTATCTCTTTAAGTGTTAGCTCTTCTTGATAGTAGAGCGATATCACCATCCGTTCACGTTCTGGTAAATCTGCGATATGTTCAGCAAGCGCCTGGCGAAAGCGGCTGTTAGCAAAACTTTCATCTGGCACCCACAGCTTGGAGAACAAGCCTGCATCCATATTGTCATCGCTGATGCCACCGTCTTCATAGCCGTTCACATGCACCGTAGAGGCGTCTTTAAGCATCTTGTGGTAATCCTGTAGCGGTATGCCCAACTCGTCGGCAATCTCAGTATCCTTGGCATCACGGCCTGTCTTGTGCTCGATTTGGCGTACTGCCTCAGCTATATCGCGAGCAGCGCGGTGAACCGAGCGTGGCGCCCAATCCCCGCGACGGAGCTCATCGAGCATCGCACCCCTTATGCGAATACTTGCGTAGGTCTCAAAGCTCGCGCCTTTACCCTCGTCAAACTTTTCACGCGCCTCAAGCAGGCCTAGCATGCCAGCTTGTACCATATCGTCAGCTAATACATGTGATGGCAGGCGACCTACCAGATGGTAAGCAATGCGCTTCACCAATTTCGTGTAGCGGTCTACAAAGTGTTCCGCTGGTAACGATTTTATATTTATAGTTGTATCGTTCATTTTTAACTCCTAGTTAGCACATTAGTACATGCAAAAAGCATGCCAACTTAGAAAATAGGCTTAGCCCATTGATATTGAGACATTATGAAGGCTAACTTAATTATTGGCCCTTACATTATTAGTCAATTTTTTGGCTGGAAAGTTCTATGCTTCCGCTGCATTTTGTTCAGCGTCAGATTTTTGGCTATCACGGGTGATATTGTACTTACGCATCTTCTCAACCAGTGTGGTGCGCCTGATTTGTAGTAAGTTGGCCGCATGCTGCACGACCCCATGCGAACGGTGCAAAGCTTCATTAATGAAATGCATTTCAAGGTCTTGCAGATATTTCTTCATGTCAAAACCTTTACTGGGAAAGGCAGTAATCACGGTTTCGAAGTCTTGCGATAGCAGTGGCGAGTCAGGGGAAACCAATTTTTCTTTCACCATCTCAGGAAGGTCAACCTCATCAATGACTTGCCCAGGATGCATGATCGCCACCCGCTCGAGGATATTCGCGAGCTGTCTGATGTTACCCGGCCACTTATATTGACAAAGTACTTTAAGTGCAGTACCTGTTAGGCGCACTGGCTTCTCACCTGGTTTATTAAACTGTTGTAACAAGGCATTGATCAGCTCAGGAATATCTTCACTGCGTTCACGCAGTGCTGGCATGTTAATTGGGAACACATTTAAGCGGTAAAATAAATCTTCGCGGAAACTTCCGCCTATGATTTTTTCTTCCAAATTACAGTTCGTTGCCGCCAATATTCTGACGTTTGCGCTTGAAGTCTTGGTGCCACCAACCCGTTGGTAAGTTCTTTCTTGCAACACCCTTAATAGTTTTGCTTGCATTGGCATCGGCATATCGCCGATCTCATCGAGGAATATCGTGCCGCCCTCAGCCTGTTCAAAGCGCCCTGCATGTGCCGCATGCGCGCCCGTAAAAGAACCTTTCTCATGACCGAACAATTCGCTCTCAAGAAGGTCTGCTGGAATGGCTGCACAGTTCACTGTTATAAACGCGCCTTGTGCTCGTGGTGAGGACTCGTGTATGGCCTGAGACACCATCTCTTTACCCGTGCCGGATTCGCCTAATATCAAAACGGTAGCATCGGTGCTGGCAACCTGCGTGATTAGCTTTTGTACTTGTTTGATGGCAGCTGATGTGCCTTTTATACGCTGCAGCGAGTTTTCAAGTGCTTGCATGGTTCCTCTCCTTGGATGTTGTTTAATATATAGGCAAAATCAGGCACTTAGTCAAATTTTCGACGTATTTATTATTAAATCATTAACTTAGGTGATACTCCTAAATTTTTTAGCTAAAGTATAGAGCTAAGGGTCCGATATTTATGGCATGGAGCGTGACTATGACTAAAGATTCTGCCAAACAGCAAGAAAAGCTAGATGAGCTTAGAGTTCAGATAGCTGAAAATAAGCATCCTCAGCAAAGCGAGGATCGCTCGCAACGTGTTACTGACGCTCAGAAAGCAGTAGAGAAGATTATCGAGGAATGCACCACCAGCACCAGTCAACAAAACTCTTAAAGCCTCTATTTCGGCAACCAGATTTCAACACGTGTTCCACCCAGCGAAGATTCGCTGATATGCAGCTCGCCACCAAATGAGATCACCAGATCATTCACCACGGCAAGGCCTATCCCATGCCCTGGCACATCTGGGCGAGTACGGCCACCGCGCTCCAGCACCTGCTCGATTTCATGCGCTGCAATGATGGTGCCATCATTCGAAATAACAACATGTAAGCCTGGCTTGATTGTATGCGTGGTTAATTTAGCTTTGACCTTAACGCGCTTTTTACAATATTTAAATGCATTTTCAATGAGGTTCCCCAGCAACTCATAGACATCGCCCTCCTCAGCATTAAAGCTGATGTCTTCAGGTTTGATATCCAGTTCAAGTTGAATATTTTTGCTCATGTAAACTTTTTGCATTGCCTTGCAGATTTTATTGATTAGAGGCTTTAAAGGAACCGGTGGCATGAAAACATTTTTGGTTTCGTGTCTGGCACGTTTTAATTGATACGTTATCATCGCATCCAATTGTGCCACTTGTTCTTCTAGCATAGGTTTAAGTGCTTTCAGGGTCGGTGCAGTTTCAATACTACTGTTGATCACAGCTAATGGCGTTTTTAAACTGTGCGCCAAATCTGCCAAAGCATTACGGTATTGCTCTTGGCGTTTTCGCTCATGACGAATAAGATGATTTACATTTTCAGCAACGGCTGTGAGCTCGGTGGGGAAATCCCCTTTTAGCTCATCTTGCTTACCATCTTGGATTGCGCGCAAGCTTTTCGCTAGATAGGCCAAAGGCAAAAAGCCCCATTGCAATAATGCATATTGCAACAACAATAATAGCATCAGCAAACCACCTAGCCATAAAAATATACTTTCCCGAAAATGGGAAACCTGTTCCCAGTAAGGGTCTTCAGATTTTCCCAAATTAAATATATATGAAACCTCATTACCATCAATACTTAACCAAGAAAAAATCATGCTGCTCACAAATACTTTTTTATCGATTGTATGCAAACGGTAGAAACGATTTTCACTGCTTTCAGGCAAAACCTGAAAACTAAAGTCTTGATTATTCATCGAGGCTGATTGCCAGATTACCCGACCATCTCTGCTTTCAACATTTGCATATATATCAGCGTCGGGTTCCATGAGGGATTTCACACTTACGTCTTCTGACAAATTCCGTGATGACACAAAGCTGCTTTCCGCAATAGCCGCCAGTTCGACTAATTGCGCATACATGAGGTTGCGTTCTGTGTCTAAGAGATTATTGCGAAATATTTGATCAAATAAATAACCTGTCACCGCAAAAAATGAAATCAATAGTATGTTGCTGCCGACGAGGAATCGTAAGCGTAATGAATTAAGCATCAGCTATCTCAATGTTGAAGCGATAACCACGGCCACGTAATGTTTCAATTAGGTTGAGCCTGTTCTCTGGGTCAAGCTTACGTCGTAAACGCCCAACCAGCACTTCGATCACATTACTATCGCGCTCGAAATCTTGTGCGTACAAGTGCTCTGTTAAGGTGATTTTACTAATTGGCTGGCCACTGTTTTGCAAAAAATACTGAAGCAACTTGTATTCGTAGGCGGTTAGATCAACCCGTTGCTTATCAACACTAACCTCTTGAGCTAAAGTGTTAATGCTAATCGGACCAGCCTGTACATGCTCTTGCGTAAAGCCTTTGACACGACGCAGCATGGCCTCAACTCTGGCCAGTAATTCTTCAGATACAAACGGCTTGGTAACATAATCATCAGCACCCGCCTCTAGGCCACGTACTTTCTCTTGCCATTGCGTACGCGCTGTGACAATAATGATGGGGAATGTTTTATTTTTCTTGCGTAGATTCTCGATAAGCGTGATGCCATCAACGCGAGGCAAGCCTAAGTCGATAATGGCCAGATCAATCGGGTATTCTTCACCAAAATACATGCCATCCTCGGCATCCGCTGCAACATCAACAACATAGCCTTCCTGCTCGAAAAGCTGTTTTAGGGACTCGCGGATTCGGGGTTCATCTTCAACGATCAGTATACGCATCTGGTTTACCGTAAGATATGGCGTCCCCAAGGGGATTCGAACCCCTGTTGCCGCCGTGAAAGGGCAGTGTCCTAGGCCTCTAGACGATGGGGACAACGTGCTATTTATAGCCTTAGAAGGTCGCTATTCTACCCTGAAGTTAAATAGGGTGCAAGCCCTTGCTGAAACAAAAGAGTTGGGAACCTTAAATATCATATTATCAGCTCACCACGCGCCAGCAAGCGCGCTGTTCGTAGTACTTCGGCAGATTCCACGGTAAAGTCTTTGCCCTTAGCGTGATAGTTGATCACCAATGAGATAATGCCTGAGGGGTGTTCAATAGTGATTGATGCAGGTGATTGCTGCGGCAATAACGCAGCCAAACCATCGGCAACTGTTCCTGGGTGCAATAAACATGCCGCAAGGCATTGCGACCCTGTCACGGCTATTGATGGATGGCAAGTCCAGGGTGTGAAATCACGGGCAGCAATATTGCCGCCATTTTTGGGTGCAGCGATTAGACAAAACTTGGGCTCCACGCTTTCACTGACATCCCCCAGGCCCATCAGCGTGCCTGCTTTCATACGTATAGCTAGCATCTTCTTCATAAAAGCTTCGTTCTTGTTAAGATCATCAGCCGTCTCATGACCGCTTAAACCAAATGCATCGGCGCGCGCAATCACTGTTGGCATAGCAACATCCATGCACGTTACTTCGACATCATCGATGATGTCGCGTACAGCGCCTGTTGGCAGCAAGGAACCCGTCGCAGAACCCTGCACATCCATAAATGTAAGCATAATCGGCGCAGCGGTACCCGGTACGCCATCAATTTGTGCATCACCGGCATATTCGACATGGCCGCCCGGTGTTTGCACTAAGGCCTCGACCCTCGCGTTAGTATTCACCGCACGAATACGTACCGTTGTAGTATCACCCCTTGCCTGTAACAAGCCCATCTCAATCGCAGCTGGACCAACGCCTGACAGTATATTTCCGCAAGTAGGTTTGTAATCAACGCTTTTATCAAGCACAGACACTTGTGCAAAAAAATAGTCGATATCAGCCCAGTCATCGTCTGATGGCGATAACATTGCAACTTTTGTGGTAACAGATGCGCCCCCACCGATGCCATCGATATTCAATGGATGGCCAGAGCCGATTACCCTGACAAGAACCTCGCTTAGGGCATTCAGCTCCTGTGGCAGGTCTTTGCGCTGCATATAGGGGCCACGTGATGTGCCACCGCGCATAAATAGGAATGGAATGGATGATTGCTTCATAATAAGTTCTTATTGTTTTACCTCTAACATAACCTCATTATGGCGCAAAAATGGCAGAGTCCACGGAGGGTTATAAAACGCATAAATTGGCTGCGATATCGGTGTAAGATCATTTTCCTGCATGTACTCAAGCAATATCTGTGTATTTTTCTCTAGATTTTTCTCTCGCCATGTTCCGCGGAATCGTATCACAGCATACCGCTTCTGTGGCACAACCTCCAAGATTACTTCTGCATCATTCGGTTTAGGTAGTGATTCAATGGAATATTTCTCAGGCATCACAAAACTTACTGTCCATGTTCCATCAGCATCTTTTTGTTGCACCACAGGCGCTGTCATCGCAATTTTTTCGCTTGACTGTTGTTTTACCGGAGCCGTCATTGCGATTTCGGAATCAGAAGTATTGTCACCAAAAATATAATTGGCTACTTTGCGAAATCCCTCATTGGCAGCCTTATCTCTTTCTCCAGCAACTACTGTCGTTGCAATAATTTGCGGTGCATAATCCCTAATTTCAATATTGCGATCTGACTTGATCACGTTAAATTTTGGCTGCTCTACATTGCTAGACATAGGTCCCCACAAAACCAAGGCACCTATAAAAAATATGGCCATTACGATAAGTATTAAGCTTTTCATTTTACCCCCCCTTTCCTATTGAGTATAGACAATTAGCCAATATTGACTCCCGGGTGAGTAATATGACATAATGAGTCATGAATTCACAGACGCTTAAAGCCGTTTTTATCACCACTTTCTTTGCTGCAACAAAGACTTACATTGAATTACTCAAGCTCATCGTGCCTATCCTCATTCTTGTCAAAGTGCTGATCTACTTCAATGGTTTGGCCTCTCTCGATACCTTACTAGCACCGATACTGAGCACTTTAGACCTGCCCGTAGAAGCCGCAATCATTTTTGCATCATCACTCGCTACGGGTGTGCAAGGCGGGGTTATTATGTACCTGTCGTTATCACAAGAAGTTGCATTCAGCACCTCGCAAGTCACTACCCTCGCCGTCATGATGTTATTTGTGCATTCATTACCTATCGAATTAACAATATCCAAACGTTTAGGCGGCAATATTCTTTACTTATTTACATTGCGCATGCTTGTTGCCTACGCCGCCGGATTTATGTTGTATCATTTTCACTCTCATTTTGGCTTACAGCAAATGCCTGCTGTATCGCCTCTAGCGGTCGATTTCATTCCAAATGAACAGACATTCAGTGAAGAGCTGCTATCGCATGCCTTTTATTTACTAACGATTTTTTCCATCATTTATATGTTGCTAACATTTCGTACTGCCATGGGTAAAATTCTTGTCACAACGAGAATGAATCACAAAATTGATCGTATGTTTGAAAAAGTTGGCCTAAAGAAAAATATTGCTGAAGTTATGGTAACCGGCTTGATGCTCGGCATTGTTTATGGCGGCTCATTGCTTATTCAAAGTATGAAAGAGCAAACATTTTCTAAATACGAAATCTTTATGATCGTTACCTTCTTGAGCCTGATGCACAGCGTTATTGAAGACACGCTACTCGTACTACTTATCGGCGCAAATTTATTTGATGTATTATTTGTGAAGAACTTTATCGGCTTTATCGTGTTTTTTGTGGCCATTAAGCTTGTTAGTAAACAAGCGATAAAAACAACGGAAAGACCTATGCAAATGTAGTCCTTTTATATAGGGGCCGGTTTGTGACCTGGGGCCTTATCCACATCATCATTTTGTGGTAGCTTGCCTCGGTTAATGGCCATCAGGCATAATGCAGCTGTCGCATCGCGTTTATTAATGCGCACCTTTGTAATCTTGAAAATTGCTGGTTTAGGTGAATCCTGAGTAGCGCGTTCACATTCTGGCTTATGAGTCGGCGCAGCATTTTCATTCGTTTGCTTTTGCATAGGCAAAGCGCCAGGCGAATCAGACCCTGCTGCGAACAAATCATTAAATAGCTCCGTGAGAATCCGATTCTTATTGTAACCTTTATTAATTCCAACGCTTATCTGTTCGCGTTTGATTTTTCCAAATTCGCTCTCATCACTAAGCTTGTCTATAAATTTTTCTACATTCCCGCGGTTTGTTTTTAAAAGAGCGCCCAGTGTTTCTGCATCAAATTCTTTTTCTTCAAAAAACTCAAGAACTTTTTTTGCTTTTGCATCAAAGTGCGATGCTTCTATTGTCTTTCTAAAACCATGGCTATATAGGCAAGCGCCCAGCCCATCATATTTACCAATCACTATACACCTCAAAATACTGCTAAAGGAATTAAGTTGGCTAATTATACATCATTACAAGGCAGGGGGTCAAGTCG
>JAJFKJ010000022.1 GCA_021773275.1 Gammaproteobacteria bacterium
AAGCTCTCCCCTTTAAATGTGCGCGGAACTTATGGGTGAGCGTGAGCGGAAGCGAGCGATCAATGAAGTAAACAACCTTGTAGCAAATAACGATAAAATCGTTGACTCAACTGTTCGCTCACTTCCGTTCGCGCTCGCTTAGACACTTGTCACTAACGCAAGCTCTCCCCTTTAAATGTGCGCGGAACTTATGGGTGAGCGTGAGCGGAAGCGAGCGATCAATGAAGTAAACAACCTTGTAGCAAATAACGATAAAATCGTTGACTCAACTGTTCGCTCACTTCCGTTCGCACTCTCTTATGATATTTTTGTTTGTAGGGGTCGCATTGCATGCGACCCGACATTGCGGAGCAATGCTATTACCAGGAGCTACACTCCTGGCCTGCCATTTATTTTTTCTGTGCATCTACATAGCTTCGCAGTATGGCATTGATTTTGGTTTGATAACCCTTACCTTCGCTACGAAACCAATCAATGACATCATCATCAATGCGCAAAGTGATTTGGCGTTTATGCTTTGGCAAGACAACTTTTGCATTTTCCCAAAAAGCTTCATTTGTTTCAGGGATATCACTGTAATCAATGTCTTCGTCAGTCATTGAATCCAAGCGCTTTAAATCGCTCTTGCTGGTATATTTTTTGCTCTCGCTCATTTTTTTGTAGGTTTCTTTTGCGTTTATTTTCATCCCAATCCATATTATTGTAGCTACGTTTTGTAGTTACGTCAAGGGAAGGTAATCGCTTGTAATATATCGGTTTTCCAGACATAAAAGGCACCCCACTTGTTATTATTAATGCAAAATTTTATTTGCAGAGTTGCAATCCAGATTAACATGTTTTTTTAGCTTAAGGTAAAATAGGCCTATGATGTTCACCTTCAGAAAAGTAACGCTCGCCGATAAAGACATGATTTTTTCATGGCTTGATGAGCCGCATATGCAAGAGTTTTGGGATAATAGCCAAGGTCATCGGGATGATATTGTAAATTTCATGCACGGCAGAAAAACACGCTCTGAATATTTCGGTGGCTCGAACACCTATTGGTTAGGTTTAAAAGATGATGTGCCATTTGCATTTATCATGACGCATGAAGAAAATGAAACAACAGACCCGCCAGGCTATTACCAGCCCTATCTTTCCAAAACAGGCAAAACATTCGGCATAGATTTTGGTATCGGAAACACTAAATATTTTGGTAAGGGTTTGGCTGCACCCACACTAGAAGCCTTCACAGCATTTTTTGCCAAAGAAATCGAACCACAAACAGATGTCTTTTTAATCGACCCATCCTTGGGCAATCCCCGAGCCATCCACGTCTATGCAAAAGCCGGCTTTGAAAAAGTAGCCGAGTTCACGCAAGAAGGCGGCTACTTTGATGCTGAAAAAGGTGTGTTGATGGTTAAGGCCGTGGGCTTTGGCGACGGGCGGCTGGGCGGTTGTTGATATCACTATCAGAGGGCGTGTATTGAGCAGCCTGTTCATCAATAAATTTATTAGTTTTCGACTCAATGTAAGAGGTGGATCCATATTCTCCTGCCTTTGGGTCGCGGTATGCGGTGTAAAAAAATGTATATGAATCGGGCAAGCTCCAGGAGAAGCGGTTTTGCTTTTGTTTTAATAGCCAGCATGTTTTTGGTAAATTGTCACTTTCTATCGCAGCTTCTAAATCTTTTGCTTTTTGATTTTCTGGGCCGAGCCTATCCGCCACACACGCCGCGTAGACCTTTAAAATAGACTCGCGATTATTACCTATGCCCAAAAGCGTCGTAAAATCAGTAAAAGTCTCTAGATCAAGAATCATGTTTTTTAAGCCTGAAAGTTTAAAGACATCATTGAGTTGGTCAAATTTTAGTATGTGCGTAAACCTAACAGGGTCTGGATATGTACGGGGAAAAAGATGGCTATTTAAATTATCTAGATTGTGTAATTGTGACACACTGAGTTCAGCGCCGGCGAGGAAACTTTCCCTGATAAATTTGAGAATATGCTCATGATCGGAGACACTTATTTGGTTATTATTCAACAGATGTGAAAGAAACAGGCTAAGCATTGCGTTTAGGCTTTCTTTACTTTCGTATTGAAGAGCAGCTTTTTCAAGAAAAACACGCGTAGCGACACCGCTCCTTTGAATCAGTGCGTAATGTAAAATAGAAATGTTTCTTACAGATCCCAACCCAAAGTTGAGTATGTCATCTTCGCCTCTATAAGCGACTTTTCTGCGTAGATCGGCACCTTTTTCAATAAGGCGCAAAACAGCGCCGTCATCATTGTTTTCTACTGCATAGACAAGCGCTGATCTTCCATGCTCGTCTTCAGCATTGACGCGACCACTTTCTGTGAGCAGATGGAAAAGTTTTGGGAAACGCTCGCGTTGTTGGCTTGCGCGTATCAGTATGCTTGATTTTTGAGCATGTAAATCAGGAGTGCGCTTGTATATTTCAGCTGCAGTGAAGTCCTCATTGTACTGCAAAGCAAGGTCAAAAAGTGTTGAGCCATTATGAGAAACAGCTTGATTTGATAGCTTATGCTGTTGAGAAAGCAAAGCAGCAGCAGATTTTGTCATTGAACGAACTATGTAAAAATGCAAGGCACTAGAAATATTTTGTTTGATATTTGCAATGGCGTTGGTGTCTGCTTCATGCTCGATGAGTAAAGCAGAAATTGTATCGAGCTGTGATTTAAAAGAGCGAGTTATAGTCTCCGCACCACGACGTGAAACTTCAACTAAAATAGTTGTTTCATGATTGTTTTCATCAAAACAAACAGCCTCTAGGTTAGCATTTTGTTTTATCAGATACTCTACGGCTTCTATATGGCCATTTTTAGCAGCAGTTTGTAATGGTGTATTATTTCCTGGAGAGCGAGATTCAATTTCCGCGCCACTTGCGAGCAGCTCGTTTAGCATAAAGACGTTATTTTTGAGTGCAGCCAGATTTAGTGCGTCGTTTAGGTATTCAGGGTAGTAACGCATCAAAATTTTCGCGACAGACTTCCATGCTGCTAAATCGTCAGGGGTTTGATTGTTGACCCCAATATTACTGACCAAGAGCAGAAGAGAGTTGATGCTGGGCGTTTCGTCTGGCTGCTTTGGTGCAGCGATACTGGGGGTTAATATTCGGTCTTGCAAATCAAGGACGGGCGCGTGGTCAGCACGACTCCTTGCAGCCCCCGCATTAAGCAAAATAAGTGCTACTTTTGCATGTCCGCGAATTACAGCAATATCTAGAGGGGTGTTTCCATCCTTGTCTGTGACGTGTACATCGGCGCCATATCTGAGCATTACGACAGTATTTTCGGGTTTATTATACCTAGCAGCCATGTGGAGTGCGGTTACAGCACCATGCACACTAATAGCACCATGTTTTAACATAAATGCTAAAGTTTCAGCATCAGTATTTTTACCTAACCAGTGCAAAATGGGTATCGGTGTATTACTCTGTGATGTAATTGTGCTGGGAATAGTAAACCCACTTTCTATTAAAAAACGAATGCAGTCCTTATTTTTTTGGTCCAGCTCATTTGTCATTTGAACAAGGACGTAATGAAATAGTTTGTCACAATCCGGCAGATCTGGGTCATTCAATATCTGAAAACTATTTTTGATTATTGTTCTTACAGTTTTGCTTCCAGGACGATTTATGAACAATTTTGCAAGGCTAGGTATATTTCTAATTGATATTGTTCCACCGGCGAGCGCAAGGCTTTCTAACACATCGTGAACTGCATCAGCTCCTGGAGAAAAAGGTGGGTTGGCCGCGGCCCATATTGCGTTATCAAGAGGGGTGATCCCTTGATCATTTTTACGGTTTATTTCAGCACCCTCTTTAAGTAATATGTTAACGGCTGAAGTGTTGGCAAAACCACCAAGACCGGCTGCACTGTGCAAGGCGGTTTGGCCCGTTTCGTCTGCTGTATGAACATACTCATGCTGCTCTAACATTAGGTTCACTGTGCTAAATAAAGGCGTGGATCGTTCTTGAAAACCAAGGGCATCAAGAAAATTATCAAAATCATGTTCGGCACTATTTCGCAATAACATAGCAGCGATAAGATCACATCCACTTTGTATAGCAACACAAAGTGCTGTGTTTCCGTCGTCATCTGGAGCATTAACGTTTACGCCCTGTTGCAAAAGTAATGTTAAAGATTGTACGCAGTCAGTTTTCACTGCAAGGGGAAGGCTGTTGTTTTGAGTTGTGGCGCCATTTTGCAAAAGCAGTAGGGCACAATTATCGTGTCCTTTTTCTAAGGCAGTAGTTAATGCTTCATTTGTTGGGTCAACGTTATTCAGCTCTAGGCCATTCTGTAGTAAAAACTCAAGAAGCTCAAGGTCACTCTTCAAGACCACATTTTTTAACAATGGCAGCAGATCAATCTTAACCTGCTTGAAGGTTCCCTCTTTAAAATCAAATTGATCTTTATACTTTTTGAGTATCTTAGATACAACTTCAAATAAACCTGCATGTGAAGCAAACATGATGTTTTCGCTGGTAATATTTGCACCTGCCTCCACAAGAATTTCTGCAGCGTCACTTTGTTTTTCATAAATAGCAGATGTAACGGGGCTTAGCTTAGCGTTGCCTTCGGCATTGATATTAGCGCCCAGGCTTAGCAACTGACGCACACAGCCTGAAAACCCATTTCTTGCGGCTATGTTCAAGGCGGTGTCGCCATCAGGATTCAAAGCATCAATTTGCAGTTTATCCCCGGGTCGTTTAGCGATGGCATCGAGTAGTGCTTCGTTATTATTTTTGGCCGCGATGTTGTAACTATCTGCAGGCAGCATAAAATCATTATCTCTTGCGAGAAAAGTAAGTGTTTTTGAACTCTTTCTAAGTGCTTTTTCTGCAATTACTTGTGCGATAGATGGGTCTAGCTTGCTTGTTTCAATAAATTTCGCTAATGATTTGCTCATGCGCAGCAGTCGATACATCAGCTCAAGTTCCGAGTCTTGCGTGTTATCGTCAACAACCATGGTGCCATCTATAACACGGGAACAGGCGCTTACCCTTGCTGCCAATTTAAGTGTGTCACTCATCGGATAATAAGCTTTTGTTGCTTTTTCGCTATCGCTTGCGTTGGGCGCTCGCAAATAACTGGCAATGGCTTGCTCGCGATCATCAAGCCCACCGGTGATCAAGCCTAAGTAAGTGAACAGCATCGAGCTAGCATGTTGCTCGGCATTTTCCTGCTCATCAGCGCTAGGTGTTTCTGCAACCACATCAAGTACGCTGCTTGCCAGCTCGCCATTGATTTTTCTATTGTGTTCGTATTTAATAATCTTTTCTATAAAATATTTATTTTGTTCGATGCATTGATCATCAACAGAGAGGTTAATATATAAATTATTTTCCGTATTGGTCAAGTTTAGATAATAGTGCTCGAAAGTATTCATATGTCTTCCGGGCGCTGTTAAATTAAATAGTGTTTCTTTAGTGCCCGGGTGAGCTTGCTCTATGCTGTTGAGTCGTTGGCTAAATTTATGGATGTGATCATAGACCCCATAGTGCGCTACATCATCTTCACCACGCATGGCAAAACCATGCCGGCCAAGTGCCTCGCAAAGGTCTAATAGTGCTTCGCCCAAAGAATTTTTTGCAAACGATATTTTTGCAAGTTTATCAAAGTTATTCATGAATTGTTGCGAATAAGGGGGTACGCTTTGCCCGATAAGGTCTTTTTCTCTTTTGCTGAGTTTAGGTGCGGCACCGTCTACAAAGTAGTAATGCGTCTCTAATTTCTTTCTTTGCTCTGCTTGGTATGTAAAGTATTCCGCGATGGGCATAATGCCTTTGCTGTCTTCGCTGACAATGAAGCGCCAAGGGGCGAGCTTACCGTCTTTTTCTGTTAAGGGGATAAGTTGCTCCATAAGGTACATATTATCTTCTAGTGTCGGCATCAGCATACGTGCCAGCGATTCGTCTTCATCATCTTCATCTTTGTCACGGATGAGGGTTGCCAGCTGCATGCAGAACTGGTTCATCGGGCTGTGTGGGAAACAAGTGTAGTCGATATTGCTGTTCGCAATCACAGCCCAGCGCAGCATAAAGAACTGCCGGATGGCTTTTTGTAGCGCCTCATCATCTGCCTGGACTATAAGATTGAGCTGATCAAGCAGGTAAGCCTTGCTGAGCTCAAGTTCGAAAGCAGCAAGCTGATTGATTTTGTGGTCGGGCCCATCGATAACCTGATGATTTTTCGAAGAAAAATCCATGATGAGCTGACGAGCATGTGTTAAATCGGTGGCCATATTTACTACCAGAGGTTGCTAGCATAAGTTGCTATACTAACACCTTTGTGGCAGGGGGGGCAAGGCTTTACAGCATCCAGGAAAAAGCAGTAGCAATGCCCAGGAAAGCAAAGAAGCCAAAAATATCGGTAATCGTGGTAAGAATGATGGAGGCTGATTGTGCGGGGTCTTGTTTTAGTTTAGTCAGCACCAGGGGTACGCTGGCACCTGCAATAGCCGCCAACACCATCGAGGATACCATTGAAATACCAATAATCAGCGATAATCCGGGTTGCTTGGACCAAATGCCAACGGCAAGCGCGGTGGTAAGTGCTACGGCAATGCCGTTAACAATAGAAACCTTGGTTTCTTTGAATAATACGAAAAAGCTGTGTTTTAGGGTGATCTCGTTCAGGGCTAGCGATCGCATGGTTACTGCTAGTGCTTGTGCGCCGGTATTACCTGATTGCCCGGCAACAACAGGCAGCAATACAGCCAATGCTGTAAACTGTGCAATAGTATTTTCGAATAAACCGACGACAGAAGCGGCCATGAATGCAGTAACAAGGTTGATCTGCAGCCAAGGCAAACGTTTTTTGACAGAAAACCATGCAGGCGAAAGTGCAGTTTCTTCTTTCGATACACCTACCATTCGACCAATATCAGCAACGGCGTCTTCTTTTGTAGCTTGAATAAATTGTTCAGGTTTAACAATGCCTAGAAAATTTTCATCTTCATCAATAATGGCAATTTCTCGCAGGTCGGCTTTATTTAAACGGTTCATCACATCAGATTGATTTTCGGTGGCCAAGATATTAAGGTGCCCAAGCCTGGTGATGTCCGAAACTTTTTCATCTTCGTCAGCTAATGCCAGAGCGGAAATTTCAACATGGCCTAGCAACTTATTGTTACCGTCTACGACAAAAAGAACACGTATATGTCTGTCTTGGGCATGTTTAACGCGCTTTAATGCTTCTTCTACTGTCATATTAGGGCGCAGCAGAACGGCTCTAGGGCTGATAAGTGCACCAATGCTGTCAGGTGCATAGTGCGGCAAATTAGCAATAGCCGCAGCTATTTCTTGGCTTAAATGGTTGTGCACTTGGCCCTGAGTGGTTTCATCCAGGGAGTCCCACAGTGGTGTGATTTCATTAAGCGGTAGTAAAGAGATTACCATGGCTTTTTTATCATTCGGCAACATTTTAAAAATGCTAAATAGTATATCTTTAGCAAGTAGCGGCCATATTTTTTTTGTCGTATCTTCTTTTTGCTCTATAAGCCATTTAGCAGCTTCATTGACATCAAGCTTTTCAAGCTGCATGCTTGCATCTTTGGGATGGTTTTGGAAAAATTGGGCATGTAGCGTTTCAGCTAGACTTTGTGTCATGGCTCACCTTTTTGGGTGTAAAGTAAGAGTCTATGGTATTGGCGATAGCGCCTATAAAACCTTCAATAAAAACAATAAAACCACCAATTGTAACCGAAATCAGAGATTGCTGTTCAGTGCTTGTTTGAGAAAGCTGACGTTGACTGATTATACCCAGAAACTGCCCAGACTGATTAACCACGGGCAGCTGGTTCATACGCTGCCATGCTGGGTTCATGTGTGCTTTTGCGAGCGGGGTTGTTGCCGGCAGGAAAATAATGTCTCGGTGCATAATGTCGGCGAGAACCTTGTCACGTTCTGCCAGGAGCAGTTTTCGTACATCGACATAGCCTGTAAGTTTGAAATTTTCATCAACCACGTAGACTACATGCAGCAACTTGCTCTCAAA
>JAJFKJ010000023.1 GCA_021773275.1 Gammaproteobacteria bacterium
CATTTTTAATAAACCGCAATTTAGCTATCGCATCTTCTTTATACTGCCTATACCCTGATTCAGAATGTGAGTCGGGCATCAGCAGCCTGCAACGTTCATAGTAGCGAATCGTTGATGATTTGGTTTTTGAGCATTTAGCCAGTTGGCCTATGGTTAGTAATTTTGCCATGAGATAGGGTAGCCTCCTGTCTTTGTGGGCGACTATAAGTATAAACCTTATACTAGGGTTTAAGGTCAAGCTTCCTGCTATAGGTGAAAAGTTAATTCTCTAAACTTATGGTGGCGTCCATATCTTCATGATATCGATAACAACAACCTTTATTACGCCAGGATAAACTTTCAGCCAAAGATAGGCTATAATTCATAAATCACACTAATGGGCTTATCGTAACAGGTGACAGTATGTTGGGCAGAACTTTTTTAATAATAAGATTATGTATTGTTAGCTGTCTAAGTTTTTTTTTGGTGGGCACCATGGCTGCTGAACCTGAGCACAGTAAAAAGGCATTGGAGGATTTTATCGATGAGGTTTGGCGTATTAACCCGGATATTCAATTTGCCCAGTCTGAGCTTGCAGGTGCTAAAGCAGCCGCAAGAGCTAGGGGTCGCCCCTTGTATAACCCTCAACTTGAGCTTGCCGGTCAAACTGTTAGAGATGATGAAGCAGAGGATTTTTATACAGTTGGCATCAGTCAAACTCTTGATTTGTCACGAAAGAGAAGCAAGCGTCGAGTAGTGGGAGAATCTATGGTGGGTGAAGCTGAAGCCGCGCTTGCAGCCCAGCAACTAAAAGTAGGGTCAAATGCGTTAACAGCATTAAGTGAATACCACGCGAAGACTAAGATTTCAGAAATGGCTAAATATAAAACTGAGCTATTGGAAAATTTCGTTACATTAACTGAAAAAAGCTATAATTTGGGTGACATTGCACAAGTAGACCTAGATCAGGCACGCTTAGTTCTGTCCGAAGCTATTGTTGCACAAGCGATGGCTGAGATTAGTGCAACGTTAGAGCAACAGAAATTACGCGCAATAACAAACAATCCGGGCTATTCTTGGCCATTGTTACCTCCAGATCTTCCTTTGCCACCATCACGCCCAGTTGAAAAAGGAGCGATGCTCCAACAAATTCCAGCAATACAAATATTAGATCACCGGGTGTCAACTGCAACAGCTCAAATAAACGTTGCCCAAAGCAATACGCGCCCTGACCCAACAATTACGCTAGAAGGTGGTCAGGAAGATGCAAAAACGCTAATAGGCATGAGCGTAAGCATTCCACTTTTTGTTCGTAATAACTTCAAAGCGGAAGTTGATAGCGCATATTATCAAGCAGTAGCTGCTGATGAAGCAAAAGTGGCAGCTGTTTGGGAAGTAATGGCGCAACTAGAGGGAACATCCGATCGTTACCACCTACTCTTTCAAGCATACAAAAGTTGGCGTAATATTACAACAGATAGTCTTGGCGAAGGCGTTTCGCTTTTAAACAAATTATGGGAAGCAGGAGAAATAAATACAACAGACTATTTAATTCAACTGCAACAGCGTGTCGATAGCCAAATGGCGGGCGCTGAACTAGAGAAGCAAGCATGGGTTGCATGGATGAAGTGGTTAGAAGCTTCTGCAAATTTGGATCTTTGGATAAAAGAGGGGGTAATGTGAAAAAAATAAGGCTGATCGTTTTTTGCGGTATACTATTTGCGGCTAGCAATAGCTTGGCCTCAGAAGAAAGTCAGGATGCGCATGCGGAAAACATTTTTAAGATAGATGCAGCAGCGCAGCAACAAGCAGGCATTCAAATAATTACATTGGAAGTGCAGAATCTTCCCAAATATATTAATGCCCCTGGGGAGGTGATTCCTGATATTAATCTGTCTACGAAAATAACATCAAGGATACCTGTGCAAGTGCTAAAGCGGAGGGTAAACATTGGTGATGATGTTAAGACTGGCCAAGCAATTGTAACCTTGTCAAGTGTTGAGATGGCAAAGGCTCAAAGTGACCTGTTGTTAGCATATAATGAGTGGGACCGCGTAAAAGGCCTGGGTCAAAAGGCAGTCTCCGCAAAACGATATGAAACAGCACAAATTACCTACGAGCATGCAATTGCAAAGCTGGTGGCATACGGGATGACAAATGAGCAAGTAGATTCATTTCTTAGTGACCCAGCCACCCTTTCAACAACGGGTGAATTTACACTCTTGGCACCGCACGACGGGGTTGTATATGATGCAAATGCAGTTGAGGGTGAGGTCGTTGAGCCAGGTTATGCATTGTATCATATTCTTGATGAATCTTTTCTGTCAGTTGATGCACGTTTATCAAATGAAAGTGCTTATTTAATCAAGCAAGGTGCGCTTACACTAATTAGTGTAGCCGACCAGTGGTTAAAAGGAGAGGTGGTGCAAATTCATCATAAGTTGGATGAGGCCACGCGCACGCAAGTCGTGAGAGTCAACGTTTCTAATGATCATGATTTGTTACACCCGGGACAATTTGTTACTTGTCGCATCTTTCTCGATGAAGAACGCTTAGTGCTGGCGGTCCCCGAATCTGCAGTTTTACGCACAGCTGATGATGATTGGGTGGTATATGCTGAAGTAAAGCCTGAGTATTTTCAGCAAATTAAAGTTGATTTAATAGAAGTGCTAGATAAATTGGCTGTGATAGAAGGTGTGCAGCCAGGAACACGTATTGTTGGTGAAGGGGCATTTTCAGTACAATCTGAGTTCCTAAAATCTGGGTTTGAGGTACATGGCCACTAATTTGATGCAGGACAAGAATGCTAAATTTTATTATTGATTTTGCTGTAAAAAATAGATTGCTGATTGTTTTAGGGCTGCTTGCTTCTATTGTTGCAGGAATGTTTGTTCTGCCTAAGCTGAATCTTGATGCGTTCCCTGATGTAACCAATGTGCAGGTGACCATTAACACAGAGGCGCCCGGACTCGCCGCGGAAGAGGTTGAACAGCTTATCACTTACCCAGTTGAGGCAGTGATGTATACAATGCCTTCTGTTGAGGAAGTGCGCTCCATTTCCAAGGTCGGACTTTCTATTGTTACCGTGGTGTTCAAAGAAGGCGTTGATATTTATTTCGCCAGACAGCTTGTTTTTCAAGAATTACAAACAGCTATAGCCAATATTCCCGATGGTGTTAATGCGCCAAGCATTGGTCCCAATACATCAGGATTGGGGCAAATTTACCAATATGTTTTACGTTCAAATGACCCAGAAAAATACGATATGATGACGCTGCGCAGTTACAATGACTGGGTAGTGAAATTACTGTTGCTACCGATTGAAGGCATTACAGATGTTTTGTCTTTTGGTGGCGATGTGCGTCAGTATCAAGTGCATTTAAATCCATCGCAGTTACTTGCCTACAAATTAACATCAAATGATATTGTTCAGGCGATTGAAGATAATAACCGAAATGCAGGCGGATGGTATTTAAATCGCGGTGATGAGCAGCTTATTATTCGTGGTGTAGGATGGATTGTTTCAGGTGATGAAGGTTTGATAGATATTGGGAACACACCAGTTAAAGAAGAAAATGGAACCGTGGTTCGTGTAAAGGACGTTGCTACGGTGAGTTTTGGCAGTGAAATACGCCAGGGTGCTGTGAGCATGACGGTGCGGAATGACGATCTTGAGCCTGAGTCTTTAGGAGAGGTTGTGACAGGTATTGTACTGAAAAGGCTAGGGGCCAATACAAAATCCACAATCGACAGCATAGAAGAACGTATTCCAATTATTCAAGCTGCACTGCCAGATGGCGTTACTTTTGAAACGGTATACGATCAATCTAATTTAGTAAAGCAAGCAGTTCTTACCGTTGTTAAGTCGCTAATAGAGGCTTTCATTCTTATTTTTATTGTATTGTTTCTTTGTCTGATGAATGTTAGAGCCACATTGTTAGTTTTAATTTCAGTGCCACTGTCCATTGGTATGGCATTGGTTATAATGGCGTCATGGGGAATATCCGCTAACCTTATGTCGTTGGGTGGTCTTGCTATTGCTATTGGTATGATTGTAGATGGCTCAGTAGTGATGATGGAAAATATTTTTAAGCATCTAAGTAAACCTAGCCATGCGGCCGATTCGAATGGCCATGATCCATATGATGTTGCCCATGATGAACATGGTATTGGTTTGCGCATTCAGGAGGCGGCACGCGAAGTAGCCAAGCCAGTTTTTTTCGCTGTTCTAATTATTATAATCACTTTTGCACCTATATTTACTTTGCAAGATGTGGAGGGAAAGTTATTTCGTCCAATGGCGCAAAGTATAGTGTTCGCAATGATTACATCACTGGTTGTGGCTATGGTGGTTCTGCCTGCACTTGCGACATACTTTTACAAGAGGGGGTTTAGAGAAAAAGAAAGCTTTGTCTTGCGCCCAATTAATAGGTGGTATCGTAAGACCTTAGCCAAAGCTTTGGCGTTTCCGAAATTTGTTATTACAACATCTGTGTCATTGCTTGTGCTTGCGCTTTTTTTACTTCCATTTTTGGGTACTGAATTTGTCCCCGAACTGGAAGAGGGAACGTTAAATATTCGCGCTACATTAGCACCCTCAATCAATCTGGATGCTTCTTTGAATGTTGCGCAAATATTAGAGCAAAAAATAATTAGCTTTCCTGAGGTGACATATGTTTCAGCCCGCGTTGGTCGAGCAGAGCTGGGTGGTGATCCTGAGCCAGTTTCAAATATTGAGCTCTTAGTGGGTTTAAAACCGATTAATGAATGGACAACAGCAAAAAATAGGCAACAGCTTCAGCAACGTATTGAAGAGCAGCTTGAAACTTATCCTGGCTTGCTGCTTTCTTTTTCGCAGCCAATTGCAACAAGGGTAGATGAGCTGCTTTCGGGCGTTAAGGCCCAGCTTGCAATCAAGCTGTTTGGTTCCGACCTGACAGTGCTTGCTAAGACGGGCAAAGAAATTGAAGAAATCGTAAAAACTATTCCAGGTGCTCAGGATGTAGCAATGGAGGCGATTAGCGGTGAGGCGCAACTGGTTATTAAACCCAATAGAGAGATATTAATGCGCTATGGTTTATCTGTAGGTGATGTTATGTCTCTTGTTTCCGATCAAATTGGTGGTAAATCTGCGGGTCAGATTATTAGTGGTAATGAGCGTTACGATATTTATGTGCGTCTTGCGGAAGAGTATCGCGGTAATATTACAGCCATTGAAAGTTTACTATTAATGGCTCCTAGTGGTGTATGGGTAAGGCTAGCTGATGTTGCTACTATACAAATGCAGACAGGTCCCCCGCAGATTCGTCGTGATGATGTTCAGCGCCGTGTGGTTATTCAGGCTAATGTGCGAGGACGGGATATGGGAAGTCTGGTTACAGAAATTAAGGAAGAAATTGCTAAAAACATTGTTTTGCCAGTGGGCTACACTGTAGAATACGGTGGCCAGTTTAAAAATCAAGAACGCGCGCAAGCAAGGCTGATGCTTATCATACCCGTTTCACTCGCTTTAATATTTTTACTACTTTACTTTGCTTTTAGCTCAGTGAGCCAAGCATTGCTTATTATGGTAAATGTACCGCTAGCACTCATTGGTGGGGTTTTTGCTCTTTTTGTTTCTGGGCAGTACCTTTCTGTGCCTGGTTCAGTTGGATTTATCGGCTTATTTGGTATCGCTGTCTTAAATGGTGTTGTGTTGATTAGTGCTATTAATCAACACATTAAAGGTGGTATGGAAATCAGAGAGGGTGTTTACGAGGGTGCATTATCGCGCTTACGTCCCGTGTTAATTACGGCTTCTATTGCATCATTGGGTTTGGTGCCCATGTTATTGGCGCAAGGTATTGGCTCGGAGGTGCAGCGACCATTAGCCACGGTGGTGGTTGGTGGGCTTATTTCATCCACATTCTTAACTTTGTTTTTATTGCCAGTGTTATACTTATGGTTTTTCACGCCTGGACGAAAGACCTTTTTAAGTGGAACAAACTCCAAAAGGATCTAAAATTGCCACCCATAGGATATTCTAAAGCGCTCGCATATATCTAAGGTGTTAAGGGGAGCCTGCACATGAGTAAAACAACTTTTTATATCGCCCAAATGGATTGCCCAAACGAAGAGAAATTAATCCGCACTCAGCTAAATAACATTCATGGAGTCCAGGAGCTAGAATTCAATCTTATCCAGCAAACGTTGACTATTACACATCAATCTTGCGATCTGTCTTTGATCCAAAAAAAACTTTTTGCCATTGGAATGGATATAGAGTTCAAAAACCCCTCTTATACAGAGAAAAATATTGCAATAATGCAATCTAATCTTACAAAATATCGCTGGATGATGTTAGGGGTATCTGGCATTTTTGCATTGCTTGCAGAGATTCTGGCTTTTACCCTGTTTGAGGAAACAGCTTGGCCAGTAATTAGTACAGCGCTCTTTGCTATGGTGATGGGTGGTCGTGAGGTTTTTTTAAAAGGGATTCGGGCAGTTCGTTACTTTACCTTAAATATGAATTTTCTCATGATGATCGCAGTAACAGGCGCCATATTTATTGGACTATGGGCAGAAGCTGCTATGGTCACTTTTTTATTTGCATTAGCAGAAACGATAGAAACTTATTCATTAGATAAATCACGACACGCTATCCGCCAATTAATAGAGATGTCACCCGACACAGCAACGGTTAAAAGGAAGAATGGAGGCTGGGATATTATACCAGTTCAAGATATTCAATTAAACGATGTTATTTGGGTAAAGCCGGGGGAGCGCGTGCCATTAGATGGAAAAATGATAAAAGGTCAATCTAGCATAAACCAAGCACCCATCACTGGAGAATCCATGCCAGTAGCTAAAATGATAGGAGATTTAGTATTTGCAGGCTCAATTAATGAACGTGGCTCATTTGAATTTCAAGTGATTACTCCACCTAACGATACATTATTAGCCAAAATTATTGTTGCAGTACAAAAAGCGCAAACTGAGCGTGCCCCGGTGCAACGCATCGTTGATCGGTTTGCCTCATACTATACGCCTATCATGGTGATGATTGCCATTCTAGTAGCCGCTGTGCCACCTTTTCTATTAGGATTACCTTTTGAGCCGTGGTTTTATAAGGCATTGGTTTTACTCGTCATTGCTTGCCCTTGTGCCTTGGTTATTTCCACGCCAGTAACGGTAGTAAGCGGCCTGGCAGCGGCAGCAAAACATGGTGTTTTAATTAAAGGCGGTGCCTACTTAGAAAAAGGCCATCAATTAAAAGCTATTGCTTTTGATAAAACTGGTACTGTAACTATTGGAAAACCAGAAGTAACTGAAGTAATAGCCTTGGATACATTTTCGAAAGAAGATATCTTGCAGATC
Source organism: Gammaproteobacteria bacterium (assembly GCA_021773275.1). Lineage (GTDB taxonomy): Bacteria > Pseudomonadota > Gammaproteobacteria > JABCZS01 > JABCZS01 > JAJFKJ01. The sequence goes on from JAJFKJ010000023.1 coordinate 7,336, forward strand.
GCCGCAAGCCTAGAGTCACATTCAGAACACCCAGTGGCTACAGCTATTTTAGAGCACTGGGAATTAAGCAAAACTTCAACCTGTGAGTTATCAGAAGTCTTACAGTTTGAAAATATGACAGGAAAAGGGGTCCAAGGTCAACTTGAAAATCAACACTATTTTGTCGGAAATATACGTTTGGCTAATCATCATCATGCCTGGAATGCAGAGCTAGAAAAACATATCATGCCTCTTGAGGCAGAAGGAAAAACCACGATGATTGTAGGTACTTCTCAAAAAGCAATAGGTATTATAGCTGTAACTGACAGCATTAGAGAAAGTAGTTTAAAAGCGATCCAGAATTTACATAAACTTGGAATTACAACCACTATGCTCACAGGTGATAATGCAGCGACTGCGGGTATAATTGCAAGAAATTTGGGAATTGATCACGTAGAAGCAAATTTATTACCCGATGAAAAATTAATCGCGATTGAAGCATTATTAAAGCAACATCATCACGTGGGCATGGTTGGTGATGGTATTAATGATGCTCCTGCATTAGCTAAAGCATCTATTGGATTTGCCATGGGCAGCCAGGGTACCGACGTTGCATTGGAAACCGCTGATGTGGCGCTTATGGAAGATAATCTTAATAAAGTGGTATTTTTTATTCGCCTGAGCCGTCGAGTTTGGCACAAATTATTAGAGAATATATCACTATCCATAGGTATTAAAATTTTATTTTTTACACTCGCCTTATTGGATCTGGCTACTTTGTGGATGGCTATTTTCGCAGATATGGGAGCCAGTTTAATTGTGATCTTAAATGGTTTGAGTTTATTGAAATTCCAATCAACCAAGCACCCAAAACAAAGTGCCTGATGTGAATGCCTAACCTCGGTGGGCGTTAATCAGTCCACGCACGGGGGGTCTCACTTCCCAAGGTTGTTTTTCTATTAATTTACTAACATAGGTCTATACTTAACTTGATCAAAAGATTATTTCAAGCCAGTGGGTGCTGGCCAAATTCATTCAATGATGCGATAGTGCCTCTTGCAGAAAAGCTGCGGGGCTTTGTTGCACTAATAATCAAAGATGAGATGTGCGGCCTACTAGACTTTCATTGATGACCATGGAAAAGTACATTAACAACGCACAAGCTGCGGTCATGGTCCGTCTACCGTAAGCCTTTTCCAGAAACATGGCAATGCCGCCTGCCGAAGGATAAGCATTGGACATTTTTATATACGAGTACGCACTAAAGGCAGTCACAATGGCCGCTGCAAGGAAAGCCAGCGGGAATAGGCTACCCGCCAACTGGGCAATTTGCCCTGTCAATGCCAATATGCCGGCCCCGATCATGACACCCGTGCCCATAGCGACA
>JAJFKJ010000024.1 GCA_021773275.1 Gammaproteobacteria bacterium
CCGCCCCTACAAATGGCTTGCAAAAATTTATTGGGTGAGCGCGAACGGCAGTGAGCGATCAGTTGAGTCAGTGATTTTATCGTCACTTGCTACAGGGTCTGTTGGCTTCATTGTTCGCTCGCTTCCGCTCACGCTCACTTATGAGTTCATCGCATTTATGCAGCAAAGCCCTTTGTGAAGAGGGCAGGCGCAGCGTAGCTGCGACGGGGGACTTTGTGCTTGCAGAAAACTTACAAAACCTTAGCAATCCGCTCTAATGCTTTCGTCAAATTCTCATCAGACGTCGCGAACGACAAACGCATGTAACCTTGCAAACCGAATGCTGAACCCGGTACGACGGCAACTTTTGCTTCTTCTAGCAAGTATGCACAGAACGCAGTATCGTCGTCGAAGCCTTTGGCTTTCATGGCGTCACGAATATCTGGGAAGGCATAGAACGTGCCGTCGCCCTGCAAACAGTTTACGCCCGACATAGCATTCAAGCCAGCGACCACAAAATCATGACGGCGCTTAAAGGCAGTCAGCATTTCTTCTATGCAATCTTGAGGCCCGTTTAAGGCAGCGACAGCTGCTTTTTGTGAAATTGATGCAGGGTTAGATGTGCTTTGCGATTGAATTTTTTTCATACCTTTAATGAGGTCTTCAGGGCCTGCTGCATAACCGATGCGCCAGCCGGTCATCGAATAAGCTTTAGAAACACCGTTTAAAACAATAATGCGATCTTTTAAGTCAGGGCAGGCATTTAAAATATTTACAAACTTTGCATCATCAAACAGTATGTGCTCATACATGTCGTCGGTTGCAATAATAATATTCGGGTGCTTGCGTAATACTTCACCTAAGGCCTCGAGCTCTTGCAAAGAATACATCATGCCGCTGGGGTTAGAAGGCGAATTTAAAAATAGTAAACGGGTTTTATCCGTGATCGCATCGGCCAGTTGTTGCGGCGTTATTTTAAAATGTTGGTCAATATGTGCCTCAATATAGACAGGCGTTGCCCCGGTCAGCAATGGATAGGCTGGGTAGGAAACCCAATAAGGCGCGAGAATAATGACTTCATCACCTTCATTGAGTAAGGCTTCGCCGAGGTTGAAATTCGACTGTTTGCCGCCGCAGCTGACCAGAATGTTATTCGGGCCGTAATCAAAGCCATTATCGCGCTTAAATTTATCAATAATCGCTTGCTTAAGCTCAGGGATGCCATCAACAGCCGTGTATTTGGTAAAGCCATCGTTAATGGCCTGGATAGCCGCTTGCTTAATGTGCTCTGGTGTATCAAAATCTGGCTCGCCTGCACCTAACCCAATTACGTCAATGCCCTGAGCTCTAAGCTCAGCTGCTTTGGCGGTGATCGCTAGGGTCGGGGAGGGTTGAATACGGTTAGTTCTGTCTGAAAGTTTCATGCGTTTTTCCTGAGTGGTTGCCGAATAACGTGGCTATTTTACCTTAATTTAGATACAATTAACAGCGAGGAAATCATGAGCAAACCCTTCAAAATAGCATCTAAATTCCAGCCAGCAGGTGACCAGCCTACAGCCATAAAAGGCCTGGTAGGCGGCATAGAAGATGGTCTGGCCAAGCAGACCTTGCTGGGTGTGACGGGCTCAGGTAAAACCTTTACCATTGCGCATGTCATAGAAACTCTGCAACGTCCTACCTTGATTTTAGCGCCTAATAAAACCCTTGCAGCCCAGCTTTACGGTGAAATGAAAGCATTCTTTCCGGATAATGCCATCGAGTATTTTGTCTCTTATTACGACTATTATCAGCCTGAGGCTTATGTGGCCTCATCAGATACGTACATTGAAAAAGACTCATCCGTGAATGCGCATATTGAGCAGATGCGTTTATCAGCAACAAAAGCCTTATTAGAGCGTCGCGATACCATTATTATTGCGAGTGTTTCCGCGATTTATGGTTTGGGTGACCCGCGCCAATATTTGAGCATGGTGCTGCATTTAGATCGTGGCGATGAAGTCGACCAACGTTTTGTATTGCAGCGTTTAGCAGAACTGCAATACACACGCAACGAAGCAGATTTTCGGCGAGCAACCTACCGTGTGCGCGGTGATGTCATTGATGTCTACCCTGCGGAATCTGATGATGAGGCAATCCGCATTGAACTGTTCGATAAAGAAATCGAAAATATCAGTTACTTTGACCCACTTACGGGTGAGATTTTACGTAAAGTACCGCGTGCCACCATTTACCCTAAAACACATTACGTAACGCCACGCGAGCAGCTTCTAAAAGCCATCGATGCCATAAAGACTGAGCTGAAGATGCGTTTGGAGCAATTTCATAGCGAAAACAAACTCGTTGAAGCGCAGCGTTTAGAGCAACGCACACGTTTTGATTTAGAGATGATGCAAGAACTAGGCTTTTGTACCGGCATTGAAAATTATTCGCGGTACTTGTCGGGTTACCCGGAAGGCGAAGCGCCGCCTACATTGTTTGACTATTTGCCTGAAAATTCACTGTTGGTAATCGATGAATCGCATGTCACCGTGCCACAGCTTGGTGCGATGTACAAAGGCGATCGTGCCCGCAAAGAAACATTGGTAAGTTACGGCTTTCGCTTACCCAGCGCTTTAGATAATCGCCCCATGCGTTTTGATGAATTTGAACAGCGTTCACCACAAACTATTTATGTTTCTGCAACACCGGGTAAATATGAAAAAGAATACACAGATGCCACGCATGAGCAAGTAGTGCGGCCAACCGGGCTGATTGACCCGGAAGTCGAAGTGCGGCCCGTGGCAACACAGGTTGATGATGTTTTGTCCGAGATCAATAAACGTGTAGCAATAGGCGACCGCGTGTTAATTACCACTTTAACAAAGCGCATGTCAGAAGATTTAAGTGAATATTTAAGTGAGCATGGTGTACGTGTGCGCTATTTGCATTCTGATATTGACACGGTTGAACGCGTAGAAATTATTCGAGATTTAAGATTGGGCAAGTTCGATGTGCTGGTGGGCATTAACTTGTTGCGCGAAGGCTTAGATATGCCTGAAGTTTCGTTGGTGGCTATTTTAGATGCTGACAAAGAAGGCTTCTTACGCTCAGAGCGATCGCTTGTTCAAACCATCGGTCGTGCTGCCCGCAACCTTCGTGGTAAAGCGATACTTTATGGCGACAGAATTACAAACTCAATGCAGATTGCCATCGATGAAACGAAACGTCGGCGTGAAAAGCAAATGCAATATAACAAAAAGCATGGCATTACACCTAAGTCGATAGAAAAATCTGTTGTCGATATCATGGAGGGCGCGATCGCGCATGCCCCAGGCGGTAATAAGCGTGGCAAAAAAGCTAAGCTTGATGTTGAAAAAATCCCAGCTAAAGAAATGGGTAAAAAGCTCAGAGAACTCGAACAACAAATGCATCAGCATGCTAAGAACTTAGAGTTCGAAGACGCTGCTCGTACGCGTGATGAACTGCATGCTTTGCAGCAGTTATATATCGAAGAGATGAGTTAGATAATATTTACTGCTAGAAACCTTGCCGTAGGGGCAGCATACAATGCTGCCCCTACATTAAATCTCGCAAATAATCTGGTAGTTTAAATAATACAACATGCCAGCGCAAAACTTACATCTTCTTGTGCGGGTAATGGCCTGTTTTTTTCGTCTGTGGTTAAAAAGCGGATACTTATGCGATGTTTGCCACCACTGACTTCGGGGAATACTGGAGTACCGTTGAGCTTTATTTGTATTAATTGGCAGGGTGCATTGGTTTCAAATGCTTTTTGGAAAAATCCTTTCTCAGCCAATATTTCCTCTTGATAAGCGCTGCTACGAATTAATTCTAGTAACAAAGTAGTGGCTTCATCAATGATTTTAAACTCTGTAACCCATTGCAGTAACTGTCTTTTACGTACATGCTCAGCTTGTGATAGCCAATAGTGCAATACCGGCAAATCAAAACTACAACTGCCGCCTGGAATAGCAAGACGCTGCTTAACCGAAGCGATCAACTCTTGTTGTCGTAATCCATCACCGAGACGCCCCGGAATAGCCTGGATAGCTTGATTCAGTAGTTTTAGGTCGCTGAGTGTTTCTACAAGACGCTGGTCATCAACATGCGGTTGCTCGCGGAGCTTGCTAAGCACGCCAGTCAGGCGTTCGATTTCTTTGATGAGCTCAGTTTTTAGATCGGCACGTTCAAACAGGTTGAGTACGTCAATTATGCCACTGATGGCTTTACGGTTGTCCCATAGCGTTTCGCCAGCAAGGTGATAGCGCAGTTGCCCAAATAGATGCTCTAGGCGCAGCAGCGTACGCATGCGCTCGTTCAAAGGTTGTTCATAAACAATGTTCGACATCCGACTAACCTGTGGTCAACTATATAGCTATGTGTGCAGTATAGCATTTCTTGCTAGACTAGAAGAAGTCTTACTTTGTATATAAGCTAAATAATTGGAGGAATAATATGGCTATTGTGAATATGCTCATTGAGCTGGCCTTCAGCATGGCTTTGCTAGTGAATGCGGCTTTGTTTGTGCCACAGATCATTCGTTTATATAAGGTAAAAGATTCAAAAGAGCTATCATTGCTGACATTCGGCGGATTTTTGACCATCCAGCTGATCACGGTGATGCACGGCTTTGTTGTTTCGGACTATTTATTGGTATTTGGGTTTTCTCTGAGCATTCTAACCTGTGGCTTAACAACCTGGCTGATCATCTGGTACCGGCTTAAAAATCCTTAGGAATTAGGAATACTGTTGATGTAGGGCTGCAACCTGTTGGCGCAGGTGTTCGATGTGCTGGTCATTGTTGATAATATCGTCAGCAATTTTTAATCTTGCTTCACGTGTTGCTTGGGCATCTATGATGGTTTGTGCTGATGCTTCGCTTACACCGTCACGTTCCATGGCGCGCTGGAGTTGCACTTTTGGGTCGCAGTCAACGACAATAATACGGTCTAAATAAGTGTAGTTACCCTGTTTGTATGTTTCTGCCAGCAATGGAATGACAATGATGCAATAGGGCGCGGCGCTGTTGCTCGCTTGTTTTTTTACCTCATCACGAATCAAGGGGTGGAGCAAAGACTCCAGCCATTGTTTTTCGTCTGGGTTGTTAAAAATAATTTCACGCAATAGGCTACGATTTAAGGTAGTGTCTGGCAAAAGAATGTCGTTACCAAAATGTTCAAGTAAAATGTTATAGCAAGCGCCATCGGGTACAACAAGCTGATGCGCAATTTCATCAGTATCGATAATATCAGCGCCTAAAGCTAAAAACATATCTGCAACGATGCTTTTGCCGCTGCCAATTCCGCCTGTTAAACCTGCAATGCGCATTTTAGTATACCCAGCTTAAATACAAGACCATGATCTGGTCGCCAAAAATAAATGTTAACCAAGCACCTAAAGCTAGAAATGGTCCAAAGGGCATGGGGTTTTCGCGTGTGCTTAAACCCAGCAACATGCTACAAATACCCCAGATAGCACCGGTCAGGGAGGCAATGAAAATAACCAAAGGTAAGGCGGACCAACCCATCCAGGCTCCTGCCATGGCAAAGAGCTTGAAATCTCCATAACCCATGCCATCTTTACCGGTTAATATTTTAAACGCCCAATAGATTAACCATAGAAATAGGTAGCCCGCGATGCCGCCAAGAATAGCCTGTTGTGGTGATACGAATACAAAAAGCAGGCTAAACAACAGGCCTAGCCAAAGCCCAAATAAAGTGATGTTGTCTGGTAGGAGTTGCGTGTCCATATCGATGGCTGCCAGAGCGATTAAGATCCAAGTGAATAATAGACCTGCCAAGGTTTGTATAGAAAACCCAAAATAGTAGGCAACGACGAGCGACAATAAAGCAGTCATTAATTCGATGATGGGATAGCGTGGTGAGATAGAGCTATCGCAATTTGAACAGCGCCCTCGTAAGAAAATATAACTGAGAAGAGGAATGTTTTGCCAAAAACGAATGGGAATATTGCAATGCGGGCATTGTGAGCTAGGAAACAGCAAATTATATGTTTGACTGGGCTCTGCTTGCGAACGGCTATGCACAGTGATATCAATAGTTTGGTCAGCGCTATCAAAATGCTTTAGATCATCGCGGCCTTGGTTTTTTAATTCAAGCAAGTATTGGATACTTTGCTGGTACCATTGACGCTCCAGCATAATAGGGACGCGGTGGATCACAACATTTAAAAAGCTGCCAACAACTAAGCCAAGTACAGCAATAAATGTGTAAAAAACAATGGGTTGTTGTAGAGGTTGTAAAAATTCAAACATAAAATTCCTTATATGGCGTATCCCAGCTGTAACAGTGGATAATATAATAGTAGTAGCCAAATGCCTAATAACAATCCTAAAAATAAAATCATAATGGGTTGCAGCATTTGTTTGAAGGTATCTAGCTGTGTTTTGAGTTGTTCGGCATAATAGTTTGCTAACTGTTCTAAAATATAATCCAGCTTTCCAGACTGTTCAGCAAGCGCGACCAGATCACGCAAATACGTTTCAAAATAGGACGTTCGGCTAAGCGCATATTGTAAGCTTTGCCCTTGCAAAATCGCGTGCTGTGCTTCTTGTAATGCTTTTTGCAAAAGGCGTGATTCATTGGTTTCTTGCAGCAGCTGTATTGCTTGGGTTAAGGGAATGCCTGCTGCTAACAATAAATGCAGTAGACGGCAAAATTTGCCGTGTTGGTAATAACGTAATACTCGCCCCAGCATGGGGGTGTGCAGTAACAAGTGTTCTAGCTGCAAGCGCGTGTTGTAGCTATGCCGCCAAAGCGACACAAGTAATGCCGTCACAGACAGCAAAAAAATAGCAGTAATGGCAAGCCACCGCGGGGCTGCTGCGGTTACATCCAACAACCATTGGGTACTTGCTGGTAATGGTGCTTGAAATTGTTGATATAAAGCGTCGAACTGCGGAACAATATACAACAACATAAACACCAACAAAAATGAACTCGAGAAAAAAACTAAAGCAGGGTAAAATAGGGCTTGTTTAATTGCTTTGTAAAACAGCTGCAAGGTTTGCATATAATGACACAAATGGCCTAGGCTTTTATCAAGCTCACCAGAAGCCTCGCCACAACGAATAAAAAGCGCCGAAACATTATCCGTAACGTGTTGCAAGGACATAGAAAAAGATTGGCCTTGACCAATGGCGTGAGCACAGTTTTGAATAATAGCTTGTGATGGTTTTAAAGCAGACTGCTGTGCCAGCAGCTTCAGTGCTGCAAGTAAATGTACGCCACTTTGTAATAGCCATTGCAACTCTTTTAAAAGCAATATTAACTGTTTATTGTTCATAATACGCGTTGTATCTCTTGTTCTGTAGTAATGCCTTGCCTTACTTTTTCGATGCCAGCAGCATGTAGCTTGGTGAAGTCTTCATCGTTTTGTAGGCACTCAAATACGCCTATGCGACCATGAAAGCCAGCGCGGCAATAATCACAACCCGAACCTTCGCATTGTTTACAAAGGCAGCGCACTAAGCGTTGCGCCAACACTAAATTTAAGCAATCATCCAAATGGTATTTCGGAACACCCATTTGTTCTAGGCGTTGCACGCAGCTGAAAGCGTCAGAGGTGTGTAGCGTTGATAAGACCAAATGACCTGTTAGCGCAGCACGGATAGCAATTTGCGCGGTTTCGCTATCTCGGATTTCGCCGATCATAATAATGTCGGGGTCTTGTCGTAAAACAGCTTTTAGCAAATCAGTGTAGGAAAGACTGTAATCCTTGCGCACAGGGATCTGACTAATGCCCTCGAGCGCCATTTCGACAGGGTCTTCTAAGGTGACTATTTGCAATGCTTGCTGGGCTAAGAACTGCAAGCAAGCATACAAAGACATGGTTTTACCACTACCCGTGGGGCCAGTGACCATGATTAATCCAGATCCTTTACTTAACGATTTTTGTAGCATATTTAATTGTGCGGGCAGTAGACCTAAAGTGTCTAATGTAAGCTGTTGCTTTAATGTTGGAAGCAATCTTGCAACCATTTTTTCACCATGCAAACAGGGGCAAGTATGTAAACGAAAATGTTGTTTTTGCCATTCAAAACGGCCATCTTGAGGAAGTCGTTGTTGTGCTATATCAAGGGAAGATAATGTTTTTAAGCGCGCAATGACGCTTCCATAAGCGTTGCAAGCAAGCTCGTCGTGACGATGCAATAGCCCATCAATTCTTAGCGAGATCCGAATAAACTGAGCAAATGGGTCAAAGTGTATATCTGAAGCGCGCTGTGAAATAGCGGTATTTAGAAGTTCGCTAACATATCGAACAGCAAAAGAAAGATCCTGCACTGCGATGATCCTGTGTTATTATTATTTGTTCCAAGAATTTTAACTCATTTTGAGCTTTGATACAATGTATAGACGCTCCTTTCTTAAATGGGCCGGTGGTAAATACCGTTTGCTCGATAAGATTCTGGCTTTGTTGCCAAAAAGTGAAAAATTGCTTGAACCATTTGTCGGCTCAGGATCGGTTTTCTTGAACTCTGATCATGAGGAATGTTTGTTGAGCGATTGCAATGCTGATCTAATCAATTTATACAATACTTTAAAAATAGAAGGCTATGATTTTATTGATTATGTCGAATCTTATTTTACAAAAGAAAACAATACTGAAACAAAGTTCTACGATTTGCGCGAACGGTTTAATCATTCAGCAGACAGCATAGAGCGTTCGGCTATTTTCATTTATCTAAACCGTCATGATTTCAATGGCATGTGCCGATACAATCAACAAGGATTTTTCAACGTGCCATATGGACGCTATGAGCGCCCATACTTTCCAAAAAACGAAATGAAGCATTTTCAAATAAAATCCCAACGGGCAAAGTTCAGTTGTAATGATTTTACGCAGTGCATGCTACTTGCAGATAAAGACACGGTGATATATGCAGACCCGCCCTATGTGCCATTATCTGATACTGCACACTTTACCGAATATTCACAGGATGGGTTTACATCCGAGCAACATCAAGATTTGGCTAAAAGAGCCCGAAAACTGGCACAGCAGGGGGTCCCCGTGCTACTCTCAAATCATGATACAGAATTTACACGCGAGGCCTATGCTGGAGCAAAGATGCTAAGCTTTCCGGTGTCTAGACAAATTAGCGCACATGCAAAAGGAAGAGGACATGTTAAAGAAATTTTGGCTTTATTTGAGCCTGGTAATACTGCTAGTAACTAATAATGTATTCGCACAAAACATCAGTGATGCTGAGGCAGAATCAGTAGATTCACAAACGCGGGCTTTTTTATATGACAATGAACCAGAGCTGGTGCCAGAGGGTGACCCTGGCCAAGATCTATGCGATCCCAACAACCCAAGCAGTGATAACTGCAATCTTTTTCAAATACAAGATGGCAAGCCGCAGAGTGCATTTCAAAAGCCAGTAGCCACAGATAAAAGCCCTTAGCGAGGCTTTTTAGGGTGTGTCTTTTTTTCTGCGTTGCGAAACTCAGACCAAAGCGGATCTTTTGCAGTAGCAGAAAGCTCACTCAGCAGTAGTTTACAGCTATTAGGCTGGGATAGTTGTCTAGAAAACAAGGTGCCAGCATTAATTTGGTCAGTAGTGATTTTGTCAAATAAGCTGGGAACTGCTTTTGCAAAATCCATTGTACCTACATTAATAATATTTTTATCAAAATTGCGTTCAAGCATAAGTTTTGTGACGGAAGCTTGCCAACAGAATTGATTTCCCAGTAACAACAATCTTGATAGCGACTTATTGTCCTGATGGCTGTTTTGTTTCTCATATGCGTTGAGCAACTGAAAAAATGTATTTTGCATTTCATTAATAATCTCGATTTCATTTTCAATACGTGGAAAATACACATTACGATTATTATTTCTCACAAGTGAGTCTTGTATGTAATTGTCACTACAGGCTTCAATCATCACCAATAAGTCTATGCAAATCCTGTTTGGGTCAGCTTTTGTTTCATTTTTATAGTAGGTAATCAACCATCTTCGGAGCTTCCAAAAAGCGTTCCCAGCATTCTCGCTGCCGAAAATATTTGTTATATACGTTTCATTAATTTGGCCGCCGGCATATTCAATTTGGCAAGATAAACTTAAAGCTTGCGCGTAATGGATGGAATGGTCACGATCATTCTTTGCAGCGGGCAAACCATCAATAACAGTTTTTTCAAATTCTCCAAATAACTTGATAACTTCTGGGGGGGAGTATTTGTAATGCATCATGCCAGCACTTGCGCCGAAAACTGCACCCAAGCCAATATAGGCTAGAAAGCTTGGGTTGTATTCCCTTTCGCCATCTTGTTCGTTTGTTCCTCGCATGCAAAAATTGCAAAAAGCTACCAAAAATGAACCGGCAAGAACACCAATGCCAGCAGCTCTGCGCAACATGCCTGATTTAAGTGTTGATACGGCTTCAGAGTCGGGTGTATTTTTTAGTCGTTCACCATTTGCTCTAAGCAGCGCGGTTGTGACTTGCCTGGCAGGGAAGTATTGTTGCTTTGCTAAAAAATTAACTACAGAAGTAGTTAATTTTACAACGTTTTCTTTCGTGTGCGTGGTTGATTCACTGCTACTGCCGCTGCCTGCGTTAGATGAACGTTGTGAACATGTTGTTGAACTTAATGCGGGCGAGAAAGGCATTTCTTCAGGTAAGTTTGGTGCAGCACTATTGAGCAAGTTAAAAAGTCTTTTTCCTCGATAGCATTGGCGAAGATCGTTACAATAATAATCTGCTGCCATCCTTAGCTCGGCTGCGGATACGCTTGCCGTGTTGCCTCGTGATGCGTCCAATATGCTTCTAAACTCAATCGACAGCTGTTCTCTAGTGCGATCAACGCTCATCGACTTATTTTCTGGGCTTTCAAGCTTTTCTTTAATTCTTGATATGTATGCTGAAATTGATTCACGAGGATGTTTTTTCACAAAGCTATAAGCCTCTACTTTATTTTTATCACCAGGTATCGGCTTTGGTTTTTCAGCAGGCGCTACTTGCTTCGAAACTTTTTCGCTTAAGTCTGGTAGAGGCGTAGTCAATAACGTTAGCACATCGACATAGCCGGTGTGCAGAATAGCAAATATTTCAGCCAGTCTTTGTGCTTTGTACCTATCCCCACCGTTCTTTTTCTCCATTAACCGCATTTTATTTGTATAAGCGCCATTAACGTAAGCAAGAAAATCTTGATCTTGAAAGTATGTTTTGAATAGCTCCCTATCTTCTTTGCTTAAAATAAAGCCCACACATTTGTATTTAATATGTGACCTAATCAAATGCAGTAGCTTGTAAAGATGTTTGTATGCACCTGGTTTTTTATTATCGTGGTTTAATTCATTAACCTGCGCCTCTTTTAATGTTTCTTGTACTATGGATTCTAGCTCAGGGGTATATATTTTTTTATTTTTAAAATGTTCGTAGCAAACTTCATCTCTAAATGCGAGCGTTCCGTCTTGTAAGTTAAGCCTGACATGATAGCTCGATAGCAAATGCTCAACTGCTGGCGTTTCTTGCATTGTGACATCAACATTGTCACCAGCTTCAAATTGCAAATAGGGAAGCGTTTGTGCTGTTGTCCCGTATACACCGGTCAACCTGTGTTGTATGCCTCTAAATGGACCTTCAAATGCAGGATCGGCGACAGACAAAATCTTTAGTGCATCGCATAGCTGCACATCAAAATCGACATGTGTAAAAAATTCAGCTAGGCGATCTTCAGACCCGGCAGAAAACTGCTTTAAGGCTTGGTATGCGGCAAAAGAGCCAATAAGGTCTACACGTATATTCCAGTGGCTGCGCAAATGCGCAAAACTGACAGCACCTAAATTTTTAACTTGTCGCAATTTGTCAGCGGTAGCAGGGGGCAGGGTACTGAACATTGCGTCAAGATTGACCTTAATGTCATCAACAATATAAATGCTATTGTTCGTGCCGCCCATATTAAATCTCAATGCCCAAAAGTCAGAATTTTAACATATTTTACTTGATGTTATCAAGTTGGAAGGTAGGTTTAGTTTTCTTATTGCCATGCTGAGCGGCTACCGTATAATGGCTGGGCCGGAGAGGTGGCCGAGTGGCTGAAGGCGCACGCCTGGAAAGTGTGTATACGGTAACCCCGTATCGAGGGTTCGAATCCCTCTCTCTCCGCCAGTTTTATCGAGGCAGGCAAAGCCTGCCTCGATAAAACTGACGAGGGGTTCGAACCCGAGATAATATATCAGCTGGGGTGAGCGCCATGGATGGCGCGAATCAATCCCTCTCGGGAAGTGTTTGTGCCCTCGATATGTGTGATTTTCCAGTGTCAGAGCCGCGCGCCTTAGCAAGCGGGCCCATGCAAGATTGAAAGACTGGCCCGCTCCATTACGGTCGCGGCTCTGACAGCAAATTATGCTACAATACCGGCATTCAAGTACTTACAGCACAGGGGTCCTCATGCCAGCAACATCCATGGAACAGCTCGTAGCGCTATGTAAGCGTCGTGGCTTCATATTCGGTTCTAGCAGCATCTATGGCGGTCTGCAGGGCTTTTACGACTATGGGCCCATGGGTGTCGAGCTCAAGAATCAGCTCAAGAACACCTGGTGGAAGGACATGGTCTATGCCCGGGATGATATCGAGGGTATCGATACCAACCTCATCACAAACCGGGTAGTATTACAGCATTCTGGCCACGAAGACACCTTTACCGACCCAATGATCGATTGTCGTGCCTGCAAGGCCCGTATTCGGGCTGATTTTATCGAAAATGCCAAATGCATCGCTTGTGGCAGTGAAGACCTAACCGAGCCCCGGCCGTTTAACCTGATGTTCCGTACACAGGTAGGCCCAGTGGTGGATGATGAAGCCTTGGCTTATCTACGCCCAGAAACAGCACAGGGTATTTTCACAAACTTCAAAAATGTGATGGACTCTACTGTGCCGAAGCTACCTTTTGGTATTGCGCAAATGGGTAAAGCATTCCGCAATGAAATCACGCCGCGTAATTTTATTTTCCGGGTGCGTGAATTTGAACAAATGGAAGTAGAGTTTTTTGTAAAACCAGGTGAAGATGATAAGTGGCATGATTATTGGGTACAGCAACGTCACGATTGGTGGTTGAAGCAAGGCCTGAGCAAAGACAATTTAGTATTAGAAGCGCAAGATAAAGATGAGCTGGCACATTATTCAAAAGCAACCGTTGATATCTGCTATCGTTTCCCACATGGTTTGGAAGAACTCGAAGGTGTTGCTAATCGTACGGATTATGATTTAGGTTCGCACACCAAAAACCAAGATGAGTTTGGCATCACTGCGAAAGTGTTACCCAATACTGACAGCACGGCAAAACTCGCCGTACAAGATATCGACACTAAAAAATGGTTTGTGCCTTATGTAATTGAACCTTCTGCTGGCGTTGATCGGGGTGTTTTGGCTGTTTTAGCAGAAGCTTATACCGAAGAAACCCTAGAGAATGGCGAAACCCGCACTGTTTTAAAATTAAAACCACATTTATCGCCAATCAAAGTTGCCGTGATACCTTTAGCAAAAAATAAACCAGAACTTGTTGCACTCGCAAAAGAAATTACGCAAATATTACGTGGCAGTATTGCAGGCCGTGTGGTATTAGAAAATTCTGGCAACATTGGTAAAAATTATCGTCGTCATGATGAAATTGGTACGCCGGTTTGCATTACGGTTGATTTTGATACCATCGCTGCCGCCGACAGCAAGCCAGAATTTAAAGACACCGTGACTGTGCGCGATCGCGACACACTTAAGCAAGACCGCGTCGCTATTGACGAGTTGCCAAATTACCTACGCGAAAAATATTTTATTTATTAAATATTTTATTTAAATTTGTAACATACTGATATTTAGGCTATGATTCATACCGAAAGGGAATATCTGCACAAGGACGTGTACTTCAATGGCTCATAAGTTTACCTGGCCAAGATTCAGTTTTATTACTTTTCTTATTGCCCTGTTAGCGATGTTAATCGCTGCGCCCATTCTCGAAGCCTATGACCCCGTCAACGATGTCATGCGCGCGTTTATTACTTTATTCTTAGTGATCTCGGTATACATGCTGAGCCATAAGCGCAAACTATTTATTATTTCCATTGCTTTAGCGCTCCCAACTTTAGTATTGAACTGGAGTTCAGTTATTTCTGGCGATATTGTTTTACAAAACTTATCGCTGCTTTTTAATATTATCTTTTTTGGTTTTGTTTCTTGTGTTATTTTGACCAGCTTATTTCGCGCACGTGAAGTTAATATAAACATCATTTTTGCCGCCATCTCTTTGTATTTTTTAATTGGCTTAGAGTGGGGTTATGTATTTGCCATGCTTGAGCTAAACCATGCGGGCTCACTCATGACCAGCGTATTGGCATTGCAGCAAGATCTCGCCTTGACGGATATTGACGCCGATCTTTTAAATTATATTTATTTCAGCCTCGTAACCTTAACCACATTGGGTTATGGTGATATTATCCCGGTCAGCCCACTGGCACGCTCTTTTGCCAGTATTGAGGCGGTCATGGGGCAGATGTACCTGACTGTATTAGTGGCCCGTTTGGTAGGGGTGTATATCTCTGAGAAATGGACCTAGTCTGAGGCATCTGTTACAATGGCTCTGTCTCTTTTCGTCCCCTTGCGACGATAAACTGCAAACCCCGTCAGACCCGGAAGGGAGCAGCGGTAGTGGTGGACTCGGGCTCGAGGTGTGGCGGAAAGGGGCACTTTGAACTGATTGAAAACACGCCTAGCTGTGTTGAAAGTTTTCTCGAAATGCTCACATGCGTCATGTATGCTCCGCTTTCTCAAAAACTTTCGCCTTGCTAGACATGTTTTCAATCGCTCAAAGGATGCTGACCAAGGAGAGGAATGTAAATGAACTCACAAGTTACTGCTCGCAAGTGGCGCCCCAAAACTTTCGAAGCCATGGTTGGCCAGCAGCATGTGCTTAAGGCATTAATACATGCCCTAGAAACACAAAAATTACACCATGCTTATTTGTTTACCGGCACACGCGGTGTTGGTAAAACCACGATTGCTCGGATCTTGGCAAAATGTTTGAACTGTGAACAAGGCATCACGGCACAACCTTGTGGGGTATGCTCAGCTTGCCAAGCCATCGATGCCGGGTGTTTTATTGACTTAATCGAAGTCGATGCGGCTTCGCGCACTAAAGTAGAAGACACGCGTGAACTACTTGATAACGTGCAATACCTACCGACCCAAGGTCGTTTTAAAATTTACCTCATCGATGAGGTGCATATGCTTTCTACTCACAGCTTTAATGCGCTTTTAAAAACGCTGGAAGAACCGCCCGAGCATGTGAAATTTTTATTAGCAACCACGGATCCACAAAAACTGCCGGTTACCGTATTATCGCGTTGCCTACAGTTTCATTTAAAACATTTAACACAAGAAGATATAGCGCAACAATTGCAACATATTTTGACAAGCGAAGCCATTTCTTTTGAGGCCGAAGCAACCATGTTGTTGGCTGATGCCGCAAAAGGAAGTATGCGTGATGCTTTAAGTTTGATGGACCAAGCCGTCGCATTTGGTGGTGGCAGTTTGCAAGAGGCACAAGTGCGCGAGATGCTGGGTAATATTGACCCTCGCGTTGTGCAGGCTGTGCTAACGGCATTGCAAGCAAAAGACGGTGATGCCTTGTTAGCAGTAACAGAAGCTGTTGCACAAGAAACAGGCAACTTTGCACAAGCACTTGCGGCGCTTATTCAAGCCTTGCATGATATTGCTGTATTGCAAACAGTTGCAAGCGATGCCCTACAATCTGCGCCACGTTTTGCGTCTGCTGCGCCGTTTACATCGCAGTTCACACCCGAAGATATTCAATTATTTTATCAAATCGTTTTGCAAGGTCGTCGTGATTTACCTTGGGCAGCAAGTGAGCGCAGCGGTTTTGAAATGACATTATTACGGATGCTTGCATTTCAGCCCGTAAGCAGTGTAACGACACCGGCGCCTGTTAAAAAACCACAAGTACAAGCTGAGCCTACGCCCAAGCCCGCGCCCAAGCCTGTAGCAGAGCCAGAAATGTTCGATGCACCTGAAGAAGCGGTTTGGCATGCAAAGATGGAGCCGCCTCCACCTGCAACTGATAACATTAACTGGGGCGAATTATTGCCGCAGCTTAAGCTGACGGGTATGGCTGCAACTTTGGCGTCGCACTGTGCTGTTAAAAAATTCGATAATAAAGTGCTGTATTGCGTGTTGTCGCCTAGGCATGCACCGCTGTACAGTGATGCCATTGCGCAACGCATTGCAGATGCGCTAAGTAAACACTTAAAACAAGACATTAAGCTCGATATCAAGATGCAAGAACAAGATCAAGAGACCCCAGCGCAGCAACAGGCCAAAGAACAGGCTATTGCCTTGGATGGCGCAAAATCCCAGCTGCAGGATGACCCTACCGTAAAGGCGCTAGAACAGGCATTTGATGCCAAATTAGATGAAAGTTCAGTGAAAACCCTGTAAAATGGTCACAATGATGACTAAGTGAAGGAGAGGCATTATGGCAAGCTCTATATATGCGCAAGAGAAGTTTTTGGTTGAATTCAATAGGTTAGATGGAATCAGCTTGAGTATGCTCGATAAGTTCATATCTGCAGCGCCCACCGCCATTTTTAGCAAAGACCGTGAGCATAGATTTTTGGAATCAGACACAACTTTTGCGGGCTTTTCTGATAATACGCCTGATACACTGATAGGTTTAACAGACTTTGAAATGGGCTGGACTGATGCGGGTAGCTCCCCAGAGGATTTTTTTGCAGGTGATCTCCAAACCATGCATGGCAGGCCTTTGCTTAATGAAAATGAAATTTTGGCGCCGCCAGGCAAACAAGTGATTGTGGCTAAAGTCAGCAAAAAACCATTAATGTCAGGCAGGCGTTGTATTGGGGTTGTGGGTGCTATTGTAGATTATACAGATGCCTTTTTTGCGCAGTCACCCCAGAAAAATGCGTTTCTGCCAACAAAGCTTGAGAGTCTGACAGCTATGGAATATAGGGTTTTGGCTTTATACAATGATGGCTTTGCGCGTAAAGAGATGGCGGACATGTTAAATAGCTCTCCACATACAATAGCTTGGCATCTGCGTCAAATCCGTGAAAAATTTAACATTACTACCCGTAAAGAGATGCTGTTGTTGCAAGAGCGCGAAGAGGGCTAAATCAGACTTGACCTTAGCGCTAGAATTAGTTACTCTTCTTATTAGTCGATATATTATTTGAGGGCCGAAAATGACCGATTTTAACCAAATTATGAAGCAAGCACAGCAAGTGCAAAAAAACATCCAAGAAGCGCAAAAGAAAATTGCCCAGTTGCAAGTTGTAGGTACATCAGGCGGCAACAAAGTGCAAATCACCATGAATGGTCAGCACCTGGCGCAAACAGTTAATATTGATGAAAGCTTACTAAAAGAAGATAGTGAAGTATTAGAAGACTTGCTTGTTGCGGCTATCAACGATGCTGCACGCAAGGTTGAAGAAAAATCACGTGATCAAATGAGCTCCTTGATGGGCGGCGTTGAACTGCCTCCAGGTATGCAAAACCCATTTACGGGTGGCGGTAGCGATATTAAAAGCTAATGAGTCTAAGCCCGCTGCTGCAAAATTTAATGCAAGGACTGCGTTGTTTGCCCGGAGTAGGGCCGAAATCAGCGCAGCGGATGACCTTTCACCTGCTGCAACATGACCGCCTTGGTGCCAAACGCCTTATCGAAGCCTTAACACAAGCCTTAGAGCATGTAGGTTACTGCCAGTATTGCCGTATGCTTTGTGAAGAGACGGTTTGCCATATTTGCAGTAATGTAAAACGCGATAAAGCCAAAATATGTATTGTTGAGTCACCTGCTGATGTTATGGCCATTGAGGCAAGCCAGCAGTACCGCGGCCAATATTTTGTGTTGATGGGGCATCTTTCACCATTAGATGGCATCGGCCCAGAAGATATAGGTATGGAACTGCTTGGCAAACGTTTTGCGCAAGGCGATATCGCTGAGATTATACTGGCGACCAATCCTACTGTTGAAGGCGATGCTACTGCCTATTATATTGCCGATATGGCTAAACCTTACAAGATTCAAACCACACGCATTGCCCATGGTGTACCTATGGGGGGTGAGCTTGAGCACGTCGACAGCGGGACACTCGCGCAGGCCCTGGTTGGGCGACGAGAGCTTGAATGAATATTTCAGAAATAGACGAATACGCAATAGCGCATACGCAGCCAGATAGCGCATTGCTGCAAGAGCTGACTGCTTACACGCAAGCCCATACCCGCCAGCCACAGATGCTGTGCGGGCCTCTAGTTACACGCACACTGCAGCTTTTGATTAAGCTATGCCAGGCTAAGCGCGTGCTAGAGATAGGTTGTTTCACGGGTTATAGTGCTTTGGCGATGGCGGAGGCTTTGCCTGCTGATGGCGAGGTCATTACCTTGGAAATCGACCCGAATAATGCAAAAATTGCGCAATCCTTCCTTGAAAAATCAGAACATGGCCCCAAAGTAACTATACAGCTGGGTGATGCAATAGCATCGCTAGGTTTATTGCAAGGCCCATTTGATGTGGTCTTTATCGATGCAGATAAACAAGGCTACGGTGATTACATCGAGGCTGTTTTCCCCTTGCTACGCCAAAGTGGAGTAATTGCATTGGATAATATGCTGCGAGAAGGCCAAGTACTAGACCCGCAGCACGAGACAGCAAAATACATTGATGCATTAAATACCCGTTTAGTGCAGGATGAAAGATTTACAACAATGTTATTGCCATTGCGAGATGGCTTAACGTTATTATATAAATTGTAGCACTAAATAATTTAGGAGATGTAAAATGACAGGTACGCCAACAGCAGAAAAACAAACACATGTTTTTGAAACAGAAGTAAAGCAACTTTTACAGTTAATGATTCATTCACTTTATTCTGACAAAGAAATATTTTTGCGTGAACTGGTATCGAACTCATCGGATGCATTAGATAAACTGCGTTTCGAGGCATTGCAAAATAATAAGCTTAAATCCCTGGGCCAAGATTTGTGTATTCGTGTTGAATTTGATAAAGAAAAACGCACCATTACAGTTTCAGATAATGGCATTGGCATGAGTGAACAAGAAGTTATTGAAAACCTCGGTACTATTGCAAAATCCGGCACCAAGGCATTCGTCGAGTCTTTGACTGGCGAGCAAAAGCATGACTCAGCATTAATTGGCCAGTTTGGCGTAGGTTTTTATGCAAGCTTCATGGTGGCTGATAAAGTTTCAGTGCACACGCGGCGTGGCGACGTAGGAGTTGATGAGGCTGTACTTTGGGAGTCAGCAGGCGACGGTGAATACACCTTAGAGGCTGCAGATAAAAGCGATATCGGTACAAGGATCACTTTGCATATAAAAGAAGGTGAAGACGAGCTGTTAAACGACTGGAAGTTGCGTGAGATTATTATTAAGTATTCCGATCATATTTCCTTCCCTGTTGAAATGCCGAAGGCGCAGACAGAAGATGAAGAAAAAAATGAAGATGCTGCAATTACCTATGAGTCTGTAAACAAAGCCACAGCTTTATGGATGCGTGCCAAATCTGATATCACAGATGAAGAGTACACAAAGTTCTATCAGCACGTTAGCCACGATTTCCAAGACCCGCTGATCTGGACGCACAACAAAGTAGAAGGCAAAACTGAATATACTAATTTGTTATTTATCCCTAAAAAAGCACCGTTTGATTTATACCAAGGCGGCGAAAAACGCCATGGCGTGAAGCTATATGTGAAACGCGTGTTTATTATGGATGACGCGGAGCAGTTTATACCACATTATTTACGTTTCGTAAGAGGTGTGATCGATGCAAATGATTTGCCGTTAAACGTTTCACGCGAAATTTTACAGAATAATCGAGTCGTGGATACTATTCGCGCAGGCTCCGTTAAAAAAGTATTAGGCTTGCTTGAAAATCTTGCTAAAAATGAGCCCCAGGATTACATCGAGTTTTGGGCTGAATTTGGCCCAGCCATGAAAGAGGGTATCGTTGAAGATACAAATAATCGCGAGCAGTTAACAAAACTAATGCGTTTTGCAACAACAAAAACAGATGAGCCAGGACAGACGGTATCACTAGACGACTACATTGCGCGCATGACAGAAGGGCAGGAAAAAATATATTTTGTCACAGGTGAAACATTCCAAGCGGCAAAGAATAGCCCGCATCTGGAAATTTTCCGCAAACGCGGTATAGAGGTTCTGCTATTGTCTGATCGCGTAGATGAGTGGGTTACTATGCACATGAAAGATTATCAGGGCAAACAGCTTGAGTCTGTCGCCAAGGGTGCGCTTGATTTGGGTAGTACTGACGATAAAGAAGATGAAGCACAACGGGAAAGTGAAGACAAAGATTTTGCCCCGCTTATTGCAGCCTTTAAAACTAGCCTGGGCGATAAAGTTAAAGATGTGCGTTTAACGCATCGTCTAACAGATTCTCCTGCTTGTGTAGTTGCGGATGAAAATGATATGGGCTTGCAGATGCAGCGGATATTTAAAGCAGCTGGGCAAGCGATGCCAGCGTCTGCGCCTATTTTGGAACTTAACCCTGAGCACGCATTATTGCAACGTTTGAAAGCAAATATGCCTGCGCAAGATGAAATCAATGATTGGGGAAGCTTATTGCTGAACCAAGCGATTCTTGCAGAGGGTGGTCAGCTTGACGATCCAGCAGCTTTTGTTAAAACGGTAAATCAGTTATTGAGCGCGGGGTAGCCATTTATTCACAATAGCTAGAATAGCGCCGTCGCCAGTAACGTTAGCGGCGGTGCCAAGACTATCTTGTGCAACATAAAGGGCGATCATCAAACCAATAGCGGTATCGTCGAAACCTAGCATGCTGGTAAGCAGGCCAAGTGCCGCAATGACACCACCACCTGGAACGCCGGGTGCCGCAACCATAATAATGCCTAGCATAAAAATAAATGGCAGCATATCTACAAAGCTGGGCAATGCCATGTTGGGCATAATTAACATAACGGCAACAGCGCAAGAAGTGAGTGTAATGATGCTGCCAGTAATATGGATGGTCGCGCACAGCGGCACACCAAAATGTGCAACATCATCAGAAACACCATTGTTTTTGACCGAACGCAAAGTCACAGGAATAGTCGCAGTACTGCTCATCGTGCCTGCAGCTGTAACGTAGGCAGGCAGCATGTTTTTCAATAGCGCTAAAGGGTTGCGGCGTGTGATAATGCCAGCAGCAGCGTACTCAACAAATAACCAGACCCAGTGCAAGGTAACAGCAAGCGCTAGCACAAACACAAAGGTGCTTAAAGTATCGATAACTTGTCCTTCTCCTGCCATAGTGGCAAATATTGTAGCAACGTAATAAGGCAATGCAGGCACAATAACTTTTGCTAGCAGTGCATCCATGATGTTCTTGCCATCGTTGACAATCTTTTCTAGGGTGACAGCTTTTGTTTTGCTAATCCCAATACCAAAAATAAATGCTGCTAACAGGGCGGAGAGCACTGACATAACAGGTTCAATTTGCAGGTTCACATAGGGTAGAAGTGTGCTGACAGGGTCTGACAAATGCGAAAAATGGCTGGTGATTGAAGGCACGGCTTCTCGGGAAACAGTGAGCGCCAGCAGGCCAGCTAGAATAGTTGAAACATAAGTTAAACCAACAGTCATGCCCAGTGCGCGCCCTGAATTGTGGCCAAGGCCTGCAATACCGCTAGTAATATAAAGCAGGATAATGAATGGGATGACGAAAACAAGAAAACCGCCAAACAGCACTTTGAAAGTAACTAGCACGCGCACGAAGCTATCGGGCAAAAAGTGACCCAATAGTGCACCTATCAGGATGCCCAGTAATAGTTTAAATACAAGCTTCATTACTCCAGTATATCACAGCATTTTGTGATAATATTCTTATATCATCTGTCATCTTAATGTATTTTAAGGTGAAAAACTAAATAGGGTTTTTATGGAAAAGATATGGTTGAATGAGTACCCGGAAGGCGTACCTGCCGAAATTGCGCCGTTGCCACATCAATCGATTACGGAGATGTTTTTGCAAGCAGCTGGGGAATATCAAGATAAGCCCATGGTTGCGAACATGGGGAAAACGCTTAGTTATAATCAAGTGGAAAAACTCAGCGGTGATTTGGCCGCCTATTTTAGCGAAGAGCTCAAGTTGCAAAAAGGCGATCGCTTAGCAATCATGATGCCAAATTGCTTACAATACGTTGTTGCATTGTATGCGGCTTTACGTGCCGGCCTTATTGTAGCCAATATAAACCCTTTATATACAAAACGTGAATTAGAGCATCAGCTAAATGACAGTGGTGCAGTAGCTGTTATTGTATTAGCCAATATGGCAAAAACAGTCGATGTTGCATTGCCCGATTGTCGAAATGTGAAGCATGTCATGGTGACACAGCTCGGCGATCTATTTGACTTCCCGAAATCGAAGCTTATCAACTTTTTGCTTAAATACGTGATCAAGCCTTACCCACGTTATAATCTGCCCCAAGCGATTGCATTCAATGACATGTTAGAAATAGGCGCAACATTGCCACATCGAGATATTCCTGTGGAAACGAACGATGTCGCATTTTTACAATACACGGGTGGTACAACGGGTGTAGCGAAAGGTGCTATGCTGACGCACGCGAATATGTTAGCTAATATTGAGCAAGCTACAGCATGGGTTGGAGATATACTCGAACAAGGCAAAGAGATTGTCATTACAGCATTGCCGCTTTATCATATCTTTTCTTTGATGGCTAATTGCCTGCTATTTACCAAAAAGGGCGCTTTAAATGTATTGATTACCAATCCTCGTGATATCCCTAGCTTCGTCAAGATCTTAAAAAAATATCGTTTCAGTGTAATAACGGGCGTTAACACATTATTTAATGCTTTATTGCATGACCCAAACTTTGCAAAACTGGATTTTAGCGCTCTGCGTTTAACCATGGGTGGTGGTATGGCGGTGCAGCACGCCGTGGCGCAAAGCTGGAAGAAAGTGACAGGCAAGCCACTGATAGAGGCTTATGGTCTTACAGAAACCTCACCAGCAGCCATGATTAACCCTTTTACTAATAAAGAATATACGGGTTCAATTGGGCTACCGCTATCATCAACAGAAATTAAGATAGTAGATGAACAGGGTTCAGAATTAGATCTATCTGAAGTAGGGGAGTTGTGCATTCGTGGCCCGCAAGTCATGAAGGGCTATTGGCAAATGCCAGATGAAACGGCGCATGCAATACGAGAAGATGGTTGGCTGTATACCGGGGATATGGCAAAAATAGATGCACGCGGCTATGTGTTTTTGGTAGATCGCAAAAAAGACATGGTAAATGTATCGGGCTTTAATGTTTATCCAAACGAAATAGAAGATGTAGTCATGGAGCACCCGGATGTGAAAGAAGCGGCCGTTATTGGTGTGCCTGATTCTGACACAGGCGAGGCGATAAAGCTATTTGTCGTCCGTGAGCATCAAGGTTTGAACGAAGCCACGCTTCGGGATTATTGCAAAACCAAATTAACAGGCTACAAACGCCCTAAGTATATTGCTTTTCGCAATGAACTCCCTAAAAATGCAGTAGGCAAGATATTGCGTCGCGATTTACGTGAGCATTAAGATTAAGCGAGTGTATCTGGAAGGGTAATATTCAATTCCAAAATAGAGCAGTCGCCAGTGCGCTCTAGCTCAACTTTGACTTGATCTTGATCCACTTTTACATATTTACTGATAACGTTGATCAGTTCTTGCTGTAGCTTCGGGATAAAGTCTTTTTGCTCTTCATCGCCACCACGCTGATGCGATACAATAATTTGCAGGCGCTTTTTGGCGATATCAGCTGTTGTGTCTTTACGTTGTTTTAAAAAGTTAAATATACTCATTCTGTAGATGCCCCAAATAGTCGTTGAAAGATACCTGCTTTTTCAATAAAGCGCATGGGTGTTTCTTCGCCCAAGAAACGCTTAATTGCATCAGAGTAGGCCTGCCCAGCATCAGAGTCTTTGTCATTGATAACGGGTATACCTTCGTTAGAGGCGCGTAACACAGATTTGGACTCTGGAATCACGCCTAACAGCGGTACAGATAAAATCTCTTGAACATCTTGTACGCTCAACATATCGCCTTTTGCTGCACGTTCTGGAGAGAAGCGGGTAATGAGTAAGTGTTCTTTGATGCGTTCTTTTCCTTCTTCTGCGCGGTGTGAACGGCTTGCCAAGATACCTAAGATGCGATCAGAGTCACGAACAGAAGAAACTTCAGGGTTAGTGACAATAATTGCCTGGTCAGCAAAATACATTGCCATCACAGCACCGGCTTCAATGCCCGCAGGAGAGTCGCAAATGATGTAATCAAAACTTTCTTTTAATTCATTGATAACACGGCCAACGGAGTCTTTGTCGAGCGCATCTTTGTCGCGTGTTTGCGATGCTGGCAAGATGAATAAATTGTCGAAGCGTTTGTCTTTGATCATGGCTTGATTAAGCGTTGCTTCACCTTGGATAACGTTAACAAAGTCATAAACGACGCGGCGTTCACAGCCCATCACTAGGTCAAGGTTACGCAAGCCTACATCAAAATCAATGACGGCTGTTCTGTAGCCGCGCTCGGCTAGGCCGGTACTGATAGCGGCACTAGAGGTCGTTTTACCTACGCCACCTTTACCAGAGGTGACCACTATAACTTCGCAGGTCTGTTTTTTCTTGCTCAAGGTCTTGTTCCTTTTTTGTAATGTAAGTAATTTAATTATTTACGATAATGTCGTGATGCGCAACTCGTCTCCTTGTAGCGCAACGACGACGGCTTGTTCCCAAGCTGCTTGTCGTAAGTCTTCGTTCACACTGTATTGCCCAGCAACCGATACTAGTTCGGCTTCTAAGCAGCTACAAAATATGCGTGCGTTCTTGTCGCCATTTACACCGGCAAGTGCGCGTCCGCGCAGCGGGGCATAGATGTGGATGTGGCCATCGGCAATTACCTCAGCGCCCGCGCTCACGGGGGCTGTAATGATAAGGTCGCCGCCACGTGCGTAAATCTGTTGGCCTGAGCGAACAGGCTGGGTAACTAGTAGGCTAGGTGTCTGTGTGCCTGGGTCTTTGGCAGGCTGTAGTTTTTCTTGTTGTGGCTTCTCTTGTTCGTTATACCGGGTGTCATACATGATGGCGAGGCCTAAGGCCAAGGCTCTGCCATTTTGCTCAGGCGTGCCGCCACGTATGCCAACAGGAATTAGCTTATGTTGGCGCATCATATTGAGAAGCTTGGTAAAATCAATTGCTACAGGAAGCGATGCAACTTTTTGTAAGTCTAATACCACAGGCGTATTATTGAAAAATTTCGGGGCTTGCTCAACTTTGCTGGCTAACTGCGCGTTCATGGTTTCATAGTCAAGTGACAGCAATTGCAAAGTGGTAAGAGTATAGGCCGTTCCTTTTAGTAAGAAACTATTATTGTCGACTTGCAATGCAGCATCGGTCATGAGTATTCATCCTTTTTTACAACAGTTTATCCCGGATTGTTGTTTTATAGCGTTTTTTTAAACAAAAAGCAACTATTATCAGTAACATTAAGCTTAGCACAGCATAATGCGTGACCCTCATAATTGGAGTTTTGCCATGCATGCCCTGTGCTTGCGAAACCAAAGTGGTGCTCACATATTGCTCAGCGATAGCCACAACATCCCCCTTAGGGTCCACAATACCAGAGATACCATTGTTTGTTGCTCGAACAAGATAGCGGCCCGTTTCAAGTGCGCGCATTTGGCTCATTTGAAAATGTTGCAATGGGCCTAGTGAGCGACCAAACCAGGTGTCGTTACTGATGGTCAGTAAAATGTCACTGTCTTGGGCGCGGCTTAAGCTCAAGCTTGGGAAAACAATTTCATAACAAATCAAAGCGCCCATTTGCCAATCTTGTACTTGCAAGGGTGCCTGCACGCGCGCACCAGGCACTGTAAAACTCATGGGCAGCTGGAGCAAATCCATGGCGCCACCCAATAATTTGTAAAACGGGATATATTCGCCGAAGGGCACCAAATGGTATTTTTCGTATTCACCGCTGCCTTTGCCGACGACTTGCACCGTATTATGGAACATATCGTTTTCAGTGGTCGTGATAGCGCCAAATACAACCGTATTATTTGCGCTAATGGTTTCTTCTAAAATTTCTATAAAAGGCTGCCCATAGGGCAGTGGCACAGGCAAAGCAGCTTCTGGCCAAATAATGATATCAGTTTGCTGCGCGGTTTCAGTCATGTCTAAATAGGTAAGGAAGTTCTGTTGAAACTTTTCAGGCGCCCATTTAATTTCTTGTTCAATATTGCCCTGGATTAATGCAACTCTGTAAACATTGCCATCGGGCTGGGTCCAATTGACCAGCTGTAAGCAAAACCCCGCGATCAAAAAAACAATTAACGCCGCGGTGTTTTTAATAGTCTGTTTGCCTGTACCTGTTATTGCGCGGATTAATAATATCCCCATAAATATGCATAGATAACTCAAGCCATAAACACCCATAACAGGCCCGAAACCTGCTAATGGCGTATCGATTAGGCTGTACCCTAGAAATAACCAAGGGAACCCTGTTAAGAACCAAGCACGGGACCACTCAAGTAGCACCCAAAGTGCTGGAAAGCAGAATAAGCGGGTATAACTGCCGGGCATTGGAAATAAGCGGCGATAGAGATAAGCTAACAAAGCGATAAAGCCTGCGAGGGCCGTGACCAAACTCAAGGTGATAATAAAGCCAATAATAATAGGGGCGTTGCTGTAGTCATGAATGCTGAAAAACACCCAGGAAACCCCAAGGCCGAAAAAACCAAAACCATAAAGAAAACCCTGCCATGCTGCTTGTTTTGCAGTGCGCTGCACCAAGCGACGCTCTAATAGAGCTGGTGCCAGCATTGCTAATACAAACCAGTTCCATGGCGCAAAGGCCATCACGGTAACGACACCTAATAGGAGGGGGACAATATTATTTAAAATCCTTTTCATAAAGGAATAGTAGCATTAAATGCTTTAATCCGCATTAGGTACGGCGTAGAACCCGTAATCGATGAATTTGGCGGTTATCCGCCTCAAGTACTTCGAATTGGAATTCGTCGAGCTGCGTGATCTCGCCTTTATTCGGGAGATGCCCAAAAGACTGCAATAACAAGCCTGCGATGGTATCAAATTCTTCGTCAGAAAATTTTGCATCAAAATACTCATTAAATAATTCAATAGGGGTGAGGCCTGCAACCGCATAATGATCGGCATCTTGGCGGCGGATGAATGCTTGCTGGTCTTCGACGTCATGTTCGTCGGCTATTTCACCAACGATTTCTTCTAATACATCTTCGATGGTAACCAGGCCTGAAACGCCGCCATATTCATCTGAAACAACAGCTAGGTGATTGCGTTTAGCACGGAAGTCTTTTAATAATACATTGAGGCGTTTTGATTCTGGTACAAAAACTACGGGGCGCATAAAATCACGAATATTAAAGTCTTCTTCTTTGTGGTTATACAAGTGGCCAAGCAAATCTTTTGCAAGCAACATACCCACAACATTATCTTTGTCGTCGCCAATAATTGGAATGCGGGAGTGACCAGACTCTACAATTTTTGGTAAAAACTCATTAAGAGGCTCGTCTTTTTCAATAACGACCATCTGCGCGCGTGGGACCATAATGTCACGCACTTGCATATCGATAACTGACAGCACACCTTCAAGCATTTGCAAAGCATCCTGGTCAAGCACAGCATTGTCCCTAGCAGCATGTAATTGTCTATCTAGTTTTTCTTTGGAATTAATCTTGGGCAATATAGCAGTGATACATTTTTGCAGCCAGGTTTTTTTTGCTTGTTCAGCCATCAGGATTTAACCTCATAAGGATTGGAAAAGTTTAATGATTCGAGTAGTTCAACTTCCAAGGGTTCCATTTTACCAGCTTCTTCGGGACTTGTGTGATCATAGCCCAAAAGATGCAGGCAGCCATGCACCACCATATGTGCAAAATGCGCCTCGTAGTCTTTGTTTTGTTGCTCTGCTTCTTGCCAAATAATGGGTGCACAGATAACCACATCACCGAGTAGATTTACCCCAATGTCTTCAGGAATTTCCATCGGAAATGATAAAACATTGGTGGGTTTGTCTTTGTGCCGATAATTTTTGTTCAGCGCTTGAATTTCAGGTGCATCAACAATTCGAATGGTGATTTCAGTATGGTTTTTTAAGTGTTGTAATGCAGCTTCAGTCCAGGTTTGCAGCTGCATTTGCGTCGGCAGGGGGTCGAAATCACTAGCAATTTGAATATCAATGCCCACGGTGTTCGTCATGTTCTTGCTCATATTTATGATAGGCTTCTACAATTTTTTGCACAAGCGGGTGGCGTACAACATCACCGGCATTAAAGAAAGTAAAACTGATGTCTTTAGTATCTTTTAACACTTCCATAACGTGTTTTAAACCAGAACGTTTACCCCGTGGTAAATCAATTTGTGTAATATCGCCGGTGACAACTGCAGTCGAGTTAAAACCAATGCGTGTTAGAAACATTTTCATTTGTTCAATGGTGGTGTTTTGACTTTCATCTAAAATAATGAATGAATCGTTCAGCGTGCGTCCACGCATATAGGCTAGGGGTGCAACCTCAATAACGCCGCGTTCAAGCAGTTGATGCACACGTTCAAAACCCATGAGTTCATAGAGTGCATCGTACAAAGGGCGCAAGTAGGGGTCGATTTTTTGCTCTAAATCACCTGGCAAGAAACCTAAGCTTTCACCGGCTTCAACGGCAGGGCGAACTAAAATTATGCGTCGTACTTTATCGTGTTCCAGAGCATGTATCGCAGTGGCAACAGCTAAATATGATTTACCCGTACCCGCAGGGCCGATGCCAAAATTTATATCGTAGGTGTCGATGTTACGTAAATATAAGCTTTGATTAGGACCACGTGGTTTGATAACGCCGCGATTAGTCGTCAATGCGCCTAAGTGTTCGGGTTCAGGCACAGCGTCGCTCATAAATGACATTTCTTGCAAACACAAATGCACACGATCCGGGGTGATTTCATGGTCAAGTGATTCTTGGTAAAGCCGTTTTAACAATAACTTTGCTTTTTTAGTTTGCTCTTCGCCACCGTAAATAGAAATATTCGGGCCGCGACAGCTGATTTTGACATTCAAGCGTGCTTCGATTTGGCGCAAGTTCTCATCTAGCTGGCCATAAAGACTCGCTAACCTATGGTTATCTTCGGGTTTAAGCGTCATATCAACGCGTACGGCGGTGGTGTCCAAGTGCTTTGTATGGCTCCCTAGTTAATAGCTCCATACTTAAGCATATGCCGTATTTAAGCACTTGGCAAGGGGGTAAGCGCGTGATTTTTAAGGGGTTATAATGAATGCCCTGTGCTTGTTCTCTCGTATAGGCTTGCGGTGATTTTAACGTAGGGGCGGCACCCTGTGCCGCCCGCAAGTGCGAAGCACTTGAATATCGCCGAGCTATGCTCGGCCGGGTCGAACAGGGTTCGACCCCTACGCCAAGGACAACGCATTTATGCAAAAAAGTCCTTTGTGAAGCTAAATGTAGGGGTCGAACCCTGTTCGACCCGAGCGCAGCGAAGCTGCAACATTGCGGGGGTTTTTGTGCTTGCGATAATCTTAAAAGGAATGCCTCACAAAATCCCACGTAATGAATTACGCAAGGCCTCAGTGATATTGATATCAATGATTTGGCCGACCATATCAGGTGTGCCTTCGAAGTTCACAATACGGTTGTTTTCGGTTCGGCCTTTAAGCTGTGTCGCATCTTTTTTCGATTCACCTTCAACCAATATTTTGCAGCTTTGCCCGATCATGCTGTGACTAATCGCTTGTGCTTGTTGAAAGATGCGATCTTGTAAAATCGCCAGGCGTTGCTTTTTAACTTCAAGCGGTGTGTTGTCTGGCAGTTCAGCAGCAGGGGTGCCGGGGCGTGGGCTGTAAATAAAGCTAAAACTGTGGTCAAAGCCGACATCGGCAATCAGGTTCATGGTGTCTTCAAAGTCTTTGTCAGTCTCACCCGGGAAGCCGACAATAAAATCGCTGGATAAACTAATATTTGGGCGCAATGCCCGCAGTTTACGGATTTTACTCTTGTATTCTAGCGCCGTATGGCCGCGTTTCATCATCGCTAAAATGCGGTCAGAACCATGTTGCACAGGCAAGTGCAGGTGATCAACAAGTTCGGGCACATCGGCATAAGCATTGATCAAGCTGTCAGAAAATTCAACGGGGTGCGATGTTGTGTAACGAATGCGATCGATGCCATCGATGGCCGCGACAAACTGCACCAGCATCGCAAGGTCAGCGATGGTGCCATCGTGCATTGTGCCACGGTAGGCATTGACGTTTTGCCCGAGTAAATTTACTTCGCGTACGCCTTGTGCGGCTAGGGCAACAAGCTCGACGATCACATCATCGAAAGGGCGGGAGATCTCTTCACCGCGGGTATAAGGCACCACACAAAAAGTACAATACTTGCTGCAGCCTTCCATAATCGATACGAGTGCTGTCGCACCTTCGGCCCGAGGTTCAGGCAGCTTGTCGAACTTTTCAATTTCAGGGAACGAAACATCGACCACGGGACCTTTACCGAGCTTATTCAGCATATCGGGCAGGCGATGCAAAGTCTGCGGGCCAAAGACCATATCAACATAGGGCGCGCGCTTGCGGATGGCATCACCCTCTTGGCTGGCAACACAGCCACCGACGCCAATGACTATTTTGTTGTTTTTAGCTTTTAGCTTGCGGTAACGGCCCAGTTCTGAAAACACCTTTTCTTGAGCTTTTTCGCGAATCGAGCAGGTGTTGAGTAAAATAAGATCAGCCTCTTCAGCGGTATCCGCAAGCTCAAAACCATGGGTTTTATGCAGCAGATCGGCCATTTTCGAGGAATCGTACTCGTTCATTTGGCAGCCGTGGGTTTTGATAAATAGTTTTTTAGACATTGAGCTATATTACAGGAATTTCACAGTTGACACCATATACCATAAAGAGTCAAATTTCTGACTATTGTTGTTCAGCGTAGGTTCAGTTTTGGGTATATATAATAAGCGTTATTGATTTTTAAACGAGGCAGCAAAAATGGGAATTCCAGGTCAAGCAAGCGATACGTATGCGAGCCGCAATGATGCGAATTATCAACAAGATTCCACAGCTTTCATGCTGCTTCATCAGGGCCTCAACTTTTTTACGACTGAGGAAATCTACATATTCAAACTACCCTTAGCTATCAGGCATGTCTTTGCTTATGAAGTAATGGCCGAGATAGACGACCCGGCGGCTAGCGGCGGGAAAAGAAAGCCGACAGAACAAGAGCAAAAAAACCGTTATCAAATGCTTAAAGACAAGTATGCGAACCTTGATGTCAATGTTGCGACTTGGATTGTAGGCACAGGTTTCCAAAGCCCACTGCTGGATGAGTTTGTGCTGAAAATTATCGCGCCAACTGGGCAAACCCAAATGGGCGTTGTTTACCCTGACTTTGCAGTGCAAGCAACGCGTTATGATCAGCTTGTACCGATGTATAGAATTTTGCTGCATAAACCAACACTGGATATTACGATTGCAAAGCAGATTGTAGAACTAGGCCTGCAAGAACAGGCGCAGCTGAATTGTGCAGATGAAATAAGCGGTGAAAAACAAAGTGACCAACAGTTGAGTTTTGATAAGCTGAAAGCAAAATACCGGTTGCTTGCAAAGCACCCAGACATGAACCCTGAAGTTGCAAAGCAGCTTGCTGCGTTGACCTTGCAAAGTCGTGCCATAGCAATAATGGCTAACGAGGATGGAAACCTGGTAACCCAGGAACAGCAACTACACAGATTAAAAAAATATACACTAATAAAAAATTCAGCAGATATATTAAGCGATGCACTGGCAGAAAAAATCGTTAGGCTTGGTTTAAAAGATGATGTTGCAAAAAAGTTTGCAAAAGAAGTAGTGCGTGGAAACGCTGACGAAGAAAGTATGCAAAAGGCCTATGTACAGTATGCAGGAAAATACGTACTTTTAAATAAGCATGAAAAGCTTAATCCAGACATGGCTTATACACTCAGCACATTACAACTGTCAGAAGCGCAGACTCATGCCTTAGCTGCTGAGATAGCTACTGGTACTGAGCAACAAGCACACTATGCAAATGTACTGGTTAATACCTCTGCCATGCGTTTTTGGGTGGGTTTAAATGGCAATAAGTTAGATGAGGTTGTTAAGGGTATACAAGAAAAAGGCACGACACTTCATAAGATTGCCAACAACGACACGCTTTCCCTTTTGCATAGACGCGCACTGATTGCTTACTTTAGTTTGTTCCCAGATTTGCAGGGTGGTAAACAAGAACAGGGCACGGATCTAAAAGCACTGGCAAATGGTTTTGCATTCGCTTGGAGTAGGTGGAAAGAAGATTTTCAATTGGCGGAAGCAACACTCGCCAATGCCCAAGGTACACAGTTCTGGCTAGCGCTATCAGACATTAAAGAGCGAGTACAAACTTACACCCATACTTACTACGATGCGGAACAGGGTTCATCAGCTGCTTTTGCGACCCTAGGCTTGTTTTTAATAGCTGATGCGCTGCGCTGGTGCTCGCAAAACAAAGGTAAAGTCGGATTTACCATTATAGCAGCCGCTGCTATTGGCTTTTTGTTCCACGAATTCCAACCTTTTCAAGAGATGATCTACGATGCGCCAGAAAAATATGACCTTAACGACAGGCAATCTGCCGCTGTCGGCGCAGGTTTGACCTTGCTCTTTGCAGGTGCTGGTAAAGCCGCTGTAGATGCTTACCAAGGTGAAGCACCTGATGCATATGAACGTCAGGCCATCGCATTAAAATAATCGTGTTATCAGAGCCGCGAAGGTCACAGAGCGGTTGTGACATAGAATATTGCAAGCTTAACAGTGATCTCGTGTAGGGGTCGCACCCTGTGCGACCCGGTCGAGCGTAGCTCGGCGATATTCAAGTGCTTCGCACTTGCGGGCGGCACAGGGTGCCGCCCCTACAATAAACCATCGCAAGCACAAACCCCATCTCAAAAAAAAGCCCCGTAAAACGGGGCTGGGCTAGTAGTGTGTGTAAAACATATAATTGTATTTATTAGAACACGCTTGTTATGTCACTATTTAGTTGTTGCTTAGTGTCACGACAATTCGGTGGTAAATATTTATTTTCAATATCATTGCCTTTGCAAGTCCACATGATAGAGCCGCCTTTATCGTCGGCTGCCATGCTTAACTCTCTACCCGTTAGATCTTCACCAGCGCCGTCACCAAAGGTTACGATGACCCGGTTATCGTGGATGCTTACGCTACGCACGAAATCACCTTGAATCTTCTCAGCTTTTGGTAAACCTGCTACGGTATTGTTCACTGGCCATTTTCCCTGCGTCATATAGTATTCCATGACTGATGTCTTAGCGCCTGATGCCAGGCTTAAACCCTCAGATACTTTACTGCGGACAGTAAAATCACTGTAGGCTGGAATCGCTATCACTGATAGAATTCCTATTATTGCGACGACAATCATAATTTCTACAAGCGTAAAAGCCTGCTGCTTGTGTTGCTGCTGCATGTCAACTCCTGTTATTCTTGTTATGTTTCTTATAATTAGTACTATTTAATATAGCAGGGGTTTTTGGCTTTTGTACAAAAAATCACCATTTTTTTGACATTTTTTGACCACATTAATTGACCCCATAAATATTATTATGGCCAAGCATAGCAGGGCTGCTGTAGGCTGTCTAGAGCGGCAGTATGGTACAATTGCTTATGCAACTTGACATGTACCAAATTGATGCGTTTACGGACCGAGTATTTACAGGTAACCCCGCTGCGGTTGTACCTTTGCAAGCATGGCTGCCTGAGCAAACCATGCAAGGTATTGCGCTTGAAAACAACCTATCTGAGACGGCATTTTTTGTGCCTGAAAATGACGGCTACAAAATTCGCTGGTTCACACCTAATAAAGAAGTTGATCTGTGTGGTCATGCAACATTGGCAACAGCCTATGTGATATTTAACTATTTAGAGACTGCTGCCAGCGCAATAAAGTTTTCCTCTAATAGTGGCCCTTTGCAAGCAAGTAAACAAGACAGATATATTCAGCTCGATTTTCCAGCGATTGCCGCAGAAACTGAGGCAGACACAGCGGCATATAAAATTATCACAGAAGCAAGCAATCAGGCCGCGCAAGCTGTTTATAGCTCCATACAAGATTACTTAGTAATTTTAGATTCTGAGCAGGCAGTGCAGGCATTATCGCCTGACTTGCGAGCGCTAATGCAGCTTGACGGGCGCGGCGTTATTTTTACTGCGCAAGGCGATGATTGTGATTTTGTTTCACGGTGTTTTTTCCCTAAATACGACGTTGATGAAGACCCTGTTACCGGTTCTGCACATTGCGTGTCGGCACCTTACTGGGGAAAAACCTTAAACAAAACACAACTGCATGCCAAACAGTTATCGCAACGCGGCGGTGAAGTTATTTGCAAGCTGGTGAGTGATCGCGTCTTGCTGCTGGGCAAGGCCGTACCATTTATGAAAGGAACGATTACTTTATGAAAACGCATATCATCATGCACGAGCTCTTTGAAAGCCCAGCGGCGATCAATAATTGGTTGCAACATAAGGATTTCCCAGTGACGTGGAGTCATTTGAGTGTTGGTGAGCCTTTGCCAAGCAATGCTGATGATTTTGATTTTTTGGTGATCATGGGTGGCCCGCAAAATCCAGGCACTACAAAAGATGAATGCACTTATTTTGATGGTGCAGCTGAAATGAAACTTATTAAGCAGGCCCTAGAAGCAGACAAATATGTTTTAGGGGTTTGTTTAGGCGCGCAGTTAATTGGTCAAGCCATGGGTGCGCAGTTTGAGAGCAGCCCACATAAAGAAGTGGGTATTTTCCCGGTGCAGCTTACCGAAGATGGGCAGCAAGATCGTATTTTTTCTAAATTCCCACAAAAATTTATGAGTGCGCATTGGCACAGCGATATGCCAGGCTTGCCTAAGGGCGCGCAGGTATTGGCAAGCAGCGAAGGTTGCCCGCGACAGGTTATCCGTTTTTCTGAAAAAGCTTATGGCTTGCAATGCCACATGGAGTTTAACCAGGAAGTTGCGGAAGGTTTATTGCGTTGTTGCCCGGAAGATTTAACGGCTACTGAAGAACACCCGTATATCGACAATAGCGATAAATTGCTGAGCTATGATTACTCAGCAATGAACCGTTTGCTATTTCAATTCCTCGATAATTTTTTAAAATAGGGAAAAGGGGTCAGGGGGGGGGGGGGGGCGCCGGGTGATATAAAATATGGGGGGGGTAAAAGGG
>JAJFKJ010000025.1 GCA_021773275.1 Gammaproteobacteria bacterium
TACCACGACTGCATCGGTAAAAGACAAGCTGCAGGAAATCCAAAAAAATATAAAATTACCGCCAGTGAAGTTTATTCGTGAATACCACGATCACCCTGATTACATCAAAGCACTGGCCAACAGCATCAGCCAGCACTGGAGTGAAAATGGCCGAGCAGAAAAACTGATTTTTTCGTTTCACGGGATCCCTGAAAAATACGTACAACAAGGCGATATTTACCCTGAGCAATGCTATGGCACCGTGCGCGGTGTTGTTGCAGTATTGGGCTTAAAATCAGGGGAGTATGAAACCACGTTTCAGTCACGTTTTGGCCCAACGCAGTGGGTAAAACCTTATACCGATGAAACCCTCATCAACTGGGCAAAACTGGGCACCAAGCATGTCGATGTAATATCCCCGGCGTTTGCAGCCGATTGTCTGGAAACGTTAGAAGAGCTTAAAATCACTAACCGCGATCTGTTTTTCGAGCATGGTGGCGAGAAATTCGATTACATCTCCGCACTCAATGAGAGTGATGAGCATATTGAGTTGTTGCGGAATCTTATAGAAAACTGATGTAGGGGTCGCATACAATGCGAGCCCTACGATAATTCTTTTATAAAAAAGATGAACAAATTAAAGTGTATAAGCAAATAAGAGAGCGTGAGCGGAAGCGAGCGATCAATGCAGCAAAAAAACTTGTAGCAAATACGATAAAATCGTTGACCCAACTGATCGCTCACTGCCGTTCGCGCTCTGACAGTAAATCATCGCAAGCTAAATGCCGGGTCGCATACAATGCGAGCCCTACGTTAAGATGATCGCACATTCTACTTCCCAAACACGATTTTATAAACATCCATATAGTGCTTCACAAAATGGATTTTCAAACCTTCTTTGATGTATTTTGGCAACTCTTCGTAATCTTTACGATTGTCGTCGGGTAAAATCAGTTCAAGCACATCGGCGCGTTTTGCGGCAATAATTTTTTCACGAATACCACCTACGGCAAGCACTTTGCCGGTTAGAGTCATCTCACCCGTCATCGCCAGTGGTCGATCAATCTGCTGTTCTTTGGCTAATGAAATAAGCGCGGTTGCCATCGTGATACCAGCACTGGGACCGTCTTTAGGTGTTGCGCCTTCCGGAATATGCATATGGATAAGCGAATTGTGAAACACGTAAGGATTAATATTATATTGTTCTAAGGTGCTTAGTACGTAGCTGAAGGCCAGGGCCGCGGATTCTTTCATCACATCACCCAATTGCCCCGTCGCTTTAAACTCGCGCGTTTTCGCTTCGTGTTTAATAACCTCAATACTGAGGATGGCGCCACCTAGGGCTGTCCAAGCGAGGCCTGTGACAATACCAACCCCTTCCATGGTCTCTTCATCTGAAAACGGTGGTAGCCCAAGATATTCATGAATATCACGTTGCTTAACAGAAATCTTTTCCGCTTTACCACTGACAATTTTCACAGCAGCTTTACGAGCGATGCGCCCTAAGTATTTTTCCAGTGAACGCACACCGGCCTCACGGGCATAATTTTCAACCACATCTTTGAGCGCGGTATCCGTGAGGCGCAGTTGTGTCTTAGTTAAACCTGATTTTTTCAAGCAGCGCGGCCAGAGATGTTTTTGCGCAATCCGGTATTTTTCGGCATTGATATAGCCGGCGAGATGCAATACTTCCATTCTGTCGAGTAAGGCTTGCGGAATCGTATCGATCTGATTAGCGGTACAGATGAACAGAATTTTAGAAAGATCAAAGCGGACATCGAGATAATGATCGAGGAAGTCACGATTTTGTTCTGGGTCGAGTACTTCGAGCAGGGCAGAGGCTGGGTCACCCTGATACGAACTACCGATTTTATCAATTTCATCGATCATTATAATCGGGTTGGCATAGCCTACTTCTTTTAAACACTGAATGATCTTACCTGGCATCGCACCCACATAAGTACGTCGATGACCTTTGATCTCGGCTTCATCGCGCATACCACCTACTGAGAAGCGGTAGAAGGCACGGCCTACAGCTTTTGCAATGGAGCGTCCAATCGATGTCTTACCCACACCTGGTGGGCCTACAAATAATAAAATTGAGCCGCCAATTTTCCCGCGTAGTGCGCCGACAGCGATAAATTCAATAATTCTATCTTTAATATCATCTAAACCTTCATATTCTTTATTTAGAACGCTGCGCGCATGCTTTAAGCCCAGCTTGTCTTTCGAATAGTGGTTCCACGGTAGGGTGGTGAGCAAATCTAAATAGTTACGCGTGATGGTGTATTCGGGTGAACCCAGCTCCAATACATTTAGCTTATCGAGCTCTTCTTCGACGCGAGCAGTCGCATGCTCTGGCAATTCAAGTTGGTTGATCTTTTCCTCAAACTTGTCGGTTTCCATAGTACGGTCATCTTTAGCAATACCTAGCTCTTTTTGAATGGCTTTCAGTTGTTCATGCAAAAAGAACTGTCGTTGTGACTCGTTCATCTTTTCTTCGACTTCTTGACTGATGCGAGCTTGCAGTTTGACCAGCTCTACTTCTTTCTTCAGCAACAAGACAACCTTCTTCAGACGCTTATTGACATCTAGCATGCTGAGGATGGTTTGCAGCTCCTCAGGAGAGCCGCTGGTTAAACTGGCCGCAAAATCTGCAAGATGCGATGGGTCGTTGGGAATGAAGCGTTTTAAGAAAAACTTAAGTTCTTCACTATATAAAGGATTCAGTGGAATTAGCTCCTTGAGCGTATTAATGATGGCCATGGTGTAGGCTTTGTCCTGCTCAGGATGCTTAGATTCGTGCTCTTCGGGATATTCGACCTCAACTAGAAAGGGTGGCTTCTTAGACAGCCATTTTTTGATTTTAAAACGGCGTATCCCTTCGGCAATGATTTGTACCTGATCATCAGATTGCACAGGTTGATGTAGGCGGATAGTTGTACCTATATGGTATATATCTTTGGGCGTTGCTGTATCGGATGATTCAGCGCGGGAAAGCACGAGGCCAGCCGTCTTGCTGTCATCTTGCATCACTGCATCGATAGTTTCCATCCAGGGGTCGGTGTCAAGCAATAGCGGTAGCGTCTGAGGCGGAAAGAAAGGGCGCTCGACCAAAGGTAATATATAGAGCTTCGTCGGTAGGGCCTGCTCTTCTTCTTTTTCGCCATCGATATGGTCTTTCACAATATCAATTAGCTCGGATTGTGTCTTATCGCTGTATTGCTTGCTCATAGTAGCTCTCAGATTCTATATATATAATCTCTCAAAGGTATTATCGGCAAAGAATAGAAAGAGTTTAATGTAGAAATTATTTTATTTGTATAAAAATTTGCATTTAGGGCAAAAATATTCTATAAAACAGTAATATACCGAGGTTCGGCTGTTTTATCATCGTAAAGGATTGAAAAAAAGTCGGGAAATTTGTGGAAGTTATCTGGATATGTGCTAAGTTTTTTAATAACCGCCCTTATATCAGGTAGTTCAGGAGACGAAACTATGGCTATAAAGAAACGTAAAGCAGCTACTACGCGTAAGCGTAAAACAGCTGCAAAGAAAACTGGTGCTAAACGTAAAGTAGCGCGTAAAGCGCCTGCTAAACGTAAAGCTAAATCTACAGCTAGCAAGAAACGCAAAGCACCTGCTAAGCGTACATCTACTGCTAGTACTGCAGCTCTTAAAAAAGCACGTATGGCTTTGAAAAAAGAGAAAGCTAAGCATAAGCGTGAAGTAGCAAAACTTAAGAAGCAACTTAAAGCTGCTTTGAAAAAGTTAACTGCTGCTAAGAAAAAGAAACCTGCTGTGAAGCGTAAAGCTAAGAAAGCAACAGGTGCAAAACGTAAAACTGTACGTAAGACAGCGAAACGTAAGCCTGCTAAACGGAAAACTGCTAAGAAAGCAGCTCCGAAAAAGCGTGCTACGAAACGTCGTACTACAGCTAAGCGTCGCCCAGTCGCTACTGCTGCATAAGCAATAGCGTGTATCTCTCGCCCTGAGCTTTGATATAAGGGCAGAGTTAGGGAGAGTAAAGGCCTGGTCTTTTGACCGGGCCTTTTTATGTCTGGTCTTCAATTCTACAGGGTGCTCTGCTGTACGGCGTTCACCGACCGATTTTTTGCTCACCTCGCAGGCTCGTTGACCGTTCACAAAAAAGGTCGGCGAACCCCTACGCGCAGAGGCTATATAGTGATGTGCTTACCTGACAACTAATATATCCCCGCTCACCACCAGGCAGCAGGAGAGTGACGGGTTGTTTTATAGCATAAATATGTTGAACTGATGTAGGGGTCACACCTTGTGCGACCCGGCATTGCGAAGCAATGCTTAGACACGAAATTTCCCTTTACTGATATAATAATATGCTCATAGGGAGATACCATGTCAGCCACTATATTAGCCATTGATACCACTACCGATGTTTGTTCAGCAGCCCTTGCCAAGGGCAGCGAAATTTATGCCCGCAAAATTCTTGCGCCTCGCGAGCATGCACAGCGGATACTGGGCCTGGTTGAGGCCTTGCTGATAGAAACTGATCTAGAAGTAAAGCAGCTAGACGCCATTGCCTATGGTTGTGGCCCAGGCAGCTTTACTGGTTTAAGAATTGCCGCAGGCGTGGTGCAAGGTTTAGCGTTTGGGGGTGATGTACCTGTACTGCCTATTTCTAGCTTGCGCAGTATTGCGTTGATGGCAAATCAACAATTCAAAACGGATTATGTGATGGCAGCGCTGGACGCACGTCAACATGAGGTCTATTGGGGTTTATACAAAACAGATCCGCAACAATTAATGGCGCTAGAAGGCGAGGAGTTAGTACTGCCGCCAGGTGAAGTGCCTTTGCCTGATGATGTATCGCAATGGGTAGGCGCAGGCCCAGGTTGGGCAGCGTACCAGGGTGTACTGACTGAGCATGTTGGCAAAGATATTATAGTTTACGAAGACATCATGCCCGAAGCCGAGGCGGTGGTGCAGTTGGCCTTACGTGATTTTGCTGATGGCAAGGCATTGCCAGCTGACAAAGCTTTACCGACATATATTCGTAATAAAGTCGTCGGCTAGGCTGCGTGTTATTACGGTGTTAATAGCAGTTTTAATAAATCTTGATAAACTGCTGTTAATTGTCCTAGCTCTTCAGTTTTCACGCGCTCATTGATTTGATGGATCCGATCATTAACCAAACCAAACTCAACAACTTGGCAGCCGGTTTGTGCAATAAAGCGGGCATCCGATGTGCCGCCACCAGTAGAGAACTCACAAAGTAGACCTGTAGTGTCTTCGATGGCTTTGCCTAGTGCGCTTGTCAGCTCGCCTTTTTGCGTTAAAAAAGGTTTGCCTGACAATACAAAATCGAGATCGTAGTCAAGCTTATGTTTATCGGCAATCTTTTGTACGCGCAGCGCCAACTCTTTGTCTGTGACGTTTGTATTGTAACGAAAATTGAAACTTGCTTTTAATTCACCTGGTACAACATTCAATGCGCCCGTGCCCGCGTTAATGTTGCTGATCTGAAATGAGGTTTGCGGAAAATCCGCGTGGCCTTCGTCCCATTGCGTTTTGCTTAATTCATCGAATGCCAACATCGCATGATGAATCGCATTGCTGGCTTGATCAGGGTAGGCGACATGCCCCTGCTTGCCTTTAATGCTGATATGCCCATGCAAAGAGCCGCGGCGGCCTTGGCGAACGGTGTCACCGATCTCGGTTTTGCAAGAAGGTTCGCCAACTACGCAGTAAT
The DNA here is from genome assembly GCA_021773275.1 of Gammaproteobacteria bacterium. GTDB lineage: Bacteria > Pseudomonadota > Gammaproteobacteria > JABCZS01 > JABCZS01 > JAJFKJ01. The sequence continues at coordinate 5,711 of JAJFKJ010000025.1, forward strand.
CAATGGTTTGCTTGGTTTTTTCAAGATGTTCGAGCACCACGGGTGTGCCATCGAGGTAATCTTCACCTTCTTCGCCGCTCGTGATTAGAAAAGCTATCGAGCCTTTAAAATTTTTATTTTCAGTCAGGAAATTTTGCACAGCGGTGAGCATGCAGGCAAGGCCGCCTTTCATGTCTTGTGTGCCACGGCCATATAAATAACCTTCGTGTTCGGTGAGTTCAAAGGGATTAAATTGCCAGAGCTTTTCATCGCCGATTGGCACAACATCGGTGTGCCCAGCAAATACCATTAACGGTGCATCTGTGCCTATGCGCGCCCAAAGATTGCTGACTTTGCCGCTATCAATACGCTCGCAATTAAAACCAAGGTTTTGTAGTTCTTCTGCGATCAGTTCAAGGCAGCCAGCATCATCAGGCGTAAGCGATGGTTTTGCAATAAGTTCAGAAAGTAATTTTTGAGTAGATTTCATAAGTTTTGTTTTTTAAATTAGAAAAGGCCGCACTGCATACGCGGCCCCTACAACAATTTATGCGATTGTCATGGTCGATAGCCAATAAACAACGCCGGATGTAATAACAAGTATTAATACGGTGGCAGTGATGCCGTCTAGCATATCATCGGACAAACCTTTCCTTGGCATTGTCTCGTGATCAGGGTGTGCTTCATGATGTTCTAACATATCTAGCCTCCATGGCTGTGTATATTGTAAGCATTGTACCATGTGATTGTGAGAATTTGGTAGACGGAATATTAAAATATCTCAAAAAAGTTTGTTTTATAAATAACTATATTGACAGGCAAGATTTAAATTATGTACACTACCTGGCATATTATAGACGCATAGGAGTTTCAAACATGATTTTAGGTAATATTTCCCCCAACATATTAACAAAAATGGGTTTTGGCCAGAAAAACCAACAAGTCTACGCAGAGTTAAAGTCTGCTGGAAAAATGTATCTGCAAAAATTATTAAAAGATGCCTCCCCAACAAACATGGTTGCATTACTCTTGGTCGATATTCAAAATGACTTCACACGTAAAAACTATTTGCATGATGGCAAAAATATTGCAGGTAGATTGTATGTGCCTGGCGGTGAGAGCACTATTTTGACTAACATGGCATTGCTGGAAGCTTTAATTGAAATGTTTCCTACGCTTAGTGCTGAGCAACAAAAAGGTTTCGGCATAGTCGTGACTCAAGATGCACATCGCCCGTATCGTACTGCTGCCACGGCGGGTGGTGACGAGCTTGATACTCTACAGTCGACGTACACAGATGCTAAAAAAATAAGAGAAGGTGAGGTGGAAGAACTTATGCCCAGCAACCCAGTTGCAGGACGCTTTGGAAGACACTGCTTAGTAGGTACCCCAGGTGCTGATATTGCTACCCCGGTTGAACAACTGCTTGCTGTGTTGTCTGAAGCAGGTGTGAGTGTCGATCGTTTTGGTAAAATTAATTTTGATGCCAGTGCAGCAGGTATGCTATTAAAAAAGGGCGTTAAAATGTCAAATAGCGCCAATGAAAATATATATTTTCGTCAAGATTCTAAAAGCGGGCTTTCCTTTGTAGATTATATGTCAAAATTTGCTCGTATTGTGGCTACGGGAATATGTGGTGATGTTTGTGTAAAACAAACGGTAGAGGGGCTTGCAAGTAAAGTTGATGGGCAAAGCATTACCGTGTTAGCTGAGCCTTCGCATTACTTACCTATTCCAAATGCAGTTGCAGACACAAAGTCATCTTTTCAAGGCAAGGGTATTGCATATAAATCACTGACTGGCAAAGAAGCAAGTAATGCTGTGCAATGGACAGGAAATGTGGGTGCATTTCTTGATAAGTTTGCAGGCCTGAATGAGCAAGTCGTTGGTAAGCCAAGGTTGTTCAGTGAATTACTAGAGCCTGCTGCTGATGAAGACAAAAAACAAAATATTAAACGGAGTAAGCTTGCTCAATAATCTGCATAAATGGTTTGATTTTGTCGAAGCACTCTTGGTATTCCGCTTCGCAGATTGAATCGTTCACGATGCCGCCACCCGCCCAAACATAAAAATTGTTGCGGGTGGCAACACCCGTGCGAATTGCGATGCTGGTATCCATATTGCCGGCATAATCAATATAGCCGATGCTGCCACAATAAGTATGCCGCGCATTAGGTTCCAGGTTAGCAATTTTTTGCATCGCTGAAATTTTAGGAGCGCCTGTAATTGAACCGCCGGGAAAACATGCTTTTAATAAATCGATAGCCGATAAATCATCGAGCAACTCTCCGGTAACAGTGCTGACCAAGTGGTGCACAGAAGTATAACTTTCGATCTCAAAAAGCTTGGGTACCTGCACGCTGCCAGGTTTGCACACTTTGCCAATATCGTTGCGCATTAAATCGACGATCATCAAGTTTTCAGCACGATCTTTTTCGCTGTTGATAAGCTCAATGGGGTCGCATTCACGGGGTAGGGTGCCTTTGATGGGTTTTGTTTCGACAATGCCATTTTTGTAAGATAAAAATCGTTCCGGCGAACAGGAGATAATGGCGCTGTTAGGCAGGCGCATAAACGCTGAGAAGGGCGCAGGGTTTATGCGATTCATTTCACAAAATAGTCCCCAGTAGCTGCCCTTAAATGCAGCACTAAAACGTTGCGCGAGATTTACCTGGTAACAATCGCCTTGTTGCAAATGATGCTTAACTTGTTTAAACGCGCGTTGATATTGTGCAAATGACATATTGCTTTGCAGCTCACCCATAAATTCGAAATTTTTTGATTCGCAGTGCAAGGTATCGCGCGTGAAAGTTTCACAGTTACGTTGCCACACTTGTTCTGCATTCGGGTGCAAACCTTGCTGAATGAGCTGCGCAGTTTTTTCTTGTTCGTCGATAAGAATGACCCAATCGTACAGGCCCAGTTGCATATCAGGTAGCTGTAAATCATCAACACGTCGTGGCACAGAAGGCTCAAGAACACTGCCAAGTTCATAGGCCCAGTAACCCATCAGGCCGCCTGTCATAGGTAAATCGCAGTGAGTAGGCTCAGGCATGTATTGCTTTAACAGCTCAAATGGGCAGCTACTGTGGTAACTGGTATCACCATTGGGATGCGTGACTTCAACTTGCCCCTGTTGGCCCTCAAATCGCATATAGGGCTGCGCAGTAAGCATGCTATAACGCCCTGAGTTCGCCTGTGAGCCGTTGCCTTTTAAGTACAGTGCGTAAGGCAGCTGAGCTACATAATCGGCTATAAAGCGCATTAAATGCGAGTAGGACAGTTCTTGTGTACGCGGCCAGTTCATAATGCGATAGTTTACACTAAACTATCAACTATAAACGCTATACTCAAAGTATGAGTTTAAAACAGCTAATCAAAACACAGCAACCGTTGCCGATTGTCGGCGTTATAAACGCCTATGCAGCTATCATGGCTAAAGCCGCAGGCTTGCCCGCAATTTACTTGTCGGGGGCAGGGGTAGCCAATGCCTCGATGGGTGTCCCTGATGTCGGCATTACGACACTGGATGATGTGTTGCTCGATACCAAGCGGATTATTAAAGCTTGTGATTTACCCTTATTGGTTGATGCTGATACCGGTTTTGACGACCCTGCTAAAACCGTACAAGCATTAATTGCAGTGGGCGCGGCGGGTTGCCATATTGAAGATCAAGTCGATAAAAAGCAATGCGGGCATTTGCCAGGAAAAACATTAATCAGCGAAGCTGAGATGGTAGTGCGCTTGGAAAAAGCCGTGAGCGCACGCAGCCATCCTGATTTTTTTATCATGGCGCGCTGTGATGCACTTGAAAACGAAGGTATTGATGGTGTATTAAAACGCTGCAAAGCGTATGAAGCGGCAGGTGTTGATGGTATTTTTGTTGATGCAGTGACGAGCATCGATGAGTATAAACAACTCACCGAACAATTAAATTTGCCGGTGATGGCAAACATGACCGAGTTTGGGCGCACGCCTTTGCTCAATAGACTAGAGCTGCATGACATCGATATCGCTATGGTTCTTTACCCGCTTTCCGCTTTTCGCGCCATGAACCAGGCGGCAATGCAAGTGTTTGAAGCGATCGCGCAAGATGGTTCGCAACATGCCGTGCTGGACAAAATGCAAAGTCGTGAAGCCCTATATAAACTATTAGGCTACGATGCAGGCAGAAGCAAATAGGCTTAATGCCTTGTCCCTCTTTTATTCATCTGCGCTCTTATCTGCCCAATCTCGATAGGAAGAACAACGGAGCCCAGTTCTTTATCTGCTGCTTGCAATAATGCCAGAAATGGCTTTCTTGTTATATTTTCAGCGCCTGACGGGCCGCCTGCAGAATCGTCAAGTTTTGGTTTTTTATTTGCAGTAGCGTTGTTGTTTGTATCAGCGTTATTATTTGCATTAGCATTGTTGTTAGTTATCAGTGGACGTTTTCCACTGATGGGGCGTGCAGCGACAACAGGGGTGCTAGTTTTGTTATGATAAGCGTCTAATAGTAGTTTTTGGGCTGCTGGGCTTAATTTAGATAAATTTGCATCGCATATTAAGCTCACACCCTTGAGCTTGATTCGCAATATGTCCGCTTGATTTTCCTTATAGTCTTCAATGCATTGTTGCGCTTCATCAAGCTTATTTTCTGATAATAAAGCTAATACGTGAGTCTGCTTGTATAGTGTAGAAAAACGTAAAGTAAAACGGCTATAGGCAGTTTTATGTTTGCCTGTTTCATCGCGGCGCATCAAGAAACTGTAATCCAGTGGCGACAGATCATTGCTATCCCTTGCCAATAAGGCCGGAGAAACATCTGTATCGTTAATTTTAATACCATATACTTGCCTGAGCTCCAGCCCTGCGTCTGCGTGACAAAGATTTATCACAATATAATGCGCGGCATTGCGGCCATGTTCATCGATGTATGATATTCCTGCAATGTAATCGCTAGGTGAAAAATAAGAGCGCATAATAGGAATCAAATCGGCAAAACCATTTTTGGCTAGCTTTAAAATAAAATCTTCTTTGGTAGGAATGTCCAAATCCAGAAGAGCGCGAAAGCTAGCATCTTTAATATATACGCGCAGATTCTTGTCTTTTAACGGCTCTTCACCTTTCATAATGGTTTCATATGTTTCTTGCCAAGTCATGTATTTAGGGTGTGAAAAGAATCGGTCGAGAAAGGAATCACCATTGCTGTCAAGATGTTTCAAGGCCTCAGGGTAGAACGCTATGGCAGTTCTTAGCGCGCGCCCCATACCACTCTTAATTTCCCAGCCGGAAGACCCCCGGGCTGCGTTGATGACCTGATCTTGTATCGATATGGCGTTATTTTCTGTTAAAGGCGCCGTTGCCTGATTATTATGTGCTTCATTGTTACTGCCTGCCATGATGCTTATCCCCTAGTTTGTGGTGTGTTATTAAAATTTGCAAGCTCTGCCTGTAACGCTTGCAGAGTGTTTTTATGTGTTCGATACAGCTGTTGTGTCTCGCTCACAAGTAAAGTTTTTTGTACGTAGTCACTGTGGTTGCGCACGGCTTCTTGTTGGTATCGTGCAATGGTGGCTGAGATTTGATTTTCTTCTGTGGACGGCAGTAATGCTTGGAACTGTCCTAGAGAATTTTTTAATACGGAAAATTGTTGCGCATAGAATTGCGGAGTATGCGCAGAGATTTCATCTTTGAGCCTATTAAGTGTCTGAGCCACTACTAGCATTTTCGTTGCATGTGCATATATGTTCGATCTTAGCTTGAAAATTTTAATCATCCTATTTCGTTCGCTATCAAAGGCGTCATTACTAAGCTGAGGCTGCTCAAAACGAAGGTTAGCTGCAATTATTCCTTGAATATTGCTCTCTGAGTAGCGGTGTTCACTTTCAAAGAAAACATCTGTGTTCAGGCCTATAAACATTGTCATGATTTCAAGAAGTTCATAATCACCACGCAAAAAACACAATGATCGGATATGTGTTTTTTGTGCGTCGCTCAGTTGAAAGCTTGCCGAGTTTAATGCTGCTAGCCTTGTAAAACATGAGTGGAATAGTGAGCATTTAAGTGAAATGTTTACATTGGAGCTCATTATAACGAAAGAGATCAAACTCGATTCTGACCGCACACCCATGGTGTTTGTAAGTTCTTCAGCAGACATTACTGCAATTGCATTTTTGAATTGAGTCTCTAGGCGTTCTGGCAATGGGGTAGTAAGCGCTAAATAAACTGACTGTAGCTGCTGACTTGCAGGAAAAAATATTCTGGCCAGTTCGTATTGTGCAAAAATCTGTGGGGACTTCTGTCTGTCATCTTGGCTTATATTTTGCAGGGATGTTAGTATTGCTGGGCTATCCATGGCCTGTGGCCAAAGCAGGTGAGTAGCATCTCGTTCTAGTATAATACCCAAGGATGATACTGTGCCGCCTGATACTGCATTTACGCCACCTTTTTGCGTGGATAGCCCAGCATCGCCAGATGTACAGCTTCCGGTTTCTGAGCCCATAATTACTACCTCACTCTAGTTGCCCAGCATGCGATTGTAAACTAACTAATCGTGTTTTACAAGGCATTGCAAAATCTTGCTATACTGAAAGCATAACAACAAGGAGAGCAACACCATGAGCGATAATATCAAAGGCTTGCAAGGCATTACTGCGGGCCAAACAGCGATTTGCACAGTTGGCGAAGATGGCAAAAGCCTGCATTATCGTGGCTACAGCATCACCGATTTGGCGAATAAAGGCAGCTTTGAAGAAGTCGCGTATTTGCTGCTGTATAAAAAGTTACCCACACAGCAGGAGCTTGATGCCTTTAAAAAACGTTTGGCTGCAGACAGAGCGTTACCGAAACACTTAATTAATGTCCTGGAGCTGTTACCCAAAGAAAGTCACCCCATGGATGTTCTGCGTAGCGGCTGTTCAGTGTTGGGTAGTTTTGAGCCCGAAACAGATGAACACGATGGTTATGCGATTACCGAGCGTCTTTTATCGCTTTTTCCGAGCATGCTTTGTTATTGGTACCATTACCATTTTGATGGCAAAAAGATCAATACCCAGACGGATGCACCTGATATCGCGGCACATTTTTTGCAATTACTACACGGGGTTGTTGACCCATTGCACCACAAGGCAATTAACACCTCTTTAATGCTTTACGCGGAACATGGTTTTAACGCTTCGACCTTTACTGCGCGTGTTTGTGCCGCAACTTTACCAGATTTTTATGCACCGATTACTGCTGCTATTGGTACCCTAAGTGGCCCATTGCATGGCGGCGCAAATGAACACGCCTATGATTTGATATCACTGTATGCAAATACTAAAGATGCCGAAGAGGGCGTGAAGCAAAAACTTGCTGATAAAGAAAAGATCATGGGCTTTGGGCATCGCGTGTATAAAACGCATGACCCACGTTCAGATTTTGCGAAAATATTGTCACAGCAGTTGGCAGACGAGCGGGGTGATGCCACTATGTACCCTGTTGCTGAACGTATTGAACAAGTGATGTGGGATGAGAAAAAATTATTTCCGAATGTCGATTTTTACACGGCTTGTGTTTATCATTTTTGCGGTATACCTAAAACCTTGTTTACACCGCTGTTTGTATTTGCGCGCACCGCAGGTTGGGCCGCCCATATCATGGAGCAACGCGCAGACAATCGTTTGATTCGCCCCGATGCCGACTATATTGGCCCAGGTGCATTGGATTACGTGGGGATTGCAGATCGCGGCTAGGGTGTTCTGGCTCGCTGTAGGGTATACGTGGCTGCTTTTTTGCACGCCTCGCAGGCTCGTTGACTGCGTGAAAAAACATCCACGTATACCACGACGCGCTCGCCATATTACGTAGCTGTTGATCTTTTGTGGGGGTCAGATGGAATATGCTCATCAAAATCAACAAATGCTTCTGCTTCTGGCATGGGCTTAATTAGCACATCCTGTTCTAAGCGTTCGGCAGCTTCTAGCACAGCATCGTATAGCGATCCCTGCGCATGGGCGCTGGTAAAGCTGGTGAATAAGAATATACTTAAAATGAATTTACGCATCCACGCATTGTAACATAATTGAACAGGTGAATATGCCAGATTACGACGCCTTAATTGCAAAAATCGCTGACTATGTAGTCAACGAGCAAACATTTTCAGATGATGCTTATAAGACGGCTAAGCTTTGCCTTGATGATGCTATGGCTTGTGCGGCCATGGCAGAACAGCATCCTGAGTGTACACGTATTTTATACAACGATAGTAGCGACCCTGTTAAAGCCGCATTTGATCTAGGCACAAAAATCCGCTGGCTTGATTACAACGATACCTGGCTTGCCAAAGAGTGGGGCCACCCCTCGGATAATATCGGCGCGATAATGGCCGTGCTTGTCGATTTAGATGAACGCAAATTGCTTACCGCCATGATCAAAGCTTATGAAATTCAAGGTGTGCTCGCCCTGGAAAATGCTTTTAACCAATACGGTATTGATCATGTTATTTTGGTAAAGCTGGCATCGGCCGCTGTTTGCATGCATATTATGGGTGGTGACAAAGACGCAGTAATGCGGGTAATTTCACAGGTGTTTGTCGATGGCCAAGCGCTGCGCACTTATCGGCATGCACCGAATACGGGTTCACGTAAATCTTGGGCGGCAGGGGATGCTTGTGCTCGCGCTGTGCGTTTATGCCAACTGACGTTAGCCGGTGAGATGGGATACCCAACAGCGATCTCAGCACCAAAATGGGGTTTTGAAGCCACGACACTGCGTGGCAATAAGTTAATAAACAACATTAGTTTTGGCTGCTATGTGATGGAAAACATTTTATTTAAAGTTTCTTTCCCAGCAGAGTTTCATGCCCAAACAGCCGTAGAAGCGGCATTGCAATTGCACCCGAATGTTAAAGATCGCATCGATGCTATCGATAAGATTGTCGTGCATACTCAAGAGGCGGGTGATCGTATTATCAACAAAAGCGGTGTTTTAAATAATTACGCTGACCGCGATCACTGTTTGCAATACATGGTTGCCGTTGGCCTGATTTTTGGAAAGCTTACCGCGGACAGCTATAGCGATGCTTTTGCTCAAGATCCGCGCATCGATACCTTGCGTGACAAAATGCAAGTTTCAGAAGATACTGAATTTACCGAGATGTACTTCGACCCGGAAAAACGCGCGATACCCAATCGTGTGCAAATATTTTTCAATGACGGCTCTAGCACCGATGCCGTGCAAGTCGATTACCCACTCGGGCATCGGATGAGAAGGGAAGAAGCCTTGCCGATGTTGCGAGAAAAATGCGGTAAAATTTGATACCAGAGCCCCGACTGTCAAGGAGGGGTGAGGTGTGAACTACTTGCAATAAAGCTTCATATTTGATACGTTGTTTTAAAATAATAATTAGAAAACAATATGTCTGAAACTGAACCATACGCGTACTTTATTACATTTACTTGTTACGGTACTCGTTTACATGGGCATCAAGAGCAATCAGTTGATAAGTATCATAAAATATATGACACACCACATGTCGTAAAAAACCCAAAGCGAGTAATTTATGGAAAGTCGCTAATGCAGGATGAGCAATACGTACTTCACCAACGACAAAGAGAAATTGTTATGAATCAGGTGATAGAAACATGTAGTTACCGAAAATGGAACTTATTGGCGTTGCATGTGCGCAGCAATCACTTGCATGTTATTGTAAAAGCAAAAACAGCGCCTCATATTATTATGAATATGCTTAAATCCTATGCTTCAAGAGCGCTAAATAAATATGATTCAAAAAATAAGGCAAGAAAAAAGTGGTCTACGCATGGAAGTACACGATATTTGTGGAATGGGGCCGTAACAGAGGCGGCGATACATTATGTTTTGCATGAACAAGGTGTTCCCATGGAGATGTATGAAAATAAATCTCGAGATATTGCTGATGTCTTTACCTAGGTTTGTGCTGATCACCCATCGCTTACGCTCTGGGCTCTGATATCAGGATTAAACGTGCTATCAGAGCCCCGACTGTGAAGGAGGGGTGACCAGCAAGCATTACGTAGTAA
>JAJFKJ010000026.1 GCA_021773275.1 Gammaproteobacteria bacterium
GCGGGCCCGCGGGAGGCCGCCGAGGCGGTGGTCAATCTCGGCCACTGCATCAAGAACAACGCCGCCGCCGGTATCTTCAACAAGGATCTCGACGGCCGGAACTACGGCGTCAGCAAGTTCCGCAAGGTCTACCTCTTCGACTACGACGCCCTGGAGCCCTTCACCGAGACCAAGATCCGCACCAACCAGGACCGCTTCGACGGCGAGGAGGACGTGCCCGACTGGTTTTTCGAGGAGGGCACGGTGTTCTTGCCCGAGGAAATGCTGCCGGGCCTGAGGATCGACGACCGCGCCCTGCGCCGCCTCTTCCAGGAGGTCCATGGCGACCTCCTGACGGTGGCCTACTGGCAGGGCCTGCAAGACGACCTGCGCGAAGGCCGCGTGCCCGCCATCGCGGTCTATCCCGAGGAGCGGCGGCTAAGCCGGGGGTGAGTGAGGGAGAGCTGGGCCGTGGGCTCACAATCGTAAAGCCCGAGCCGGATATTCTCGTCCGGTTCGCCTCGGAGAGCTAGCTTCCGTACAAGTTGGATGCTCGTCTTGGCGTGACCCTTTCCGGTCCGCAGATACTCTGAACGGATAGGAGCAGTTGTCGGCCATGTACGGCCGGTCGTGGTGGGCGACTTTGGGTGCAGGGTGCTTCAGTAAGCGGTCGTTCAACAATCATGTCGCCGAGGCTCACTCTTGACCCACAGGAGATCTGCCGATCTATGATCTCTTCGCGATGAGCCAGCAGAAATAGGCCCCCCCGACGCCTCCTGTAATTATACCAATCGGCGTCTCCTGAGGGGCTATGAGGAGACGCGCGGCGACGTCCACCAGGACCAGAAACACAGCGCCACCCAGGGCGCAGAGTGGCAAGAGCCTTCTATTGTCGCCACCGACCCAGAACCTCAAGATGTGCGGGACCACCAAGCCTACGAAGCCGATAACTCCTGTCAACGATACCAGCACGCTCGTCATCAAAGCCGCCACGACAAGGACCGAAAGCCGCAGGCGCGCCGCATGGACTCCCAGGGAATAGGCGCTTTCCTCTCCCATCATCAAGGCGTTCAAGGCGCGCGCCTTCCATATGAGCCAAAGCCCGCCGAACAGAATCGTCCCCGCAGGGATCCAAAGGTTGTCCCATCGGGCACGGCCGAGACCACCCAACATCCAGAACACAACAGAATGCGAGGCGCGCTGGTCACCTAAGAAAATCAGGAGATTGGTTCCCGCCATGAGGAGGAAGGAAATGGCCACGCCCGCGAGGATCACGCGGTCCGAGCGCGCGGCCCCTTCTCGACCAAGTACACCGATCAGAAGTGTCAGAGACAAGGCACCACCGATGAAGGCCGCAATTGGCAAACTGTAAAGACCCGCGAACGCTCCAAGGTGAGAGATCACCGCGACAGCCCCGAGCGCCGCGCCGGACGACACGCCAAGAAGGAAAGGGTCCGCTAGAGGATTGCGCGTCGTTGCCTGGAGCGCCGCCCCCGATAATGCGAGACCCGCTCCGGTCAAGGCCGCGAGAAGTGCGCGAGGTAAGCGCAAGTCCCAAATGATCCGTTCGTGGGCTCGGGTCCATTCCACCGCCACGGCATCTGGTATCACTTTGCTCAGCGCGACTTTCCAGACTGTTGCAAAGGTGATGTCGGTCGTGCCCGCGACCACGCCCAGGCCCAGCGCTCCGATGAGCAGAACAGCGACAACCAAGAAGGCGGTCAGGACACCGGGACCTGGCCGCACCACAATGGAAGAGTTATAAGGCATCCGGGTAAAGAGCCCTGGTAAGCTTCTCTATTGCATGGATGTTGGCGGGTCCCGGTGTGATTTCCCCATACTTTAGGGGGAGATAGCGGCGATGTTTCACGGCGTCGGTTTCCGACATGAGGGGGTGGGCCTCCAAGAAATTGATCAGGTCCTGACCACCATCGCCGTAGTCCAGCAAGATGATAAACTCCGGATTTCGTTCGCCCACCGACTCCCAGCCGACCCGGCCCCAACTCGTGTCCACGTCTTGCATGATATTGATCCCGCCTGCGGCCTCAATAAGAGCGGTTGGCATGGCAAAGCGGCCGGCGGTGAAGGGCTTGTCGTCGCCTGAATCGTAGAGAAAGACGCGGAGTGTCTCTCGCGCGCTTGTCGCCGCCTCGATGTCGGCTACGCGGGCTTTCCATTCCGTGATCAGGGCATCGGCCTTTTCCTCTACGCCAAAGATCGCACCGATATTGCGAACATCCCCATAGAGTGTTTCCAGCGTTACATCGGGTCGGTTCTTCTCGAGATGGACACAAGATTCCGTCAAGACGTAAACCGGGATATCGAAGGCCGCCAAGGTCTCGGGCGTCACTTCTCCGCCGGGCTTCATACCGTAGTACCAACCTGCGAAGAAAAAATCGGGATCGACCGACAGCAGGTTTTCGACGGTCGGGTGCTTCGGCGCAAGTTCCGGCAAGTCGCCCCGCGCCTTATCGAAGTCGGGTGTCGTCTTGTACCAGCCAGTGATACCAGTGAGACCCACCATGTGCGGCTGAAGCTCCAGCGCGAACATGATCTCGGACATGTTGAGATCGTGCACGACGGCGCGCTGGGGAGCCTCCTCGAAGGTGAGCGGCCGGCCGCAACTTTCGACGGTAACAGGGTAGTCCGAAGCGCGGATCGTGCTGGTCAGGGCTGCGAACGAAATGGCACCCGTCAACACGAAAAATGGAACGCGCATTACTGGTCCTTTCTTGGGTCAAGAGTAGTGGGAAGAGATTCGGTAATGACGCGCAAGGTGCCGCGCCGCTTGTCACGGGTAATCGTGGCGGCGACGCCAAAGACTTCATGGATGGTCGCCGGCAAGAGGACATCTTCCGGTGGGCCTTCAGCGACCAGCCGGCCATGATGCAGGATGGCTAGGCGATCACAAAATTGGGCTGCCAGATCGAAGTCGTGGAGCGAAACCATCACCGTCGCCTCAAGGCGACGCATGAGGGCCAGCACCTCCAGTTTGTGCCGGATGTCGAGGTGGCTAACCGGTTCGTCCAGGATGAGAGCTTGGGTCTCCTGGGCCAGGGCGCGGGCAATCAGGGTGCGCTTTTTTTCGCCTCCGGAAAGCGTCGAATAGTTTCGGCGGGCAAAGGCATCCAGCCCAAGCCGTTGGAGCGCCCGGACTACTGCTGCCGGACCCTCCGGGTCGCGTCCCAAGAATTTGCTAACGTAAGCTGTACGGCCGGTCTCCACTATATCGCGAACGGTAAGGTGGAAATCCGGAGGACTTTCCTGTGGGACAGCCGCCACCAAGCGAGCACGCTTGCTCGCTGACAAGCGATTGACATCGATGCCGCCAATACTGGCCGCACCCCGAGATGGGAGGGATGCACCATAGAAGAGGCGCAGCAGGGAGGACTTGCCGGCACCGTTTGGTCCCAGGATGCCTAATACCTCGCCCGCACGAGCTTGCAGTGATATGTCGTGGAGGACGTCACTTGCACCTGGCGGCGCAAAGGAAAGCCCTTCGGCCGAAAGCGCGATCAAGGCACCAATCCAACCAAATATGGACGAGCGTGGCGGCGCGCGCACCCTGCCAGCGAGCAGACCGAAAGAAGTTCAGAAATCGATTGCTGCACGCGCCCACTCCCGAGAGAGCAGACGGGGCAAAGAGATCTCTGTTCGATACTGAAATTTGGATCGCATCAAGCCTCCTCCGGAACACCCCGTCCGGTTAATCAGAACGATGCCTCGGCAGGTCTCCTGGCTCGCGGGTTGACGCCTCTTTCCCCTTCCCAGGCCTGAGCGCCCAG
>JAJFKJ010000027.1 GCA_021773275.1 Gammaproteobacteria bacterium
CGTATAGAGCGCGTAAAAGGACAAAAAAGATCAACAAGCGCCTATAGCCGTCGAGAAATTCTACACATTCGCCATCACAGCCTATTTGCCCCACGAGATTTCGACATTTCTCCTTACTTCGCTGTTATCAAACCAACAATCGAATATGGGTTTGACTATAAACGCGTCAATTGGGCGCCGTCTCAAGAAGGTAAGAAAGAGACAAAAACTTCGGATGAAGAAGGTAAAGCAACGAGTTAGAGCGTTCCGCCCAAAAGTGAATTCGGTTTTGGGTAAAAAGGAACGCTAAAACAAGAATCTAGAGCATTTCTTTTAATTTATTAAAAAAGAGAAATGCTCTAGAGACTAGCCCCTAAGTGCATTTGCATGAGATTTACGTCTCTTTTTCTAAAATTACTCAATAAACCGACAAAAAACTTGTGCCGAATGCATCAAACTCTTGGCGATAACAAAAAAGGGTGATATTTCTCGCCCCATGACAGAGAAAAAATCACCGACACCTTTAAAAAACATCCGCAACTTTTCAATCGTTGCTCATATTGATCACGGCAAATCAACACTAGCCGATCGCCTTATCCAAACATGCGGCGGTTTGGCTGAGCGTGAAATGGAAGAGCAAGTTCTCGATAATATGGAGATCGAGAAAGAGCGCGGCATTACGATTAAAGCCCAAACTGTACGTTTAGACTATAAAGCCAGTGATGGTGAGACCTACCAGCTTAACCTTATAGACACGCCAGGCCATGTTGACTTTGCCTATGAAGTCTCCCGCTCCTTATCTGCGGTTGAAGGCTCGCTTTTGGTTGTTGATGCCTCACAAGGTGTGGAAGCGCAAACTCTGGCAAATGTTTATAAAGCCATTGAAAACGATCATGATATCGTAACGGTCCTCAATAAAATTGATTTACCAGCCGCCGAACCTGAACGCGTAAAAACACAGATCGAAGATGTGATCGGTCTTGATGCCTCTGATGCCGTTGAGATTTCAGCCAAATCAGGTTTGGGTATTGATGATGTGCTTGAAGCCATTGTTGAAAGGCTCCCGTCTCCTCAAGGTGAACTAGATGCGCCGTTGAAAGCGATGTTGGTTGACAGTTGGTATGACGCCTATCTTGGTGTTGTTGTCTTGGTGCGAGTAATTGATGGTGTCTTGAAAAAAGGCCAAAAAGTTAAACTCATCGCAACAGACGCCAGTTACTTGGTTGATCGCGTTGGTGTGTTCCGTCCGAAATCAGACTTAACAGATGAATTAGGCCCAGGTGAAATCGGCTTTTTCACAGCCGCCATCAAACAAGTGGCTGATACCCGTGTTGGTGACACGGTAACCGATGAAAAGAAACCGTGTGTAGAAGCATTGCCAGGTTACCAGCCAGCTCAACCGGTTGTGTTCTGTGGTCTCTTTCCGGTTGATAGTTCTGAATTTGAAAACCTGCGCGATGCCATGGGCAAACTGCGCCTCAATGATGCCAGCTTCGAATTCGAAATGGAAACATCAGCAGCGCTGGGTTTTGGTTTCCGTTGTGGGTTCCTAGGGCTCTTGCACCTGGAAATTATCCGCGAACGTTTGGAGCGTGAGTTCAACATTGATCTCATCACAACAGCCCCATCGGTGATTTATCATATCCATCAAACAGATGGTGAACTGGTCAAAATGCACAACCCGGCTGATATGCCAGATGTTATGAAAATTGATCATATCCAAGAACCATGGATCACAGCGACGATTTTGGTGCCGGACGAATATCTAGGCGCTGTATTAAAACTATGCGAAGACAGACGCGGTCGCCAAACTGAGCTGACATACGCAGGTACAAGAGCCATGGTGGTTTATCAACTGCCAATGTCAGAAGTTGTGTTTGACTTCTACGATCGCTTGAAATCAGTATCCAAAGGCTATGCATCGTTTGATTATCAATTACTTGGTTATGAAGAAGGTAATTTGGTGAAAATGTCAGTGCTTGTAAACGCTGAGCCGGTTGATGCTCTCTCCATGATGGTGCACCGTGACAGAGCTGAGGCCAGAGGCCGCGGCATGTGCGAAAAATTAAAAGAACTGATCCCGCGCCATCTCTTCAAAGTGCCAATCCAAGCAGCCATTGGCGGCAAAGTAATCGCACGCGAGACCATTGCAGCGATGAGAAAAGACGTAACGGCGAAATGTTATGGCGGCGATATTTCTCGAAAGCGAAAATTGCTCGATAAGCAAAAAGCCGGTAAGAAGAAAATGCGCCAATTCGGCAAAGTAGAAATCCCCCAAGACGCCTTCATCCAAGCCCTGAAGATGGATGATAATTAAATTCTTATATAAAAGCTGGTGTTAAAAACATCAGCTTTTTTGTTTTATGGATGAGCCTATTCAAAGTGTCTTTATTTATATGTACTCTATGACGAATTAACTTGGGTAGATAATAGAGTGTACGAGGTGTCTAATAATGACATTAAAAAATCATGAGGCTTGGGAATGGATACCACATGTTGGTTTGGGACCATTTAAATTTGAAACTTCTGTTCAAGAATATATGTCCGAGTTTGATCTCATTTTAGAAAAAGAAGAAAATAAAAAAGATTATGATTGGGATACATATAACATTATAGGAACAGATAAATGTATTTGGACCGAAGATGATATAATTATGAGCATCCGGTGTGATGATCAGTTTAATTATAATGGAAAAAATCTAATCGGCATGACTGAAGATGAGTTGTTTTCACATATGAAAGGACAATC
>JAJFKJ010000028.1 GCA_021773275.1 Gammaproteobacteria bacterium
AGATGTCTCGCGTTGAAGCTTTGCTGGCCGCACAGGGCAGTGTGTTCGGCGCACTTAACTCTGAACTTATGGGTATGTCCGAGGCAGAGGCAAAAATGCTTGAAGAACAAGGTGAGACCGGCGGTTCAGAAGTGGATAGCCAATCGCAACTTGAAGGGAGCATTGGAGATGCCTTTTCTGGTGTTGGGGTACAATAATTGCTATGAAACTACCACAAATGCTTACAACAAAACGTTTGATCATTACCATCGTGTTAATGCATGTGGTACCGTTAGCGTTTACTTTTTATCGGGAAGCCTTGTTTAATGCATACTTGCCGTTTTTATGGTGTTTAGCCTTACCCTTTGTGGCCTACTTAATCTGGAAGCAAAAAGCTGCCAGTTTTGTTGCCAGCGATAAATACAGCAGCCTATTAAAAGTAGCATTAACCACGGGTTTCGTGTTTGTGCTTTTCATGTTGCAATATTGGTTTTTGGCGCAGATGAGTTTGCAGGTGCAACCTTTGATGTTCTCAGCGGCTGATCAAGCTGTTTTATTCTCGGTGCCGCCTGGTGAAACTCTAGCTTATATATTGCGCAATGGTTTGCAGGTATGGTTGCTTGCCATCGGGGTAGCCCTTTGTTATAACATTCTACCTAAGATCAAAGAATCCGGCCTGTTGGCTAAACGTTTTGACAACTTAGCCGTTTTGGCTTGGCTATTAGACTGGGCCGTGCTGGTTTGTTTAATGTTTGCTGTTTTTTCCTTGATGACTTTATTCGTCGTGAACATGGGCGGCATCTTGGTCAAGTTAGCGGGGGGCGATCAGCTGTTAATGCCAATGCTAAGTGTGACCGTCTTTATATTAACCTTGGCGATGTTGAATTTTTTCACCCAGTTTCACAGTAAGCTTCGCGATAAAGCCCAAACAAAATTATCCTATGCGGGTATATTGTTTCGCCAAGCAGGGTTTGCAGTGTTTGCCTGGGTGGTCTCCGCGGTGTTTATGACCTTACTGCCGAATAGCTTTTTACATGATCTCTATAACCCTGTGTATTTTTCCTATATCAAAATAGAACGTTTTGCACAGGTATGGAACTTTTTAGTGTTAAGCTGGCCCTTCTTTATTGTGCCGGCATTGGGTGTGTACATGGCGAAATTTGCAGCCGGGCAAAGTGTTGTAAAAACCACCGTGGTTTTTGCAGCGGTGCCATTATTGATAATTGCTTCATTACTTTCTAGCATGCCCAGCGTTGCTGCTGTATTTATGCAATGGCAGCCTGTGTTGCAATTCCAAGAGATTGCACTGACAGATGAAACAGCGCGTTTTTATATTACCCCAGCAAGTATAGTATTCGTCATTTCATTCGGCGTTTTACTCTTGGCCATGAAATGCTCAAAACTATTCTCGCAGAGTATCGTTGCCATCATGCCAGACCAGTATGGTCGCAGAGAACACCGTAGTCGCGCGGTACTTGCGCATTCGTTTATGTTGCTTATCGGTTTGATGATGGTTTATTTAATGCTGGGTGTCTACAGCATGTCTTTGGCAGCAGCCACATACTTTTTGACGGCTTTATCGGCTATTGTATTGTTTTATTACAAAGGTGTGACCTACACTAACAGTGAGAATAAATTATTGAATATGCACACACATAAGGCGGTGTCATAATGGGTTTTCTAAAACGGCGCTTTAAAAAAACCAAAGGCAATGTAACTGATGCCATGGAGTTGGGCATCTTTATGTCAGTGTTTGGCATGGTTAAAGATATTTTCTTAACCGTATTCATGCCTTGGAAAAAAGGTGAGCCCGGCGAGACAGAAAGTTATGAAGAAGCCATCAAGCGCCTAAACCTAACGCAGGAAGATCTAGACGACCGCAAAAAAATGTTTACACAACAAACCATCCTTTACATGACGGCCGCATTATTGGTGTTAGCTTACGGTGTTTACCTGGCTTTTCAGCAGCAGATTATCAGCATGGTGGTGGCTTTTATGGTAGCAGGCCTAGCGCTGAGTTATGCTTTTCGTAGCCATTTTTGGTTGTTCCAAATAAAACAAAAAAAATTGGGCTGCACATTTAAAGAATATTTAGATTCGAGCTTGAAAGGGTAAATTATGATAAGACTTTTAGCCATAATACTATTACTACTGACATCGGGTACAGCGCTGGCAGCAACCGAAATGAATTTGCCGAACTTTTTTACCCCAGTAGAACAAGATTTGTCTGTTTGGTATTTAGGCAGTATTTTTGGTGATCAATTAATTGCTGGGGATAATATTCCTAGTCAAGCCCTGATGTCACGCTTATTTGGTATTTTCAACCAGGTGGCATTGGTCGTGGGCATCATGATCATCATTTATACCATGTTAACCGGTACCTTGAATACCGCTAACGAAGGCAAGCCTTTGGGTGAAAAATGGAACTCGATGTGGATGCCGATACGCAGCTTGGTCGGTATTTCTTTGTTAGTACCTAAAGGTGGTAGCGGCTATGTGATGTCACAATACATTGTGATGTGGTTAACCTTGCAGGGCATCGGTGCCGCTGATACCGTTTGGACCACGATGGTCGAGTTCTTTGAGCAAGGCGGGGGTGTGCGTACTTACCAAACCGGTGGGCAGGCAACCTATATGAACGTAGACACCATGTCGTATACCTATGCTTTGCAGTCGCCTACAGAACCTGGTTTTGGTAGTGAGCTGGGGCGTAAGCGTTATGACCACTTTATTTTAGAAAAAATGGTCTGTATTGATGCCTTTAATGCCGACGAAGAAATGGTTGAGCTATCCGGTGGCGACCGATATTCAGTTTACATTGCGCCAGGGGAAAATAATATTATCAATTTTGGTAACCGCAATGCCTTTGACCCGGATGATCTTGAAAGCATTACCTCAAGAAAAGCGCCGGGCGCTGAATGCGGGCAAATTCGCGTGAAACTGCCGCCCGACGAAAAGGAAGATGAAATGAGCACGATGTCAGGTGCTATGTCGGAAGATGAAAACTATGATGCGCGTACACAAATTTACACCAATGCTTTGTATAATTTGGCTAGAGGTTTATCGGGTGTCTCGCGCGATATCGTAGACAATTACCCGGACGAAGCAAACTGGGACCCAGTCTTATTTGATGAAGTAAACCGTAATACGCAATTATTCATTAATTACATTGTCGGTTACCAACAAATATTAGACCCACCACAGGCAAAAGCAGGTCGTGATTATGAAATATTAAAACGCTATGGTTGGATTCTTGCCGGTAATTACTACACCATGCTTGCCAATTTAAATTACGATAATAGAGCTATGAGTGCTGAATTTGTGGTCCCAGACCCCATGCTTGCTTTTCACCACAATACGCCAGGTGGTAGCAGCAAATATAGCAAACAGGCTGTGAAGTTTATGGAAGATCTTACCGAGTATGATGATCTGTACAAGGTAGGCGATAAAAATGCAGCGGGCGCAAATTACGATGCAGAGGATGGCAGTTACGATGTTGACGGGGCACTTGACAAGCAAAAAACCCTAAACTTTGTAGATGTCGATGCCATGATTAGCAAGGTAAGAGAGAAACATACCTGGGGGCCTAATTCCAGCAAGACAACCCGAAACCGTGTTGAAGATTTTACGCGCTATTTATCAGGCTCGAAGAGGAATGAACAATACGGTAGCCGACAAGTTGCACAAGACCCGATTATTCGCGCAGCGTCTTACGGTAAAGAATTAACCGATGTTGCCGTAGCACTGTTTCTTACTTTGGTGCCTTTGCTTGTGGGTTTGAACATAATAGCATCATGGAAAACATGTTTAACACCTGAAGGTTGGGCGATAGCGGGTGTGACTAATGTATTGGTGCCCACGGTTATTGCTTTGGCTGGATTTTTGTATACGCAGGGGGCGATGCTGGGGGTCTTCCTGCCGCTGATACCATTTATCACCTTTTATATAGGGGTATTGGGTTGGATGATGCAAGTCGTCGAATCAATAGCAGCAGCCCCGATTGTGGCGATAGGCTTAATTTTTCCGGAAACGCGTGATGATATTTGGGGTCGTGCAGCACCCGCTTATATGTTGATTTTAAACTTATTCTTGCGCCCAAGCTTGATGATTGTCGGTTTTGCAGCGGCAATGATCATGATGTGGATCGCTGTTGAGCTATTGAACATCGGCTTTTTGGTACTGACCGCAAGTACCTTTAGAATTGAAGATATGTTTGGTTTTGTGACCATCATGCTGGCGTATTCGGCCTTGTTGATCACGGTTGCTACTAAAGTCTATTCATTGATTAATATGGTGCCGAATAAAGTCTTGCATTGGATTGGTGACCAATCCATGGGTACGCAAGGCGCCGAAGAAGCCATTGGTGGCGCCAAGCAGGGTGCAGAAGCCGGCGCCAGCTCTGCTGCTGCGGGTTATTCAGCCCTGCAATCAAAAAGTGATATGTACCGTGGTGAAAGAGACATGGAAAGATCCAGAACTGAGGCAGAGAAAAAAGCTGCTACAGCTGAAGGTGATAAGCCACCAGATGATAAAAAACCTGAGGACACCGGTGGTGCTGAAGGCGCTACAGAAGGAAATAAGGGGATAGAGGCGCAACAGGCAAGCCAGGCAGCTGCTCGGGCAAATATACCGAAAGGCGGTGGGACCGGTGGGGGGTAATAAGCCCACTCGCTTCTAACTAGCAACATTATCTATGCCCAATGCCTTATAGCCTTGGGCTTTCGCTACCCGCTACCCCCTACTCGCTCTTCGCTTCAGCTTTTAGCTTGTTAAAGTAGTTGATGAGTTTGTCCATCGCCTCGAGAGTTTCTTCTTTTATAGGTGGTGATACGGCGCCAGGTGGGTACTTGGTAGCCACGCGTAAGTCTTTTAATAAGCGGGTAGCATTGGCGGTGGCGCGCGTACGTGGCTCACCAAAGTAACGTTCAATACGCTCGATGTTCTTACGGGTTTCAGTTTTATTGACCAATGGCCCACTGTAGGCTGGCATATTCAGCATTTGCATGGGGTCGAGGCTTTCCATATCTTTTAACGATGGCATTGGCTGCGTTAAGATATCCATGCCTTCGGTGGGTGCTTCGAGCTCTTCATCGTAAACTTCTTCTTCACCGTGCTCATGGTCGTAATAAGCTTTAAACCCTGCCGCAGCAACAGCTGTGCCGGCTGCATTGGGGTTGTGGTCCATAAAGTTCAATATAAATTGCAGTTCTTCATCGAGCGTAATCTGTTGTGCGTTTAAGCGTGCAGGGTCTTTAAACGACTCCTGGAAGTAGAATAAACGGTTATTAATATGAATGATGTCTTCATCGGGTGGCGCTTTGACCTTCAAGTATTGGTTAAGCTTCATGCGATGAACCGGTTTCGGGTTAGCATAAAACGAACGTGCGCGCACAATGCGTGATTTGAAGAAGATGTGCATTTCACCTACGTCTTGGTCTTTTAAGTCGAGGAGATCGATACGTGCGCGTTTTTCAATCGATGCGTTGCGTGAATCGAGGTAGCTGTTCGTCATGCTGCTGACGTTGGTTTCAAAACCACCGGCCTGCGTTACAAAAGCTTCACCGGCTGTTTTTTGGAAGAAGTCCCAAGTTTCGATCGGATCTTCAAGTTTCATACAGATTTTAATGTTGGTGTTTGCACCGATAGACAAGGCTTCTTCTTTAGAGGCTTTTTGAAAAGCGGGTAAATCCTGCCCCGCAAAGATTGCCGAGAAGCCTAGCGAGCGTGCTTGCGCAGGTACAACGGCAAAACCTTCAACGGCGTAGTAACCATACTCATCCAAGATACATAAAAACGGTGTCGGTGCATTGGTGATTTTGGTTTCGATGGTTTCTTGATAGGTACCTTCAACTTGTTCACCTAAACCTGATGCCATCATCGCTTTTAATGAAGCAACAATAATTTTACCTAAGTTTGAAAGCTCTTCTGGCGCTTTTTCTAGCGCAGGCAGGAGTACGATCAAGATGCGGCGATTTAATACTACGTCTTTAAAATCTACTTCAGGCAATTCGGTACGTAAAATATGCCCGTAGGTATCTGCCAAAGAAGTAAATACCCGGGTGAGCTGCATGGTGATGAAACCATGTTGTTCTAATACTTCAGAACTTTGTTTACCTTTTTTGCTGGGATGAAAACCAGGCAGGGTATCTAAGTAGTTAGCCAGTGGTTGCAAAACAACATCGGGTGCATCTTCGATGGATACCGTTTTTTCACCTTCAAGCGGAAAACGTTTATCTAGCGCAATCGATTCAAGCTTATGTAAGGTAAAGTAGTTACGAATACTGTGTGCATCGAGCAATAGATCACCACGGTCACGCATGTAAACCAAAATTTTCATTAAGGCTTCAACGAAAGCGATCGCACGGCCCATCCACATATCACCATCAGGTGAGGCAGAAGATGATGGCATCAAACTGACGACTAGCTGCGCGCACATGCTTGATGACCCCATAGAAAACGGGTTCATGGTATTGGAGATACGGGTTTTTTGTGGGCCTACGATATCGCGGGCACCGGTCATGAAGTTAACGAGCAGCACGTCATCTTCGCGGCCCATGCTGCGTGCCATCGAAAATGTATTCGCAAATAAGGAGTTATCACCTTTACCATCGACATAAATAAAGCCTGAGCCTTGCAGCAGGGCGCTGTATGCCAGCGATACCAGCGTTACCGTTTTACCAGAGCCGGTAGAACCGAAGATCAATACGTGTGTCCGCATATCTTCATTGGTGAACCACAGCTCGAGATTGGTGGCTGATTCATTGCCAAAAAATACAATGCCGCCCGCTTGTTTAGGTTTTTTATTAGGTGTTAAATCACCGTGGTCTAGTAGTCCGCAACGCTTAGGCAGGCGAAACGGTAGGGTTTTTTTGCTGAAGGTGCAAATCATAAATAGAATAACGGCAATAATTACTAAAATATCGTTAGCGGCGGGCAGTATGAAAATACTGGCCGCGAAACCCATCAATATGATGATGGAAGAGTTTGGGTCTTTAAGATAACTGCCAAAACGCTGCGATAAAGGACGCGTATCACGAATCAGCTGCTGGGGCTTCTGCTCATGTCTTTCTTCTAAACCTCGCGTTACTCGTGTCATCTAATCATCATCTCGCGTGTAAATAATGCCCTTGATGGCTTCTTGTAAACCTTTAATAGCGCCATCAACCATCGGTTGTGTGAGTTTGCGCTTTAAAGCGATTTCAGCCTTCCAGTGGCTGAAAGGGCCGGCAACTTCACAAAATGCAACCGTTTTGCCAGTGCCGTTTAAAATAAACCATAACTTCCGATCTAATGGTTTTAACCATAAAAAATCTGCAGATGCCAATACGCCAGTGGTACGGGCATGAATAAGCATCGAGGACATCATGCTGTAAATATAGGCATGTTGACTGAGAATTTTTGCAATAGGCTTGGTGTTGTAGTGTTGCCGTAATAATGCCATTGAGCCTGAAAAATCTAATTTTCCAGAAGCGGATGATTTTGCAATACGCAATAGAAGTTCGCGCGAAGCTGCTTCGTTATTGTCAGCCTTTGCTGCAAATATTGCAAACAGTGCTTTGATATGAATAGGCATTTTGTTAAGGTCTTCAAACACCGGCCCCATTTGTTTAGTAAATACGGCGCGCGCTTTGTCTTCCAGCACTTTGACTTCAATTAAACCCATGCGTGCGAGCAAAGGGTCGATGGGCTGAGGCAGTTCTTCAAGCAATTTATATTTTTTGGCGAACTGCATGGGGGATTCACCCATGGCCCACTCGCCTTCATTAATATCTTCTTTTACTAAATCTAGGCTGGCGATGGGTGTGATTTGAGGCCAGTTTTCTTTTTCAAGGGTGCGCAAGCGGTTCATGTCAAAAACATTTTTAAATTTTAATACGGGGTGCCTGAAGAAAGTCCAAGCTGCCAATGCAACAACAATCGCAGCAAAAGGGTAACGCATGTATTTACCGACAGCACCAAACCAAAATTGCAACTGCGGGATGGTGACATTTTTAGGTTGATTGTAATACGCAAGAATTTGTTCTTTTATGGGAATTAAATCATCCGTGAAAATACTAATGATCTGAATTTCGAACAGCTTAACCACAAAGAATGCTGTGATGATCGGCCCGCGTGCAAAATACCAAAGGAGCAAGCAGATCGCCACAACAAAAGCCACACCCCATAGTAGGTCCATGGAGTTTCCGCTGTCGCCACCACCGCCACCACCTTGGGGTTGTTTAGCCATAAACCTTCCTGTTAATCGTACATTAAATCATCGAGGGCAATACGCGCACGGTTCTGCGCAGATTCAGCCAATTCAAATAATATTTCTACTGCGCACATCAAGCGCAATACATTAGGCACCTCATCGTTGAAGGTGACTTTCACGCCGAGGCGTGAGTTGTCAGCTTCGTCGAAGGTAATACCTAAATTGTATCCAAAGCAAAAAGAACAAAGTTGGTCAGCTCGCCTTAAGATCGCGGGCAACAAACCTGAGTCGGCAAATACATCAGATAAATCAATAGCTTTATCGTGCAAAGTAAAACCGATATTCATTTCTTTAGAAACTAATTGTAAGCTCTGACCAAAGTTAATCATGTTATAAATATATCACAAGAGATGGCGTAATTTGCTATATTAAGTATAACGGAAGCAAATGGTTATAGGTTACGGAAAAACAATGTATGATTGTGGTATGAAGTACAATAAATTTATGTTAGCTAGCCTAGTTTTGGTGTTGGTTGGTTGCGGCATTATTCCCGCCCCAAACCCCTTGGGCGCTGAAGGCAAAATTACAGAATCAGATCCTGCTTTGGTTGATACCGCCGAGGCAGCGACTTCTATTAGCCATGCCTTAACGGAACTTGCAACAGCGTCGCGGCAAGATCAAGGTTTGATCAAACGCGAAACCGACGATATTATTCCGCAAACTTTAACGCGTGTGATGTCGATTGATTGGGCCGGGCCAGTGGAACCACTGGTGAAGCAGCTTGCTCAGGCCAGCCACCTGCGACTTAAAGTCATCGGCAAGGAGCCAGCAATACCCGTGCTGGTCTCTATGCGCAAGCGTGAGGTCATTGCCTACGACGTATTACAAGACATACAAGCACAGATTCAGCCTAGGGCTGAAATAGTGGTATTTCCGACTTCAGGAGTGATTGAGCTGCACTACCTTTAAACTGAGGTTGTTTGTAGGTCGCTTGGCTTCTGTAACATACTGATACAAATGGAAACAGAATTTTGCGTGAGAATGTGCCAAACTTATATATAGGTAGGCTACTCAGAGGATTAGCCTGGCTCAGCTTAGCGCTGATGGTGGCCTGTTCAGGTGTGCGAGCACCTAATCCACTGGAGCTAGGCTCGGTGCAAGTCGACATTGTCGATGGGCCAAAGGAATTTGAGCAGTTGCAGGCCCTATCGCGTAGCGGTGCCTTGGCGAATGCTGAAGGGGGTGGTATCAACTACATTCGCATGGAGGCGATACGCGATACAGCTTTGAGTATTGGTGCCAGAACGGCATTAGCGTGGCGCGGTGGGCAAATTAACAAGACCGTTGCGACGCAAGGAAGCTACTTGGACGGGGTTTTCAATTTTAATAGCCTGCTCCTTGAAGATGAGATTTTGCCACCTGTGTTGTTAGAGTCGCGGAACGCTCTAAACATGGATGGGCCGCACAATTTGCGTGTTGCTGACCGAAGCTATCGGATTGTCAAGCAAGCGCGTTTTGTGACTACGCCACCTACATGGCGAGAGTATTTACTGATGGATGAGCGGGCACCTGAAGCGCCGGATCCATCGCTGCTACCGCAGACGCAAGAAGAGCGCGCTGCATGGCAGCAAGGTGTAGTAGAAGGATGGGCAGCAGGTATAAAGCAGGCAAACGAAATTTATGCCGAAAACTTAGCCCGCTTGAAAAGAGATTATCAGGGAATGGTGCGTTACCGGATGTTATTAGCACAGAAAATGGTAACGGCGCCGCAGGTGGCACATAGAGATTTAGGTGTGACCGGGGGTGGTGAGATGTTGTCGGTGAACGACCGCATGTTAACCATCAAAGCGTTACCATCGTTGCAAGCAGATAGCAGCGGTTGGTCACCATCGGTAGCACCGTAAACGAGGAAAATTAAAAATATGCGAGCCGAAGACATACATACCGAGGAGCAGGATAAGCAACTTATGTATCCGAACGAGCCGAGTCGTTTTACCTCACATGACTTGGACGATTTATTATTGTTTTGCGTACGTAACGAAACATCGGATGTGACTTTGCAAACCAATGATAAAGTGATCGCTGATATTCATGGTCGCATTTATCGTATTACGCAACATGCTTTGTCAAACAGCGAAGTTGCCGAGTTATTAAATACTATTTACGGTGCCAACGGTACTGCACAAATTTTAAGTGGTCGCGATCTTGATACTCACTACGAAATTAAACCCGGTCGCGGTGAACGTTACCGTTTTCGTGTGAACGGCACTGGTTGCCATGTTGAAGGTACCGAAGGCATTCAGATTACCTTGCGTAGTATCCCGGTTGACCCACCATTTTTAAAAGATATGGACCTACCTGAAACCTTGCTCGAAGGCATGGTGCCTGACCAAGGAATTGTGATTGTATCAGGTGCGACAGGTTCGGGTAAATCAACCTTGCTAGCAGGGTTTATGCGCGAAGTGTTAGAAAAACACACAGGTAAAGTATTAACCTATGAAGCGCCCATTGAATTTGTTTACGATAATGTGCCGCAGCCGCATACTTCGATTGCACAACATGAAATCCCTGCAAATTTGCCGGACTTTCCATCAGCAGTGCGTAATGCATTGCGTCGTAAACCCACGTATATTTTAGTCGGTGAGGCGCGCGATAAAGAAACCATCGCTGCCGTTATCGATGCGGCTTTAACCGGCCACGTAGTTTATACCACCGTGCATGCGAATGGTGTTGCAGATACTTTGCGACGCATGATTGCAGCATTCCCCGCCGATGAACGTTACGGCCGGGCAGTGGATTTAATCGAATTAACACGCGCCATTGTATGGCAACGCTTGATACCGACGAAAGACGGTAAACGTATGCCACTGCGTGAATGGCTAGTGTTTAATGATGAAGTTAGGGAAGAATTGTTACAAAGTGAATTTGAGTAGTCAAAACGAGGTGTAAAATGGGTGGAAGAGATAGAGAAGGCACTAGACGGTCAACAATGACGCAGGTGATTAGAAAGCACTTAGCAACTAAACACGGTAAGTCGCATCTTGATGCCTTGCGTGAGGTAGTGGAATTAGGTAATGCTGTGATTACTCCGCGGGATGAACGTCTGTTACAGCAGGAAGACAACTCAGCAGGGCCGAATCAAGTGTCTGCAGGCAGCACGGAGAAAATGCTGGCGAACCATGCGGATAATCCTGCAACGCCGAGACTTGGTGCTATCGATGGCGCTGTACAAAGCAATACTCATAAACCAGGTGGCCCTAGAAACGCATGATCCGTAGCAATCCAAATGCGCACTGGCGCGATTCAGCAAGGCCGGTTCGATTCTTTTTTGTCGACTACCGGGCGCTGTTTCCGCTGTTAATCTTGATATTTATGCCGCGTGTATGGACGGCTGCCTTGGCGGTAAGTGCTATCGTGTTTTTCATGATACTTGAGCGTTATGGCTTTACCGTAAGGGTATTTCTGCGTTTAGCGCTTGGATTTATAGGTGGGCCACGCAAAATAGCAAGGCCTTGGTGGTATCGGTATCGCGACTAGCATCGTAAAGAGGGTTAAGCCCTAATCACAGCTAAAAATGCTATCATTAGAGTGGATATAAGTGCACATTAAGTTAATTTTCTAGGTAATCTTATGACAGACGATAAAAAAACAACGCAGGATGCAGCTCCGGAGCAAAAGCCTCAGGAACAAAAGGCACAGCCACAGGCTAAGGCACAAGCGCAGCAACAACAGCAAAAAATAAGCGGTGTAGAGCTAGTGCGTTTTCGTAACTTTTTTTACCGCGATGGCTACCGCAAGGCGATGACCGGCTTGCTTGGCTCTTTAGCACTTAATATTATATTAATTACGGTAACAATCGTACTGGCCATGTCGCAAACAGCACCGGTTTATTTTGCCACCCAAGCAGATGGCTCCTTGGTGGAAATCCAACCGCTTGATATGCCTTTGGTGAGTGACGACATGTTATTGACATGGGCAACACGGGCAGCGGTGTCTTCATACTCTTTTAATTTCTTAGATTGGCAGAACGATTTGCAAGGTGTGCAACAGTATTTCACATCGACAGGTTTTAAGAACTTTATAGATGCACTACAAAACTCCGGTAACTTAGACACCGTTGTCGCGAAACGTTTAGTGGTGCAGGCCACAGTTGTTGATGTGCCGCGCGTTATTCAGCAAGGCTTAATCAAAGGCCGGTATGCTTGGAAAATACAAATACCGATGTTAGTAAAGTATATTTCGGCAAATGAAGAGTTGCGGCAGCCGATATTGGTGACTTTGCTTGTTGCACGTGTGCCAACAACACAGAAACCAGAAGGTATTGCGATTGCGCAATTTGTAGTAGAGGACCGACGCGAAAGATTTTAGAAATGAATCTTAGCGTATAAAGAGGAAGGGATAGCCTTGTTTACTTGGGGGCTAAATAAACGTGTTTTTTTAGGCAAATTGTTGCTTACGGCATTGTTTTGCCATTCGTTTGCCTATGCGCAAACGTCAGTACCTGCCATTGAAGTGCCTGACCCGAATGCTGAAGCGGTTGTCAGCGCCCCCAGAAATCTCACTGGCGTCAATGCCGAAGATTCCAACATACCCCATATCCCGCTGTCTGATTTTGTTGATCCTTCATTATTAGGAACCATCGAAGACCCTGCTTTTCAAAACATGACGGGCAGAATGTACCCGATGACACCCGATCAAATTAAAGCGTTACGGGGTGTGCATGAAGAAACCCAACGCGCCATTGCAACACCTCCAGATATTCCACCGCGCCCAGTCGTGTCATCGCAAAACGTGCCACTGAGCCCGGGTTCTGTGCCACCGGTAGTGCGTTTAGGCCAGGGTTATGTCACGTCGGTTGTGTTTGTCGATTCGACGGGTGCACCTTGGCCGATTTCAGCCTACAGTATCGGCGATCCCGGCGCATTTAATATTCAATGGGATACAGAAAGTAATTTGTTGTTAATTCAAGGGCAAGGTGCTTATGCTTTTGGTAACATGGCCATTACCCTGCACGGTTTAAACACACCCATTATGTTAACCTTGGTGAGTGAGCAACAAGTGGTCGATTACCGTGTTGATTTTCGTGTGCAAGGCCGTGGCCCGAATGCACAGGGTTCGATCATTGGTAGTGCTTTACCACAAAACAGCAGCCATACACTGATGAACTTACTCGACGGCGTTCCGCCTGCCGATGCGGTTTCTTTAGAAATATCAGGTGGCCCAGCCCAAGCTTGGTTGCAAGGCTCAACCTTATTTTTACGTACGCCGTTAAATGTTTTGTCACCCAGTTGGCAGGCCACCATGACTAGCCCAGATGGCACAAAAGTTTATCAGATGAACCCTACACCGCTTGTATTGGTTTCCGATCGAGGTCGTTCCACTACGTTGACGATTAAGGGGTTGTAGTATGAAATTCTTTAAAAAATTATCGGGCAATCTTAACAATGTTAAAACCCGCAGTTTGATTGTTGTCTTGGGTGTCATCATTTTAGTCGTGGCAATACTTGTATGGACAGGTTTGCGCGAAGATAAATCCCAAGTATTGCAAGAAGGTACACAGACTAAACGTATTCGTCCGATAGATTCATTGCCTGGCGCGGGTACCCCCAGTGTTATTTACGATCCCCTGCAAGAGCAAGAAAACGTACGGCAGGCAGAACGCGCATTAGCCTCTGGGCAAAGCCAAGTTGCGCGTTTATTAAACAAACCACCCGAAGGTTATGGACGTAGTGGTTTTGGTTTTGATGACGGCACGGGGCGCTGTGAAGATGAATGCTATGACGAAGAGGGTTATGATCAAGATGGCCTCAATCGCAATGGTTTCGACCGTGACGGTTATGATCGCAATGGCTATGATAAAGATGGCTACAATAAAGATGGTTTTGATCGCCAGGGTTATGATCGCGATGGCTATGACAAAGATGGTTACGATCGTTTTGGTTATGATCGTGACGGCTATGATCGCAATGGCTGTAACCGTGAAGGTTATGATCGCGAAGGCAATTTTTGTGCAGAAACATTATTTGGCCCAGACTGTTTTAATCAAATAGGTTTTGATCATAATGGTTGTGATCGTGAAGGTTTAGATCCAGAGGGTAACGCTTGTTATGACGATGAGGGCTACAACAGCGAAGGTTACGACAAATGTGGTCTCAATAGAGATGGCTACGGTAAAGATGGTTACAATGAATACGGTTGCGACCGTGACGGTTTTGACCGCGACGGTAATTCTTGTTTTGATGAAAGTGGTTTTGGCCCCGATGGTCTCGATAGCGATGGCTATGATCGTAATGGTTGTGATCGCAATGGTTTAAATCGTGACGGTAAGTCTTGCTACGATACGCAAGGATACAGCGACGATGGTTTTGATCGCCAGGGTCACGATAGAGATGGTTATGATCGCGATGGCATCGATCGCAATGGTTATGACAAGAATGGTTATGACCGCGATGGCTTTGATCGCCAAGGTCGCGATGAAGAGGGTTATGACCGCGATGGCTTTGATCGCAATGGTTGTAATCGTGAAGGTTTAGATCGTCAAGGGAACTCTTGTACGCAGGGTGCTGCAAGCGACGATGATTTTGCTAATATCTTGCAGCGCACCGCCCCACTTAATACATCGCGTACTGCAGCGGCGGAATATGAACGTTTACTTGGCGAGCAACAGAATTTACAAGCAGAGCGTTTAGCTGAGCTTAATGCGCAACAGCGTGCAGCAGCGCTGGCTGAACAACAAGCACGCATGGAAGCCATGGAAGGTTTAATGAGCGCACAAGCGCAGGCTATTTTGGGCGTGTGGGCACCGCCGACACAAACGTATGTTCAAGGCCAAGCGATAGAAGCACCGGGAGCGATACCTGCAGTGGGTGATGGCACGGTAGGTGGTTTACCTGCAGCCGGTCAGGGTGCACTCATTCATAAAGCAGGTGATATCGTGTTTGCCATAGTCGAAACATCGGTGAACAGTGATCAGCCCGGGCCGGTACTGGCCAGAATCGTGAGTGGCCCATTGGCAGGTTCAAAAGCATTGGGTTCGTTTAAACGACAAGAGAAAGCATTATATTTAGAATTTAGCCTGTTGAGTGTGCCAGATGTGCCTTCAAGCATCAGCATGAATGCAGTAGCGGTTGACCCAGAGACTGCGCGTACCGCGGTGGCAACAGGTGTTAATAATCGTTACTTAATTAAATACGGTACACTGATGGCTTCAGCATTTTTGGAAGGTATGGGTGATGCAGTACTGACGAGTTTAGGTACACCTAATTTAACAGATGATAATGGTACTATTATTGCTAGCCAAGTTACAGCAACGACACGTGATCAAGTAATCGCAGGTATAGGTAAAGTCGGGCAACGTATTGGTCAAGAAATTGATCAGTCAGACATTCAACCGTTAGTTACCTTAGACAGTGGTACCGGTGTTGGATTGTTATTTTTACAGGATTTACGGGTAGAGCAACCCGAAAAGAAAATCGTAGACAATGGTGAGCAAGCAACGGCGCCACTGGAAACGACCCCGGTATCTTTGCCAGGTGCAGCATCTATAGACATAGATGTGGCGATATCACCGCAAGGTAGCTAGAATTAGTCAATGATCGGAAGGTTAAGATATGTTGGATGATGATGATAAGTTGGGTATAACGCCGGAAGAGGGCGAGGATCAAAATGATAGTGATGCGCAAGAGCGTGAGCTGAATGTAAACTCGTCTGATGAACTTGAGGCAATGGACGATTTTACCTTTGCTGAAAATACAGGTGAGGATACCGCCTCGGCACCAGAAGATGATGCCATGGCTATCTTTGACGAATTTATGACGGCAGATGAGACTGCAACACCAACACCAACACCAGCGCAAGAGCTAAGCTTAGAGGCTTTAGAGTTGTCAGCTGATGAGTTATTTTCTGATATACCAGAAAACATGCATGTAGAGCCTGAAGGCTTGCTAGACGACACAAACCTAGGTTATAACCAAGACAATACAGCTACTGAGATTTTAGAAGAACAAGCAGAAATGCAAGAGCAGGCAGCTGAGCCTAGCTATGCAGCGCCAGCAGCGGATGCGGGTCTATTTGCATCCGATGCTTTCGATGATATCAATTCGGAGCAGTTATTTGACTACGATCCAAATGAAGGTGCGGATGCTGGTAGTTCAGACGATATGTTTGCTAACATAGACACCGGAGCTGGTGATTTGACTGGTGATCCAGATGAAGCTTTTCAAACGAAAAGCCCGGGTATTATGCAAAAATTAAGTAGTACAGGCACAGGCATTCTATTTGGCATTATCGGCAAGCTACCTGCAAAGGTACGTGATTTTCTGCCGGTAAAACCAAGCGCTAGCGCACCCGCCATGGCTGGCGGCGGCGGAGCAGGTGGCGATGGCCCGAGTGGTAGCGATGCAGCTAGTTTCAGGCGTCGCCGCATGCTGCGCATGCTAAGCATGATACTTTTAGTGATGTTGGTTTATTCTTTGTTGCGCAGTTGTATCGGTGGTCGCACAGATGTGGCCATGCAAGACGAGGTGCTGGATGCTGGTGATACCATCCCTGCAGTGACACAATTTCAAGAGGTGACGCCAGACTTTACGACGATATCGCAATTGGAAGACAGCTCGGCTGGTGATGCTGATATTGATGTGGATACAGGTTTTGATATAGCGCCCAGCATACCGAAAATATCCCTGGGAGATGAAGATGATATTACGCCGGAACTCGCAACAGAAATAGAGCAGTTCACCTTTGATTTAGAGGCAGCCGCAGAGCAATTAGCGATAGATCTTGAAACGGCTCAAGAATTACAAAATTTAGGTTTAATGATTCCCGGGGGTGTTACGCAGCTACCCATAACATTGCCGACTGATCCTGAAGCTTTATACCCAGGCGGAGTAGAGCAGCAGGGCATGGTAACGCAAAAGCTGAGCGATTTAGAGGCATCTTTATTAATGATAGATGACAGACTAGATGAGCTAAACTTCCAGATGCGGGATGAGCGTATTACTCGCTTGGAAGATATGCTAGGTGGTACTGGTTCACCAGAAGCGCAAGCAATATTGATTCAAGCCTTGCAAAAAATGGAAGACATTGATGAAAAATTATCGCGCTTGTCTGATTTGCAAAGA
Organism: Gammaproteobacteria bacterium; assembly: GCA_021773275.1. GTDB lineage: Bacteria > Pseudomonadota > Gammaproteobacteria > JABCZS01 > JABCZS01 > JAJFKJ01. Next base: position 17,290 of record JAJFKJ010000028.1, read on the forward strand.
GGTATGCGTTCGCTTGATACAGAAATGCGTGCAATAAAATCCGACATTGAGCAGCAAACAACAATTGTGGGTGAGCAGCAACGTGAAATTAATCACAGTTTAGCGACTGCAAGAATGCAGCAAGATACACCGCCTAAAATAGTGGTGCAAGCGACCATACCAGGTCGCGCTTGGTTGCGTTCAGAAACAGGTGAATTGTTAACGGTAATTCCAGGAGATGATATACCCGGGTATGGAAGAGTAATAAGCATTGATGCTGCGACAGGAACAGTAGTAATGAGCTCGCGAGCGGTGTTTCGTGAGAGCTAAGGCTGGGAACAATAGCCGATGATAGAAAAGTGGTGGTACGCATTATTTGAGCTGACTCTCCGTATCGAAGACGATGCTGGCGGCGGCGGTATATTAAAGCCGTTTAACGACATCGCGGGCATGTTATTGGCTTTTGGCGAATCGCTGTCGGGTTTGAGCTGGTTAGCAGCTGCGTTTAGTTACATTGCGGGGGTTTCTTTAGTTGCGCGCGGTATTTTTAAATTGCGCGTGATGGCAGATCATCGTAGCCAGATGTTTCAGCCGATGGAAATTGCTGGCCCGATGGTCAGTATGATTGTAGGTGTTGGTTTACTTTGGTGGCCCGTACTTATTGATGTAACAACGTACACATTTTGGGGTACGACTAGTCCATTATCCTATGATCCGGGCTTTGGTAGTGAGTGGGATGATGTTTGGATAGTGATTTTAGATGTAATGAAACTGGTAGGTTTTATTGCGTTTATTAAGGGTTGGTTTTACTTTACAAAACTAGGTGAGCAAGGCGCTCAGGGAATGTTTGCGAAAGGGATGACCCATATTATTGGTGGTGTACTTGCCTACCATATGGGGCCAACAATACGTGTTCTAATGAACACATTCGGGTTTCAGTGGTAATGGGTTTTTTTTAAACAAAATGGAGGATGCTATGACAGCACTGTTAAGAAAGAAGATAGCTAAACACAGCCTATTTGGTGGTTTAAGCGCGGCGTTATTTATGCTTGGCGGTATTTTTACCGTAGCATTTGCTTCGGGCGACCAAACAATAGGTGGCTTGGCAGACAATATACGCGATAGTTTAAGTGGCGTTGAAACACTTATTATTGCTTTGTGTTACATCGGTGGTGTTGCCTTTGCTGGTGCAGCCATTATGAAATTTAAGCAATACAAAGATAATCCACAGCAAATTACGCTTGGGCAGCCCATTGCACTAGTGTTTATTGCAGCAGCTCTAGTATGGTTACCACAATTGATTAAAACATCTGGTGAAACTGTATTTGGCAGCAGTAGCTCAGAGACTTCAGGCAGTAGCGCTATTGGAGATAGTAACCAGCGTGGTGTGTTTGATTAAAACTTATGGCCTATCAACTAGTCTTACAAGCTAATATAGATGGATGGCGCGCCTTTGTGGCGCGTCGCCGTCAACAGGCGTTTCAAAAAGCAGCGCCTAAAGTTTGGGGACGTGATAATAATCAGTGTCAATTTTGTGGTTTCCAAAGTAAACGTTTTCAAGAAATTGTTAATATCGATGGCAACTACCAAAACAACACGGGTAAAAATTTAGCAACGGCGTGCCCCTTGTGTGCGCACTGCTTGTTTCTAGGTGTGCAAGGTATGGGGCACCATATTATTATGCTGCCACAAGTATCACAAGCACAGATTTCACATATAACACGAGTGCTTTTTTGTGCAATGGAATCGGAGTCACAGTTTTCCGAAACTGCGAAAGCCTTGTATCGAAATATGCGAAAATACACGGACCCTGTGGAGGAAATTTTTGGCAAAAATGCTTCGCAAGCAGAAGTCTTTGGCCAATGTCTTCTAGATACTTATAATATTGATGCAGACAAGTACTATGCAGTGATGCAAAAGATTCGTTTATTGCCTAATCCCAAAACTTTAAAAAATCAGATTCAATTTTGGTCAAAAACAGTCATGCCACAATTAATAAGTGGTGAAATAAGTTTGCCAAGTGGAGGGCCCAATGCGTAATATCATGGAGCCTTTATTAAACTCTGTTGATTATTTATTAGAATGGCTGGGTACTTCTTTAAAAACAACAGCCGCCTCTTACTGCGATCTGGAAGCAGTTGATAATCGCCATACCTTGGTAACACGTGATGGCGGCTTGTTATCTGTGATTCAAGTGCAAGGCGTGCAGTTTATGGTAGGCGGCGAAGAGTTTGAACGCCTTCATGAAGGTGTTACGCATGCTTTGTCGACAGCTATGTCACGTCCTGGACATGGTGCGCAGATACTTTTTAATTATGATGGCGAAACCGTTTCAGGTGAAATTGCTAATATTTTTGAACCGGCCAAACAAACAGCCGAACGGTTGCATCTGGAGCTTGATGACTTGTTCCGTGAGCGTGAAAAAACGATGTCGCATTATTGTGCGGAAGAAAAATGCTTCATGGTTTTTTATACGTTTCCAACATCGCTGTCGGACCAGCAAATAAAAGCAGCGAATAAGAAAAAAATGGATACAATTAAGCGCGAAAAGCTGCCTCCAATGCGTTATGCGCAAAGTGTTATAGCGACCATACCAGATTTGCGAGAAACACATGAGTCATATATACGCTCAAACTTGAATGAATTTGAAAGCTTAGGGCTGAATGCAAACTTGCTTGATGTGCACACAGCTCTAACAGAAGTCCGCCGTTCAGTTGACGTGGATTTTACCTCGCGAGATTGGAGCCCGTATTTACCCGGTGACCGTATTCCTGTACGTTTGCTGCATACGCCAGAGAATGATGTTTCAGAGATTATGTGGCCGGCATTGCCTTTGCAAGTGCTACCACGCGACGGAAAAAATATTTCATTAAAAGTCGCGCAAATAGGCGATAAGATATATTCACCGTTATTTATTGACCTGTTTCCTAAAGAAGTAAAATCGTTTACGCAGCTTTTTAACCGTGTTATGGCCGCTAATATCCCTTGGCGAATATCATTTATGTTAGAAAGTAATGGTCTTGCTTCATTGGGCATGAAAGCAACAATGGCTGCTATTTTGAGTTTTGCAAGCAAAGAAAATCCATTAATAAGCGATGCAAAACACTTGTTAAATTTTATCGACACCAACACCGATGATGCTGTTGTGCGTTTAAAAGTATCGCTAACGACTTGGGCGCCAGCCGACAATAAACCTTTGCTAAAAACACGCGTGGCAGAGCTTGCAAAAGCAGTGCAAGGGTGGGGGCATTGTGATGTCGCAGAGATTTCTGGCGATCCTTACGGCGCTGTTTTATCAAGCAGTTTAGCAATTTCACCCAATAGCATGGCAACGCCTTCTGTAGCTCCATTATCCGATGTGGCTTATATGCTGCCCATTACCCGGCCTTCCTCGCCGTGGAAACGAGGTGCTTTATTGTTACGATCACCTGATGGCAAGCCTTGGCCGTATCAGCCTGGTTCATCTTTGCAAACCACATGGATCGATCTCATTTATGCCCGACCAGGTTCGGGTAAATCAGTTTTATCGAATGCAATTAACCTTGCCTTATGCCTGAATGCCGGGCAACAGCGTTTGCCAAGAATTGCAATCATTGATATTGGGCCATCAAGTTCAGGCTTGATTTCATTGTTAAAGGAAGCCTTGCCAAAATATTCACAACATCTTGTCGCATACCATCGTTTACGTATGCGCAATGAATATTCGATTAATCCCTTTGACACACAACTTGGCGCACGCTTCCCAACGCCGATTGAACGAAGCTTTTTGGTAAACTTTTTTACTTTACTGGTAACACCTTTAGGCTCCGAGCGCACCCATGATGGTATGACCGATATGGTAGGTATGGTAATCGATGAGCTTTATAAAAGCCTATCAGATGAAAACAACCCTAACCGCTATGCAACTGAAATTGAAAAGGGCGTCGATCAGCTGGTGCCAAATTTAGATCTGAAAATCGATTCACATACGTCCTGGTGGGAAATCACAGATGCTTTATTTAGTAAGGGGCATATACATGAGGCATTATTAGCGCAACGGCATGCAATGCCATTGCTAGCAGATGCAGCATCGATCTGTCGGGCTCCGGCTATCAACGATCTGTTTGGAAGGGTTACGGTCAGCACAGGTGAAAGCCTAGTAGAAGCATTTAACCGAATGATCTCAAGCGCTATTCGCGAATATCCTATTTTGGCCAGAACAACGCAATTCGACCTAGGTGAGGCGCGCGTAGTATCACTTGATTTGGATGAGGTTGCCAAAACAGGCGGTGAAGCAGCAGACAGGCAAACGGCAGTGATGTACATGTTGGCGCGCTATATTTTAGCAAGAGATTATTATCTTACGGTCGAAAATGTGCAAGACATGCCAGAAAAGTACCGTACCTATCATCGTGCAAGAGTGATGGAAATTCGTGAAGACCACAAGCGTATTGTCATGGATGAATTTCACCGTACTGCAAAATCAAAAGCAGTGCGTGACCAAGTTATTGTTGATATGCGTGAAGGACGTAAGTGGAAAGTCGAAGTAGCTTTGCTGTCACAATCTCTGGATGATTTTGACGAAGTCATGATTGATTTTGCGACATCAGTTTTTGTGATGGATGCTGGCCCCGCCCAATCCATCGAAAAAACCGCAAAGATTTTTGGTTTATCAGACACAGCGAAATATGCGCTCCGCCACCGTGTGCATGGGCCACGTGCTGGTGGTGGTACATTCTTGGCGCAGTTCGCTACCAAAGAAGGTATGCATACGCATTTGCTGACCAATACTATTGGCCCAGTAGAGCTTTGGGCGTTTTCAACAACAGCAGAAGATGCATTTGTTCGTAATGAGCTATATGAACGCATTGGCCCACGTGTGGCAAGACAAGTTTTAGCTGCATTGTACCCAAGTGGTTCAATTGCGTCAGTTGTGGAGCGCCGCTTATCTGATCTTAAAGACACAGGTATGCTTAAAGATGAATCTTCAAAAAGCGTCTTGCAAGATTTAATTAAGGAAATTATAGAAAACTATCGCACTAACCCACGTTTCAGTGAATTACAGGACAAGGTAAGGTAATGCATTATCGTTGTATAGGGATATTACTAGCGGCACTTTTAATAAGCAGCTGCGCCAGCGAGTTTCATCATCCACAGGTGAATCAACTCGGCTATTTACCTGTAGGAAATAATGCCAATATTGAAATCGCTGTTAATCAAGGTATCGACACCAATGAATTCCGACAATTGTTGTACGTCCAAGTTGAGATGCACGGCACTGCGCAATGGTACGCGTATCAAGACTACATTATGGAAGCATTCCGTGAGTTTGCGTTTTTTGATGAAGTTGTAACACGTCGCCCAACAGTTTATATAAATACTACACCACCGTACCCGACACTGGTGTTTGATGATAAAAATGCTTGGTATGATGTTACCGATAAAACACCTATGCGCACCTTAAGACAAAAGTACGGTCCTAATTTTTTAGTGGCACAAGCCACCTTGCGAGATATATCAGGGAACTTCAACGATAAAGGCGCTTATTACTTTGATTTAAAACTCATCGAATCGCGAAGCGGTAAAGTCGTGTTTCAAGGTAGTAAGGAAGGCAATCGCAAGCTAGGTATCGACATGAACGTCATTAATCCAGTACTAAATTATGCGCGTGGCTATTTGCTTTATTACGACCCAACATTTGTGCCAATAACACCACCTAACCAAACCCTGGCAGATAAAGTTGAAACTTTTACCTTTGAGCCAAACCCTAATTTAGGATGGGATTTATGAAGCAGTACCTATTGGTAATACTATGTTTGTTTTTATTTGGTTGTGAGCAATTTAAAATGTATCAAGCGCGCAGTTATGCCGAGTTAGAACGAGGCGTTGCGGGCGGCGTATCTTATGGCAATCGTAGTCTGGACCCGCTAAAGAAACATGGCATTATCCTGGCTGATAGCCGTGATGGCACCAGTGTTATTTTGCCCGCAGACAAAGTATTTGTTGAGCAGGTTGACCGCGTTATTATAAACCCAGAATTTCAGCCAGCGCTTAATGAATTAGTGTACGTACTGCAAGCTTATCCAAACGTAAAGCTTTCAGTGATTGGCCACACTGATGGTGTGATGAGCCGAGATTTAGAAGCAAAACAATCAGATGCTTACGCACAAGCCGTAGCAGACTATTTAACAGCCGCCGGCATTAATGCCACACGCATTCAGCAAGTGCGCGGTGTTGGCAATCGCCAACCCATCGTTGACGACTACTATAATAAGTTCGAAGAGCGTCAGGTTAATCGCCGAGTAGAGGTAGTCACAGCCCAACCTCTAAAATAACTGGGCTTACGCTTTCGGGTCGAACGATGTTCGACCCCTACACGGTTAAAAGGCTCTTCAAAATGCTTTTATTTATCTGCGGTCATGCTGCCTGCAGCTTGGCGTCTACGTTGCACTTCCGCGGCATTTTTTCCGCCATAATAAGATGCGCTACCTGTATCTGTTGTGCCAGTAGAAGACATTGTCCCGCCTATCATTTTCGGCATGGTCAAACGGAAACCGAGCATACCTTCATGAGCGCGGAAGCTGCCACTATTCATCTGGAAGCTAGATTCACCTACAGACCAACGTACATCACCTAAATCGGAGTAACGATAACTCAAGTTAAGAGCCAACCAATCTGTTGCTTGGAAGCCCATACCGGCACTACCCATCCAGCTGTAAGCAACTCTGTCGGTGCTATCGGTGGTTGTTGTACCGGCGGATACAAAGTTAGTGTGTGTACGGTTAAAGGCGACACCCATACCACCACCAATGAATACCATAAAGTTGTCTGTAAGTGGGATATCAACGAATAAATTACCTAGCACTGTCTGGTTAACAATACTGGAGCGTATGCTTTCAGTGCGACCCACAAATAAAGTACTGCTATCGTACTCGTATTTATCGCGGCGTAGATACTCAGTTTCGATACGTACCGGGATAGCCGTGTTGCCAAACTGATAACCAATGGCGCCACCGTACATCCAGCGTGTACTTTCTTGGCTCTTGTGGTTAACAGTTACATCAGTGCCTGATAAGGGTTTGGCGGAAAGACTTTTCATAGTAGCCCAGCTTCCACCACCTTTGCCTTCTATGTAAAGTTCGCCAGAATAATCATCTGCGAATGCTGAATTTGCCAGAAAACTTAATAAAATACCGGCGCACGATGCGACTTTTTTGTTCATATTCCCGCTCCAAAATGAATAATTACACAAGAAAGTATAGATTGCGGGCGGGGTATATCAAGCTTGTATAGATAATGAGCAGAGGTTTTTGCCGTCTTAGTTTGCAATGACCTTAAGTGGGGGTCGCATTGCATGCGAGCCGGTGGCGCGTGGCGTCACTAATAAGCTTTTGCAAAAATAACTTGTCGTGTCGTTTCTTTGCCTGTAAAGATACAAGTGCCTGTTACGGTATCATCAAGCAAGATGCAACGTGCAGTGGCTTTTAGAGGCTTGATTAACTTGATGTAGTCAGCCGACTCATCACAGTGACATTGTACAAAACCTGGCGCGGCATCACCGGCAAATAGCTTTTGGAACTTATCCAAGTTTGTAATTGTTTGGGTATTGTCTTGCATGAAACTTTTAGCGCGCTTATACAGGTTTACTTGGATTTCATCTAGTAGCGTAACAGCTTGCTCAGTGAATTCGTCTTTTGCTATGCCTTGTTTTTCTTTTATGCCGAGATCACGTCGCCCCATAAAGACGCTATTGTTTGCCATGTCACGAGGGCCTACTTCAAGACGAATAGGTACACCTTTTTTAATATGCTCCCAAGTTTTTTCGCCGCCATTCATGTCACGCGTGTCAAGTAGTACACGCAGGGGGGCACCGTGAAAATTTTGCCCACGTAAATTTGTTGCCAAAGTTTCGCAATACGTCATGATCGCTTCTGTTTCTTCAGCTTTGCGAATAATCGGAATAATCACGATATGTTGTGGCGCTAAACGAGGTGGGCAGATCAAACCGTCATCGTCGCTGTGCACCATGATAACACCGCCAATCATGCGGGTTGTCATACCCCATGATGTTGTCCAAGCTAATTGTAATTTACCTTCTTTATCAGCAAATTCGATACCAAATGACTTTGAAAAACCCTGCCCCAAAAAGTGCGAGGTGCCTGATTGCAGCGCTTTTTTGTCTTGCATCATGGCTTCGATGGTGTAGGTATGTTCAGCACCTGGAAAACGTTCTTCCGGTGTTTTTTCACCTTTAATGACGGGGATAGCGGCCATTTCTTCAGAGAACTGCGCATACACATCGAGCATTTGCATGGTTTCTTCTTGCGCCTCGGCAGCTGTCGCATGTGCGGTGTGGCCTTCTTGCCATAAAAATTCCGAGGTGCGTAAAAATATGCGTGTGCGCATTTCCCAGCGCATCACATTTGCCCACTGGTTCAATTTCAAAGGTAAGTCACGATGCGACTGAATCCATTTTGCAAAAGATTTACCGATAATGGTTTCACTGGTTGGGCGAATGATGTAGGGTTCTTCAAGCGGGCTTGCTGGGCTTAAACCGCCTTCGTCATTAGCTTCCAGCCTAGTATGGGTAACTACCGCACATTCTTTCGCAAACCCTTCAACGTGTTTTGCTTCTTGCTCCATATAACTTAAAGGGATTAATAGCGGAAAATATGCGTTCATATGCCCCAAAGCTTTAAAGCGTGCATCTAGGTTGCTTTGCATGTTTTCCCAGATCGCGTAGCCCTGTGGTTTTATAATCATGCAACCACGTACATCAGAAGCTTCGGCAAGATCGGCTGCTTTAACGACTTCTTGGTACCACTGCGGGTAGTCTTGTTCACGTGTAGGTGTGATAGCTGTTTTTGACATCAGTTTTTCCCGTAGTATATTTTTTCATTAAGCTGGTTTTCACTTTTCGCAACGGCTACTGCAGTAACGGAGTCGCCGGTGACATTAATAGTTGTAGTCATCATCTCAATGATTCTGTCAACGCTGGCGATCAATGCAATCGCTTCTATCGGCAAGCCAATGCTATTGAGTACAATCGACATAACGATAACGCCCGCCATGGGCACACCTGCAGCGCCAATCGATGCCAAAGTCGAGGTGAAAATAATAATCGCATACTGCCATAAGGTGAGTTCAACGCCAAAAATATTAGCTACAAATAAGGCCGCAACCCCCAGGTAAACAGATAAACCATTCATGTTCATCGTTGTGCCTAGTGGTAAAATAAAATCAGTAATGCCAGCGCTTACACCTATTTTCTTTTGCGTGGTTTGTAAGTTTAATGGTAGTGTCGCGGCACTAGATCCTGTAGAAAAAGCAAAAGCCATAGGTGCAATCATTTTTTTGAAAAAGACAAGCGGATTTAGTTTGCATAAACCTAAAATACCACTGTAAACGACGACAGCATGAATAATACAGCCAATGTAAATAGTAACAATTAATAAAGCCAATTCTTTAACAACATCAATGCCTACGGTGCCGACCACTTGTGCGATTAATGCAAATACGCCGATGGGCGCAAAATACAAAATGAAATTTACTATTTTGAACATTATTTGCATGCTGGCATCAAAAAAATCAGCCACTGGTTTTGCTTTTTTGCCAACCGTGATAATCGCAAAACCCAGCAACAAAGCAAAAAAGATAGTAGGTAAAATTTGCCCGTTGGCCATCGCGCTGATTGGGTTCGAAGGAATAATTGAGACAATCGTTTCCACCAGCGTTGTTTGTTCGGAATGCGTGATCATTTGCTTTGCAAAAGAGTTGTTCTGAAAGCTTGACTGTACTTGTGCTTGTGACAGGCTTGCACCCGGCTTAATGATGCTGGCAAGGCCTAAGCCAATGGTCGTGGCAATTGACATAGTAATTAAGTAAAGCAACAAAGCCTTCACGGTGAGTCGGCCCATGGTACTTACGTCACTCACTGACATGACGCTGCAAACAATCGAAAAAAAGATAATAGGGATCACAATCATACTGATTGCATTAATAAACATGACGCCGAGCGGCGCAAAAATGGTCGCTTTTTCTTTTAGAATCAAGCCGGTAATAATGCCTAATACAAGGCCCAAAACAATTTTATGCCAGAGTTGTAAGCGATTCAGTTTCAGTAGGGTTTGTATAGACATTAGATTCTCATAAACGAAAGACATTATTTTAACATAGCTGTGTTAAGTATTAACACCTCGGGTCATTTTTGTGGTAAAAATAGTACAGTGCAGCGGAAGAATTGCTTACAACAAACATGGAATGTGGATGATAAAGGGATCAGAAAGCCAAATAACTATCAATGGGCTTTTACAACAGCTACCAACAACCATTTTTTGGAAAGATAAAAACTCTGTGTACCTAGGTTGCTCGGAGCATATGGTACAGTTGGCAGGCTGTCAGTCAATTGATGACATAGTGGGCAAAACAGATTATGACCTTGCTTGGGCGGATGTGGCGCAGGCATTGATTAATAATGACAAAGAAGTCATGTTATCTGGTAAGACGCAAATTTTTCCGGAAAGTCTTCTTGTTGATAAAGGTGAGCTGGAAGTCTCTTTTACCATTAAAGCACCTTTGCGTGACGAGCACGGTGAGATCATCGGTGTTTTAGGTGTATCAAATTTTCTAACAGGCATGAGTGAGTTTTTAGGCATTCCGATGCCGAAAGTGACAGCTGATGCTATTATTTCGCAAATCGAATCAGCCTATTTGCAAAGACTTTACCAAGATATTTCAGGTTGCACTGCAAAATCAAATTTAACGGCCCTTCAATATGGCAAAAAAGTAAGAGACTATATTGAGAATTTAATTTCATTGTTGCCAGTACAAGTTTTCTGGATGGATTGTGATGGGGTATATAAAGGTGTAAACCAAGCCGTTGTAGATTTTTTAGGCTTGAAAGACAAGCATGAGCTTATTGGTAAAACTGCAGCCTATTTCACCGATAAACAACCGACTGAAACATTAGCGCGCATTCAAGAGCAAAATAAAAATATTGTGCGCACGGGTGAACCGGTTTCCTCGGAACTTACCGGCATAAATAAAGATGGTAAAGAAATCTGTTGTGTTGTAAATAAAATGCCAATAAGAGATTCTGAAACCAATGAAGTCATTGGTATACTTGGTGTGGCTACCGACATTACTGAACGCAAGCGTATGGAAAAAGAGCTACAGCAAGCAAAAGAGCAAACGGAACGCGTATATCAGGCAGAGTCGGATTATTTACACAATTTATACCGTAATATTTCAGGGCAGCAGATGCCACAAGGAGCCACTGCTGAAAAAACAGCGCAGAAAATCTGGCATTACATCGAAAACTTGTTGTATCAGGTTCCGGTAGGTTTATTTTGGATGGATAAAGAGGGTCGCTATTTGGGTGGCAATGATACTATTGAGCGCGTTATCCACCTAAAAGAGAAAGGCGGCATGATAGGGAAAACAAATGAAGAGCTTTTGTGGCCCGATATGATTGAGCAGATTAACAGGAATAATAAGCAAGTGCTTGAATCAGGCGAGATGAAGATTTTTGAGGAATACTATCGCGATGCAGAAAACCGACTAGCATATTACTTATCACATAAAGCCCCTATAAGAGATAACGAAACGGGAGAAGTAATAGGTCTAATCGGTGCTTCACTTGATATTACTGAGCGTAAACGCATGGAGCAGGAGTTGGGGCAAGCAAAAGAACGCTCCGAAGCTGCAAGCTTTGCAAAATCACATTTTTTAAGCAATATGCGTCATGACATTCGCACACCATTAAGTTGCATGGTGGGCTCGGCAAGAATATTAAAAAAATTGGAAGATGACCCCGAAAAAATGGAGTTCATCGACGGTATATTAGATTGCAGCGAAAGTTTGCTTAGCATGGTTACCGATATGCTCGAATATGACACTTTATCAGCAAAAGAACGTGCGATTCAGTTGGAGCCCGTGAGAATTAAAAAACTTGCTAAAGATGTTTTTCTGATGCTCGGCATGCTGGCGAAACGTAAGGGCATCGATTTACAGCTTAATATTGCTGACGATGTGCCTGAACGTATATTGATGGATTCGTATCGTATGCAGCGCATTTTACTAAATCTTATCAGCAACGCCATCAAGTTTACTGATAAAGGCCACGTTGCCCTGAATATAGCCGTTAAGTATCAGGATATGAAAAGCATCGCGCTTAATATAGCGGTGCATGATACAGGGATTGGAATTCCAGAAGACAAACATGACAGTATTTTTGGCAAGTTTGTTCGTCTTGAAGTAAATAATAATAAACAGGCGGGTGATGGTTTAGGTTTAAGTATTGTTCATCAGTATGTGACAGAACTTAAAGGCTCCATCGCAGTGAGTAGTACACCAGGGGAAGGTAGTACTTTTTATTTAACAGTACCATGCCGTGTAACGGTAACGCAAAAGGAAGAAGCGCTATGAGAGTATTATTGGTAGAAGATGTGCCGTTGGCAGCAAAAATATCTGCTTTTTTGCTGCGAGCATTAAATTGTGAGGTTGACACAGTAGTAACCGGTCAAGATGCATTGCAACAGGTGATGATGGAACATTATGATTTCATCTTGATGGACATTGGCTTGCCCGATTATGATGGGTTTACTGTCACTGAACGTATAAGGCAGTTTTCCGATGTGCCAATCTATGCGCTAACTGCGCAGGCAGATGATGCACATCGCCAGCGTGCTTTTGCTTCAGATATGACTGGGTTTTTAACAAAGCCACTTGAAGATAAAGAAATCAAAAACATTATGGCAAAAATAAAATATGCTGAACATTCCGCGAAGCATAAAGAAGTAATTGATGGTAACCATGAGCAAGTTGAATAAAGCGCAATATGTCTGTGATGCCTGTGGTGGTAGCTCGCCTAAGTGGGCTGGTTGTTGCCCTGATTGCGGGGCATGGAACACACTTACAGAAACAACAGCTATTGTTGCGAAAAAAACACGACAAAGGCAGGGGTATACTGGTGATACTCAAGCAAAAGTCCAACACATCAAAGATATCTCATTGGTCGAAGTGCCCCGTGCAACAACAAGCTTAAGTGAGCTTGATCGTGCATTGGGTGGTGGTTTGGTGCAAGGCTCGGTAGTGTTGATTGGTGGCGACCCAGGTATCGGTAAATCAACATTATTATTGCAAGCCGTCGCGAACCTGAGTAAAGATGCGCCTGTTTTATATGTGACAGGCGAGGAATCTCTGCAGCAAGTTTCAATGCGTGCGCACCGATTGGATTTAAAAGATGCCGATGTAAAGCTTCTTGCAGAAACTCAGCTGGAAACAATTTTACAAAAAGCCCAAGAAGAAAAACCGCAGGTATTGGTTATCGACTCCATTCAAACGGTGTACACAGAGCAGTTGCAGTCAGCGCCTGGTTCAGTAAGCCAAGTGCGTGAGACAGCTGCGCAATTAGTGCAGTTTGCAAAGCAAACACAAACAGCCATATTTTTGATTGGCCATGTGACAAAAGAGGGCGCGCTCGCGGGTCCGCGCGTATTAGAGCATATGGTTGATACAGTTTTATATTTTGAAGGGCAAAGCGATGCACGTTTTCGCGTGATGCGTGCAGTGAAAAACCGTTTTGGCGCGGTTAATGAGCTTGGCGTTTTTGCAATGACGGACAAAGGCTTAAAAGAAGTTGCAAACCCTTCGGCAATATTTTTATCACGCAACGAACAAGTCGTTTCTGGCAGTGCAGTCATGGTTACTTGGGAAGGCTCGCGGCCCTTGTTAGTAGAGTTGCAAGCGCTGGTCGATCAATCGCACCTAGGTAATCCACGTCGTGTCACCGTTGGCATTGACCCGAATCGTTTAACCATGGCCTTAGCTATATTACATCGTCATGGTGGTGTCGCCACATACGACCAGGATGTTTTTGTAAATGTTGTGGGTGGTGTTCGCCTCAGTGAAACGGGCAGCGACCTGGCATTAATGCTCGCTGTGATGTCGAGCTTGCGTAACCAGAGCTTGCCTCAAGACATGGTTATATTCGGTGAAGTAGGTCTAGGCGGCGAAATTCGCCCGGTGCCCGGTGGCCATGAGCGTATTAAAGAAGCCCAAAAACATGGTTTCACCAAAGCCATTGTGCCCGCTGCCAATGTTAAAAAAGCCAAATTCGATGGCATTCAAGTTATCCCCGTCTCCCATATTAAGCAGGCTTTAGAGCAGGTCTGACTGAGATCCGTGACTTAGGCCGGGTAATTCTGGCTTCTCACCCTATATCAGTGTAAAATGGTGCCTCTATTAACCGGGGAAAGGGGCTTATGTACACCATGGATATGCGAATCGAAGATTTTGACCCAGAATTGGGCCAGGCAATGGCGAAAGAAGTTATCCGCCAAGAAGAGCACATTGAGTTGATTGCCTCAGAAAACTACGCCAGCCCCCGTGTATTAGAAGCCCAAGGCTCTGTTTTAACAAATAAATATGCAGAAGGTTACCCTGGTAGACGCTATTATGGTGGCTGCGAGCATGTTGATGTTGCTGAGCAACTAGCGATTGACCGTGTCAAAAAACTATTTGGTGCTGACTACGCCAACGTGCAGCCACATTCTGGTTCACAGGCCAATGCCGCAGTGTATATGGCATTGCTTAATCCGGGCGATACAGTGCTGGGCATGAGCTTGAACGAAGGTGGTCATCTGACCCATGGTTCGAAAGTGAACTTTTCAGGCAAGATTTATAATGCTATTCAATACGGCTTGGACCCAGAAACAGAAATGATTGACTATGCACGTGTGGCAGAGCTTGCGCGTGAGCATAAACCGAAAATGATAGTAGCTGGTTTTTCTGCTTACTCACGCGAGGTTGATTGGTCAAAATTCCGCGAAATTGCTGATGAGGTTGGCGCTTATTTGATGGTAGACATGGCGCATGTGGCTGGCTTAATTGCAGCAGATTTATACCCTAACCCGATACCTTATGCCGATGTTGTTACTTCTACAACGCATAAAACATTGCGCGGCCCACGAGGCGGTATTATTCTTGCACGCGAAAACCCTGAGCTGACTAAAAAGTTTAATTCCTTGGTGTTTCCTGGTACCCAGGGTGGCCCACTGATGCATGTGATTGCAGGTAAGGCCGTAGCATTCAAAGAGGCCCTAGAGCCTGAATTTAAAATGTACCAGCAACAAGTGGTAAAAAATTCGCAAGCCATGGCAGATACCATGATCAAACGCGGTTACCATATTGTTTCAGGTGGTACGGATAATCATTTATTTTTGGTGTCATTGATTAGTAAAGGCATTACTGGCCAGGCGGCGGAAGAAGCTTTAGGTGAGGCATTTATTACGGTTAATAAAAATTCTGTGCCTAACGATCCAGAAAAGCCATTTGTTACCAGTGGTCTGCGCATAGGTTCGCCAGCGATTACAACGCGTGGTTTTAATGAAAAAGATTCAACAGATTTAGCAAATTGGATTTGCGATATTCTAGATGATTTAAGCAATAAAGAAGTAATAGTTGATGTTAAGAAAAAAGTTTTAGAGATTTGCAAACGTTTGCCCGTTTACAAAAAAAACTAACAATCAAGGAAGGTTCTTAATGCGGTGCATGTATTGTGAAGCAGAAGATACGAAAGTAATAGATTCACGCTTAGTCGGCGTCGGTAAGCAGGTGCGTAGACGCAGACGTTGTTTGCATTGTGGTGAACGGTTTACCACTTATGAAAATGCAGAGCTCTCATTGCCACGTATAGTGAAACGAGATGGTTCACGTGTGAATTTTGACGAACAGAAATTACGTGCCGGTATGTTGCGTGCACTAGAGAAACGCCCCGTGGCAGCTGAAAGTATTGAGGCGGTTATTCAGCAAGTAAAACACAAATTACAAGGCATTGGCGACCGAGAAGTCCCAGCACGAATGATTGGTGAGTGGGTGATGCTAGCTTTACGCAGCTTAGATGAAGTTGCTTATGTTCGCTTTGCATCAGTATATCGTAGCTTCCAGGATGTTAAAGCATTCAAAGAAGAAATTGATCGCTTAACTGAAGTGACAGAAAGCGTCACTGAATAATAAATTATGAAAACATATACAGAAAAAGACATTTACTTTATGCAGGAAGCAATAAAGTTAGCCAAACAAGGTGAGTATACTGCGCGCCCTAATCCTTGTGTGGGAGCGGTATTGGTACGTGATGGTAAAATTGTTGGCCAAGGTTATCATCAGTATTACGGCGGCGAACATGCTGAACTTATGGCTATCAAGCAAGCTGGGGATTTAGCAAAAGGTTCTAGCTGTTATGTTACTTTGGAGCCATGCAGTCATCATGGTAAAACAGCACCCTGCGTTGACGCATTGATTGCTGCAGGTGTGAAAAAAGTGATCGTCGCTGAACAAGATCCAAACCCACAAGTGAATGGCCAAGGTATTAAAAAGCTGCAAGACAATGGCATTACTGTTGCGAAAGGTTTGCTGCAATTGCAAGCGAGAACGTTTAACACTGCTTTTCACCATCGTATGCAAAAGCAACGCCCCTTTGTTGTTGTGAAGTCGGCCATGAGTTTTGATGGACGCACAGCAATGAAAGATGGTTCCAGCAAATGGATTACAGGAAGTGAATCACGCGTCATGGCGCATAAGCTTCGCGCCAAGGCTGATGCCATCATTACAGGCATCGACACAGTATTGGCGGATAACCCCGCAATGACAGTGCGCAGTGAAACCATTATCAGCGCAGCCCATTTTAAACAGCCTAAGCGAGTGATTCTAGATTCGCGTTTGCGTATACCGTTAGATGCAAAAATTTTACAGCAAACAGGCGAAACCATTATTGCAACAACAAGCAATGATCTGGAAAAAATTAAAAAAGCAGAAGCTAAAGGTGCTACCGTCTGGAAAATGCAAGGCGAAAAAATAAATTTACATGAACTGTTGCAACGTTTATTGCAAATAGAATGCCATCATGTTTTGGTGGAAGCGGGCGCAACACTAAGCAGCGCGTTTTGGCAGGAAAAACTGGTAAATGAGTGGCATGTTTTTGTCGCGCCAAAGTTAATGGGCAATGCAGCAAAACCTGTATTAAATTTAGATGTCCCAGACCTTGCATCTGCACACGCATTAGAATTGGTTGCCACAAATATGGTTGGAGATGATCTGCATCTTGTGTTTAAACCAGAAACACAGCAGGAGAATAAATAATGTTTACGGGACTTGTTTCACATATTGGCACGATTAAAACTGTGCAAAAGCATGCCAGTGATATTACTGTGACGATAGAGGTGGATGAATATTTTTGCGAGAATATTAAGCTTGGTGATAGTATTTCAGTTGACGGCGTATGCTTGACAGTTGTTGATTTTACACAAAATAGTTTTACAGTCGATGTTTCAATGGAAACAATCAGCTGCACGACCTTCAGTAATGCCTGCGAAGGTTTAAACATTAACTTAGAGAAGTGCTTGACGCTTAGTACACCTATTGGTGGTCATCTGCTTACAGGCCATATTCACGGTGTCGGTGTGATTCATGCTGTATATGATGACGGTAGGGCGAAGATTTTTGAGATTGATATGCCTGAAGAGCTGATGAAATATTTTGCACCCAAAGGTACTGTGGCCTTGAATGGCATCAGTTTGACAATAAATTTTGTAGGTACACAGGGCATTAAAATAAGCTGTATACCGCACACAATAGAGAAAACAACATTACAGTACAAGCAACCTGGCGATCGCATCAATGTAGAGGTTGATGTATTGATGTTATACTTGGATCGCTTATTGACTAATGAGTCAACAGACGATGTTCGTTTGTTAGATATAGAAATATTACAGCGTATTGTTGGCACATCACGCACCGAGCATTGAGGAGATATTTATGAACACAAACATGGATAACATTTCAGTATTGCACACCCCGGGTTTTGATAGTCCGAAGGCCTTGATCGAAGCAATTGCACGCGGCCATATGGTGGTATTGCTTGATAACGAAGATCGTGAAAATGAAGGTGATTTAGTGATGGCAGCACAACATGTCGAGCCTGAACATATCAACTTCATGACACAATTTGCTCGTGGTCTTGTATGCTTAACCATTACCCCAGAGAAAGCAGAAGAATTGAAGTTGCCAAAAATGGTGTCGCATAACACCAACCCTTATGAAACAAATTTCACCATATCAATTGAAGCAGCAGAGGGCGTGACAACAGGTATTTCTGCATTTGATCGTGCACTTACGATTCAAGCGGCAGCAAAAGCAGATGCAAAACCTGAAGACTTAGTACGCCCTGGCCATATTTTCCCGATAGTCTCAAAACCTGGTGGCATTTTAGAACGCCCGGGGCATACAGAAGCGAGTGTTGATTTGGCACGCTTGGCAGACCTTGAGCCTGCTGCAGTCATTGTGGAAATCATGAGCGCTGATGGCACAATGGCAAGACGTGATGAATTAATGAAATTTGCGCACAAACATCAATTAAAAATAGGCACGATTGCTGATTTAATTCAGTATCGCCGCGTGCTTGAGCGTTACCGTGAAAATAAAACCGCACAGAACATAGTGAAATTAAAACCTGAGAACGCCATATCATGAGCAGCATACAAGGTGAAATAGTAATAGTCGTAGCGCGGTTTAACGAGCCCGTTACTCGTGTTTTATTGCAGGGTGCTGAAGACATGTTGCGACAACTAGGTATAGATGCTGCGCAGATCAAAGTGGTTTGGGTGCCAGGTGCATATGAAATTCCTTTTGCAATGCAAAAGTATCTGCAGTCTAAAATAGTTGTGGGCGGTATTGCCCTAGGTGCCGTTATTCGTGGCGAGACCTCACATTATGATTTTGTTGCGGGTGAATGTTCGCAAGGTGTCATGCGAGTCATGTTGGATACAAAAAAACCAATAGCCTTTGGCGTTTTGACAACCGAGAACAGCGAGCAAGCGTATGCACGTGCTGATGGCGAAAAGGGTAACAAGGGCGCAGAAGCCGCCGAAGTATTATACGAGATGATTAAATTATGACCTCACCGATTACCTTGCGTAAAAAAGCACGTCGACTTGCAGTCCAAGGTTTATACCAATGGGAAATGGCCGACGACACCCCGACGAATATCCAAGCTCAAATTTTATCGCACAACGATACCAAACGCTTTGATGTCGAATATTTTAATGAGGTTTTTTTAGGTGCTATAGCCGAAAAATCAGAACTTGATGAGTTGATTATTGGCCACGCATCTAGAGCTGCCAAAGACATTAGTCCAATTGAGCATGCGGTTTTGTTGTTAGCAGTTTTTGAACTGCAAAACCGACTTGATATTCCTTATAAAGTCACAATCAATGAAGCTCTATCATTGTCAAAAGAATTTGGCGCGAATGAAGCACATAAATTTGTCAACGCCGTTTTGGATAAAATAGCTAAAGACATTAGACCTGATGAATGAATTTCAGTTGATAGAAAAATACTTTCAGGATTTACTGCCTGATAACACCACAACAACACTAGGCATAGGCGATGATGCTGCATTGATAGCACCAAAGCTTGATCAGGAACTGGCTATATCCGTTGATACCTTGGTAGAAAACCGGCATTTTTATTCTGATGAGAAACCAGACGTCATTGCACATAAGGCCCTAGCCGTTAATTTAAGTGATATGGCAGCGATGGGCGCAGAACCTACAGGTTTTTTATTAGCATTAACTTTGCCTAAAATTGATAAAGCTTGGTTAGAGAGTTTCTCGCAGGGTTTAAAAGATGTAGCGCAGCAATATAAGCTTTCTTTATTAGGCGGCGATACCACCAAAGGTCCGCTCAACATCAGTATCACGATACTGGGTAATGTACCCAAAGGCCAAGCATTAACCAGAAAAGGCGCGAAAGCAGGCGAATTTGTATTTGTAAGTGGCACCTTGGGCGCAGCCGCGTATCAAAAACCAACACCCCAAATTGAACTCGGTTTAGCATTGCGTGGCATAGCTACTAGTTGCATTGATATTTCTGATGGTTTAGCGCAAGATTGCCAACATATACTGCAGCAATCAAATTGTGGTGCATGCATCAATGTTGAAGCACTACCGATACACCCAGAAGTATTGCAAAATATGCCAGAACAAGAAGCACAACAATTAGCATTAACCGGTGGCGATGATTATCAACTGCTGTTTACAGCGCCGGCTAATGCCAAGACAAAAATTAAGGAACTTGCGCAGCAGCTGCAAGTGTCTATCACGAAAATTGGTGAAATCACCACAGATAATGCGCTAATATTAAATTTAAACGGCAATAGGCTCGATTGGAATTTACAAGGCTGGGATCATTTTTTATGAACAATTTAGCAAAAACGGTATTAACAAACCCGGTCCACTTTTTGGCATTTGGTTTTGGTTCGGGCTTGTCGCCTAAAGCCCCTGGCACTATGGGTACTCTGGTTGCGCTGCCAATAATTTGGTTTATGCAGTATCTTAGTTTTGAAGCCTATATAGTGATTACGCTGTTAGTGACGGTGCTAGGTACTGTGCTAGCGCATTATTCGAGTAAGTGGTTGGGCGTACATGATCATTCTGGCATAGTCATCGATGAAATTGCGGGCATGATGTGGGTCATGGCCTGGTTCCCAGTCAATTTTGTGACTCTTTTAATAGGCTTCGTTCTGTTCCGCATTTTTGATATTCTCAAGCCATTCCCCATCCGTTGGTTAGATCGTCATGTACAGGGCGGTATAGGCATTATGGTAGATGATCTATTGGCATCGGTGTTTACCATTGTAATCATGGCTCTGCTTTTTACCCTTATTTGACGCGCGCGTGACGACGGCTATACTGATAGTTAGAAAGCACAAAATATAATCTATATATATAGCTAATAATAGATGCCGAATTCAAGGTACAAGTATGCAGGAAATTCTGACGGCACAGGCTCGCGAGATGATTCGGGCTAATCCCTTGTTCTCCAACTTAGATGAAGAGCAAATGGACGAGCTTCTGGGCATCATGTATGAAGAAAAAGTCAGTGTGGGCGTGAATGTAGTACAAGAAGGCGAGCCAGGCGACACCGTATACATCATTCGTGCAGGCCGTGCAGAAGTACTCAAAGAAGACGATAACGGCGAATACCATCACATTGCTATGCTGAAGCCCGGTGATGTGATTGGTGAAATTTCACTCATTGATAAACGTCCGCGTTCTGCCACGGTGCGTGCCGTAGAAGATACCAAGCTCATCAGTCTGAATGTTGATGAACTCTACAAGCATTCAAAGCCAGAGGTTTCTTTAGTTAGCATATTAAAAGTTAATTTTGCGACAACCTTGAGCCACAACATCAGAAAACTTAATACGCGCACGGTCGTTAAATTAAAAGATCAGCTCAAGCGCTCTCAAAAACAAATATTTCTGGGCCAGTATATTTTTGCGCTCATGACGTTGGTGAGCCTCTATATACTTTCAATGAGTGTGTTTAATTCCCTTGTACCCCTGCGATCTAGTACAGCTTATTTGTCGGTACCTGTGATTATTTTATTTGCAATCGCATTTTATCAGATTATCAGCAAGAGTCAGTTCAATATGAGAACTTTTGGGCTGACGCTCGATGGTTGGCGATTTAGCGTGATGGATAGTTTATTGCTGACAGTCGGCGTGATGATGCCAGTAATCATGCTAGCAAAAATCTTATTTATTTTCTTCATGCCTAGCATGGTAGAAGCACCTCTATTTTTTTATGAAGGCATGTTGGCGGGCTTGAATGAAAAAGAAATTTTCTTAATAATAATCGCCTTCTTTTGCTATGCCCCCTTGGTCGAGTTTATGGCGCGTGGTGTTTGTCAGACCTCATTTATGATGTTTTTAACGCATAAGAACCGTCGCTGGCAGGCGATATTACTTGCCGCTATGTTTTTTAGCTTATCTCACTCACACATATCTGTATTATTAGCCCTGGCCACATTTGCTCTGGGTATATTTTGGGGCTGGCTCTATACTCGGCATACCACGCTTATCGGGGTCATGCTCTCACATCTATTATTGGGCTATTTTGGCTTATTTATCGTTGGCTTTGACTTTTAATTAGGCTAGACTAGAATAAGTTGAACTGGAAAACTTTGCTTATTGCTATGGAGAAGGCTATGTCAGACGAAATTTTAATTGTTGTTTCAAAATTAAAAAAATATGTTAAAGATCAATCAGAAATGAACACTTCTGGTAATGTTGCGGCCGCGCTATCTGATAAATTGCGCAGCCTTTGCGATAAGGCTATCGCCAAAGCTAAGTCAGAAGGTCGGAAAACTGTGATGGACAGAGATTTCGATTCATCTGAATTTTGATATCTATTAACTTAGTTGAAATTCAAAAATATGTAGGGCTGCTTGTATTAACAAGTGGCCCTATTCTTATGAGCTAAAACTATGTATTTAATCGATGGCTTATTAACCCTCGGGTATCGATATAGAATTATCACCCTACTCATCGTTGCTATCTTTAGTCTTTTAGCATGGCAAGGTCTAGCACATCTCACCGTTGATACTGATCTTGAGAACCTCATCAGTTCAAATGTTAATCGAGCTTTGTATGACGAACTGAATGAAGAATTCAATGTCGATGGCGTCACGGTTGTTTTTGTGCAAGACAAAAATTTATTTTCCGTAGAAAAATTAGAAAAATTAAAAGCTCTTGAGCAAGCGCTGATGGCGCATGCCGATGTTGAAAAAATCGACAGCGTATTTACCACTAACAGCTTAAAAACAAGCGGGGTCGAGTTAGTAAATGCGCCTATTATAGAAAACTTACCTGAAACGCAAGCACAAGCCGATGTTATATATAAAGAAGCTGTCGAACATCCATTATTACAGGGCACGCTGGTTTCAAGTGATGGCCAGTCAACAGCCCTGAATGTCACTATAATAGATGGTGTGGATAGCACCAAAGAAAACGTAGAGTTTTACGATGAACTTCAAGATATTTTGCGTGACTACCAATACGAATTTGATAATATATTTCAAATGGGCGACCCCCGTTTAACCAGCGTGCAATACCGCTCTATTTTCAAAGACCTATTTACCCTAGGCCCGATATCGCTTTTGCTTTTGATATCTGTTTTATTTTTATTTTTTTTGAATGCATCTTCTTTTGTACTGCCTGCTGTAACAGCCGGCATTAGTCTTTTATGGACATTTGGATTCATGGGGTATGTCGGTATACCCGTTAACCTTCTAATTGTCATGCTGCCTACCTTGGTTATCGTGATGGGTGCAACCGAAGACACACACATGCTTTCAAGCTACCTTGAAATGTTTGATGAAAAGGGCAGTACAGCTGTTACGCGGCGCACAGCAACACAGTTTATGATGAAAAAAGTAAGCTTGCCTGTAATACTGGCTGCCGTGACAACTTGGTTCGGTTTTGCAGTAAGCCAATTTAGCAGCATTACGATGATTAAACAGTTTGCACAAGCAGCTTCATTTTCATTTCTTGCGAATGCCGTCGTCACAATATTATTAGTGCCTTGCTATTTGGCTACGGTAGGGCCAAAACCTAAAAGAGGAACGTTATTATTTAACCCTTATGAAGGCATGGCAACGGTGGTAATGTATATTGTGAAACGTCATCCGGTTTTCATCATTATGATCTGCTCATTGATTACAGGGATTATGCTGGTGCTTGCAGGCAGAGTTTATGTCAATACCGCACCTTTATCTTTCTTTCACCAGCACCACGATGTCGTGCAAGATGCAGATCAGCTGCATGAAGAGCTGGCGGGCATCAGTAGCTTTTTTGTGACCTTAGAGCTGGATGATAAGCAAGCATTTAAAGAACCGAACAATCTTAATACCGTTAAAGATACCGTTGATATTATTAATTCGTACGAAGAAATAGATTTTGCTACAGGCCTAACAGATTATATTATTTATATTAATCAAGAGGCGCATCAAGGTGATGAGGCCTATGCTGCCATACCAGACAATCAACAGGAAGTAGAGCAGTATCTAGAATATTTTCGAGAGGATGACCTCAGTAAGTTTGTCAATAAAGATTACACGCGCGTTAATATTGTTGTTCGCCACAACATTAACAATTCTCGCGACTTGGACGCCTTGTTGCTTGATATTGATGGCGTCTTGCAAGAAGAACTTCCTGAATACGTTACCTACCATATAACAGGTAAGGACTTGCTGATCAATGCATCTGTGTCTGAATTATTGAAATCGCAAATTATTTCTATCGCCTATCTAATAATAGCGATATTTTTGATAATCTCAGTGTTATTTACATCAAAATTGGCGGGTGCGATCGCTATGATTCCAAATCTTGTACCGATCGTTATTTTATTTGGCTTGATGGGTTTGTTTGGTATGCCCTTAAACCCGGGTACAACGCTAGTCGCTGTTATTTTGATCAGTATTGCGGTTGACGATACCATTCATCTATTCCATGCGTACATCCATGAATGCCGCCGTGAAATGGATAATGACCAGGCAATTATGAATGCACTGAAAACGCAGTTCCGACCGGTAATTACAACTTCTTTTGCGCTAGCAATAGGTTTTGGTTCGTTGATGTTTTCTGACATCAAGATCAATGCCTCATTTGGCATGCTTGCGGCTATTTCAATATTGCTTGCGATGATCTGCGATTTACTCTTAACCCCCGTTATTTTATCGGGTGTGCGAATTGTCAGTTTGTATAATATATTGTCGATGCATTTGATTAAAGGCGTTGTACAAAAAAGCTTACTGTTCGAAGACATGTCACCTTATGAGGTTAAAAAAGCAATACTATTATGTACAATGCGAGAGTATAAACTCGGCGACAACATCATTGTGCAGGGGCAAGATGACAATGAAATGTATTTAATAGTAAAAGGCCAGGTTGCTGTTTATCGCGAAAATGAAGATGGTAAAACACAACAAATAGCTGAATTGCAAGCAGGTGAGATATTTGGCGAGATGGCCTATATCCGAAAAATACAGCGTACGGCAACAGTCCAAGCAACAGCACCCACCAGCTTAATACTATTTAATGAAAAGCAGCTCAGCATGAATATGCGAGCACATCCGAAACTGGCGTATAAAATGTCGCTCAACATAGCTCGTATTTTGAGTGCGCGCCTAGAGGCCACTACGCAGAAAGTTACAACTTAATGTGATATAATACGTTCATGATTAGAAGCTTATTCTCAATTATTGTATCAGTCTTTATGGCCATCGTGGCCCTAGGCCTGCTTGTGGCATTATTTGCCATAGGCTTGGTGGTGTTATGGTATTTGTTGATTATTATTGCGGTCGTATGGGCAGCAAGACGCATCTATTACTTCTTTAAAGGTTCACCGCCGCCTTCAGTGAGCCAGCAATATACACAATATTCTTCACGTTACCGTGAGCAATTTGATCGCAAGCCTAAAGGGCGTATTATCGACCCTGACGAATAAGTTATAACGTTTGTTAAAGTTACCTGCAGTTTCTTTTTGCTGTAGGAGAAGTTTGCGCGCCCTCAGAGTTTTCACGTTTTCCAAGTACTGAAGCTGGTGGCTTTGCATCCGCTTCAAAATTCAAATCGCGTGCCGCACCAGGTCCAGCAGCTGCAGTGTAACGAGGCTGAAGCGCTCTACGATGTGTTGGGCTGTTAGGCATAGCTGTTGGTGCAGGTATACTCATTATTAAAACTTTACTTGTCGCAGCAGTCTGATTGCTTTCATTTTCATCGTCATCGTTATTATCATTATTAGTGTTTGATGGATCTGATTGCTGAGCAGCTTGTTCTTCAGCCGCATAATTTTGACTTAAAATTCTGCTCGCAGTAAGCTCGGGTGAATGCTCATTACCTTCGGCTTGTGCAGCAGCCATAAGTGCTGATTTTCTGCCTGGGCTCATAGATGCAACAGTAAGCTTGGCTTTTTCTTGTTGTTGAGATGCGACGGCAAATGATGTCATAATCGTTTGCTGCCCTTTAACTAATGGTAGAGATTTTTTAGGTTTACTTTTTTGTTTTTGACTTCCAGAAGCACTAGAGTTTCCGCTTAAATTAGCGGTAGCGTTATGGTTACTGACAACTTGTTCTTCAGGCGTATGTCTTTGAGTGGTAATTTTTTTAAAAAAATCATCGATTTTTTGCGTGCCAGACTTTGCATTTTCTTCTTCAATTTTTTGAGCTTTCGCTTGTTTTTTAGCTTCTTCTTTTAAGGCTTCTGCCTGACGTGCTTCTTCAGGGTTTAATTCTTCTTTATAAAGTTTAGCATCCGGCGCATTCTTCTTGATGGCATCACCAAGTTGCTGGGCAATAGGTTTTTCTTCGCTGTAAAGTGCTCTTACAAAATGACGTTTTACCTCTTTATAAAAGGGTAGGGAAATTTCTGGCCCAACACCACGGTGTACAGTGATATCTTCAAGACCTGTGCCTTGGCGCAGTGCAATAGCTGTGACAGCCGAACTTGTGCTAGATTTTAATGCATAGAAATTGCTGCCATTTAGCTCATCATAAAGCATGATAGTTTGCGTGACAGGGCTAGGAGCCGAGCTACGCGCTTGCTGTAGGGTGTTTAAGCGACTGGCAATGTACTTCAAGCCGGGGTTAGGCTGTTTGCCAGTTTTTGCGATAACTAGAGTGCCATCGTGGAGTAGTTTATCTAAGGCCGTAGCGATAACACCGGCATCGTTAACTGAATTTTGATTAAGGGGTTTTGCTAGCGCATCGAGGCGTTGGTCCCATTCGCTATCAGGCACAGAAAAGCTCAAAGCGGCCGGGTTCCAGACGCTCAAATAACCTTCTTTATCGCGTTCGTTAATACGGGAAATCTTCTTGGGCATAACTGCAACCCCAGAAACAACATTCCTTATTTTTACTACATAAACAAGTGTAACATCCTGATACACCTACAACTTAATCGAAGTTTATAATATAAAATATTTTTATGCAAGAAATGAAAAATAGCACAAATCAAAAATGTTAATTGTTCAAAATTTGCGCATAAGCAGAATGATTGTGAATCGACTCAAAATTTTCAGATTCAACACAAAAGCTTTTGATACGTTTATCCTGTTTGAGTTGTGCGGCCACATCACGTACAGCGTCTTCCACGAATTTAGGGTTTTCATAGGCCCGCTCTGTGACAAACTTCTCATCCTCACGTTTAAGCATGCCATAAAGCTCGCAAGAAGCATTTTTTTCAGCAATCTCGATGAGGTCTTCGATGGCCAGGCTAGCCGCTAGCTCTGCCTCGATGGTAATGTGAGAGCGTTGATTATGGGCGCCATATTCTGAAATAGCTTTTGAGCAGGGGCACAGGCTAGTGACGGGCACGATTACTTTCAACATGACTTTAGCATTATCTTGATGCCATTCACCGGTTAATGTTACTTCGTAATCGAGCAGGCTTTCCACTTTAGAAATAGGTGCTTTTTTGTTAATGAAAAATGGGAAGCTTGCATGGATATAACCGCTATCCGCATTGAGCTTTTCAGTCATTTCTTGTAGCATCCAAGAAAAAGTTTGCAAATCGAGAGGCTTATTTTGTTGCTGTAATAAATCAACAAAGCGCGACATGTGTGTGCCCTTATGTTGTGGTGCCAAGTTTACAAACATATCAAAATTAGCAATAGTATGTTGCGCTGTACCATCACGCATGGGTACTAGGACAGGATGCTTTAAAGCTTTAATGCCCACTTTATCGATAGCAATTTCGCGATCGGCCATGTTGCTTTGGACATCAACGATCTGAGTTTTATTTATTGTTTCGTTCATTATGCAGTTCCTTCGCTGTAGCAAACACGGGAGCGGTCTGTCTCCCATAAAGTAACCGATTGTAGCTTCACGTTCTCACGGTTTATCACCGGGCCTATTTCATTGAATAACCATTTTGCCACGTTTTCTGCAGTGGGGATGATATTTTCAAAAAAGGGCAGATCATTTAAATGGTAGTGATCAACTTTTTCAATGGTTTGTTTAGCAGCATCTTTAACATGCTGAAAATCAATGGCCATGCCCAGGTGGTCTAACTCTTTGGCAACAAGTGTTACTTCAACCTTCCAGTTATGGCCATGCAGGCGAGCACACTTTCCTGGGTGGCCAGGAATAATATGGGAAGCTGAAAAATCAGTGCTTGTTGTCAATGTATATAGTGCGTTCATGCTCTTTATCTTTTTTAAGTAAGTTTTTCATAAGCCCCGATGGCTTTGCAAATGCTGTTGACGTCCAAGCCTGCTTTTTCCATTAAAATTTGGGTATCGCCATGCTCGACAAATTCATCAGGTAAGCCTAAGTTAATTACCGAACAATTAGGGTATTTTGCCACAACTAGGGCCGAAACACCACTGCCAGCGCCACCTATTTTGGCGTTATCTTCTAGGGTCACCAACAATGTGTGAGATTGTGCCAGCTTGGCTATCAGAGCCTCGTCTAGGGGCTTGATAAAGCGCATATTGGCTACAGTAGCATCCAGGCGCTCACCCACTGCCATGGCTGTCTCTAGCATGCTGCCGAAGCTTAGAATCGCTACAGACTGGCCTTCGCGCTTGATTTTGCCTTTACCCATCACAATAGTGTTCAAGCTGTTATCCAGTGATTTACCAGGGCCTGTGCCTCGCGGGTAGCGGACGGCAGACGGGCCTTCATGGTAAAAACCGGTGCTGAGCATATCGCGGCATTCCACCTCATCAGCCGGGGCCATGATCACCATATTCGGAATAGCATTGAGGTAGCTGAGATCAAAGCTGCCATGATGGGTCGGGCCGTCAGCACCTACCAAGCCTGCACGATCGATAGCAAACATCACGGGTAAGTTTTGCAGTGCTACATCGTGAATAAGCTGATCATAGGCACGTTGTAAAAATGTTGAGTAAATGGCAACAACGGGTTTTTTACCTTCGCAGGCTAAACCTGCGGCAAACGTTACCGCGTGTTGCTCAGCAATGCCGACATCAAAATAACGTTCCGGAAATGCTTTGGAGTAACGTACTAAACCTGAACCTTCGCGCATTGCAGGTGTGATGGCAACCAAATCGGGCGCTTGCTTAGCCATGTCGCAAAGCCAATCACCAAATACTTGTGAATAGCTAGGTTTTTTAGGGCTTGCCGGTTTTTCTGCCGGCGTTTCTGCTTGGTCTTTATCGAGATAACCCGGGCTGACCGCATGGTATTTGATTGGGTTTTTTTCAGCGAGCTCATAGCCTTTGCCCTTTTGCGTCACGATATGCAGCAGACGAGGGCCTTTAAGCTTCGACAGTGTTTTTAATGTTTTTACTAAAAGGGGTAAATTATGACCATCGATGGGGCCGCTGTAATGAAAGCCTAATTCTTCAAATAATGTCCCCGGTAAGATCATGCCTTTCATATGAATTTCTGCACGTAACGCGAGTTCTTTCATCGGTGGCATCACGTTCAATACTTTTTTGCTGCCTTCACGCATCGATGTATATATTTTGCCGGATAAAATTCGTGCAAAATAATTTGAAAGCGCCCCGACGTTTTCAGAAATCGACATGTCATTATCGTTGAGTACCACTAGCATATCAGCATCGACAGCACCCGCGTGGTTCAGTGCTTCAAAGGCCATGCCGGCTGTCATCGCACCATCGCCAATAACGGCCACAGTTTTATAATCATCTTGTGGATTTTTAGCGAGCGCCATCCCCAGCGCCGCACTGATCGAAGTGCTCGAGTGGCCTACGCCAAACGTATCGAAAGGGCTTTCGCCGCGTTTTGGAAAAGGCGACAAACCACCGTGTTTGCGAATACTATGCATCTGTTCGCGGCGGCCAGTCAAAATTTTATGAAAGTGTGCCTGATGGCCAACATCCCAGACTAAGCGATCATAGGGGGTGTTGAAAATATAATGCAGCGCAACGGTGAGTTCGACAGTACCCAGGCTAGCACCAAAATGCCCGCCAATTTGGTTCATCAGCTGAAAATAGTATTGGCGAAGCTCATCCGCCAGGCGCGGCAAATCCGCTGCATCTAGCTTACGCAAATCGGCAGGGGACTCAATAGATTCTAATAGGGGCGGCACCTGTAGCATGGGGGTATCATACCATAGGTGCGCTGTTTTACTGCTCTCTCACCACAATAAAATCAGCAATGTGCTTGAGGTACTCAGTGTCGCCATCGATGTGGGCCAGGATGCCCAGAGCCTCTTGATGTAGCTGCATCAGCCATTGTTTGGCCTCGGCCAGCCCCAAGATAGCGGGGTAGGAAGCCTTGTTCGCTTCTCGGTCGCCTTCAACATCTAAGATGTCATCGCGGATTTGGAAGGCTAAACCCAAAGACTCAGAGAACATGGTCAGCTGATTAAAAGTATCTTGTGTGATGGGTTCAACCATCGCTGCCATTTGGATGCTAGCGCGAATTAAGGCACCCGTTTTGCAGCGATGCATATGCGCAAGCTGATCGGCATCAAAATCTTTTAATTGCGCGGCCATATCGATCGCTTGGCCTCCGACCATGCCGAAAGAACCTGCAGCTTTCGCAAGGCAAGCTATCATTTGAATACGCTGGGCATCATCAATGTTTTTAGCATTGCTGAGTACTTCAAACGCCAGGGTTTGCAGACCATCGCCAGCTAAAATGGCTGTTGCTTCATCAAAAGCAATATGGCAAGTGGGTTCACCGCGGCGCGTGTGATCATCATCCATAGCGGGCAGATCATCATGCGCTAAAGAGTAAGCATGAATTAACTCAACAGCTGCCGCTGCTGGGTCAAGCTTTTCAATTGCAACATTAAGTGCATGTCCAGTGGCATAAACAAGTAATGGGCGAACACGTTTACCACCCGTTAAGCAGGCATAACGCATAGCAGTGTGTAGTGATTCAGGTGCTTGTGTGTTGGCAGGTAAGTAATAGTCTAGCTGTGCGTTTATGCGAGATAAACGCTCAGTAATATAAGCTTGTACTTGCATGGTATCAATCTTCCGTAAAAGGTGTTGTTTTTAATTCGCCGTCGGTCTTTTCTATTAGTTTTTCTACTTTTAGTTTAGCTGTTTGTAAGGCTTTTTGACAATCAGTTGATAGGGCTATGCCACGTTCGAAGTGTTGTAATGATTCTTCGAGGCTAAGTTCACCATCCTCCAGCTTGCCTACCAAAGTTTCTAGTTCTGTTAAAGCATTTTCAAAATCAAAAGTTTTTTTGCTTGGCATAATCTTTCCTTAGGTTGAAACATGCATAGTTTAATCGTTTAAATTGACCAAGTCAATGGTAGTCGTATAGCTTAATTGCTCGGAATGATTTGAATGACTTATTAAAAGGGCTTATTATAGTCTATCGGCAAAAATCTTAGCAAAGGCATAAAGGCAACAAATGATAGGAAATATAGACCCCGGTTGGATGACATTACTTCCAGCTGCAGTAACGATATTCCTCGCTTTTTTAACAAGGCAGGTTTTGCTTGCGTTGTTTATGGGTATCGTAACAGGTGGCGTTGTTTTTTATTTACAAACAGGCCAGCTTAGCGATTTAAATATTATTAAGCAGTTTTTTCTGCCTGCAATAGGCAGTGAAACATACGCATACATTTTACTTATTTATTTGTGGTCTTTGGGTGGCTTAATAGGGCTCTGGCATAAAACAGGCGCCGCGAAACATTTTGCCTTAACTGTAGGTAAAAAAATTGCTAGAGGCCCACGTACTGCAAAACTATGCACATGGATTTTAGGTATCATCTTTCATCAAGGCGGAACCATCAGTACGGTACTAGCAGGTACTACGGCTAGACCCATTAACGACATGCATAATGTCAGCCATGAAGAATTTGCTTATGTGGTTGATTCAACTGCATCCCCAGTAGCAACAATGGTGCCTTTCAATGCATGGCCAATTTACGTTGCGGGTTTGATTGTTGGCACGATACCATTATTGGCCAATGAGTTTGCTGCTTTTGATATGTACATTAAGGCATTGGCATTTAATTTTTACGCGATTTTTGCATTATTGTTCACATTTCTATTTTCAATAGAATTACTTCCTTGGTATGGAAAACGTTTAAAAGAAGCACGCATAAGAGCGCGTACCACGGGTAAACTTGATGCCGACGATGCTGAACCGCTTATGAAGGTCGAGGAACTCGATGATGGCCAAAGTTACTACACACCCAGTATTATCGACTTTCTTTTGCCATTAGGCACGCTGCTTTCAATGGCGATCATTCCTTATGTATTAGGCCAGTTTGAGATAATTCCTAAAACCAAATCGAATTGGATCGGCGAAGCATTCATGACCGCACTACTTGTTGGTATGGTTACTGCTAAAATACGCGGCATGACGCTAAAAGATGTATTGGACGGTTTTGTTGAAGGTTGCCAAGGTGTGACTATTGGCGCTATTGTTTTAGGAATGGCCGTAACCTTAGGCTATGTCACCCAAAAAATTCAATTGGCTGAGTTTTTAATTAATCATGTTGATGGTTTGTTCCCACTTTTACTTTTACCCGGTACGCTTACACTACTTTGCTTGATTGTCGCTTTTGCAACAGGCTCATCGTGGGGGACTTTTGCAGTAGTATTACCCGTGGCGATGCCTTTAGCTTATAGTTTTAACCCAGACCCAATGTTCTTGCACATTTGCCTTGGTGCTGTTCTTGGGGGTGCTGTTGCAGGTGACCAATGTTCACCTATTTCTGACACTACTGTACTGACCAGTATGACAACAGGTTGCGACCTTATACATCATGTTAAAACACAGCTACCATTGGCTATGACAACAGTAGTCTTAGCAATTGCTGCTACTACAGCGGTTACCTATTCCTTCTTCGGCTAATTGCATAATGATAAAACTACAAAATATTAATAAAAATTATGCTCAAAAGGGTCGGAAAATTACTGCGCTTCAAGACATCAACTTGTACGTTAATAGCGGCGAAATATTTGGCATTATTGGTGGCAGTGGCGCCGGGAAAAGCACATTGTTACGATGCGTTAATCTTCTAGAAGAACCAGACAGTGGTGAAGTGATAGTCGACGGGAAAAGCTTGCTAGATCTATCTACGGTGTCATTACGAGATGCACGCAGGAAAATGGGAATGATTTTCCAACATTTTAATTTGATCGCAACCAAAAATGTTTTTCATAATATTGCCCTGCCGCTCAAGCTTACAAAACTATCTAGCAAAGATATACAAGAGCGCGTGCAGGAGCTACTAGAGCTTACAGGTTTGCAAGGCTATGCAAAAGCTTATCCGCATGAGCTGAGTGGGGGGCAAAAGCAACGTGTTGCAATAGCTCGCGCTTTAGCACATGAACCTAAAGTGCTGTTATCAGATGAGGCAAGTTCTGCCTTAGACCCGCAAACAACACGTGCGATTTTATCATTGTTGCAAGACATCAACCAACAACTTGGGGTAACAATTTTATTGATCACCCATGAGATGGATGTAATAAAACAAATATGTCAGCGTGTTGCGATACTTGATCAAGGTCAGATCATTGAGCAAGGTGAGGTGCTGGATATTTTCACACAACCTAAACACGCGGTTACTAAATCTTTTGTTGCAACCTGCATGAAAGAAAGCCTGCCCAGTGATATTTTAGACAAACTGCATACTACACAACAAAATAGCAACGATCACCCGCTTTTGCATTTGGCATTTCGTGGCAACAGCGCAGTTGAGCCCGTAATTTCAGGTTTGGTAAAGCATTGCGATGTCATGGTGAATATCTTGCAAGCACACCTTGAAACAATTCATGGTGAAAGTTGTGGTGCAATGACTTTAAGCTTGGAGAATGCAGATAAATGTGATGCAGCAGTGGATTATTTGCGTAAAAACGGATTACAAGTAGAGGTGCTAGGCTATGTCGCCCTTGGTTAATGCTACATGGGAAACCATTTACATGGTGGCCATTTCAGGTTTTGTTGCAGCACTTCTTGGTGGTGCGCTAGGCATTATTTTATTTCTAACTGCACCTAAAAGAGCATTATCTAATGCCGCAATACATCAATCTTTGGGCTTGATTGTTAATATAGCGCGCTCAATTCCGTACATCATTTTTATGATCGCGCTTATTCCTATAACACGCTTGATAGTGGGCACGTCGATCGGCACACTGGCTGCGATGGTACCTTTAACGTTAGCAGCCGCACCATTTTATGCGCGTATCGCTGAAAGTGCATTTAACGAAGTTTCACCTGGCCTGATTGAAGCAGTCACAGCCATGGGTGCTAAAGCATCGCAATTGATTTGGTATGTATTATTGCCAGAAGCAATGCCGAGTTTAATTCGGGGCCTTACCATCACTTTGATTGCACTCGTGGGTTATTCCGCCATGGCGGGTATTGTGGGCGGCGGTGGCCTGGGTGCGCTTGCCTATCATTACGGTTATCAGCGTTTTGATGCCCAAATTATGCTTTCGACAACAGCAATATTGGTTGTTATGGTGCAAGTTCTACAATGGGTAGGCGACTACTTAGCCAAAAAATTATCAAGGCGGAGTTAACATGTTTAAAAAATTATTAATGGTATTCTGTGTTTCTTTGGGTTTGGCCGCATGTTCCCCGCAAGCAGACCCAAACACTTTGCGAGTGGGTGTGATTGCGGGCCCTGAAGCAGAGATAATGGAAGCTGCGCAAAAGGTAGCGCTACAGCGTTACGATTTAACCATCAAGATTGTTGAGTTCGAAGATTATACTTTACCCAATATTGCGCTTAACGATGGCGCTTTAGATGCCAATCTATTTCAGACACAAGCATACCTTGATAACTATGTACAAACCCGTGGGCAAGATCTTGTGGCTGTAGGTAAAGTGTTTATTTACCCTGTGGGTGCATACTCAAACAAGCATAAAACGGTTGATGCATTGCCTGATAAGGCTAAGATTGCTATACCTAACGATCCTAGCAATGGCGCTAGAGCGCTATTGCTGATGCACAAATCGGGTTTGATCGTGTTAAAAGACCCTGATGATACATCGGCAACCCGTTACGATATTATCGATAACCCTAAAGAGTTACAGCTCATTGAGTTAGATGCAGCACAACTGCCAAGATCTTTGCCAGATGTTGATTTGGCGATCATTAATACTAACTACAGTATTTCAGCAGGCTTGTTACCAACGCGAGATGCTTTAGTGATGGAAGACGCAAGTTCTCCCTATGCCAATATTGTGGTGGTTAGACGAGAAAATATAGGCGACGAACGTGTTGATAAATTGGTGCGCGCTTTGCAATCTGATGTAGTGAAAGAAAAAGCAGATGAATTATTTCAGGGCCAGGCAGTACCCGCCTATTAATGAGGGCCCCCTTTGTAAAGGGGGCAGCTGCAGCTTTGCTGCGGCGGGGGTTTTTCGCCCAGCCCATGTTTGGGGTTTTAGCAGAAATTTTCAACAAGTTGATTAATCTGACGTTGAGATAATTTTTTCGCATTAAATCCAGCGGAGCCAAGCACAGAGCGTGCAACGATGCGCCCCATGAAAATGCGAACTTCGCGAGGAAGGCGCTCACCGCGACCGTTACGGTTTTCTTCCCATTCACGTATACGTGAGTGAGTGTAAGCAGTGCCTAGGTTATCATTTAAGTCTTCCAAAGCTTCTGCTAGAATTTTACCTTTTTCATAAAGCTCGACTTCGAGCCAAGATTGGACGATATTATTTGCTTTCATCAGTACTACCTTTACAGTTGGACAATATTTATACAGATACGCAGTATATCGGCTGACATGTGTTAGGTCAAGGGCTGCGGCAGACTTTAGAATAAGCGAAGGGGAATCAATATGTTAGAACCATTATGCCGGCCGGCTTTTCATAGAGTGCTTGTAGCACCCCTATTATGCCTTCCCGGTATTGACCGTGTTTCACCCAATTGGGTAACCGCTTTGGCACTCATCACGGGTTTTGCTGCCTTGCCATTGTTGGCCTTCAATTTGCCCTATTGGGCCTTAGGTTTGCTGTTGCTATCGGGCTACTGCGATATTCTTGATGGCTCATTAGCGCGTCAACAGGGCACTGATAGCCCATTAGGTACGGTTTTAGATATCCTTAGTGATCGTATCGTAGAATCAGCAATTTTATTAGGCCTGCTGTTTCAGGAGCTTGCCCGTGGACCCTGGGTGGCGGGCATGTTCGCAGCAACATTAGTCTGCGTCACATCGTTTTTGGTAGTGGGGATTTTTGTGCAAAACAATACCCAGAAAGGATTTTATTACAGCCCAGGCTTGATCGAGCGCTTGGAAGCCTTTGTGATTTTTGCATTGATGATACTGCTGCCACAATATTTTACTATACTTGCATTTATTTATATCGTTTTAGTGCTGTTAACCAGTGTGATCAGAGTAATAGAATTTTGCCGACAATTGTAGGGAACCTATGCAAGATACAGAATATGATGAACTGACAGGCCTGCCAAACAGAAAGCAGCTTGATAAGATGTTGGACAGAGCAGTAAGCCGTGCCAGCCGTCAACATAACATGTTAGCGGTGATGTGCCTGGACTTAGATGATTTTAAGTCTATCAATAAAACATTCGGTGAAGCTGCGGGCGATGCAGTGCTAAAAAGCATAGCAAAAATTTTGCAAGACAATGTACGCAAAGAAGAGTGTGTAGCCCGGGTAGCTGGTGATGAATTTGTTCTCCTGATTGAGGATGTAAAAGACATCGCGCATGTTGATACGATTGCTCAGAAAATACAAAATCTATTTTGCGACCCTATCATAGTAGACGGAGAGAAATTACTGATAAATTTATGTATGGGTATCGCGCTATTTCCGGTGGCTGGCGATACCCCAGAGGTTTTATTAAAGCATGCAGACATGGCTTTATACGCGGCGAAAGCTAGCGGCAAAGATCGTTTTCGTTACTTCACCCCTGAGTTCAACGAAAAAAGTGACCGGCATTTGCAAATAGCAGCTTGTTTGCAAACTGCTGTGCGTGATCAAGAGTTTTATTTAAATTACAGCCCAATATATGATTTGCATAGCAATAAAATAGTCGCTGTTGAAGCGGTTTTAAATTGGTTTTCAGGTGAGTTTGGCCCGGTTCCATTATCGGAGTTCATACCCATCGCACATGAGACAGGTATGATGGCGTCAATATCGCTTTGGGAATTAACGACTGCCTGCGAAGCCTTTTCAAGTTGGGATTTGGAAGATTTTCATCTATATATCACCGTCACGCAGTCACAGTTTGAGGGTGATGATTTTATTCCAGACCTTGAAAATTTAATTGAGCGTTTAACGTTGAAACCAGAGCTTATCGTTCTTAAAATATCCGAAAACCTAATTTCAGATTTTAATGAAAACCACCAAGAAAAACTTGAAAAAATTTCTGAACTAGGGTTTTCAATTTCTGTTGATGACTATGGTACAGGTGCTTCATCCCTTGCTCAGTTAAAACGCACATGTGTGACTTCTTTGAAAATAGATGACTCATTTACTAAAAACGTAGGTAAAGATAAAGAAGCTGAAAGTATTATTGAAGCTTCAGTAAAAATGGCGCATTGCTTAGACCTGCTTGCAATTGCTGAGGGTGTCGAAACAGACGCACAGCTGACATTCTTAAAGGTTCTAGGTTGTGATTTGGCGCAGGGAACTTATTTTACAGATGCATTAGATGCTGATGGTTTTAAGAAGTTAATTCGTCAAGCTTCTTAAAATTTTCAAGTGTTTGAATGAAAGCGATGCCCTGGCAACCTAACTGTTGTATTTTCTTGAAATCACTTTTTTTGATGCCGCCAATGGCACACAATGGTTTTGGCGATAAGTCTGCAATCACTTTTAATTTTTGCAGTCCTATTACAGGTTTAGCGTCGGCTTTACTGCCAGTTAAAAATACAGGTCCTGAAGCTAGATATGATGGATTGTAAGTGTAAGCTTTCGACAAGGAGTATAAACAGTTCGTACTTATACCCAGATGTAGACCAGCCTTATGAATAGCCCGAATATCAGCATTAGCTATTTCTTCTTGACCCAAGTGCACACCATAAGCTTTTGCTTCAATAGCAAGTTGCCAGTGATCATTAATAAATAATTGTGTGTTTGTTTCTTTTGCCATTGCAACGGCTTCAGAAATAAGCGTTTTCAAAGTGCTCTGTTCAGTATTTTTAATGCGCAGTTGTACAGTGTTAAAACCATGCTTGATGCAGAACTTTAAATCTTTGAGGTTATTAACCAGAGGGTATAAACCTATTGCTTGCTGGCATTCAGGGAATGCAGGGTTTAGATCTTGCGGGGATTGGCTTATCCAGGGTAGGTCTAGATGGTTATCCGGAAAGCCAGTATGTGCTACATTACCACCGCCTTTACCTAACCCGATGGCAGCTTTCAAGCCTGCGTGTGTGTAGGCTTTACCCAGCACGATCGCTTCATGCAAGCTGTAACCTAGCGCAAGGCTCGCGCATATCGCAGAAGACAGTGTGCAACCCGTGCCGTGGGAATGTTTAGTATTAATTCGATAATGATTGATCCAGTAGCACTGTTTATTGTCGGCATAGTAATCAGATGAAAGTTGTGAGTCCCAGCTTGTATCACCACTTTTGATCAATACGGCCTGGCATCCCATCGCAAGTAATTTTTGAGCGGCGCATTGATAGTCTTCAATGCTGTTGAGGGTGATGCCCGTCAATATTTGCGTTTCTGCAGCATTCGGCGTGAGTAATGTTGTATAAGGAAAAATATAACGGCAATAAAGCGTAGCGAGATTTTCGTCAGCTAGACGTGCACCAGTGGTTGCGATGAACACTGGGTCAGCAATAACTGGGCCGGTATAGTGTTGTAAAAACAAACTAACGGATTTTAAATTATCTTTGCTGCCCAGCACGCCAAGTTTGATCGCTTTGGCGGGTAAATCATTCTTCAAAGAATTGATTTGGTGGTTTAACATCATGCCATCAACGTAGCTTGCTGCTTGCACACCTACAGAGTTTTGCGCGGTAAGTACTGTCACTGCAGAACAGCCATGTACCTTGAAATCAGAAAAAGTGGCTAGATCAGTTTGGATGCCAGCGCCTGCACTGGAGTCAGAACCTGCGATAGTCCAAACAATGTTCATGAGACCTTCTCCTGTTGCCAAAAGGGCGTGTCTATTAATGCTGTGCTGGGTGCGGCAAGCTCACGTTTTGGCATAATACCTGCTTCATAGGCCATGCGCCCAGACTCAACGGCATAGGCAAAACTTTTTGCCATGCTAATCGGATCAATCGCCTTTGCAACAGCAGTATTTAATAACACTGCATCAAACCCCATTTCCATTGCTTTTGTTGCATCAGAAGGGCGGCCAATACCGGCATCGATAATAAGCGTTGTATCGGGCAAGCGCTCACGTAAAGTACGTAAGGCATATTCATTTAATAAACCTTGGCCCGATCCAATAGGTGAAGCCCAGGGCATGATGGTTTTACAGCCCAGGCTTGCTAGCGTTTTGCATAACACCAGATCATCCGTGCAGTAGGGCAAAACAAAAAAATCACGTTTTAGTAATTCTTCAGTAGCTTTGACAAGCTCAAAAGGGTTAGGTTGTAGATTGTAATCATCACCTATTACTTCAAGCTTTACCCAGTTGGTTTGGAAAATTTCTCTTGCCATCTCGGCAACAGTAACGGCTTCCTTAACACTGCGGCAACCCGCGGTATTAGGCAGCATATTTAAATCGAGGCTTTTTAGCAAATCCCAAAACCTGTTGTCTCTAAAACCAGCAAGCTGCCGTTTTAAAGCAACGGTTACAATTTGCGTTTGCGAATGCTTAATAGATTCGCACATGGTTTCTGGCGATGGATACAAAGCCGTACCCAAAATAAGTCTGGATGTTAATTGTTTATCTCCAAGTTTCCACATATTATCCACCTTGCATTGGCGTTACAATGTCAATTTTGTCACCAGCTTTAAGTTTGATTGCGCCATAGTTTTGTTTGGGCACAAATTCATGATTGATAGCAACAGCAAAGCCACTGCCAGTGTATTTCCAAGCGTCTAAAGCCTGTTGCAGAGTGACAGTTTCTTGCATTTGTTTTGTTTCATCATTGAGCCATACTTTCACCTTTTGCCTCCTTCATACAATATGCTATTGCAGCTGATACAATTTTTGGGGCTAATAGATAGCCATGTCGAAATAAACCATTGACATGAATACAATCTTTGTTGGCAATAATTTTTGGCAAATGATCGGGGAATGCAGGCCGGCATTGTGTTTGTGTTTTAATAATGCGTGCTTCAGCAAAGCCTGGGTGTAGACTGTAACAAGCTGATAGCAGCTCGAGAGCAGAGAGCACGGAAATAGGGGAGCAATCATCGCTTTCAATTTGTGTGGCGCCTACTAGGTAAACATTATCTTTTCTGGGTACGATATAGATGGCATACCGCGGATGTAGTACGCGTACTGGGCGGGTGATGGAAACATCTTTAGCTTGTAACCAAATAATTTCGCCACGAACACCGCGCAACTGTGGCAGATCATTGCTGGCACCTAAGCCACGGCAATCAAATACTTGGTCAAACTTTGTATTGAAAGTATCGCCTTTTACCGTTTTGTTTTTAATGCTAATAACTTCTGTGTTTTCATGCCACAGTATCGGCAGCATGCGGATATTGTCAGCAAGTGCATGCATGATTTGGTGTGTGTCAAGAAAAGCTTCTTCTGGTAGGTATATGCCGGTAAATAACTGTTCAGCGAGTTCGGGCTCGAGCTTTCCAATACCTTGGCCACCAATCATTTTTAAAGACACCTGCATGCGTTTTGCGCGGTTTATAAAATGTTGCAGTTCAGCAGTTTCATTGGGTTTTGCTAATAACAGGCTACCTGTCGGCTGTAATTCAATAGCTGTGCGGAATTTACTTAAAATAGATTGCCAGCGCGGCACGGCATCTTTCGCCATCTCGAATATTTTTGTTTCACCACTTTCGAGTTCTGCGTAGGGCGCAAGCATACCAGCAGCCACAAAACTTGCTGTCGAGTCATCATCAGCTGATGTTTTGTCAAACAAAGTGACTTTGTGGTTTTGCGTTGCTAGCGTCCAAGCTAGTAAGCGGCCAACAATGCCGGCACCAACAATCCCTATATTCATACAGTCTCTTCATCCTTATGATAAATTTCACTGCCTTTGTCTTTAAACTCTTGAGATTTTTCTTGCATCCCTTTTTCCATATTATCAGCATACTCACGTATTTGCTGCGTGATCTCCATGCTGCAAAACTTCGGGCCACACATAGAACAAAAGTGCGCAGTCTTGGCGCCCTCTTGTGGCAGAGTGGCATCATGTAGCTCGCGTGCACGGTCCGGGTCAAGCGATAAATTGAACTGATCGTGCCAGCGGAATTCAAAACGCGCTCGCGACAGGGCATCATCACGCAGGCGAGCCGATGGGTGGCCTTTTGCAATATCGGATGCATGCGCAGCAATTTTGTACGTGATGACACCGTCTTTCACATCTTGTTTATCAGGCAAGCCTAAGTGTTCGCGCGGTGTGACGTAACATAAAACAGAAGTACCGTACCAACCGATGTTGGCAGCGCCGATGCCGCTAGTGATGTGATCGTAACCTGGGGCAATGTCTGTAACCAAAGGTCCTAAGGTGTAAA
Source organism: Gammaproteobacteria bacterium (assembly GCA_021773275.1). Lineage (GTDB taxonomy): Bacteria > Pseudomonadota > Gammaproteobacteria > JABCZS01 > JABCZS01 > JAJFKJ01. The sequence continues at coordinate 58,642 of JAJFKJ010000028.1, forward strand.
ACGGTGCTTCATGACAATCTTCAATTTGTTTTTCAACGTTGCGTTTGATCATGTGTTGTGGCACATGACCAGGGCCCTCGCACATCACTTGCACATCTTGCTCCCACGCAAGCTTGGTCAATTCACCTTGTGTTTCCAGTTCGCCAAATTGTGCGGCATCGTTGGCATCAGCCAAAGAACCTGGGCGCAAGCCATCACCTATGGAGTGGGTGATGTCATAGGCTTTCATGATTTCATTAATTTCGCCCCAGTGTGTGTACAAAAAGTTTTCTTTATGATGTGCCAAGCACCACTTTGCCATAATAGAACCACCACGTGAGACAATACCTGTTACGCGTTTTGCAGTAAGTGGCACAAAGCGTAATAGCACACCGGCATGGATGGTAAAGTAATCGACGCCTTGTTCGGCTTGTTCAATTAAGGTATCACGGAAAATATCCCAGGTGATATCTTCTGCAAGGCCACCAGCTTTTTCCAGTGCTTGATAAATCGGCACGGTACCAATCGGCACCGGCGAGTTGCGAATAATGTATTCGCGCGTGGTATGAATATTTTTTCCGGTAGACAAATCCATCATGGTGTCGCCACCCCAACGCACACCCCAAATCAATTTTTCAATTTCATCGGGCACGCTAGATAAAACCGCTGAGTTACCGATATTGCCGTTGATTTTCGTTAAAAAATTACGGCCGGCGATCATGGGCTCGAGTTCTGGGTGGTTAATGTTTGCAGGAATAATAGCGCGGCCACGTGCAACTTCACTGCGTACAAATTCAGGCGTGTATTCATCAGGAAGGCTAGCGCCAAAGCTATTGCCTTTTAAGCGCCCCTCACGTTCTGCATCAAAATATTTTTCGCGCAGGGCATCATTTCGCATATTTTCCCGGATGGCAATAAACTCCATTTCCGGCGTGATAATGCCTTTACGTGCATAATGCATTTGCGTAACATTTGCGCCAGGTTTAGCGCGACGAATCGGACGTTTAAATTGATCAATTTTCGGGCTGTGATCTTTAAAGACATCATAGCCATCATCTTCAGGTTTAAAGCTGCGGCCTATAATGGACTCGGTATCTTGTCGATCTTCAATCCATTGTGTGCGCACTTGTGGTAGGCCACGTAACACATCAATTTTTACATCAGGGTCAGTGTAGGGGCCGGTAGTGTCATAAACGCGAATGGACTCGCCATTCGTTAATGAAATCTCGCGCATCGGTACGCGCACATCGGGGTGAATTGTGCCTTTTTCGTAAACTTTTTTTGAGGCAGGGAATTGCTCGGTAATAATATGACCACTACTATCTTTCATGAAATCTCCTTCATGCAGGCGTAGTGGTAGAGAATGGCTTCCCATCTCTTTCCTACGCTGCTATTAATCAGTTCAGGTTCAACGGGTAATACTAGGTATTTCTCAGCCGCAAAGCGGCACCCCGAGAGATGGGTTCATCATATCATAAAATGGAAAGGGCTATGAGAAGTGGGTTTCAATCAAACGCAAAGCATCGCCATCGTCTTCGATGGTGGTGTCTTGCAATAAAGCCAACATGCTTGATACATGAACTTTGAGCTGCCCGCTGTGTTCTTGCGAGATAGGCTGCAATTCGAGCAATTGCATTTTAATGGTTTGGAATAAGGCATCTAAGGCTTCGAATTCTGTTTGGATGGTTTTACTGTGCTGTCCTTGGCTGGCATGATTCAGCCGATAAATCGTGGCAGTAGCGCAAGCCATGTATTGCTGCAAAAAACGTGCTTGTTCACAGATGTCGATTTCATCAGCATCGCTGTTATGGGAGCTTTCGTTAATCCCCAGGCAGCGAATACAGCCCTGGGTAGGACAATGCTGTGCTAATAGAGGTAATAGAATACCTTGCAGATGAGTCATCTCGCTCAAAACTTCGTTTAAAAAGGGCTTAGAAAGTGCTTGTATCGACTGCTTGTGCATACGGCTCCCAGGCATAGTCATTAGTTGCTTAACTCTAATTCTAGCCTATCTTTAGGGGGTTTGCATTGTTGAATTAATCAAGATAATCAAGAGCTTACCATGTCACTTTGCCAAATCGTCTAGTGCCTGTTCTGTCACACGATATATTTTCCACTGATCCATAGCAGTGGCACCCATGCGTTTATAAAAGCCAATCGCGGATTCATTCCAGTCAAGTACACACCATCTCATGTGACTACAATGCCGGTCTTTTGCAAGCTTGGCGAGATAGGCTAACATTTTTTGCCCAATACCATTGCCGCGTGCTTCAGGGCGTACAAAAAGGTCTTCCAGATAGATGCCGGGTTTGCCCAGAAAAGTTGAAAAATTATGGAAGAACAGTGCAAAGGCTACCGGTGTTTCATTAAGGTGGCCAATAATCACTTCTGCATGCGGGTTTTCGCCAAATAAAGTTTCGCGAAGCGTTTCTTGCGTAGCAACAACTTCATGGGCAACTTTTTCGTATTCAGCAAGTTCTTTAATGAAGTTCAGAATAAGTGGCACATCTTCAATGGTAGCTAGCTTGATATCAAAGGCGCGTGGCATATTAATCTCCCTATAATAAATAGATACTAACATTTTTATGTACTAACATGAAAATTGATACCCTTTATTTGGAGGATATTGTGCCGAAAACTACACTCCACTTTGGTGCTGCGCCAGGAGAACTTTCTGGGCCTATAGTCGTAGAATGGCAAGTTGCAACAGCACGACTGCAGCAGCAATTGGATGCACGAAGAAGTAAAGAAGGCACACCGGCTGCATCACCAAAGCCTGTGGTGATTCGTAGTGTTACTCGCGTCACAGCTGCCGATAAACAAAGGCAAAGAGATGCGGCGATGGATATTTCACCGGTTATGTCTGCTTTAGCGCTAGTCAGCGCTGTATCTGCAGCCGCAAAAGAGCACGGCCTCTTTGATGATGATGACGACGTAAGCCCAGGAGCAGTGACATTTTGGCTAAAATGCTTAGCGTTTTTCCAAGCTGATCCATTTACAGCAGCGCCTAGTCAGCTTAAGCAATTTTCGCAGACTGTGTATGACAATGCGGATGTTATCTGCGCTGCTGCGGTATTGTTTGTGGATGCTGGTAGCAGTGTATTAAAACATAAACTCTAAAGATCTTGCATGCGTTCTTCGAGAGCTTTTCTTTTTTTAGCGGGTGTTACCTCAACATCATAACGTAAACCACTTCGTTCGAGAGTATCCTGTAAAGCAAGTTTGATAAAGCGTTCTTCCGAGTAGCCTAGTAGTTTTGCATATTTTGCTGCGGCTTTTGGACTTACAGACTTTCTGTCGTTTTCAATATCGCTAAGTTGATGTCTAGAAATACCCAGCTTTTCAGAAAAAACTTCTTGTGTCTCTTCCTCGCAAAGTCTAATAGTTTGCAGCATCTTTCCAAAGGTAAGGCGGCCAAACTTTTTTTCAAGATAGGCAAGGGCGCCAATATATTCATTTTTTGTACTCATGCCTATTCACCTCTAATATATTTACCATAATAATAGTAATTTTTCTATTAGCTCTTACCGATGCTTTAGTCGTGTAAAATGCTCTGTACGCCTTGTTTAACCTGATTGAGCGCTCGCCTTTACGTTTGCCTTTTAAGGGTTCATCGTGATACCCGGGAATTACTCTAACCTTTGCAAGGCCTCTATCCTCTATATCTGCTGCCCATTCTTGCAGCTTCATTGAAATGTGTCTTGGTACTTTACTAAGGTCCTTTTCAGCTCTTTTGCTGATGACTACGTAGTGGATTTCCTTATGTTTAATATTGTACTCTTTTTTAGTGTACATGTCAAGCTCCTATCTTATTGTTATGCTTGTTTAATTATTTTATGTATAAGATAGTATCATGTGTGACATGAAATAGTTCGCTGTAAGGGCTGGGATGTGTGAGTGTTAACTTGAGCTGCTAAAACTGCGTAAATGTCGCGGGCAATGTTGAGCAATATTTTCGTCTAAGATGTTCTCTATCCCTCAAATTTACTGCTATCTTAAATATAACAGTAACCCAATTAGCAAAGGATATACCATGATACGTCTACTATTTCTCTTTTTAACCATCGTAGCCGCTCCTGTATGGGCTTGCACAGGCATTATGCTCAAAACAAGCGATGGCATCGCCGTTAACGGCCGCACCGTGGAATTTGCTAAACAAATAGATTTAGCAGCGCTTGTTGTGCCTCAAGGGTATAACTTGACAGGTACATTGCCAGACGGCAGCAAGGGCATGGCATATAAATCAAAGTATGCAGTTGTTGGCGCCAACGCTTATGGTGAAAATGCAATTCTCGATGGCTTAAATGAAGCGGGTTTATCGGTGGGTGCGTTTTATTTTCCAGGTTATGCCGATTATGCGGCGGTAACACCTGACAATAAAAGTAGTGCCATGTCACCTACGCAATATAACAATTGGTTGTTAACACAATTTGCAACAGTCGAAGAAGTGAAAGCAAACTATGACAAAGCAGTGATCGTTCCTACAGAGCCTGGTGGTTGGGGTCTAGTGCCACCGTTCCATTATGTTGTTTACGATAAAACGGGTAACAGCGTTGTTATCGAGCCACTGGATGGAAAATTAGTTATTCATGACAACCCGATTGGCGTAATTACCAACTCGCCCACTTTTGATTGGCACATGACGAACTTAGCAAATTATGTAAGCCTGTCGCCAATGGGAGCCTCGCCGGTTGATGTAGATGGCGTAACCTTGAAGGGTTTTGGCATGGGTTCCGGTTTGCATGGTATGCCAGGTGATTTTACGCCGCCATCACGCTTTGTGCGCGCAGCAATATTTTCTACAACAGCGATAACGCCGGCCACAGGCCAAGATGCAGTTTTTCAAACATTTCACATATTAAATCAATTTGATATTCCTAAAGGTGCTGTGCGCGAAGAGATAGCAAATAAGGTTGAGATTGATTGGACGTTAGCTACAACAGTTAAAAATCCAGAAAGTGGGCAATACTTCTTCCGTACTTACGACAACCAGGCAATTCAAATGGTTGATCTAAATGCCTATAATAAAGCAGGCAAAGATTTGGTGACGATTGAAGCTGAGCCTACACAGACGGTGATTAATCTTTCGAAGGCCGCATCATAAACCAGATATGTTACTCTATGGGCATGAGGCCAAAACACATCGCAATCAGCTTATTGATATGGAGCGCTCAAGCCGTGGCATTACCAGAGAGTTTTGTTTATTTAAGTGATGTTGAACAAACTATCGTGCAAGACATGAAGTACCTAACAAACGATAATTTTCTTGGGCGTCCTGTGAAGGGCTATGCTGCGCCACGTTGTATTTTGACAGAGCAAGCGGCAGGGGTTTTGGCAAAGTTTCAAGCAGAGCTAAAACCGCAAGGCTTAGGTTTAAAAGTGTTTGACTGTTATCGCCCACAAACAGCCGTTAATGATTTTATTGCCTGGAGTGAAGATCACGATGATCAAATCATGAAGCAAAAATACTACCCTAATATTGCAAAAGAAGACTTTTTTACGTTAGGCTATGCTAATAAAAAATCATCACACACGCGCGGCAGTACCGTTGATTTAACGATCATCAATCTTGACGATAACAGCGAGCTAGAGATGGGTACTATCTTTGATTTTATGGACCCGCTTTCACACCCCGATAATCAAGATATTTCTGAAACCGCTTATAGCAACCGCATGATATTACGTGACGCGATGCTCAGCCATGGCTTTGTGCCTATTGAAACCGAGTGGTGGCACTTCACCCTTGCCGATGAACCCTATCCCGATACTTACTTTAATTTTGTTGTAAAATGATAATGACGGGGCCCAGCATTAGATCCACACCTTAACTTAATAAGCAGTGGATGGCTGTTCGCTTGCTTGGCTAATTTCCTGTTGCTATAATAAGAGCGCAATGCCTGAACACGCCAAAAAAATTATGCCTGCAATAAATAAACCTGTATTTTATATAGCAACGGGCATTATCGCGGTGTTTTTGATAATTGCGTCACTTTACTCGCAAGCTACTAGTCTAATGCTAGAAATCTTGCAGGAAACCATTATTGAAAAATTTGGTTGGTTTTACCTGCTGAGCGTAGCCATTTTTTTAATTTTCACTATCGGTATAGCCTCTAGCAATTACGGCTCTATTAAGCTAGGCCCTGATCATGCTGAAGCAGATTTTAGCTACCCTGCTTGGTTCGCGATGCTGTTCAGTGCAGGTATGGGTATAGGTTTGGTGTTTTTCGCTGTTGCTGAGCCTATACAGCATTATATTTTCCCACCCGTAGGGCTGCCCGGCACAATTGAATCAGCTCAACGCGCAATGTCGATTACATTTTTTCATTGGGGAGTGCATGCCTGGGCAATTTACGCCGTTATTGGTTTGTGTTTGGCATACTTTGGTTATCGGCATAATCTTCCTATGTCATTGCGCTCGGCATTATTTCCTTTGATTGGTAATCGTATTCACGGACCACTTGGCGATATGATGGACATATTTGCTATTATTGGCACCATGGTTGGTATCGCAACTTCTTTAGGATTAGGTGCAATACAGGTAACCTGTGGATTGGATTACCTTTTCGAAACGGGTACGGGTATTACTGTTGTTTTGAGCCTGATTTTGATTATTACTTTATTTGCGATCGGTTCACTTACCTTGGGTTTGGATAACGGCTTAAAACGTCTAAGTTTATTTAATTTATTTCTTGCATTAGTCATCATGTGTTATGTGTTTATAAACGGTCCGACATTAAAGTTATTTCCATATTTCATCGAAAACATAGGAAACTATTTAAGTAGTATCGTTAAAGAAACATTCACACTTTATGCCTACCGTTCTGGTGCTCAGCTCCCGGAATGGGCTGCTGACTGGACTGCCAACTGGACATTATTCTATTGGGCATGGTGGATTGCTTGGTCACCGTTTGTGGGCATGTTTATGGCACGGATTTCACGCGGGCGCACAATTCGGGAATTTCTGGTCGGTGTTCTGTTTGTGCCGGCATTGCTGACTTTCGCATGGATGACAATTTTCGGAAACACAGCGATTGAGTTTCAAGCTGCTGGTATTGGAAATTTGGGAGAAACTGTGGTTCACAATATGCCATTAGCTCTTTTCGATTTTTTTGCGTTACTTCCCTGGGGCAGTACATTTTCATTTTTAGCTATCGTTTTAATCATAATTTTCTTTATTACCTCCATGGACTCAGGTGCCTTGGTGGTCGATATAATCAGTACCGGTGGCGAAGCAAGCCCTACAGTTTGGCGTCGTGTTTTTTGGGCCATTGCTATGGGTGCAATAGCAGGGGTGTTGTTAGTTCTGGGTGGGCTGCATGCATTGCAAACAGCAGTAATAGTAAGCGCATTTCCATTTGTTTTTGTTATGCTGTTGATGTGTCTTGGTTTATTGCGTGGTTTGCGCATAGAGGCCTTGCGATTAAAAATAAATCTTGCACCTTCGCAGGTGACTGTTGCAAAAAGCCGAGCTTCTTGGGAAAAGCGTTTGCGAGCGATCATCAATCATCCTAAAAAAGATGAAGTGCAAAGATTTATAGAAGAAAGTGTATTGCCAGCATTTACGCAAGTATGTGCCGAGTTTGAAAGTAAAAATATTGAAGTTGCCTTGCACAAAAGCGATGAATCTGTGGGTTTAGAGGTTTCGCATGGCGAAGAAGTCAATTTCGTTTACAGAGTGCATTTAAAATCCTACGCAACTCCCAGTTTTATGTTTCTGGATTTCTCTGATGATGAAAGTAAGCGGAAAACATACTTTCGAGCCGAAGTACATTTATTGGAAGGTAATCAATATTACGACATCATGGGTTACACTTCTGAAGAAGTAATCGAAGACATACTTTCGCAATACGACAGGCATATGCAATTCTTACACTTGGCAGATCAATAAGAAATGGGATGGCGGGGGATTTGCGGCCCTCAAAAAAGGCCCCTAATACTTTCACTAAAATTCCAGCTCAATACCACCGCCGAATCCGTAGTCTGAATTAATGATGACTGCTACAGCAAATTGTTGCGTCAGCATATAAGCCAAGCTGGCTTCATTTTCCCAGTATGTTTTCGTGTCGTACCGTGAGCGGCCTGTTAAGCTAAGCCGGGGCGTTAGTTGAAACTCTTTATCAACTTGAAAGCGGCCGCCGCCATCGCTGCCTACAAACATCGTGTAATCAAAATTTAAGGGCAGTAAGTAACGTATACCCAATATACCCCGGTTGTTCGCAATTTCATTCCCAAAATCACCACCTAGATAAAAACTAAAAAACCGATTGATGTAACGGTCCCAAGTGACCCGAGTCCCAGGTTTTGATTTAAGCGCTTGGCATTGTCAAGCGGAAACCAAGCATGCCTTCATGGGCATGAAAAGAACTGCTGTTTACTTGATCTGAGTTTGGCTCCCAGCGAATGTCACCCAAGTCAGAATATCGATAGCTCAGCGTGAATGCCAGCCAATCGGTAGCTTGCACCGCAGCGCCTGCGCTTACCATCCAACTGAAGGCTGTTTTATTAGCATCACCGGAAGATGTGCCGCCAGGGGTGGTAATTTTAGTGTGCGTGTGGTTGAAAGCCGCACCCATGCCGCCGCCAAGAAATCCTGTAAAGCGTTCTGTAACGGGGATATCAACAAATAAATTAGCTAAAGCACTTTGGTTGGTAATGTCAGATTTGAAGGGTATATTGATGCCAAAACCAACCGAGGTGGTGTCGTACTCAAAGTGACTGCGTCTTAAATATTCAGCTTCAAGGCGTATAGGAAGCGCCATGCCAGCAAATTGATAACCGAGGCTAGCACCGCCAAGTAAACTGGAGCTGTTAAAACTGTCATTCGGGAAAGTAATGTTAGTGGGTGATGGTTTTCCTTTGACGTCTTTGCCTTTGGCCCAGCTATAACCCAGCTTTCCTTCTATGTAGGGTTGGCCAGAAAGGTCGATGGCTAGTGCAGTGTTTGCTATAAAGCTCAGCAAGATGCTGGCACCCAGGGTAACTTTCGTGTTCATTCCAATGCTCCTGTTTGTTTATACTAAATAAACTATAGACATGGTGTGGGCAAGCCTCAAGCCCGTCTTCGCTTTGCCTATTATTTATTGTGTTATCTGAAGCACTATGATAGTATGCTAACGATGAAATATTACCTTTCTACAATTTTAATCATTTTCGCTATGTTTATAGCGCCCCTAGGCTATGCGCTCAGCGATGAGGAGAAGCGAGTTAGGGTGGAAGAGCGTGACAATGCCCTTGGCAAGGTTACAGGCTGGACTGCGCTTTCCGAGGTTACTACGGCAGACTATGACATAACAGGTATAGATAACTGGGTAACCGGGGACGACTCTAATTTCGGGCTGTATAGCTCACAGAGCTATCCTAAGGGGCAAAATCCAAACCGTTGGAACGAGTTTCTTTTAAGAACATACGTTTCATATAAGCATTATCCAGATAACTATTCTTTCGAGCAATATATTAACGATGTCATTTCAGCCGTTGAGATGGGTTGCCTCTCCGACAAAGGGACTATGGAAAAAAAAGTTTTAGCTGAATCAAGTGACAGCACAACTATAATGACTACGATTAAAAGCTGTAAAAGTGTAATGCCTGAAAATACAATTATTATGTCACGCTACGTTAAAGGCTATTATGGTTTTCATGCTTTTACCTATGCCGCTAAAGAAAAGCATGGCAGTCCTGCGCAGTTAGAGAAAATGAAAAAAACCCTTGCCTCTGTAACAATTGATTACGATCTCTGAAAAAATTAAACAACCCCTTCAAATGAAGGGACCTCGTCTTTTAGTTATACAAAAATTTCTCATTTTTAAGGGAAAAATGCCACTTATTTCGGGTAACCTCATAATCTGTTGGACTTCTTGTAAGCATTTAGATAGAATCTGTACTTGATATCTATCAGGTTACGCATTAATTTAATTATTAGAAGTAAACGAAGGGAGCTAAAGGTGTTTAAAATATTTATAACTGCAATGGTTTTTTTATTGCTCTCAGGTTGTGCTACTGTTTTAACAGGGACTAATCAGGCAGTAAATTTAGAAGCTATAGATCGGGAAACTAAAGAAGATTTAAAAAAGGTAAGCTGCAATATTACTGATTCTACTGGAGCGGTGTATGAAGTAACCTCTAATCCCGGTGTCGTAGTTGTTTCTAAGGGAAATGCACCATTAAAAGTGAGCTGCCGCCAAGAAGGCTATCAAAATTACACAGGTGTGATAAATGATAACTTTAACCCGGTTGCGTTGCTTGATATTTTCTTTTGGCCTACCTTTTTTGTTGATATAGCATCGGGAGCCATCAGTAAATACCCTGCGCATTATTCTGTTGAAATGAAGCCTGATGAAGCTTCTTGAGCTTGACTGTACGTACCCGTAGTGGAATAAAAAATGGAGGCGGCGGGAATCATGTACTGATTCGCCCCCTTATTAAAGGGGGCAGTGACTGCGCAGCAGGAGCGGGGGATTTTGAAAGCTATGCCATTAGTGGACGCATGCGATTTGCAAACCATACTAAAGATAGCATGAGAGGTACCTCAACCAGTACGCCAACAACCGTTGCCAGTGCGGCACCGGATTGCAAACCAAACAGGCCAATAGCAACTGCAACCGCAAGCTCAAAAAAGTTAGATGTGCTGATCATGGCGGCAGGTGCAGCTATTTCATGTGGCAATTTCCAGCGCCATGCCCAGAGATAAGCCACTGTAAAAATAAGATATGTTTGTATGATGAGTGGTATAGCAATTAAAAGAATAATATAGGGTTGGCTAAGAATTGTTTGTGCCTGAAAGGCAAACAGCAAAACAACGGTCAGCAACAGGCCTATGACTGTGCCAGGTTTGCAAGCAGCCAGGAATCTTTGTAATGACTTCTCGCTTTTTTGTAATAAATAGTGGCGGACTAATAAACCTGCCGCCAGCGGGATTAATGCGTATAAAATTACAGAAAGCAGTAGCGTTGACCAAGGCACAAATATGTCAGCCATACCTAGCAGTAAAGCTGCTAATGGCGCGAATGCGAAGATTAGAATAACATCATTAACTGTTACTTGAACTAAAGTATAGTTTGCACAGCCTTTTGTTAATTGGCTCCAAACAAAAACCATAGCTGTACAAGGTGCGATGCCCAGTAAAATCATGCCGGCAATGTATTCAGTGGCATCACTGGGGTCGACAAGATTCGCAAAAAATACCTTGAAAAACAGCCAGGCAAGCAGGGCCATGGTAAATGGTTTAACAAGCCAGTTTATAATTACTGTTAAATACAGGCCTTGTGGTTTTTGCTTTACTTCATGTAGTTTGCTTAAATCTACTTGCAGCATCATGGGGAATATCATCACCCAAATTAACGCAGCAACAATGATATTAACGTTAGCAATTTGCAGTTTCGCAATGCCGGCAAATATACCAGGTGCGTAGTTACCTAAAAGTACCCCAAGAGCAATGGCCAGGGCAACCCAGGCACTTAAATAGCGCTCAAATATCCCCACATGTTCCTCCTGCTTTTGCGCAGCAGTTTTCAAGTAAAAACTGGCTTAATTGGGTAAGTGTGGAGGTTTGTGCTTGATAATAAATATTTCTGCCCTCGCGGCGAGAGCTGACTAAGCCTGCTTGCAATAGCTGCTTCAAATGAAACGATAAGGTGTTTTGCGGCACACCAAGAGCCTCGCTTAATTGTCCGGCTGGCATGCCAGTATCGCCATACTCTACAAGAACACGAATGGCCTGCAAGCGCGTTTCTTGCGCGAGGGAGTCGAAAGCCTGTATAACATCATTTGTATCCATATATCCAGAATAATAGATATGTGTAGGAATGTCAATCCCTTGGTATTCGCTATTCGCGAATACCGAATGGATTCCCACTCAAATCTGTATATATTCAAGCCCAGGATGTATACAGTCTTTCTAAAACTGTATATATCTATTTTTGAGCACTCACTCCAAGTTATGAAAAAGGCGTCAGAGGCAGCTCATGTTCTGGGAAAACTAGATGCGATTACTGAGTTCTGGCGCTCACGCTCGCCCATAAGTTCATCACATTTATGCAACATTAGCAGGGGTTTCCAAGCTAAATAACGAGGTTTTTCGAAAGGCCCCCAGGTTTAGCGCCTCTAGGTGCTAGCAGCTGGCTTTAAGCTACCGGCCTATGAACAGTCTTCTGGCAGAGTAGATAAATGTCCATTTTGAATTTTGTATTTGTGCGTAATTTTTATTGAACTTATAAAATCTTCTTCATGCGAAACCACTATTATTGCCCCCGGGTAAGCTTGCAATACCTGTATAACATGTGCCTTAGTTTCTAAATCCAAATTATTGGTAATCTCATCTAAAATAAGCAATCTTGGTGATTTTGCCGCGATTGATGCGAGAGATAATCTAGCTTTTTCACCGCCAGAAAGATTCGATGTCAAATTGTGAACCTCTTCATTTTTGCGAAATAAGAAATCATTTAGATGGCGTCTTGCTGTTGCTTCATTCCAGTCAGGTCTGATTTCAAGAACATTCTCAATAACGGAAATTTTAGGGTTAAGATTAGAATAATGTTGATCTAAATAGCCAATATATTCCGCCTTTGGTAAAAACCAGCTGCCAGTTTTCAAAATATTAGTTTCATCAAGTATTGCCTTTAATAAGGTGGATTTACCAGAGGCATTCTTGCCATAAATTGCAACACGATCTTTAGCGCAGATTGATAAACTTACCTTTTTGAGCAAGACATTGTCTTTTTTGTAGCCTATGTCAGCATTATTTATAGCCAAGATGTTGCAGCTTGAAATCTGATCTGCACTTAATGAAAATTTAGGCAGGATGATTTCGGGTAGTCTTAACTCAGAAAGTTGTTCACTTAAGCTCTGTTTCTTTTGGTCGATAGCAGATTTTTTTCTGCCAGTGGTCTTTTCGGCTCTAAGTACTTTAGCATTGCTAACAATAGTTGGCCATTTTTTTTGCTCGATGCTTTTTTTCCCTTTGGACTTGCTTTTGGCGGCACGTTTTTGCTCTTTCATTAGGCCTGTGTGCGTTTCTTTTTTATCGCGCTTTAATAACGATAATTCTTTTTCTATGGATGCACGTTTTTGTTCAATATCACGAATATGATCATCATAAGATCCAGTAAATACATGAATATTGTTATTGTCAATATGCCAAAATATGTCAATACATTTTCGCAGCACTTCTTTATCATGACTAACGATAATAAGCGTGCCTTGATACTTTTGCAGCATACGAATCAAGCTTTTGCGATTAGCAAGATCTAGATGATTAGTAGGTTCATCTAGCAATAATAAATCCGGTGACAATGCTAATGCCTCTGATAGTCTTTTATTTAACCTTTGTCCTCCACTTAAATCGCTATGATCATTAATGGTCTGCTCAACGTACCCGATACGCAGTTTATCAGGAATAATAACTTGCCCATCGGAAGGGTTTAAGCTTTGCCGTAAAATGTTAAGCAAACTAGACTTACCAGAACCATTTCTGCCGATAATAGCAATTCGGCTGCCGGAGTGTATCTCGGCAGAAAAGTCTTCAAAACAGCTTTTACCTGCAAAGGAAAGGCCAAGGTTTTTAAGGAAAATTGGTCTATGCATCACGTATCTCTATAATCTTTAAGGGCTTCTAATGATTGGAGTTGCCCATTTTTTTGGGCAGATTTAGTGAATATTTTTCATGACGCTTCGATGACCTCGAAAATTTAAAGTGTAGTATATAACCAGTATTATGGATATTTTTTACAGGAAAACAAGGCTTTGCTCTGAAATAAAAAATGGGGCGGCGTCAATCACATAACCTGCCTAACTATATGAATGTAAACAATATATAAAATGTGGTTTGTGAAAGTACCCCCAATAATACCCCCGTAGAACGAGGCTAGGCTCGTTTATGAGCGAGGTGAGCGGACTATACTTATAAGGTAGGGTACTTACTGTTTCTGGTGTCCTCGAAGGTAAAGCCTCGTGATGAAGGGGGTTCAATGCCTCGAGTGTGGGCTTTTTCCCATCTAGCATCACGGAGGTTTGAATATGAAATATTCGACCCTGCGCATTGTGTTTGTGCACAATGGCATATTGTACGTACCTGTGTACGTCGTTGCAATTGTATAACAAGCAATTGTGTTGCAGTATACCTTGCCCCCGAAAGGGGTGCTGAATGACCGTGTAGCTGGGGATATTATGACCAAGTTAATTGAAATCAGCCCATCATTATTTTATCAGTATGAAAGATCACCACATTGGATTTGGTATGACATCCATGGAGACCAAGCTCAAAAAATCCAACTGCCTGAATTTACGCTTCGCCTGATTGAAGGGGGCGTTTTGCATGAAGAAGAGATCGTCAAGGATATGCAAAAAGCCATTGTTGATCAAAACATGACGGAGGAAGACGCTGAAGAATTGACGCTCGAATATATGAAGGAGGGTAGAGACCTTATCTATCAAGGATTCATTTCATATGTTGATGGTGATATAAAATTTAAAGGCCGCCCAGATTTTCTTAGAAAATGCAAAGGCCCCTCAAATTTCGGTGATTACCACTACATTCCAATCGAAATCAAAAACTCAACTAAGTGTGATAAGCCAAAATACAAAAAGCAATTAATGTTATATGCTCTAATCCTAGGAAAAATTCAGGGCTACAGACCAATTTCAGGTGCCTTCATAAATAAGAACAATGATGAGATCACTTGTGATCTTACTGAAAAGCTTTTGAAAGACACTGACAAAACGATTAACAGCATACTGGATATTTTGCGCGGAAATGAGCCAGATTATAAAATAACACGGGAAGCGCTGGACACGCCTTGGGGTGAAATTTTGCTCAATGAGGCAGAGGCTCAGTCAGATATTTCGTTGCTTTATAACATCAACTCCGCTGTAGCTGCTGCTTTAAAGGCGCAAGGGATTAAGACATATCAAGAAATGGCCCAGTGCGATATCGATTGCTTGCCAAAGATAAAGGGTGCGAGCCTCGATACTTTACAACGATTACAGAAACAAGCTGAGGCTCTTGTAAAGGAGGAAATAATTCCTATTGCTAAGCCAGATGTTCCTGAGGCGAAAACAAAAATTTATTTCGATATTGAGGGTGACCCTTTTCTGGGCGTAGATTATTTGTTTGGGTTTTTAATTAACCATGAAGGTTCTAAACCAGCCTTTAAATATTTTCTAGCTGAAACACCTGAGGCAGAAGCGACTATGTGGTCTGATTTCCTGTCATGGCTTGGGGGTGAAGATTTTGGTGATTATAAGGTGTATCATTATCACGATTATGAAAAAACACACATAAAGAAGCTTTCTGAAAAATATGGAGGAAGCAAAAAACTCGACGAATTTGCCAGCAATCTGGTAGACCTTTCTCCGATATTAACAAAGTCATATATTTTCCCTTTGTATTTTTATTCAATTAAAGACATTGCCAAATATTTAAATTTCGAATGGCGGCATGCGAAGGCTGGGGGTGCGCAGAGCATCTTCTGGTATGAAGAATGGTTTGAAAAAGGTGATAGAAGTATTTTGCAGAATATCATCAATTACAATGAAGATGATGTTCGAGCGACGGAGTTTTTGCATAAGTGGTTATCTTCCAATAAATAAAAGAACTGACGTCACCAACCCCTTTCCTTTTCCCATTCCTCCCCCTGTATTTTCGATTTTGCATCACCTACCATTCTGCGTTGCTGTTTTAAAAATGCAGTGAATTTATTAGCCTCATTAATTGTCATTTCACCTGAAGCAACAGCCTTGGTGATATTGTTCGTAATTTCAAGCATATTGTCGCCGGAAGCAATACCACCACTTGGTATTTCAAAATGGATGCTATCTTCCATTTTCCCACGAGGGATGATTCTTTCCACGCAAATTCGAAGGGCAATGAGATCACCTGCCAGGGCGGTTTCAACCAGCTTTTCGACTATGGCATGCGCATGCTGGGCGAGCAGCGCAGAAGGGGTTGTGCTCTTGTTTTTGCTTGCGATGCTAGCTGAGTCTACAGAGTTTTGTGTCATTCAATTACCTCCTGAGATAAGTATAACTCAAAATCGTTTATTCCAAAGCGCGAAACTGCGTCTTTGAGCGAGAGATTTACGAGTTCATTATGCATATGGCACAAACGGGTAAACGTTTGCCAGTGCATGCCTTTTGGCTTTACACCGTTGCCATTTAAAAACCCTGGCTCCCAGCCTAAGCGGGAGCGTACCTTTTCATCTTTTCGTGTTGAGCGATCTCCAGCATTTTCACGCTGGCTAGGATATGACAAGCGGTAACAGTTGCGACAAGCAAAAACAGTTCCACCATACAAAATAGCCACACGGCGACCACACTGTTTAGCAGGACACAGAAACCATGGTCGTTTGCCACCCAGGTTACAAGGTGTCCACTCTATATCAATTGGGTAGCTTGCATCTACCCAATCATTTGAATTTCTATAGCGGTAACTTAATAAACAATATTTTTCAGCGACTAATACTTTGACTGTACCAAACGGTTCGCCATCACGAAGCCACTTAGCCTTAAAAGTAGCACCGGGAGTGAGTAAGCCTTCCCGGCGCCATTTTCTGATATCAATTGACCTGTAATTATCGACTGTTCCATTAGCATTATATTGCCAATGTCGTCCACTACCTGATCCACCCATATTAATTCCTCATCTACTTTTTTACCGAAATCATTTGCGAAATTCATACCTATTCCCCCTCGGCTGCGCGGCGGTATTCTTCCTCTGCGCAAATTTCTTCGTTCTGTCCCCGAGAAACCGATGAAACCGACGAAACCGATTCCACTTGCCATCGTTCTGCAGATGTATTCCCTGAAGTTCTGACGAAACGCAGCCCATCGACAATTTGACCTTCATGGCGTTTGATCCATCTGCCAAGTCGACGTCGATTAATTTCACCGCGTTCATCTGCAATCTCGTGGAGACATTCTTTTAACTCATTTGTTTCATGCCCAGCCTCAAGCGATTTTTTAACTGCATCCCTTACCATCGTAGGTGTATTGCCAAAAGCGGATTCCCATGAGTGCAATAATCGTCCAAGAATTTCGCGATCAGGATCTTCCTTTATTGCAGCAAAGATTGATGCGGCAGGATCTGCCTGTCCAAGCCAAAGTAGAGATTGACGGCATAAATCAGACCAATCTAAAAATCCTGCCAATGGCTTGGTTTGACTTTGAGGTCTGCCAGCCAAAATCCACGCTCTTACAATGGTAATTGCGTAACCAACAAAAACCTCACGATTTTGCGAGATCTCATCGATCAGATTTGGCCGTTTGAATTCGCGCGCTGCCGGTATCTCGGTTTCAGGGTTAAGGTTAATGGTAATACAGCGACGCGCCATATCTTTTATAGGTGAGACATTGTTGCCGCTTGATAGGAATAATGTTCTTGTGCCAACCGTTGCCGTTTTAGAGACCCCCAATATCCTTCCGGTCATATGCTCAGATGTTAAGGCTGTGCATAAGCTTTTATGTGGTAAAATGTCAGAGGTTAAATTATCAAACTCAATTACTGCTGGAGATCGTAAAAGTTCAGCTAGTAATAGTTTCCTACACTCCTCATCATCAGCCGGGAACGTGGTTGGCGTTCCTCGCTGTGATGTTGCGAACGCGCTGATTAATGCGCATAGATATGACTTGCCTGAACCTACCGCATGGGCTTTTACATGGAACATGGGTGCATGGTCAAGGCTTGGTCGGATGCTTGCGGTTAGGATTGCTGCTAGCGCTGCAGAATGATCCGCTGGGGTTGCAAAGCAAAACTCATCAAGCAATGTATTTAAAGCGCTCAATGCCGCCTCTGCATCCTTCCGGGTTGGGTTTTCTGGAATCGTGTACTTTCTACTATCAAAAACACCAAAAATGCCCGTGCTTGAATCATAACTTGCTTCTTCCATCAGGCTCCCGTCAGGCCGTAAATATGGCTGCCGAGCTAGGCCATTTATAACCGGTAAGTGTCGGTATGAACTGGAGTCAAAAAGAATCGATGTATGGCGCGGGGGTGGGTCAATGCGTACCCATTTCTTGGGGCGATTATCATATTGCTCCCAAGACGCAATCCCCGAAAGTGCCCGTACTAATGCAGGTTGTGTGATGCTCTGAATTAATGTTTCATGGGTGCTTGGGTCAGTATAGACACGGACAATTATGCCGCCTCTTTGAAAGTATTGTTGACCGAGTGCTAATTCACGTTCGGCCATATCAACTATTCTGTGTAACTCCCCCTTTATTACACGAATGGTTGGCTTCATACGTGCAGCTTTAACGTCGACATTAAGGAAGCGCAAAAGGTCGCGGATGTGTCTATTGCTGCAGTGACCATGTAGGCACTTAAATCCACCAATGGGATAATTATCATCCGGTTCAAAATAGGCAGTTCCACTGTCGATAGCGTGGGTATGTTCATTAACCCATGGGCAGGTGATATCATGTTTACATTCACCTAGTGGCGTTTTGTAAAGCTTTTGGTCTCTCAATGCCGTAAGAATGGCATTTTCCTTAGGACATGGGCTCCAAATCTCTTCGCAATCTGCATCGTTGGTTTCCTCCGTCTGACGAGTATTCGACTTCACTTTTTTCTCAACCATTTCTAACTGAAGGCCGTCTATTAGCTCTTCAATAGAATAACGTTTTTGAGGCTCCCAACTTTCAAGTTGGCAATGAAACTCTGGCTTGTGTTTACCATTAACCGCAACAGGCAGTCTTGCTAGTCGGGCGGTAGGGCCATTTGCGCCAGGGTCACATAGACCGGCATTGATGATAGCGTTCACAAGGTTCTCTGCTACCTTGCTGTTATTGATGGGTTCAACCAAGATGTAACCTGCTTGGTAATTCCCTGGCGAGGTCTCTAGTAACCAACTAGGTGCTAAGGTTAGTCGTTCCATGGGGACCTTGGTTCCGATGTCGTCTAACATAACTGCGAACAGTCCTACAAATTGTGCTTTTCTTCGCCTATATTCGCCAACCTCGTTTGGTTTAAAGCAAGCAAGGCTGAAGTAATTATTTGCATTTTCAGGCATTGCCATAGATGTGGTTGGATTCCACGGTTGGCCTGACCAGCTGTGTTTAAGGACTTTAGTCGGATCTCCGTGGAAACTGACAAAAATGGGATATTCTCTGTTTGGACAATCGCCAAAGATCGCTTGAAGAAAATTAGAGTTGCTAATCTTTACGGTTTTGTCGCTTTTGTCGCTTTGCCCAACGTTGGGGGTGAAGTTTGTCACTGTGGTAGACATTATGCTTTCCCTCCTTTTCCTGCTTTGCGGCTTTCCTCAACATGCTTAGAAAGCCAGTCGTCTACTTCTGTTTCAATCCAGCCAACGGCTCTGTCTCCAAGGGAAATCGAGGTGGGGAAGCGGCCTTCAGCCATACGTAAATAAATAGTGCTGCGTGATAACCCGGTGCGTGCTTTGACAGCTGGAAGTCTTAAGATCGTTGTAGCCATGTTTATGCCTCCTTGGGCGTTGTTGTACATGGCAGTGATTAAGGGCTATATAGGGGGCTATAGCGCAAGCTAGAGAGTGAAAAAAGTATAATCCAATGATTCTATTGGCTTAACAGATGCATTCGCTATAGGGTGGTAGTTTGGGGGTGCTGTTATTTTCGCTTTAAAATCTGATGTAGCCGCACGGTTGTAATACCTTCCTCCTCTGCGACAAGTTTTATAAAGTTTCGATGGCCTTTACTTTTGAAGTGATCTACACGTTTTTGAAGGCGAATCTGACGATCTTTTGCTGACTCAATATCTCCAGAACCTGTAGCAGGGCTATCAATGGCCCGAGTAATCTTCAGTTTATCAATGGCAATTTGATTGTTGCGTAAGAAGAGTAGCTCATTGAGTGCGAGCTCATGGCCCGCGACAGATAGAATGAGTTTATTCTCTGACACCAATATCAAATGACTTGAATGTTTTTTGCCCCTTAAAACGCCTAGCTCCCATCGCTTAGAGTTTGTGCTTGTCGGAGGCGAGGATAATTTAAGCAACTCGCTGAGCAAGTGTGCCATAGAGTAAGCAGATGCTTGCCATTGTTCGAGAACGGTCAATGATATAGCTACACGATTAATATCATCGCGCTTATCACATATAACAAATGCAGTTGCACTGCCAGCCCCTTTTAGCAGGGTGTTAACTGGCATTGAGCACATTTCTTCGCAACCAGGGCAAACCGCAGATGTTGCTGGAGGTGCTTGCTTGATTAAGCCTGCTGTTTTAATTGCACAGAGAAAGGATCCTGGCCATTCCTCAAGTTCTTCAGTGGTGATAAACACTGGCTCTCCATTATTTGAGCCAGCACGTTCAATCAATGCCACCAGTAATGCGTTTAAGTTCATGCTTCAGCAAGCTCTTCTGTTTCTTCTTCAATGGGTTCCTTCGGCTCAATGCCTGAGCTTGCAAGCATTTCACGAATCTTCAGACCGAGTTCATCATATTTAAGAGAGCAAGAGTTTGGGTGGGTTATCCGAACAGTAATTTTTTGGGCTCGTTGATTTTCATCAGCCCTGTATGTTACAGACAGTTCTACTTGTGACACATCATAATGATTTAAAGGGACTGAGCTTGAGATCTTTTCAATTTGGTCGTATATGCCTGTGCCTCCATCGTTAACATTGGCCTCAACGGTTATTCTGTCGCCGTGCTTAATCCGAGAGGTGAAACGAATCTTTTTGACCCGAACACATTCAATTCGCGACTCAATCACATAGTTGAAGGTGAAGCCTCGATTGCGCAAAGGATTCAAATCATATATCCGGCTGTCTTTTGGGTCAGGTGGTGTTTGCTCAAGCTTGAGGATGGCATTGGCAAACATATGCTGCAAGGACTCGATAGCATTCTTTGAACCCCTGAAGTTAATGTCTAGTGTTCCATCTTTCTGTGAATATATGAAAATAATCTCAAAGGCTGGGTTATGTGGGCGAATCCCAAACTCCCCCTCAACCCATTCAACTGCCTGCTGGGAAAAATCTTCTGGGTAGGCAAAGAAATAATCTAGATCTCCGCGCCTGAAAACCTCAACAACACAGTTGTTGCCGCGGCCCTCTGTTGCAGAGAAATAACTTTTGATTCTGTTAGCAAGATCGCTGGCGCTAATCGTGTCAACAGCAGCTGGCCGGTTTCCCATATGCTTGCGTTTTCGCCAATGGCTATTCATGCTGTCCGCATGATAGAAGCGTATGGCGCCTTTCCAACATCCAGGATAATCAAGGTAGGTTATCATCGCCCGATGGTAGTGGTTTGGCAGCTCAGCAAGGGTTGTCGTAAAATGCTCTAGTTCCTTTAGGGCATCCCCCATTTGCCACCTGGCTTCATCTCGTATGGCTACAAAGCCCTTCTCGCAGCTCAACTCAAAGATTTCTTGTTGGATAGCGTCTAGGGGAATCCTCTCTTCAGCTGGCAAAGCATTCCATGCTTCAATCAGCTGGTCTGGCTTTGTTTCTTTCATAGAGGCGAAGTCTAACTTGCTGAATAGTTTGAACCTTTCAAAGAAACATGCAAGGAGGTTGTTAGGGGTATTTCGAAAAAATGCATGGACTGTATAACTGCGTGCCATATAAATCCTTTTACTATGTTTGAGAACTTCAATATTGGATTCTACCTGAAGTTACTGTATATTGCAGTACAACGGCAGCATATGTTGATTATATGTTAGTGGCTAGTAATAAAACAACAACTCTAAGAATCAGGATTGAGCCTGCATTCAGGGGCATGCTGAAAAATGAAGCAAAAGGGACGAAATAATGGTTAATGACGATACAGCTCCCTCGGGCGAGTTCTTGGTATATCAAGGGCCGGGTCAAAATGCGCCTATCCGTGTTTGCCTAGAGGGAGAGACTGTTTGGTTGACTCAGAAGCTCATGGCAGACCTGTATGGAGTTTCCATTTCAAGCATAAATGAACATATTTCAAACACTTATGAGGATGGGGAGCTCAAGCCAGAGGCAACTATTCGGAAATTCCGAATAGTTCAAACTGAGGGAACAAGAGAAGTTGCTCGGCTTGTTGATCACTACAATTTAGATGTGATCATCGCTGTGGGTTTTCGCGTTCGTTCCAAAAGAGGCAGCCAGTTTCGGATATGGGCTACGGAGCGCATCAGCGAGTACTTAATAAAAGGGTTTGCCCTGGATGACGAGCGGCTTAAAGGCGGTTCAGGGGCGACTGATTATTTTGATGAGCTTTTGGCTCGAATTCGAGAAATTCGAGCTAGTGAGGCTAGGGTTTATCTGATGATCCGCAATATTTTTGCTTTAGCGGCCGATTATCAAGAAGGCGGAAAGGAAACGCAGCAGTTTTTTGCGAAGGTGCAAAACAAAATGCATTATGCTGCCACAGGGCTTACTGCAGCTGAGATTATTAAAAATCGTGCTGATGCACAGTTGCCAAACATGGGGCTGACTAACTGGAAGGGGTCGCGGGTATTGAAAACAGATGTTGGCACCGCAAAAAATTATTTAACCACTGAAGAAATCAATATTTTAAACCGAATCACAGTCATGTTCCTTGATCAGGCAGAATTTCGGGCACAGCGTCGTCAGACTATTTCTATGATTGATTGGGAAGTTTTTCTGGATAAGTTTTTAAGCGATGTTGAGCTTAAAGTGCTGAAGGATGCAGGCAGCATCAGTCACGGTGTGGCAATTAATCATGCGAATGAACAATATGATCAGTTCAGTGAAAAGCGTCGTCTAGAATATTTAGAGCGGGCTGATGAAAATTATATAGATGATTTGAGGAAGTCAGCGGAATTATTGAAGCATGGACGTAAAAGCAGAGACGACAAATAATTACTATTGATAGGTGCGAAAAATGGCTAATACAAAAACAACAACATTAACATTTAGGATTGACCCCGCACTCAAAGAGGGGCTTAAAAAGGCAGCAGTGAATGAACATCGTTCGATTGCGAATATGGTGGAAGTATTGATAAGGGATTATTGCGCACACAATGGGATCAGCACCGATGACCCACAAGTGTCACTGCTTGAAGATGGATATGAATAAATTAGTAGGGAATTAAATGAGCCATACAGTAGAAAAAGTTAAAGGGAAAAAGAAAGCGATGGCGAAAACTAAAGTAGCAGAAAAAAAGCAGAAAAGTATTGAGGAGACTCTTTGGGACTCTGCTAATAAATTGCGCGGAAGTGTTGAGTCGTCAGAATACAAGCATGTTGTTCTTGGGCTCATTTTTCTAAAGTTTATTAGCGATACATTTGAAGAGCGTCGGCAAGAGATGATTGATGAAGGCAAAGAAAAGTATCTAGATATGGTGGAATTTTATACCATGAAGAATGTTTTCTACCTTCCGGAAAAGTCACGCTGGAGCCATATCAAACAACACGCCAAGCAAACCGATATCGCTCTCAAAATTGACACAGCCCTCCATACAATAGAGAAAACCAACAAAGCCCTGAAAGGCGCACTGCCGGATAACTATTTCTCCCGCATCGGCTTGGATGCCAGCAAACTTTCCGCGTTGATAGACACTATTAATAACATTCACACGCTTAAAGATAAAAGCCAGGATATTGTCGGGCGGGTGTATGAATATTTTCTCAGCAAATTCGCACTGGCTGAAGGCAAGGGCAAAGGCGAGTTCTACACGCCTAAAAGCATTGTGAATCTGATTGCAGAAATGATTGAACCATATAAAGGAAAAATCTATGATCCTTGTTGCGGTTCAGGAGGTATGTTCGTGCAGTCCATCAAATTTGTAGAAAACCATCAAGGTAACGCAAAAGACATCTCAATCTATGGGCAGGAGCAAACCAACACCACTTATAAGCTGGCTAAGATGAACCTTGCCATTCGGGGCATCTCGGCCAACCTTGGCGAGGTAGCTGCTGATAGTTTTTCGAAGGATTTGCACCCAGATTTGAAGGCAGATTATATCATCGCCAACCCACCGTTTAATCTGAAAGACTGGCGAGCTGCTAATGAGCTCACGGATGACTCCCGATGGAGTGCTTACGATGTGCCCCCCACCAGCAATGCCAACTATGGTTGGATTTTGCATATGCTGTCCAAGCTGTCAGAAAACGGCGTTGCGGGTTTCTTGCTGGCCAATGGTGCGCTTTCCGGTGATGGCCAGGAAAAGGTAATTCGTAGGAAGATGATTGAAAACAAGGTCGTTGAGGCCATAATGATCCTGCCGCGCAGCATGTTCTATACCACAGACATCAGCGTGACGCTTTGGATTCTGAATAAGAATAAAAAAGCACGCGTAATCAAGCATGGAGACATCGAACGCCACTATCGTAACCGTGAAGATGAAATTCTGTTTATGGACCTGCGACAATGGGGGGAGCCATTTGAAAAAAAATTCATCCAGTTCTCAGAGCAGCATATTCAGGATATCGCCAAAACCTATCACATTTGGCAGCAAACCATTGCCAGAGATCATTATAAAAATGTGCCCGAATATTGCTATTCCGCGACGCTAGAAGAAGTACGATCCAAAGACTACTCATTGGTACCAAGCAAATATATTGAATTTGTTAACCGAGATGAAAATATCAACTTTGATGAGAAAATGGCATCGCTACAAAGAGAATTTTCAGCCCTGTTGAAAGCTGAGCAGCAATCAAAGCAGGATTTGCTGAATGTATTTGAGGAGTTGGGCTATGCGATCAAACTATAAGAAGCTTGGCCCGTACATTCGACAGGTCAGTGTAAAAAATACAAACCTGCAGGTGGATAATTTGTTAGGTGTTAGTATCACCAAAGCATTCATTCCATCTATTGCGAATATTGTTGGCACAGATATGTCGAAATACAAAGTTGTTTGCATCAACCAATTTGCATATGGCCCTGTCACCTCGCGCAATGGTGAAAAAATATCTGTAGCCTTGTTGGATCAATCTGATTGCATTATCTCGACATCCTACACTGTTTTTGAAATTATTGACCATGAAGCGCTGGACCCAGAGTACCTCATGATGTGGTTCCGTCGACCTGAATTTGACCGTTATGCCCGCTATAAATCACATGGCAGTGTACGGGAGATTTTTGGCTGGGAGGAGATGTGTGATGTGGAGTTACCCATCCCTTCCATCGAAAAACAACGAGAGATTGTGCGGGAATATAACACCATCATAAACCGCATTAAGCTTAATGAGCAGCTTAACCAAAAATTGGAGGAAACTGCGCAAGCGATTTATAAACATTGGTTTGTAGATTTTGAATTTCCTATCTCCGCCGAATATGCCGCCTCCATAGGCAAGCCGGAGCTGGAAGGAAAACCTTATAAATCCAATGGCGGCGAGATGGTGTTTTGTAAGGAGCAGCAACAGGAGATTCCGATAGGATGGGAGTATTGCAGTTACACCTCACTAGTAGATCTAAGAGGTGGAGGTACACCAAAGACCGAAATACAAGATTACTGGGATGGAGAGCTCCTCTTCTTTACGCCAAGAGATGTGGGGTGCTCAGTCTATACAACACAAACACAAAAAACCATAACAGCACTAGGGCTAAAAAATAGCAGTACCAGAATTTACGTTAAGAATACGGTGTTTATTACTGCACGTGGGACAGTAGGCGCTATATCAATGGCAGCCAAGGCTATGACAATGAATCAAAGTTGTTATGCTGCGATAGGAAAAGATGATGTTTCGCAATTTTTTGTGCATCAGCTGACAGTCTGCACACTAGCAAGTTTAAAAAATGAAGCTATAGGTGGTGTATTTGGAGCTTTGGTAACCCGAAATTTTGATCAAACAAAAGTCTTAAAGCCATTGCGTAAATTAATTAACAGTTTTGGAGTTGCTATGGTACCGGTTTATGATGCCCTCCTCAATAATCAGAGTGAAATTGATGAATTAGTGAAATTAAAAAACCTACTTCTTTCTGGAATTGCAGTAAAACAGGTTTTTACAAAGAGCATAGGGATAGTATGAAATTCACCGAAGCATCCCTAGAAACAGCTATTATTGAGCTCCTAGAACAGCAAGGCTTCCCACATGTGCTTGGCGGTGCCTTGGTGCGTGAGGAATCGGATGTTTTAATTAAAGAAGATTTGCGCAGCTTCTTGCAAAGCCAATATTCAGATGACGGCATCACTGCTTCAGAAATTGAGAGCATACTGCGCCAGCTGGAGAGCAAGCCAGCCTCAGATCTTTATGACAGCAACAAGGCCATCATGAAGATGGTATCGGATGGCTTTTTGCTGAAACGTGAAGACCGCAATAAGAAAGACCTGTTCATCCAGCTGATTGATTATTCAGCAGCGGACCAAAACATCTATAAAATGGTCAATCAACTAGAAATCAGTGGTTTTGAGAGACGCATTCCAGATGGCATCCTCTATATTAACGGCCTGCCACTGATTGTATTTGAGTTCAAAAGCGCAGTGCGTGAGGAATGTACTATTCACGATGCTTACATCCAACTGACTGTACGCTACAAACGTGATATTCCTGAGCTGTTTAAATACAACGCGTTTAGCGTTATCAGCGACGGCGTGAATAGCAAAATGGGATCGTTCTTTGCGCCGTATGAGTTTTTCTACGCCTGGCGCAAAATTGAGGGCAATGAGAAGCTGGAAAAAGACGGTATCGATTCTCTCTTTACCATGGCAAAAGGCTTGTTTGAAAAGCACCGCCTGCGCGACATTATTCGCAACTTTGTTTATTTTCCCGATACCTCAAAAAAACAAGAAAAGATTGTTTGCCGTTATCCGCAATATTATGCCGCCACCAAGCTTTATGAAAATATCTTGCGCCATCGCAAACCAGAGAGCGATGGTAAAGGTGGCACCTATTTTGGTGCGACCGGCTGCGGTAAAAGTTTTATCATGCTCTTTCTCACGCGTTTATTGATGCGCAGTGTGGAGTTTTCCAGTCCTACTATTGTCCTGATTACCGACCGTACTGATCTGGACGATCAGCTCAGTGCGCAATTCACTAACGCTAAGGGCTATATAGGCGATAATCACATTATAAGTGTGGAAAGCCGGGCTGAATTGAGAGAGCAGCTTCAGGGACGTGATAGTGGGGGTGTTTTCCTGACGACTATACACAAATTTACTGAAGACGCTAAACTGCTGACTGACCGCAACAATGTCATCTGTATTTCGGATGAGGCGCATCGTAGTCAGGTTAACCTCGACCAGAAAGTAAAAGTGACATCTGATGGTGTGAAGCGCAGCTATGGCTTTGCTAAATACTTGCATGATTCACTGCCTAATGCGACCTATGTTGGTTTCACCGGAACACCGATTGATGCCACGCTGGATGTGTTTGGGGATGTGGTAGATGCCTACACGATGACGGAATCCGTCTTTGACGAAATTACTGTTCGGATCGTCTACGAAGGGCGTGCAGCAAAAGTTCTGCTGGATAATAACAAACTCAAAGAAATTGAGACTTATTACAACGAATGTGCGGATGATGGGGCCAGTGAGTATGCCATTGAGGAGAGTAAAAAAGCCACCACACAAATGAATACTATTCTAGGTGATCCTGAGCGTATCAAAGCCTTGGCTGCTGATTTTGTACGGCATTATGAGCGCCGCATTCTGGAAGGTGCTACCGTCAACGGTAAGGCAATGCTCGTATGTAGTAGCCGCCCCATAGCCTATGAGCTCTATAAGGAGATCATCGCGCTACGACCTGAATGGGCGGTTGTGCAAGTCGCTGAAGCTGGTGTGGAGTTAAGCGACAAAGAGCGTAAAGAGATTAAGCCGATGGAACGGGTGAAGATGATTATGACCCGTGGCAAGGATGACCCCGAAGATTTATACACAACCCTTGGTGATAAAAAATATCGTAAGGAGCTTGATCGTCAGTTCAAAGAAGCGAAGTCAAACTTCAAAATTGCCATTGTAGTGGATATGTGGTTGACAGGGTTTGATGTTCCGTTTCTTGACACTATCTATATCGACAAGCCTATCCAGCGTCATAATCTGATCCAGACCATCTCACGGGTGAACCGCAAATATGCGGGTAAGGAAAAAGGGCTGGTTGTTGATTATATCGGCATTAAGCGCCAGATGAATCTTGCATTGGCGCATTATTCAAAAACGGATGGGCAGAATATTGAAGAGATTAACCAGTCTATTGTGATTGTTAAAGATCACCTTGATTTGCTCGCTAAACTTTTCCATCAGTTTGATAAGACTCATTACTTCTCTGGTTCATCTTTGCAGCAGCTCCAATGCTTGAATCTTGCTGCTGAATTCGTTCAGCTGACGCAAAAGCTCGAAAAACGTTTTATGATGATGGTAAAACGATTGAAGGCAGCATACGACATTTGCTGCGGAAGTGAGGCCATTTCGCAGGAGGAGCGTGATTATATACATTTCTATATTGCCGTTCGTTCTATCGTTTTCAAATTGAACAAAGGCAATGCACCAGACACTGCCCAGATGAATGCCAAAGTGCGTGACATGATAAAAGACGCGCTCCAAAGCGATGGTGTGGAAGAGATATTCAAGCTCGGTGACAACAACCAAGCTGAGGTGGATATTTTTGATGATGACTATCTTGCCAAAATTGAGAAAATTAAGTTACCGAATACCAAGATAAAGCTCTTACAGCAGTTATTGACGAAAGCCATTGATGACCTAAAGCAAGTGAACAAAGTTAAAGGGGTGGATTTTTCAGAGAAATTCCGCGCTCTTATCGATAGATACAATGAGCGTAAGGAACAAGATGTTCTCCGAAGTGAAGTCCTAGAAGACTTTACCGACGAAATTATTGACCTATATCATGCCTTGAAGAAGGAGCGCGAATCCTTTGCTGATCTTGGGATAGATTTTGAGGAGAAGGCATTTTACGACATCCTGAAAGACCTAACACATAAATATGACTTCAAATACCCAGGCGACCGATTGATTTTGTTGGCTCGTGAAGTCAAAAAAGTGGTGGACGATAAAGCCAAATATACAGACTGGAGCAAGCGCGCCGATATTAAAGCCGAGCTAAAGGCTGATTTAATTATACTGCTGGCAAAATATGATTATCCACCAGTTGATCGCGATGAAGTATACAAAGAAATATTTGAGCAAGCTGAAAACTTTAAAAAACATAGGCAGTGAAATTAACAGCCTTTTAGCATTTTAAATGCTGAAATCAGGCGTTTATTTTGAATGGAAGAATTTTCACATCAGCTGCCAGCCCCTCCAAATAATCCGCCCACTCCTGCATCATCTTTTTCCGCTCTGGCAAATACTCCGCATAATTATACGCCGCGCGCACTGTATTACGTTCACCATGTGCAAGCTGCCGCTCTATCGCATCAGGGTTCCAGCCCTGTTCATTAAGAAGCGTGCTTGCCATTGAGCGAAAGCCATGGCCTGTCATTTCAGTACTTGTATACCCCAGTCGCCGTAAAGCACCTAATACAGTATTTTCTGACATGGGTCGTTTTGCTGAACGGACACTAGGAAATACATATTTGCCATCACCTGTTAACGCCTGGAGCTCATAAAGTACTTCGATAGCTTGCTTTGATAATGGCACGATATGCATCACCCGCATTTTCATTTTTTCAGCGGGGATTCGCCACTCAGCTTTATCAAGATCAATCTCCGACCATTCTGCATGGCGAAGTTCACCGGGTCTTACAAAAACAAGAGGCGCTAATCGTAATGCGCATTTCGTAACAAAGTGACCGTGGTAGCCATCAATTGCGCGTAAGAGTTCGCCAATTTGGCTAGGTTTGATGATAGATGCATGATGCTTTTTCTTTGGGGGTGGTATCGCGCCTTTTAAATCAGCAGATGGATCGCGCTCCGCGCGTCCAGTGGCAATGGCATAGCGAAATATTTGTCCACAGTTTTGATTTGCACGGTGTGCAGTTTCAATGGCTCCGCGATTCTCCATGCGTCTTAGCAGCGTGAGAAGCTCTTGTGCTGCTATTTCAGCAATTGGACGCTTCCCTATCCATGGGAAAACATCCTTCTCTAAGCGGCGTAAAATCCTTTTGGCATGGCTGTCTGACCATTTGGTTGAAAATTTAGTGAACCATTCACGAGCAATGGCCTCAAAGCTATTTTCTGCTGCTTCTTTGGCACTGCGCTTAGATAGCTGTTTGGCATATCCAGGATCGGCATTCTCTGCAAGTTGCTTGCGGGCACGTTCTCGTGCGGCTCGCGCCTGGGCAAGGCCTACGTCGGGGTATAGCCCGATACTAAGAGTCTTCTCTTTTCCAAGAAAGCGATATTTGAGGCGCCAGGATTTTGAGCCGTTGGGTCTAATGAACAAATAAAGCCCTTTTTCATCTGAGAGTTTATAGGCTTTTTCACGGGGTTTAGCATTTCGGCATGTTACATCATTTAATGGCATTGGGGGTATCACCTTGCGGGGGTGTATAAATACCCCCATCAATGCCCCCAAAACACATAGGATGCTGGGGGTATCAGTTGGACATTGTTGGATGTAGGGTAAACAAAAAACCCCTATATTACAAGGGGTTTATGGACATTATTGGATGTTGTAGTATTTGAATATGGTGGAGGCGGCGGGAATCGAACCCGCGTCCGCAAATCCTCTGCCTTCGGCTCTACATGCTTATTTCGTCTTTAGTTTTACGCTAGGTAACCGGACGAAAGTCGATAAGCCTAACGCGAGCTTGATCAGTTTTGACGCTACGACCTCAAGCGGGGTCTTCACGCGATCTAGTCAAAATGACCGTTGAACTCTACCCAGACTAGCACGAGTAGGCAACGGTACCGTCTGCGTTATTAAGGCAGAAACGGTGATTTTCTAGACTGCGGTTTAGGCAGCTAGAAGTTCACCTTCAGCATAGTCGTTAAAGTTTGCACTTATAACATTTGCAGCTATTTTTACGAGTTAAGCTAACATGCTCGGCATGCACCTCGGGTGTCGCAACCCACGTCGAAACCAGGTCGCCCCCAATGTATTAGACATTATAACATATTGGTAGTTCAAAATAGCTTATTCTGGCTCTGTGTTCCGTCTGTACTGCAACAGAGCGTCTAATAGGGTTTTATAGCTTGGGCTAGAGAATTCCCCTAGGTCTATGCTTTCTTGATCTGATATATAAACTGGTCGTACAAAGACAACATGGCTCTCGTGCCTTACGGCAATAGGGATTTGCGATGCGGTTCTTCTAATGGCTGCATCGTTTGAAAATACCACAAAATATTCAAAAGGACTTAGCACTGGCGCTGTGATACCCTCGGCATTCCAAAGGGTAATAGGGTCTAGTACAGGGTTATTGTCTAGCTCTGAATTTCGGGTTTGCTGCTGTACAGTATTGTCTATCCTAATGACATCAGGTGAGGGTGGCACGGGCGTCAAGACCAAGGCAATACGACAACTTGCACCACAAAATGTAGGTGAAGCGTAAAAACCGCTGGTAAGACTCCAGCCATTCGCACCAAAGACAAAGCCTTCATCCGTGTAGGTAGATTGCAAAGCAAAGGAGTTATGTGGGGGTGCTGAAAACGATACGACACCACCAAAATTCTCCCCAACACCTACTGAATTAATGTCTGGGTCCACAAGGCTGTCTGATAAAGTACCGTCGCCAAAACCATTGGTACCAATTATGGCACCTACGCCTACGCTACCGGAAATATTACCAATGCCTATCACGTTGGAAACATCTCCTGTATTATAGCCAACAATACCACCTGCAGCACTTCCCCCGACCACTGTGCCACCAAACAATGAATTACTCACATCTAAACTAATTGCTTGACCGATAATGCCCCCAACCCTAGAGTTGCCCGTGATAGTGTTTGTCGCGCCACCAAAGCTCAAGTCTATTGACCTGCCGCCATCTGAGTGGCCAACAATACCACCCACAGAAATATTGCCAGTAACATCACCTGTATTAAAAGCTTTAGTGATATCTATAGCTGCATTCAAGTAACCCACAATACCCCCAGTGCCCAAAATACCTCCCCCTTTAGCTGTAACATTGCCGGTATTGGTAATTGGGTTAGTTGTGTTGTAATCAGCACCAAATCGCATATAACCAATCACACCACCTACGCCTTGCCCTGCACCATTAACATCACCATTATTTGTAAGCGTTACATTGGCGCTAATCGTTGCCCCACTATTCATTTCACCGATCAAGCCGCCAACCTCGCTCACACCCGAAACCACTGCGGAGTTTGTTAGCGTTGCATTTTCACCAACAGCTGCAGAAGCCAGGATGCCAACTATTCCGCCCACCTGGCCGCCCGTGCCTTTAATAGTACCACCTGACACTTCTATTTCTCCGACTAACGTAACATTGTTGCTTGCGAAGCCGATAAGCGCGCCAACTCTACCAACTCCTAAAACATCTGGGTCTACTAAAGTCACATCACCAATGGTGGCGCCGTTGGCTGTACCAAATAAACCTCTATTGTTGCCACCTGTGACTGTTAAGTTAGTAATGGAGTGACCCCCACCACTGAATGTACCCGTGAATATCGAGATAGGTGTGAATACTCCAACCAAAGAAATATCTGTATTCAAGACGTAATCTTGACCTCGAGAAGTTACATTGGTATTAATAGCTTGCAGTTCTGCAGCATTATTCACTTGTATGTACTGCGTTAAGGTCCCGGTACCCCCGGTAATGTCACCTGAAAAATTGCCAGGGTTGGTAAAATCATCGGTGCTGTAGAAGATGTTCACATCACCGGTATTATATGTCATGTTACCGTCAGTAAACTTAAATGTGCCACCAGCAGTACCTCCGCTTGCGTCACTGTCTGCTTGCAAAATGTAATCGCCCGATCCGGTGCTGGCAACAACGGTAGCACCACCGGCATCGACAATAATATCTCTGTCTGCATTAACGGTGAACGTACTATTC
Source organism: Gammaproteobacteria bacterium (assembly GCA_021773275.1). Classification (GTDB taxonomy): domain Bacteria; phylum Pseudomonadota; class Gammaproteobacteria; order JABCZS01; family JABCZS01; genus JAJFKJ01. The sequence continues at coordinate 91,376 of JAJFKJ010000028.1, forward strand.
GTTGTCCAGGATACAGGGGTTGTGTTGTTGCTAAAGGTAACATCACCGTTACCGCCTGCACCTGTGGTCACAATAATAACACTTACATTATTATTCAACATAGTGGAAATTTGAGTGGCAGATACTTGTGAGCTTGCAGCAGAGGGGGTGAATGTACTGGGTGTGCCGCTGAACATACCATTCAGTGTAGTGTTGTTGGTCACCTCTACATCTGCTGGGTCTAATAACCATTCGCCTGCAAGCACGTACGCGCCGCTTACATCTAAATATTCATAACCTGAGGTTTCAACACGGCCATTATTTTTTGCTTCAATGCTACCGTGTATCCAGGCGTATTGATCCGCCCAAAGCACAACGTCGCCGCTTGTGCCGCTTGCTGCATTGGCGTAAATGTTTGCATCTTCAGCCATATACACATACTGCGCTGTTTTGAGCACAGAAGGTAACCCAAATGTGTTAAGCGTAGGATCATCTTTTGGATTATGGTATTGATCGCTACCGATGTGTACGGTACCGCCACCCGTATCACCAGACACGTCGATCACACTGCCATTAAGCAGTTCTATATAATTTGCAGAGGCCTGAACAACACCACCGCTTTCGCCTGCATCATCACCCGAAACATTAATCGTGCCAGCAACTTTAATTGTTGAGTTATCATATCCCTGGATAATAACTTTACCACTTCTTGTTGATACACTGGTCGCCTCAATATAACCATCAACGTTAATCAAACTTTCTAGCACGGTATCAGCTGCTTGCGCAGTCATCAACACTTGGCCGCCATTTGCATACACAGAGCCTAAATTTTCAACCATACCCTGTTCGACTAAAACGTCTGCATCAAAAGTAATGAGTCCATCACCGTACAGGTCTAGGGTAAACTGCTTGCCGGAAGCCAGTACAACATTACCAAATTGTGCATTAATCACACCACTATTTTCTACACCAGGTGAAACCAAGGCAGCCATACCGGCTTGTGCCACTGTAATGGTGCCCTGGTTAGTAATAAAGGCACTTTCTGGTGCATCGCTGAAGTGATAGTTACCAGCCATAAAATTTTTGTCAGAAATGTTTGCAGTAGATGCGACAATGCTACCTACATTCACTTGCGCACTGGGTCCGAATACAATGCCATTTGGGTTCACTAAAAATACCGTGCCATTGGCTTGTAGATTACCTTGGATATTTGAGAGATTGTTGCCTGTGACTCTGTTTAAGGTTACTGAGTTTTTTGAGGGTTGTTTAAATCGAGTTGTTTCATGTTGGTCAATAGAAAAGTCTTGCCAATTAATAATGGCTTTATTGCTAGTTTGGGTAATTACCGTAGTCGTGCCGTAGTTTATGCTGGCGCTGCCCCCTACAACCTTGCCTGCGGAAGGGTTGGCTTGGGCTACAGCTGCGAGCATCAGCAGGCTTGCCGACACACAGGACCGACTGATACCTTTGCTAAGCCATTGATTTTCAAGATTCATGTACAACACAAAGCATCCTGATAAAGTTTTGTTAATAGGCCTTATAAGTTAATTATAGTTTGCCCACTCAGCCTTAACAGCTCTTTCATGGAATTATTTTATTAAAAATCAATTAGTTAGAATTTTTAAAGGGACAGGTAAGCCTAACCCTTCTCACGCATTAACCGTTGCTTCTGGCGTTCCCAATCGTGGTCTTTATCGCTAGCACGTTTGTCGTGGAGCTTTTTACCTTTACCCAGCGCCACTTCGAGCTTGGCCTTGTTTCTCTTCCAATACAGTGCAGTAGCGACAATGGTAAAACCCTTGCGGTCTTTGCAGCCCATTAGGTAGTTCATTTCTTTTTTATGCAGTAAAAGCTTGCGGGTACGGTCTGGAGTAGGGTGGATATGTGAAGGTACATTGGGTAAGGGGGTGATATTCATGCCCAGTATAAATGCTTCGTCACCTTTAAATATCACATAGGAATCTGTAATTTGCGCGCGACCCTCTCGAAGAGATTTCACCTCCCAGCCTTGCAGTTGCAGGCCAGCTTCGAGGCGCTCTTCAAGATAGTACTCATGTCCTGCACGTTTGTTCAGGGCAATGATTTTCTTACCTTTTGTGTCTATTAATTTAGCCATTTGGACATTATAGCAAGATTGGTGGCTCATATGGTGTACAATAGGGCATGATACAAGTAAACCGTAGCTTAACCTTGCCTTATAGTTCAGCTCAAATTTATGCCTTAGTAGCAGATATTGAAAAATACCCTGAATTTTTGCCCTATTGCCAAACAGTAGAGATGCATTGGGAGCGCGGCCATCAATTAGCAGCATCGGTGAGTGTGAGCTATAAAGGCCTAAAATACACTTTTGCAACGCAAAACAATAATATCCCCACACGCAAAATTACCATGGAATTACAAAAAGGTCCTTTTAAAAGTTTAGTAGGTGCTTGGCAGTTTGAGGATGTAGAACAAGGGTGCGAAGTGAAGTTGCAACTAAATGCCGAATTTCAAAACAAGTTATTAGACATGTTGTTAAAACCAAAAACCAATCACTATACAGATGTGTTCATCGATGCGTTTGTCGCCCGGGCAAAAAATCTCTATGATTAAAGTGCAAGTAATTTATGCTGAGGCCGATCGACACACAGTATTAGATTTAGATATTGTTGAAAATGCCACAGTGCAAGATGCAATCAAGCAATCTGGTATTTTAGAACAACACGCCGAAATAGATCTCACAAAGAATAAAATAGGTATTTACAGTGAGGTTGTTGCTTTAGATACAAAAGTTTCAGCAGGTGATCGCATTGAAATTTATCGTCCGCTTAATATCGATCCGATCGAGGCAAGGCGCCTGCGTGCCCAGAAAAATAAAAACACTTGATGTTTATGCCGTATCTTCACTTAGATTTTGCTTATAATCGATACTGGCAACGGTATTGTCATCATTGAACCATACAATCAGATGTTTTTCTTCAACAGGTTTGCGGCCTGGTTTGAGGTAGTAAACGTAGTCCCACCGATGCTGCTGGAAGGTATCGCTAGCGATAGGGTTGCCTAATAAGAAGAGAACCTGTTGTTGCGTCATGCCAGGTTCGAGCTGTGCCACTGCGGTTTCATCAACAATATTGCCCTGCTGGATGTCCATCTTATATACAAAAGGAATATGATTTTTACAGGCCATCAAAAAAAATGCTAAAACACTAACTAATATATAACGACGCATGAGTAATCCCTTTCTGTTTGTATGAGGCGATCATACCATATATACTGGTGCCATGAGCAATACAGACTTACGCAAAGCCGGCCTGAAGGTTACCGTGCCCAGACTAAAAATTTTGGAGCTGTTAGAAAACAGTGCCGAGAAGCACGTCAGCGCCGAAGACATATATAAAGCATTGATGGGTTCAGGTGATGAAGTGGGTCTTGCCACGGTTTACCGTGTACTCACCCAGTTCGAGGCTGCGGGTCTGGTAAATCGTCATAACTTTGAAGGCGGGCAATCCGTTTTTGAATTGGCTGACGACAAACATCACGACCATATCGTTTGCGTGAAGTGCAATAAAGTCGAAGAATTTGTCGACGATGTTATCGAACAACGCCAAGATGCCATCGCCGAAAAAATGGGCTTTGAAATCACCGACCACGCGCTGAACATTTTCGGCATCTGTAAAGACTGCCGCAAAGCTTAGATTACCTAAACCCTGCTGCGGTGTGGCCAATGCACAATTAAGGCGAGCTAGGCTGTGTGCTAGCTGAGCTGCCGGGGTTGCCTCCTAAGGCGGGTGAAGTATCAGTCACAGTAGAGGGCGGTGTATATAGATTGCCTAGCTGTTGCGAGTAGAGCAAAGGTGTAGCTGCAGTGGCTAGTGGTAAAATCGGGGAGTGTGCCGGTACTGCTGGAACGGGCGTTAGTGTGCCCGTGAGCGGCATGGGTGGATTGCTGAGATTAAGCGGAGCACCGGTGTTAGCTGAGGCTTGCGGAGCAAAGGCAGGCCCGCTAAGTATATTTGCTACCAGCGTTGGGCTTAGCTGCGACAAACCTGCTGGGTAGCCGGCCATAAAAAGACCCAGGTTCGCGGGAGCGGGGTAAAGAGCTGTTGTCGTGATGAGTACAGGACTGCCCTGACTATTCTGACTCTCAGTATATGGCATCGTAGAGCGCTCCTTTACAATTCTGACTTATCTGACTTAAATCAGCCTATCATAGGTCCCAGGCAATTAAAACAAAAAACTTGGACAAAATCTGATAGATATGCTAATATCGCACATCTTTTTGTAGCTTTTGTGTTGATTCGGGATGACGGACACGCTTATGAACCCAGCTAAGTGGTTGATTTCACTTGCCATTTTGGCAGTTGGTATTATTGGTTTTCAATATTACCAACAGTACAGCTTGTTATTGCGAGTTGTCGGGATGCTAGCAGTTTTTGGTGCGACATTGGCTATTGTAGCCACCACAGCACAGGGGCAGCAGGCGCTTGTCTTTATAAAGGCAGCGCGCGTTGAGGCCAGAAAGGTAGTGTGGCCTGGCAAACAAGAGGTGGTGCAATCAACACTGATTGTGATGGTAATGGTGTTTATTGCGGTATTATTTTTGTGGCTGGTAGATAGCATATTGCTCTTTATTATGACAAAAGTAACGGGTTAGGAGCAAGGGATGACTGAGCGTTGGTATGTAGTACAAACTTATTCAGGCTATGAAGCCCGGGTGAAGTCGTGGTTAGAAGAACGTATAAAACACGAAAAGATGGAAGAAAAATTTGGGAAAATTTTGATTCCAACAGAAGAAGTTGTTGAGATGCGCAGCGGCCAGAAGCGCAAGAGTGAGCGCAAATTCTTTCCAGGTTATGTTTTAGTGCAAATGGATATGGACGAAGAGGCATGGTATCTCGTTCGTAGCGTACCGAAGGTACTAGGTTTCATTGGTGGTGGCGGTGATAAGCCAACGCCGATCAGCGATAAAGAAGCTGACAATATTTTACAGCGTGTTGCAGAACGTGCTGACAAGCCACAGCCCAAAACTACGTTTGAAGCGGGTGAAGTGGTACGAGTGGTCGATGGGCCATTTGCTGATTTCAATGGTGTGGTTGAGGAAGTTAATTATGAGAAGAGCCGCTTGCGTGTGGCTGTGCTTATTTTTGGTCGTTCAACACCGGTTGATCTTGAGTTTAGCCAGGTAGAAAAAGGCTAGATTTTTATAACGGGGAGCACATTAGCCGTGCGCTTGTACCCATAGATTGTGAGGAAACATTATGGCTAAGAAAATAGATACTTATATTAAGCTGCAAATCATGGGCGGCGCTGCTAATCCAGCACCACCTGTCGGCCCTGCTCTAGGGCAACATGGCGTTAACATCATGGAATTCTGTAAGGCGTTTAATGACAAAACGTCTGAACTGAAAGGTAAGCCTATTCCAGTTGAAATCGCAGTATACAGCGACCGCAGTTTTACTTTTGTTCTGAAAACCCCACCTGCCGCATTTTTGATTTTAGATGCCATCAAAGTGAAAAAAGGCAGTGGTACACCGAATACTGACAAAGTGGGTGTGATTTCACGCGCACAACTTGAAGAAATTGCGAAAATCAAAGAGCCTGATATCACTGCAAATACTATCGACGCCGCGGTGCGTACGATCGCTGGCACAGCACGCAGCATGGGTGTCGACGTAGAAAAGGGAGCAATCTAATGGCAAGATTATCTAAACGTGTGCGTACATTCCGTGAAGCGATTACGCCAGGGCAGCAATACGCTATTATAGAGGCCCTTAATCTTGCAAAAGATTTATCAAAAGTTAAATTTAACGAAGGTGTTGATGTAGCCATTAATCTTGGTATTGACCCACGTAAATCTGACCAAGCCGTACGTGGCGCGACAGTATTGCCTGAAGGTACAGGTAAAACAGTACGTGTTGCTGTGTTTGCACAAGGTGATGCTGCGAAAGCTGCTTCAGCTGCAGGCGCTGACATTGTTGGTCTTGAAGATTTGGCTGAACAAGTTAAAGCGGGCAGCATGGATTTTGATGTTGTGATTGCAACACCTGACACCATGCGTGTAGTTGGGCAGTTAGGGCAAATTTTAGGTCCACGTGGCTTAATGCCGAACCCGAAAGTGGGTACGGTAACACCTGATGTTGCAACCGCAGTGAAAAATGCCAAAGGTGGCCAAGTGCGCTACCGTATTGATAAAGCTGGCATCATTCACGCTAGCATCGGTAAAGCAGATTTTAAAGCAGAAGCATTGTTAAAGAATTTAACTGCTTTGCTTGCAGATTTAAAGAAATTAAAACCCAGCTCAGCGAAAGGCGTGTATTTCAAGAAAATCACGATTTCAACGACTATGGGGCCCGGTATTGTTGTTGACCAAACATCGATATCGGCATAACGGTTTGATAGCTGCAGTGTACTACCAGTGCATCGTAGCTTGTCAAAGACCGTAGGCACGCAAGTTTAATGGTTGCAAAACCGCCTACGTAGATAAGTAAATCACGACTAGGAGGTAAAACAGTGGCTTTAAGATTAAATGACAAGAAAGCCATTGTCGAGGAGGTCAACTCCGTTGCAAGTAGTGCGGTTTCAGCAGTTGCTGCTGATTACCGTGGCTTAACTGTGACTGAGATGACAAGTCTGCGACAAGAAGCGCGTAACACAAATGTTTACGTGCGAGTTGTTCGCAATACTTTAGCTCGTCGGGCAGTGGATGGTACACGTTTCGATTGCATGAAGGAATCGCTGACTGGTCCATTAGTACTAGCATTTGCACAAGATGATCCAGGCGCGCCTGCGCGTCTACTGAATAGTTTTTGTAAAAAATACGAAAACTTGGAAGTGAAGATCATCGCTATCGATGGAAGATTAGTTGATGCGAGTCGTTTAGGCGAAGTCGCAGCGCTACCAACCAAAGACCAAGCAATTGCAAAACTGATGTCGGCTATGCAAGCGCCAATTCAGAAATTTGTGGGTACATTGGCAGCGCCGCACACTAAATTAGTGCGCACCGTTGTTGCTGTGCGTGAAAAGAAGCAATCTGAAGCGTAACGTTAATTTTATAAGAGGAGTGTCATTATGGCAGTTTCAAAAGAAGATATTTTGCAAGCAATTTCAGACATGAGCGTCATGGATGTTGTTGAACTAATTGAACAAATGGAAGATAAGTTTGGTGTTACCGCAGCTGCTCCTGTAGCTATGGCGGCTCCTGCAGCGGGTGGCGATGCTGCCGCAGCAGAAGAAAAGACCGAATTCAATGTGGTGATGTCTAGCTTTGGTGAAAACAAAGTTTCTGTGATTAAAGCAGTACGTGCTATCACAGGCCTTGGTTTAAAAGAAGCTAAAGACATGGTTGAAGGCGCGCCTACAACTGTTAAAGAAGGCGCTTCGAAAGATGACGCTGAAAATTTCAAGAAACAACTTGAAGAAGCCGGTGCTACTGTTGAAATCAAGTAGTAGTGCTGCGAACACCAACTGGCAGGCTTGAGCCTGTCAGTTGGTATTGTTTTAATTGCGAGATGGCCTAGCCAGAGGATTACTAATGCCCAAGGAACACGACTTATCTTATACTGAAATCAGACGTATTCGTAAGGATTTTGGAAAAATTGAAAACGTATTACCTATTCCTAATATGTTGGAAATTCAGCGTCATTCCTATAACAATAGTTTCCTACAGCTTAATGAAAGCGCGGAAAATCGTGCGCCTACGGGTCTGCATGGCGCGTTTAGTAGTATCTTCCCGGTAGAAAGCTATTCTGGCAATGCAATACTAGAATTTGCAGGGTATCGTTTGGGTACGCCTTCATTTGATGTGCCTGAGTGCCAGATTCGTGGTGTAACTTATTCTGCGCCGCTACGCGTTAAAATGCGTCTTATTATTTATGATAAAGATGCGCCAGGTGATACAAAAGTAGTTAAAGATATTCGTGAACAAGAAGTATATATGGGCGAACTGCCTCTTATGACAGATACTTGTTCATTTGTAATTAACGGTACGGAACGCGTTATTGTTTCACAATTACAACGTTCCCCCGGTTTATTTGTTGAACACGATAAAGGTAAAACACACTCTTCAGGCAAGTTATTGTATTCTGCCCGTGTAATCCCTTACCGTGGTTCTTGGTTAGATTTTGAATTTGACCCGAAAGATAATTTATATGTTCGTATTGATCGTAGACGCAAATTGCCGTCTACCATTTTACTGCGCGCTCTTGGTCTTTCAGTAGATGAGATTCTTGAGACGTTCTTCGAAACTGTAAGTTTCGAGCTTAAAGAAAATACCGTTACTATGGAATTGCAGCCCGAAAGATTACGTGGCGAAACTGCAATTGCGGACATCAAAGACAAAAAGGGCGAAATGATTGTGCCTGCAGGTCGTCGTGTTACTGCGCGTCATATCAAGCAAATTCAAGAGCTGAAAATTAACACACTAGATGTGCCAGAAAACTACTTGATAGGAAAAGCGCTAGCAAAATCTATTATTGACGAAAGCTCGGGTGAGATTATTGCTGAAGGCAATGCTGAAATTACTTTAGAATTGATTACCAAGCTCAGAGAAGCGGGCATCAAGAAGTTTACGACGTTATTCACCAATGACTTAGATAAAGGTGCTTATATCTCTGACACTTTACGTGTTGACCCAACAAGCTCAAAACTAGAAGCACTAGTAGAAATTTATCGCATGATGCGTCCAGGTGAGCCACCTACTAAAGAGGCTGCTGAGAACTTATTCCAAAGCTTGTTCTTTAGTGAAGAGCGTTATGATTTATCACCTGTAGGTCGTATGAAGTTCAACCGTCGCGTTGGTCGCACCGAGATCGAAGGCCCGGGCATCCTTACCAAAGAAGATGTTCTAGACGCAATGAAAACACTGATTGCAACACGTGATGGTCGTGGTGAGATGGATGATATTGATCACTTGGGTAACCGTCGTGTACGTTGCGTAGGTGAGTTGGTAGAAAACCAATTCCGTGTGGGCTTGGTTCGTGTAGAACGTGCTGTGAAAGAACGTTTGAGTCTTGCAGACAGCGAAGAGTCTATGCCACAAGATTTAATTAATGCGAAGCCTGTTTCTGCTGCAATTAAAGAGTTTTTCGGCTCAAGCCAATTGTCACAGTTCATGGATCAAAACAACCCGCTTTCATCGATCACGCATAAACGTCGTGTATCGGCACTAGGCCCAGGTGGTCTAACGCGTGAACGTGCAGGCTTTGAAGTACGTGATGTACATACAACGCATTATGGTCGCGTATGTCCAATTGAAACACCAGAGGGTCCAAACATTGGTTTGATCAACTCCCTTTCTGTGTATGCACGTACCAATAAATATGGTTTCTTAGAAACTCCATGCCGTAAAGTTGTTAATGCCCGAATTACTGACGAGATAGAATATTTGTCAGCTATTGATGAAGGTGATTGCTATATTGGGCAAGCAGGTCTTGAGGTTGATAGTAAAGGTAAATTTACTGCCGATTTAATCCCTTGCCGTCATAAGAATGAATTTACATTAACTACGCCTGAAAACGTTAACTATGTGGATGTTTCTCCGCGTCAAATCGTATCAGTTGCTGCAGCACTTATTCCATTCTTGGAACATGATGATGCCAACCGTGCATTGATGGGTTCAAACATGCAACGTCAAGCCGTACCAACCTTGAAAGCGGATAAGCCGTTAGTAGGTACTGGCATTGAACGTACAGTGGCTACCGATTCTGGTGTGACTGTAGTAGCGCGACGTGGTGGTTTTGTTGATGCTGTTGATGCGAGCCGCATCGTTGTCCGTGTTAATGAAAATGAAACGGAAGCAGAAGAAGCTGGCGTTGATATATATAATTTGACCAAATACACACGCTCAAACCAAAATACTTGCATGAATCAGCGTCCTTTAGTAGAACCTGGCGATAAAATTGCTAAAGGTGACGTACTAGCAGATGGTTCATCAACTGATATGGGCGAGTTGGCGCTGGGCCAAAACCTATTGGTTGCTTTCATGCCTTGGAATGGTTACAACTTTGAGGATTCCATCCTAATTTCTGAGCGTATCGTTGAAGAAGATCGTTTCACTTCAATTCATATTGAAGAGCTGACATGTATTTCTCGTGATACTAAGCTTGGCCCTGAAGAAGTAACGGCTGATATCCCAAATGTTGGTGAGTCTGCCCTATCCAAGCTTGATGAATCAGGTATCGTTTACATCGGCGCTAAAGTAAAAGCGGGCGATATTCTAGTGGGTAAAGTAACGCCAAAAGGCGAAACGCAATTAACACCGGAAGAAAAATTACTACGTGCCATCTTTGGTGAAAAAGCCTCAGACGTTAAAGACACCTCTTTTCGCGTACCCACAGGTATGAACGGTACAATCATTGGTGTGCAAGTATTTACCCGTGATGGCGTTGAGAAAGGTGAGCGTGCTGAACTTATTGAGCAGGCTGAAGTCGATAAAGCTCGTAAAGATATTAGCGATGAGTACCGTATTCTTGAAGATGGCATTTACCAACGTATCGAAAAGTTACTTTTAAATACAGTAGCATCTGGTGGCCCTGGCGGCATGAAGTCAGGCTCGAAAGTAACAGCAGAATATTTGCAAGAAATACCGCGTCAGAAATGGTTTGAGATCCGTTTGCGTGACGATAATGTTAATCGTGATATCGAAGCTCTGAAAACACAGCTGAAGAATGACCGTAAACTTTATGATGATCGTTTTGAAGAAAAACGTAAGAAGTTAATGCAGGGTGATGATTTATCTCCAGGCGTACTGAAGATCGCGAAGGTTTACATGGCTGTTAAACGCCGCATTCAACCGGGTGATAAAATGGCAGGACGTCACGGTAACAAAGGTGTAATTTCTACCATCGTACCTGTTGAAGATATGCCATATCTTCCAGACGGAACACCGGCTGATATCGTATTGAACCCGCTTGGCGTACCTTCACGTATGAACGTTGGTCAAGTCTTGGAAACACATTTAGGCTGGGCAGCGCGCGGATTAGGTCACAAGATCAACAAAATGATCGAAACGCAACAAAAAGTAACAGAGATTCGCGAATTCCTAAGCAATATTTACGGTCTTGGTAACGACAGACAAAGACAGACTATTAAATCTCTGTCTGACAATGAGGTATTGCGTTTAGCGAAAAATCTTGTGGGCGGTGTGCCTATGGGTACAGCAGTATTTGATGGTGCTAGTGAAGCGCAAATCAAAGAGCTATTGCGCATGGCCGATTTACCAGAGTCTGGCCAGACAAAACTAATAGATGGCCGTACGGGCGAAATGTTTGATACAGCTGTGACGGTAGGTTACATGTATATCTTGAAGCTGCATCACTTGGTTGATGACAAGATGCATGCGCGTTCTACAGGTTCATACAGCCTTGTTACGCAGCAACCGTTAGGTGGTAAAGCCCAGTTTGGTGGTCAGCGTTTTGGTGAGATGGAAGTGTGGGCACTTGAAGCATACGGTGCAGCTTATACCTTGCAAGAAATGCTAACGGTCAAATCAGATGATGTAGCGGGACGCACCAAGATGTATAAAAACATCGTTGATGGTGATCACCGCATGCAACCCGGTATGCCAGAGTCGTTTAACGTATTGATTAAAGAAATTCGTTCTTTGGGTATTAACGTAGAACTCGAAAACGAGTAATTGGAGGCTAAATCTTGGACAGTTTATTCAACATTATGAAAGATGAAGTCAATAGCGAAGAGTTTGACTCGATTCGCATTGAATTAGCTTCACCAGAAAAGATCCGTTCGTGGTCTTTTGGCGAAGTTAAGAAGCCGGAAACAATTAATTATCGTACGTTTAAACCTGAACGCGATGGATTGTTTTGTGCCAAAATCTTTGGCCCTGTCAAAGATTATGAGTGCTTATGCGGAAAATACAAACGTTTGAAGCACCGTGGTATTGTTTGTGAAAAATGTGGCGTAGAAGTTACTTTAGCGAAGGTTCGTCGTGACCGTATGGGTCATATTGAGCTTGCTAGTCCTGTTGCACACATTTGGTTCTTAAAATCATTGCCTTCACGTATCGGTTTAATGCTAGACATGACCCTACGTGATATTGAACGTGTTCTCTATTTTGAAGCTTATGTTGTAACAGACCCAGGCATGACACCTCTAGAAAAGGGCCAGCTGTTAACTGATGAAGGTTACCTTGATGCCGTTGACCAATACGGGGATGAGTTTAACGCTAGCATGGGTGCAGAGGCAATTCGCGCACTACTTAAAGAGATTGAAGTTGAGCCTGAAATCACAGCATTACGTGAAGCGGTTATCGAAACCAATTCTGAGACGAAGCTTAAGAAATACGTTAAGCGTCTCAAGGTTTTGGAAGCTTTTGCTTCTTCTGGTAACAAGCCAGAGTGGATGATACTTGAAGTTTTACCAGTATTACCACCAGATTTGCGTCCTTTGGTACCACTTGATGGTGGCCGTTTCGCAACTTCTGATTTGAATGATTTGTATCGTCGCGTATTAAATCGTAACAACCGCTTGAAGCGTTTGTTGGATCTAAATGCACCAGACATTATTGTTCGTAATGAAAAGCGCATGTTGCAAGAATCTGTTGATGCCTTGCTTGATAACGGCCGTCGTGGTCGCGCTATCACGGGCAGTAACAAGCGCCCATTAAAATCACTAGCGGATATGATTAAAGGTAAGCAAGGTCGTTTCCGTCAGAACCTATTAGGTAAACGAGTGGATTATTCTGGTCGTTCAGTTATCGTGGTTGGCCCAACATTGCGTTTGCACCAGTGCGGCCTACCCAAGAAGATGGCACTGGAGCTATTCAAACCATTTATTTTTAGTCGCTTAGAACGTCTAGGTTTAGCAACAACTATTAAAGCTGCGAAGAAACTTGTTGAACGTGAAGGCCCTGAGGTTTGGGATATCCTTGAGAGTGTTATTCGTGAACATCCAGTGCTTCTTAACCGAGCACCAACACTGCATCGTTTAGGTATTCAGGCATTTGAACCCGTTCTGATTGAAGGTAAAGCAATTCAGTTACACCCACTTGTTTGTGCTGCATACAACGCCGACTTTGATGGTGACCAAATGGCTGTGCATGTGCCGTTAACTATCGAAGCGCAACTAGAAGCGCGCACATTGATGATGTCGACCAATAACATTTTATCACCCGCAAACGGTGAGCCTATTATTGTGCCTTCACAAGATATCGTATTGGGTATTTACTACATGACGCGCGAAAAGATTAACGATAAAGGTGAGGGCATGGCCTTCTCTAACGTTAATGAAGTGCATCGTGCATATGAAAACCGCCTGGTTGGATTGCATGCGAAAATTAGAGTTCGTATGCCGCTGAGCCGTCTAGAGAAAGATGGTGATAAAAACCAAGCACGACTTGTTGAAACAACGGTTGGCCGCGTGATGCTGGGTGAAATTCTACCTCCAGGCATGCTGTTTGAAGTTGTTAATAAAACAATGAATAAAAAGTCTATTTCACAGACCATTAACGCTTGTTATCACGGCGTTGGTTTGAAAGAAACAGTAATTTTTGCTGATCAGTTAATGTATACCGGTTTCCGCTATGCGACGCGTTCAGGTATTTCTTTTGGTATTGATGATCTAGAAATTCCTGAAATGAAAGCTGACATTATTGCCGAATCAGAAGTTGAAGTGAAAGAGATCGAAGCACAATATGTTTCTGGTCTAGTCACATACGGAGAGCGCTACAACAAAGTCATCGATATTTGGTCACGTACCAACGATTTGGTAGCAAAAGCGATGATGGACCGCATCTCTTCTGAAAAAGTCATTGATCGTGATAATAATGAAGTGGATCAAGAAGCCTTCAACTCTATTTATATGATGGCTGATTCTGGTGCACGTGGTAGTGCTGCACAGATTAGACAGCTCGCAGGTATGCGTGGTTTGATGGCAAAACCGGATGGTTCGATCATTGAAACACCTATTACTGCAAACTTCCGCGAAGGTTTGAACGTATTACAATACTTTATTTCTACCCACGGTGCGCGTAAAGGTTTGGCAGATACTGCATTGAAAACAGCAAACTCGGGTTATTTGACACGCCGTCTTGTTGACGTCGCACAGGATGTTGTTGTAACTGAGAAAGACTGTGGTACTACGAATGGTATCCAGATTTCAGCATTGATTCAAGGTGGTGATCTTGTAGAGCCACTACGTGAGCGTGTAACTGGCCGTTTCTTAGTTAGAGATGTTGTGAACCCTGCTACAGGTGAATTTATCGCGAAATCGGGTGATTTTCTTGATGAGGTGATGGTCACCAAAATTGAAAAAGCAGGTATTCATGATGTTTATACCCGTACACCTATTTCTTGTGATACTAAACACGGTATCTGTAGCACTTGCTACGGTCGTGATTTAGCGCGCGGCCATGTGGTGAACATTGGTGAAGCGATTGGTGTTATCGCTGCGCAATCGATTGGTGAGCCTGGTACACAGTTGACTATGCGTACCTTCCATATTGGTGGTGCTGCATCTAGAACTACAACGGTTAATAATGTACAAGTGAAAACCAATGGTTCTGTGAAACTACATAACCTGAAGTTGCTAGAACGTACTGATGGCAAATCAGTTGCTGTTTCACGTTCTGGCGAAATCACAGTATTTGATGAGAACGGACATGAGCGTGAACGTTATAAAATTCCGTACGGTGCTGAGCTTAGTATACAAGATGGCGGCAAGGTGGAATCAGGCCAGGTTATTGCGAACTGGGACCCACATACTCATCCAATCATTTGTGAAATGACAGGTAAACTTCAATTTGTTGACTTGCAAGATGGTATTACCATTAATCGTCAAACAGATGAGGTTACTGGTTTAAGTAACATCGTTGTTACCGATTCAAAACAACGTGGTGCTGGTGGTAAAGAATTACGCCCAATGGTGAAATTAGTGGATGAAAATGGTGATGATGTATTGCTTGGGAACTCAAATGTTCCTGCACAATACTTCTTACCTACAGGTGCAATTGTTACCTTAGAAGATAACGCGCCTGTAAATATTGGTGATGTCATCGCACGTATTCCGCAAGAATCATCTAAAACACGTGATATCACGGGTGGTTTGCCACGGGTAGCCGACTTATTTGAAGCAAGAAAACCGAAAGATCCTTCAATTTTGGCGGAAGTTTCAGGTATGGTGAGCTTTGGTAAAGAAACCAAAGGCAAGCGCCGCTTAGTACTGACGGACAGTGAAGGTAACAACCATGAAGAGTTAATTCCGAAATGGCGCCATGTTACAGTGTTTGAAGGTGAGCATGTCGAAAGAGGTGAGGTTGTAGCTGATGGCGCGCCTAACCCGCATGATATTTTGCGCTTGCAAGGGATTAATGAGCTTGCCAATTATATCGTCAACGAAGTGCAAGATGTTTATCGCCTGCAAGGTGTAAAGATTAACGATAAACACATTGAAACTATTTTACGTCAAATGTTAAGGAAAGTAATGGTGCTTAACCCGGGTGATTCGACATTCCTAGAGGGCGAGCAACTTGAGAGCATGAAGCTGCGTGAAGAAAATGAACGCCTAGAAAAAGATGGCAAACTGCCAGCGACTTATGAGCCAATGCTATTGGGTATTACCAAAGCATCTTTGGCGACAGAATCGTTTATCTCAGCTGCTTCGTTTATTGAAACGACTCGCGTGCTTACAGAGGCTTCGGTTTCTGGTAAGCGAGATGCGCTACGTGGCCTGAAAGAGAATGTGATTGTTGGACGTTTGATTCCAGCAGGAACAGGCTTAGCGCACCACACAGCACGACGTAAGGCAGAGCAAAAGCTTGAACAGGCACCAGTCGAGACAGAAATTACAGCTGAGGACGTCGCGTCAGCCTTGAGTGAAGCATTGAATTCATCTGATGAAGCCTCTGCTTAATTAGGCCTTGACCTTTGGGGTCAAGGTCGATAGAATTGCGCTCTTATGTATGGAAAAAAGCCATATTAGAGCGCTTATTTTGTAGCAACATAAGTTATTGATTTGTAGAGTGATTACATATGCCAACGATACAACAGTTATTAAGTAAAACGAAGGGTCGTAAAAAACGCCGTAAGAAAACGGATACCCCAGCAATGATGAAATGCCCGCAGAAGCGTGGTGTTTGTACGCGTGTATACACGGTTACACCGAAGAAGCCGAACTCGGCACTCCGGAAAGTAGCTCGTGTGATACTGAGCAACGGTATGGAAGTTACCGCGTATATTCCAGGTGAAGGTCATAACCTCCAAGAGCACTCGGTTGTGCTGATTCGTGGTGGTCGTGTGAAAGATCTACCAGGTGTGCGTTATCATGTCATCCGCGGTACATTAGATACCAGCGGTGTTAATAATAGGCAGCAGGGCCGTTCTAAATACGGTACTGATCGTCCTAAAGATAAAGAGTAAGAGAGTAAGCCATGTCTAGAAGACGAGTAACGAAAAAACGCCAAATTGAGCCAGATGTTAAATACCAAAGTATGTTGGTGGCTAAATTTGTAAATCAAATTATGGAACGCGGCAAGAAATCATTGGCGCGCAGCATCGTTTATGGTGCCATTGAGAAAGCTGCTGAAAAAGCAAACTTGCAGCCTGTCGAATTGTTTGAAAAAGTAATAGATAAAGTTAAACCATATGTAGAGGTTCGTTCACGCCGAGTAGGTGGAGCAACGTATCAAATACCTGTGGAAGTAAAATCAGATCGTCAAATTACCTTAGCAATGCGCTGGTTAAAAGCAGCAGCAGCTAAGCGTTCAGAGCACGGCATGGCTAATAAGCTGTGTGGGGAAATGCTCGAGGCGATAGAAGGCCGCGGCGAAGCTGTGAAAAAATGTATTGATACCAAGAAAATGGCAGATGCTAACCAAGCATTTGCACACTTTGCATAAAGAGGTTTTTGAAAAATGGCACGTATTACACCCATCGAACGTTACCGCAACATTGGCATCATGGCTCATATTGATGCGGGTAAAACAACTACAACAGAACGTATTTTGTATTACACGGGTGTGTCTCACAAAATTGGCGAAGTGCACGAAGGTGCTGCAGTCATGGACTGGATGGAGCAAGAGCAAGAGCGTGGTATTACGATTACTTCAGCTGCTACAACCTGTTTCTGGAAAGGCATGGATAGCAGCTACGACCAACACCGTATTAATATCATTGATACACCTGGGCACGTAGATTTTACTATTGAAGTAGAGCGTTCATTGCGTGTACTCGATGGCGCATGTGCAGTATTTTGTGCAGTAGGTGGTGTTGAGCCGCAATCTGAAACTGTCTGGCGCCAAGCAAATAAATACAAAGTGCCACGTATGGCATTTGTTAACAAGATGGATCGCCAAGGCGCGGACTTCTTACGTGTTGTTGGTCTAATTAAAGACCGTTTAGGTGCTAATCCTGTGCCTGTGCAATTGGCTATTGGTGCTGAAGAGCACTTCGAAGGCGTAATCGACTTAGTGCGCATGCAAGCCGTGTACTGGGAAGAAGAAAACATGGGCATGAAGTTTGAATATAGAGATATTCCAGAAGCGCTTAAGGCCCAGGCAGATGAGTACCATGAAAAATTAGTGGAAACTGCAGCAGAAGCCAACGAAGATTTAATGAATAAATACCTGGAAGAAGGTGATCTTTCTATCGAAGATTTGAAACTAGGTATTCGCCTGCAAACATTAGCGAATCAAATTGTGCCTGTATTCTGTGGTAGTGCCTTTAAGAATAAAGGCGTGCAAGCTATGCTTGATGGCATCATTGATTATATGCCAGCACCGACTGATGTGCCGCCTATCAAAGGTGAGAACGAAGATGGTGATGATGACACGCGCGGTACAGGTGATGATGAGCCATTTGCTGCATTAGGTTTTAAAATTGCCACTGACCCCTATGTCGGTTCTTTAACGTTTTTCCGTGTTTATTCCGGCGTTTTGAAAAGTGGTGACAGCGTATTTAACCCGATTAAGAAAAAGAAAGAACGTGTCGGCCGTATTTTACAGATGCATGCAAACTCACGCGAAGAGATCAAAGAAATTCGCGCGGGTGATATTGGCGCCGCTGTCGGCTTGAAATATACCACGACAGGCGACACCATTTGTGATCCCGATAAGCGCATTACGCTAGAGCGTATGGAATTCCCAGAGCCAGTGATTTCTGTTGCCGTTGAGCCTAAAACTAAGGCTGACCAAGAAAAGATGGGTATTGCACTGAGCAAATTGGCGCAGGAAGATCCTTCATTCCGTGTGCATACTGATGAAGAATCAGGCCAGACCATCATTTCAGGTATGGGTGAGCTACATCTAGAGATTATTGTTGACCGCATGAAACGTGAATTTAGCGTCGAAGCAAACGTAGGTAGCCCGCAGGTGGCTTACCGTGAGACTATTCGCCAGGCAATTGAGCAAGAAGGCAAGTTTGTACGTCAATCTGGTGGTCGTGGGCAGTTTGGTCATGTATGGCTTAAAATCGAGCCTCAAGAGCCGGGTGTGGGCTATGAATTTGTTAATAAGATTGTTGGTGGTGTCATTCCGAAGGAGTACGTTCCTGCAGTCGATAAAGGCGTCCAAGAACAGATGGAAAATGGCGTTATTGCCGGTTATCCAGTTGTAGATATTAAAGTAACCCTGTATGATGGGTCCTACCATGACGTTGACTCCAGCGAGATGGCCTTTAAAATAGCAGGGTCGCAGTGCTTCAAAGAAGGCGCTAAAAAGGCGAAGCCAGTATTGTTGGAGCCCATTATGAAGGTGGAAGTAACCACCCCTGAGGATTACCTCGGTGATGTAATGGGTGACTTGAACCGCAGACGCGGTATTGTACAAGGTATGGAAGAGGGGCCGACAGGCCGCGCTATCCAAGCCGAAGTGCCATTGTCAGAAATGTTTGGATATGCAACAGATTTACGCTCAATGAGCCAGGGTCGTGCGACTTATTCTATGGAATTTGCCATGTATAAAGAAGCACCTGCCAGCGTCGCTGAAAAAGTGATCGAAAGCCGTGTAGCGTAAAAGTATAGTATTCGTAGAGCCGCGAAGGTAACAGAGCGGTACGAGCGTAGCGAGCCTCAGGGCTCAGGTTTTGTAGAGATTAAGTTTAGAGGAGAGAGAACATGTCTAAAGCGACTTTTGAGCGTAGCAAGCCACACGTGAATGTGGGTACTATTGGGCACGTAGATCATGGCAAGACGACGCTAACGGCGGCGATTACACGTGTGATGAGTGAGAAGATGGGTTCTGGCGAGTTCAAG